>NZ_NPFL01000011.1:0-367973 GCF_002259075.1 Rhodococcus sp. 15-725-2-2b | reverse complement strand
CCGCTCGTGTACCCCGAAAGGCCTTACCGCTCGACTTGCATGTGTTAAGCACGCCGCCAGCGTTCGTCCTGAGCCAGGATCAAACTCTCCGTAAAAGACTCTCGATCAACAGCCGAAACTGCAAATCAGTCATAAACATAAAGAGTCAAATCACTAGCAAAAAAACTCAACTAGCATTTCAAACAACACCCGACAACAACCACCACAAGCGGATGGCTGATACATCGAATGCTTTCACCAAAATAAATTCGGCACTGACATTCATCGACACACTGTTGAGTTCTCAAAGAACACGCACACACTCTCACCCCACGAACACACAGTCCGTCGGCCTCGAGGGCAACTGTTCCAGCGTATCCCAGCTTGGTCTCGGACACAAGGCCCGACTCTTGGGGGACACAACCTGCCGAGCCACACGTCCAACCTCGTTCACCCAGTCCGTGAAGACCGGGTCGGTGTCCGTCGCTCTGACTCGATAAAAGTTACGCCACCAACCACACCAACGCAAATCGCCTGCTCAGCGGCAGTCTCGCGCGACTCAAGCCCCATTTCGGCATTACCGGGACCACTTCTCGTCGACTCAGCTCAGCAGTGCATCACGTGCGAACCTGCGCGACCAGCTCGGTGAGTCCGACACCCCTTGACGGAAGTAGAACTGCGGACCGTGGGCACCGATGAGATCGAGAAAGCTCACCGTGGCCTGCGCCGCGAACTGGGCATCGAAGACACCGGAATCCTCACTTGCCCAACCTAATTCGGCGACAGTCTCGATCAGCATCTTGTTTCGATGCGTCGCAGATGCCGATGCGGCGAGGGAGATCAGGAACAGAGTCGCTGCGTCGGTCTCGTACGTCTCCTTGCCCAGCGGAAGTCGAGACGCCGCATGTCGCCACATCCCTACCGGGTCGTGAGCCAACGCTGCACCGAGCTTGGTGCGCAGCAACCTGCCCTTCGATGTGCGGGTCAACCCGAGGTGTCGCGCCGCCTCGCGCAGATCGGTCACCTGATGATGATCGATCTCGCGATTGCTCGGCCCGACCCAGCCCAAGCCCCAGTCGAGCTCCTCGCGAATCGCCACGACGAGTGCAGGCTTGAGGTAGCCGGCACCGGTCAGGTCGGCTCCGGCGTCGCCGATTCTGCCCAGAAACCACGTCAACTTGGCCATCGCAATTTCGGCGACGGGTAGATCGATCGAGCTCTCGATGGTGAGTTCGCACCGCGGAAGCAACGCCATCAGTGACGGCACCTCCGTAGGACGCACTCGATCGAACAGTTTTCCGATGGCCGGAGCCGCGGCCACCGCTTCGGCAAGGACCGAACGCCCCACGTCGAACGAGTGCAGCACAGTGTTGACTGCATCGGCGTCGAACAGAGCCGGGTCGAAGGCCGCGCCCCACCGCGCCAGCACGCCTGCGTGTTCGGGATCGGACGGGTCGGCGGCGATCTCCAAAGCCTGTGCATAGCGCGCTGGCCCGCCTGATTCCTCGGGTGGGCATGCACGCGCCCCGTCGAGGCAGACGGATCGGAGGTCGTCGATATCGGAATCGATCTGCTCCAGAACTATCGTGTGCGTCCATCCGTCACCCAAGTCGTACTCGTACGTCATGGTGGAACCCGGTGCAGTGAGCACGTCGTCGATCCGCACTCGCTCCTCGCTCGACGACTCGTCGTCCGGTTCGTCGTCGAGCGACTCCTCCATCTCGAAGCGACGCGTGGCACCGGCGGTCCTGACGCTGAACGCATGCAGATGCCGGTCCTCCCAACCGAGAGCCCTCTGCAGCACCGAGTGCAGCTCGGACAACAGCAGGTCCGAGCGCACCCGCACCCGGCGCCAGATCTGCGGACGGGTGTGATCCACGGTCACCCGAAGCACCAAGTTCACCAGGCCCCGCCGCGTGGCCTCTGTCGCCTCGCCATCGGCCGGTTCGTCGGCGTCGGACAAGTTCGGCACCACCGACAGATGCCGGACGCGACCGGTTCTCATCGACATGGAATCGACCCTAGTCGGACCCGCGCGTCGGACACAGGGGCTCGCGTTCTTCTACGTACCAGTGGTCAAACCATCGTTGATCGCGGAGACGTCGAACGCCAACGCATCGAGCTGCGATGCCAACGTCGTCACCGTCAACTGCACCAAGTACTGAGTTTCGACGCCCACCACCACGTATCGCGTCGTCACGGCCGCTTCGAGTTGCTGCGCGACGTACGTACCCCGAATGAATCGCGACGGCCAGCCGAGCCACGACGCCGCGCTCGCCTCGCGCTCCACCCAGCCGGGCATTGCACGTCCGTCGCCGAAACCCAATGCCATCAACGCTTCCGGGTCGATCGTGCGCGACAACGCACCGACCAGAAGCACCGCGTTGGGCGCGAATCCGTTCTCCACCAGGTTCGGTTCCACGATCACCTGAGTCGCCCCGGGAAGTTGTGCGGGATCGAGCGTCTGCCATCCCGCAGGAATCGGCACGGTGATGCCGATCTCGGCCGCCGCGGCACCGTCGAGCGGCGAGACGCGCAACGCATGTGCGTTCAGGTACTCGGCGATCGTGGTGGGCTCGGAGGATTCCGTCGACAGGGCGTCGTTCACAGCAGGGCCTTTCGTGGTGGACTATTCACCGACACGCCAGAGGCTACCCGCGCCGGTCCGCTCGTCCGTAGATCCTAGAGGCAGTGACCGGCGGGGAGCTGAGCGCTGCGCGACTCCAACCGTCCACCGGCCACGTCGAGCCGACTGTTCCGTCGGTGAACGAAGCCGAATTCGGTTGCGCCGCAACCGCTACGTCACCCGAACCCGGAGAGCTCACCGGTGTGCGTCCGCCGACGGTGGGGGCCGGCTTCTCATACGGCAACGCAGGGTGCAGACCGCGCGTCACAGTTTCGCCCTGCGTGCGGTGAGTTCCTCGAGATAGCGCGCAACCGCGTCGTCGTCGTTGGATTCGAGGACTCGATCGACAACGGATCGTACGGGCTCAGCAGCATTCGACGGGCACAACGCCGTGCCCGCCCAGGTCAGCATCGGCAGATCGTTGCGCGCATCCCCCACCGCCGCAACCGAACCCGAAGATATCCCCCACCGCTCGCACAATTCCTGCAGCGCACTGGCCTTCGAGACTCCCGCTGCGGACATCTCGATGTACGGAGCACCGGAATGAGTCAACTCGACCCCGTCCACTCCCACAGCGGCGACGAGCTCGTACAACTCCTCGCTCGTCGTATCACTGTGCCGAGCAACGATTTTGACCGTCGGCTCGACGTCGGCCGACAAACCGTGCTCCGACAACTCCATCTCGTGCGGCTGCCGGTGGTGATCGGCGAACACGCACAGCTCGGCGTACCGAGCCTCGGCCACGAATCGTGTGGCACCCACGGTCGCAAAGGCCACGCCGGGAACGAGCGAGCGCACGACCGACTTGGCAGAGGCCACCGTCTCGGGCGGTACCGATCTGGTGCCGACGATGGCCGGGAAACCGTCGGCCAGGTCGAGGACGACAGCACCGTTGGCACCGATCGCGGTCCCGCGAAATCCGCAGGACGCCGCGAGTTCGTCGATGGAGTGGCGTGCCCGAGCCGTGGCCCACACCACCCTGATTCCGGCTGCGTCTGCGGCAGCCATCGCAGCGGCCGTTCGCGCGGACACGGTCCGGTCCGAACGCAACAGGGTGCCGTCGAGATCGGTGGCGACAACGACGACCTCTTCGGTTCTCTTCACCCCACCGATCCTGCCAGGTGTCGATCGCTCAGCCGGCGACCAATGTCAGAACGGAGATCTCACTGGGCGCGAACACCCGGAAAGGCGGACCCCAGAATCCCGATCCGCGGCTGGTGTAGAGCTGAGTTCGCGCGCCGTGTCTGCTCAGACCGTGCACCACCGGCTGGTCGAGCCGAACCAGCGCCGAGAACGGCCAGATCTGACCGCCGTGTGTATGACCGGAGACCTGCAGGTCGACGCCGGCGTCGACAGCGTCACCGATCTGCTTCGGCTGGTGAGCCAGCAACAGCACGGGCATCGAAGGATCGGTTCCGGCAAGTGCGCGAGCAAGATCGGCGCCGTGGCCGGGCGCACCCGACCCTGCAG
Source organism: Rhodococcus sp. 15-725-2-2b (assembly GCF_002259075.1). NCBI lineage: Bacteria > Bacillati > Actinomycetota > Actinomycetes > Mycobacteriales > Nocardiaceae > Rhodococcus > Rhodococcus sp. 15-725-2-2b. The sequence goes on along the minus strand of NZ_NPFL01000011.1, from coordinate 363,898 downwards.
CGGTGGCGTCGTCGACGCCCGCGATGATCAGCGCGTCTTCACCGCGATGGAGCACCACATGGCGATTGTGCAACGAGTTCCATCCGAGGTCCTCCATGTGATCGAGCCACTCCTGCGCCTCACCGAAGTACTCGTGATTGCCGGTGACGTAGACGCGCGCCGCACTAGCGAGCATCGACTCCAACGGCGCGGCCTGCGTTCGACGCCGATCGACCGAGCCGTCGGCGATATCGCCGACGTGGGCCAATACGTCCGGCTCGAGCGCATTGACGGCGTCGGTCAATCGATGCGACCACGTCGTGCGATCGAGCGGGCCGAAATGGGTGTCGGTCACGAGAACCACTCGCAGACCGTCGAATCGCGCCCCGAGCCGATCGATCCTGACGGTCGTGTGTCGCACGCGGGGAGTTCGCATCGCCTCGTAATGACCCCACAGCGCGAGGGCGACCACGACCACCACGGTTGTCACCGACACGATCCGCGAGCGAAGTGGGTCGTCGACCCCACCCGTCCACAGCGCGAGCCGCAGCAGCAGCGAGAGTGCCGCCCACACGAACGCGATCCAGACCGAGCCCAACAACACGTCTCCGATACGCGCCCACGCATCCTTGGAGGACCCTTCTGCGCTCGGCCGGTGGCCCATGTACATCGCTGCAGGCAACGCCACGAATACCGCGAGTGCAACCGCAGATCCGGCCAACTGCGCGGCCAGCGGCCACTGCGCGCCGGCGAATACGACGGTCCAGGTCGGCAGCGTGACAAGCGCAGCGCAGACGACGAAGACGACAGTAGGCACAACGATCCGCCGAGTGCGCGGCGACCGATCCGGTGAGACCGACTGCTCCGGTTGCTGCATCTGTCGATCTGTCATCGGCGTCGAACCCTTTTCACTCGTACGTACGCGCAGCCCGAGGACCAAGACTACGTCGCCCTCACGGCTTCGGTGCGGGCGCTGAGCCTGTCGGCAGGAAACGCCGAACTACGGCCGACGACGGGTGGTGTATCCGCGAAGTCCGTTGAGCGGCAACTCGTGTTCTGCGATGCCCTCGTCCTCGGGTGCCTCGAGGCCCCCGCTCGGCTCGCCGTCGGCATCCGGTGCTCCCGCTGAATCACCCGCTGCCTCGGCAGGATCGGATCCGTCGAGATCGGGAGCCTCGCCCCTCGCCCCGGCCTCGTCCTCTGCGACCGCCTCGTCCTGTGCGACCGCACCGTCGGCTTCCACGATCCGGTCCGTTGCCGCTGTCGTGCTGTTCGCGGTTTCGTCGAGCTCGGTGGTCGAGCCGCTGCTCACCTCGGCATCGCCCACCCGCGCGGACGCATCGATCTCCGCATCCTTTGCGGGTGTGGATCCGTTGGTCATGGCCGAACGACTCGGTGCCGAGGACTCGATCGGCCGAGCCGAGCGAGTGGAGCCGTTGGAACGACCGCCACCGTTGGCGGCGGACGCGCCGTTCGTCATTCCCGACCCATTCGTCGTTCCCGACCCGTTGGTCATACCGGAGCCGTTCGTCGTTCCCGGCCCGTTGGTCATACCCGAGCCGTTGGTCATACCCGAGCCGTTGGTCATACCCGAGCCGTTGGTCGATCCCGACCCGTTAGTGGGGCCCGAGCCGTTCTCGACTCCCGCCTCGTTGGCGGCTCCCGAACCGTTGGTGGTCGTCGGTGCGGATCCTTCGCGGTCGGCTCGCCGCGCATCCGATGCGGCCGGGTCCTCGGCGGGGATGTCGATCCGGGGCATGGTCCACAAGGACAGCACCGACTCGTGGCGTGCGGGTGAGTCGGCGTATGTGGACGTCTCGAACACACCGGAATCGTCGAACTGCGAGGACTCGAGTGGGACCGGAGTCCAAGCTCCGTCCGAGCTCTCCAGACCTTCCACCACAACGCTGTTGGGCTTGATTCCCAATCGGGCCAGCGTGGTCCAGAGGCTTTCCAACGCCGCGTCGCGGTCCAGGTAGTACTCGGATTCACGCACCCGCCAGAACGTCCAACCGCATCGCTTGAGTTCCTGTTCACGCTGCAGATCTGCCAACCGCTGCGCGGGGGTGGACAGGAACGTGTCACCGTCGCATTCGACGGCGAGACGCGAGGAGTCGCCGGTCACGACCAGGGCCAGGCGTCTGTTGTTGACCTCGACACCAGGATTGACGTGAAAACCTCGCTCGACGAGGTCGTTCCACAACTGCTGCTCGAGCAGCGTCTCGAACGGTGCCTTCCGGACCTCGCGCGAAACATCGACCGGCATGGGATCGGCAGGAGCGGGCGAGACGGAGGTGACGTAACTCAGCAACGAGTTGCGCAGGTCCGCTCGCTTGAGACGGTCGACGGTCACCGAATGGAAGAGCCACAGCTGATCTTGTGCCCGCGACGCCGCCACGTTGAACCGCCGCTTGTACTGATTGGCGGTGAGGGTGGCGAAATTCTGATCGGGTGCCACCACCATCGACAGGAACACGACGTTGCGTTCGTCGCCCTGAAAGTCCGGCGGCGTACCGACACGAAGCCGACGCTGCTCCCACTGTTCGATACCGATCCGCTTGATCAACTCGTTGCGGATCTCGTCGACCTGCGACTGGCCTTGCAGCACAACCACTCCGAAGGTCAAGTTGTCGTAAGCGGAGTCCTCGAGGCACTCGGCGATCTGGTCGGCGATCGCGATGGCCTCGGTACGGTTGACCAGTGAGGCATTCTTTCCCGTCACCGTAGCTCCGCGAACGTACGTGTGCCGCAACGGCGGTAGCCGATCGGCACCGAACTGGCGCACGGGAACGAGCGGGGAGTCTCCGTAGAACTGCTGACTCGACCAGTTGATGATCTCGGGCATGGAGCGGAAGTGCTCACGCAACCGCACCACCTGACCGAACCTGGTACGGAGCATGGAGAACAGGCTCGACCTCGGAGTCAGCGTCGCGCGCACGTGTTCGGGTAGATCGGGCAGATAGACGTCCAAGCGATCGAACACGTCCTCGAGCGTGCCGGCCTGCGGGACGTCCGCCGGCGCGCACTGCCGGTCGTCGCCCACCACGATCACACGGGGTGCGAGGTACAGCAGGAAGAGACTGGTGATGTCGGCCTGAGACGCCTCGTCGACGATGACGACGTCGAAACTGCCCGGCACCGGCGGAATCGAGGCCAGCACCTGGGACAGCGGCATGACCCAGGCGGGGACCGCACTCTGCGCCTCGCGCATCGCCGATCGTGCTGCACTGCGGTAGGTTTCGGCGTACTTACCGGCTCCGGAGCCGATGCTGGAGATGTGCTCTCGATAGGTCTGCAGCGCACGCACCTCGACGGCGGTCATTCGCTGGAGGCTGTTACGCCAGGCACTGGCAGCTGCGAGACGTGTTGTGAGATAGGCGATGTCCGTATCGGCGGCCGCGAGCTCCGCTTCCAGCTGCTGCTCGAGGCCACCGTGGTGCTGCTCACCGACCCACTCGCGTGCCCGACGCCACGCCCAGGCCTTCGACATCTGCCAGCTCAGCTCGTCCCATTCGACATCGCCCGCGGTGTCCTCGACCAAGTCGAACAATGCGGGTGCGACCTCGGACAACGACGCCGACATCGATTCGAGCAGAAGCTGATCTTCCTGCTCGGAACACGCCTGCGAATAGGCCGCAACGGCGGCAGCCAATTCCAACGGGTCCGCAGTGCTCAACGCGCTCACCAGATTCGACCCCTCGGGCGAGGGCCCGGCATCGATGCGCGTCGCGACCGCGAACTGCAGGGCGTCGAGCTCGGCGCGCGCGGCATCGATATCGATGCGCGTGGCGATCGCGTCGGCGGCCCCGGCGATTTCCTGAGCTTCGGCCAGGCTCCGAATCCACGGTGCCGCAGGCGAAATGGTGTACAGCCGTTGCACCAGGGCGTCACGGGCAGCGACGACGGCAGACACCATGCCGAGCCGGTCGGCGATCCGCGCCACGTTGTTGACGCGAATCGAACGTGTGCCGTCGAGCGGAACGATGATCGCGAGGTCGGCCAGCAGCACCGCTGCGGTCTGCACGGTCTCGAGTGCACGAATGTGTTCGGCAACCAGTCGCGCGGCCATGGCCGTCGTCGCGGGTTGGCCGTCGACGGTGGCGACGATGTCGAGAGCCTCGACGGCCTTCTGCTCCTCGCTGCGACGGAACCGGGGCTTCCACTCGATACCGGACTCCAGCGCGCTGGCGAACGCATCCATCGCCGACAGTGCCGCAGGCGAGCTCGACGAGCACTGCACATCGTGGGCACCGACGTAGCGATCGGACGCAGCTGCCGTCTCGACCATCGCGTCGATTCCGCTGACCCGAGACCACAGGTGAGCGGCCTCGCCGGACAGAACGGAATCGGTCAACCGTGGGTAGGAGCCGTCGAGTTCGACGACCGCTCGCACTCGGGCGGCGAGCTCCTCGCACAGTTGCCTGATCTCCGCGGACACGGCGGGTTCGACGCCGTCGAGCAACGCCACGAGATCCGCGGCCTGGGGCGAGAGAGTGTCGATCTGCGCACCTGCACGCTGGCAGAGCGAGGCGAGTTCGGCCGAATTCGGCAGCATCGTCTCCGGACGCGGCAGTACCTGTCGCGAGCGAAGTTCGCGAGAGCCGTCGGAGCCGGCAATGAGTTTGCGAAGCTGATCGACCTGGGCACCGTCGAGGGGTGGCCGATCGGCCAGCAGCGGGCCGGGTAGCCACTCGTGGGCACCTTCGGCCGCTTTGACCTTGCGCACGATGGACGACACGGTGCCGTCGTAACCATCGGAAACATACTCGTGCACAACGGTTTCGGATTCACGGAGCGCGCTGACCCGATCGAGCAGCTCGGCCCGGCGGGCCAGGGCCGCTGCGCGCTGCGTCGTCAGCGCCTCGATCTTCTGCACCTCGCTGGCTTCGTCGAACGAGGTCTTGCGCTCGGCGATCTTCGCGACGCTGCGATTGAGCTCGTCCGAACCACCGCGGGAGAGGTCGGTGATGGACACACAGAGCTCCTGCAGCTCCGGCGGGAGCTTGTCCCGCAGCACACGCAAAGCTTGTGACTTTTCACTAGTGACCAGAACCCGCTGTCCGCGCGCCAACAGCCCGGACATGAGGTTGGCGATCGTGTGGGTCTTGCCCGTTCCTGGCGGCCCCTCGACCACGACGCCGCTGTCGCGCCCCAGCCGTTCGATGATCTGCGACTGCTCGGCGTTGGCCGGCAGCGGAAACAGCGGGTCCTCCGCCAGTGTCGCCGACTCCCCCGCCCCCGTGCGTTCGAGCCACGCCATCCGATCTGCCGGCTCGATGGCATCGACCAGTTGCGCGAGCCCCAGCGGTACCGGCGAGTCGGCGAACTCGAGGTCCGCGATCATCTGCTCGTAGTACTCGACCAGCGCGAACGAGTCTCGAACGCGGAGAACGAGGGCAGGTGAGACGGTCAGCGTGCGGTCGTCGTCGATGTAGGCGAGAGCCCCGGGCGGCCCGAGACGATCGAGCACCTCGATTTCGTGGCGTGGCACCCGCGTCGCCCAGTTCCGCAAGAACTGTGCGACACCGTCCCCGATGGGCGAGCTGACGGTGTCGCGCAGTTCTCGCGCCAGCGCGACGGAGCCGGAGGTGTCGAAATCGTCCGAACCGGTCAGCAGCTGGCCGTCCTCGAGCCGCGGGGTGGTACTCGCGGCGAGGCGAACCAGCAGGTCACCGGTGCGTACGTCCCGTTCTATGCTGGCCGATTGTGTGATCAGGTGAGTGCGCACGCTGCGCTGCGGATCGGTGTTGCTCGACGTCAACAGGCCGGATGCCACCACGAGCTCGATCGACTCCGGTCGCGACGCTAGCTCCTGCATCATCAGCTGCAGTGCCTGGTACAGAGCGGCCTGCGGTCGCCGATCCCGATCCTCCTGCGCCCATTCCTTCCACGCTTCGGAGTACTCCTCGAAGGCCTGCTTGATCTCGTAGGCCTTGCGGATGTCGAAGTCGGCGTCGGACTCCTGCGCTTCCTCTCGACGGCGTGACGTCACCGAGGATGCGTCGGCCAGCTCGAGCTCGCGGTAGCGGCTGTCTGCGACGACCTGAGGATCGAGCCAGCCCGACAGCAGCGCAGGCGGCTCGGGCGGCTCGTCGACCGCGATGCGAGGTGCACGGAGCACCACACCACCCTGCTTGGCTCGGGGGTCGAGCTGCATGGGAACGTCCCCGGCGTGAACCCACTCGATCTGCATGTGGTCGTCGAAACGCAGCACCGGGTTCGAGCGCGCCTCGACGATTTCGCGAAGGAAGCGCAGCAGGCGTTGCACCCTGCTCTTGAGCTCGTCGTCGTGTTCACGACCGGTAGCAGCTGCAGCCGTCACAGTTTCCCCACAAATACTCGAATGGTCGTCCGTTTCAGGGACGGTGTTTGCACACCCGGGCCAGACTAGCCGTTGAAAACAAGTTGTTCATCGCGTCCCGAGAACACAAAATATGTTCTAGTGCTGGGTCACAAAGACCCACTTCGGTCGCGGGATCCCCCACAGCGAACCGACCCGCCCGCCCTGACCACGGGTTCTCACCCCGTCGACCACGACAGGAGCCGAATGCGCAAGCTGGTCTACTACATCGCGGTCACCCTCGATGGGTTCATCGCCGCACCGGACGGCGGCTACGACAGTTTCGTGGCCGAAGGCGATCACCTCGATGCCATCGTGGCCGAGCTGCCCGAGACGTTACCCGTGCACGTGCGGGCCCTGTTCGGCCTGGACGGTCCGCCCACTCGGTTCGACACCCTGGTCATGGGCCGCGAGACGCTGCAACCGGCGCTGGACGCCGGGATCGCCAGCCCCTATCCCCACCTGCGCCAGTACGTTCTCTCTCGCACCCTCGCCCGGTCGGACGACCCGACCCTCACCGTGGTGAACGACGATCCGATCGGACTCGTCAGGAGCCTCAAAGCCGAGGAGTCGGAGTTCGACGTCTGGATCTGCGGCGGGGGAAACCTCGCCGGTCAACTGCTGCCCGAGATCGACGAGCTGTTCCTCAAGGTCAATCCCGTCGTACTCGGCCGGGGAATCGGCCTGTTCTCGCCCGGGACGGGTGCCGATCCGTTCGCCGCTCAGCGGTTCGAGCACCTCGAATCGCGCCAGTTCTCCAGCGGAGTGAGATTCACCCGGTTCATCCGACCGGAAGCTCGCGAGAGATGACGTATAAAGACTGAATGCCTGCCGCGCCGGAGTCCGACCGCGAGCTGCCGAATCGGGAGCTGCCGATCACCCCGCGCGGGCTGCGAACTCGATCCTCGCTCGTGGCGGCTGCGCGCCGAGTCTTCGAGGACAGTGGGTACCTGGACTCCCGGCTCATCGACATCACCCGCGCCGCTCGGTGCTCGGCCGGCACCTTCTACACCTACTTCACCAGCAAGGAAGAGATCCTGGCCGCCGTGCTCGAGCAGGCACGGGACGACATGTTGCATCCCGGTACCGAGCGAGTGGATCCGCACGACGATCCGGTGGCAGTGATCGCTGCGAGCAACCGCGCCTATTTCGAGGCCTACCAGCGCAACGCGAAGCTGATGGCGCTGCTCGAGCAGGTATCGAACATCGATCCCGAGTTCCGCCGCCTCCGCCGCGAACGCGCCGATGCCTTCGTCAGGCGCAACGCCCGAAGCATCGAGAGTCTGCAGAGCCGCGGCCTGGCCGACGCGGAACTCGATCCTCTGCTGGCCTCCCGCGCACTGTCCTCGATGATCAGTCGGCTGGCCTTCAACCACTTCGTGGTCGACGCCGCCGACGGCCGTCCGCCCGAGGACTCCGAGGCTCTGCTCGCAACGGCCACGAGGCTGTGGGTCAACGCGCTGCGCCTGCCGCGGGTGAGCGAGGGCGACAGGTGAGGGAGACCGCACTCGGCGACGTGCGAACCAACTCGAGCCGATCGGCTCGAGTTGTACCCACCGGTAATGTACTCGCCGGTAGCAACGAGAGTGATCGAATGGCGAATTACGCCACGCGCCAACGCTACTCGCGAGTACGTTTGCGAGGTGAACAAAACTCGACAGCGAGTTCGTGACCAAAGTGGTTGCCACAGAATATGTTTCACTTGTTGGTGATCAATCACACTCACGCCGAACGCTGTTGGCGGTGCACAAGGCCTCGTTACCGTTAGAATGAGCCGATCGGAGTGCCGCATGACGAACGAGAAAATGGCATGCCCGGCACCAATCCACGTTCCATCGAGTGCACCGACGCGGTGCGCCCACACCGAGCGAAGAGAGATACGTTGTTCAAGCGGATTGCAGTAGTCAACCGAGGCGAGGCAGCAGTACGCCTGATCCGAGCCGTCCGAGAGCTCAACGCCGAACACGATTACGGCATCCGCACCGTAGCGCTGCACACCGAGGCGGAGAAGCGCGCGATGTTCGTCCGCCAGGCCGACGAAGCGGTCACGCTGCGCAAGCCCGCGACAGGATCGGCGTACCTCGACTACGGCGTCCTCGAGGCCGCGCTGGTCGAGTCCGGTGCCGACGCGGTGTGGGTCGGCTGGGGCTTCGTCGCCGAGGACCCGACGTTCGCGGACCTCGTCGCCCGCCTGAACATCACCTTCATCGGCCCGTCGGCCGACGCGATGCGTCTGCTCGGCGACAAGGTCGAGGCGAAGATCCTCGCCGAGAAGGTCGGCGTCCCCGTCGCACCGTGGTCCGGCGGCCCCGTCGAGACCCGCGCCGACGCCAGGCGTCACGCAGCGGCGATCGGCTACCCGCTGATCATCAAGGCCCGCTCGGGCGGCGGTGGCCGCGGTATCCGCAAGGTCTTCCACGAGGACGAACTCGAACTCTCTCTCGAACGTACCCAGGGTGAGGCCGAGCGCTCGTTCGGCGACCCCGTCGTCTTCCTCGAACGGCTCGTCACCGACGCCCGGCACGTCGAGGTTCAGGTCATCGCCGACAGCCACGGCAACGTCTGGGCCCCGGGCGTGCGCGACTGCTCCATCCAGCGCCGCAACCAGAAAGTCATCGAGGAATCGAGCTCACCGCTGCTCACCAAGGAGCAGGCCGACCAGCTGCGCACCGCCTCGGCCGAGCTCGTCAAGGCCGCCGGCTACCAGGGCGCAGGCACCGTCGAATACCTGTACCAGCCCGAGCAGAAGATCTTCACCTTCCTCGAGGTCAACACCCGCCTGCAGGTCGAGCACCCCATCACCGAATACACCACCGGCATCGACCTGGTGAAGCTGCAGATCCTCGTCGCCGACGGCCAGGCACTGCCCGGCGAATGCCCGCCCGAATTCGGCCACGCCGTCGAGGCTCGCCTGAACGCCGAGGACGCCGACAACGGCTTCGCACCGGCTCCCGGCACGGTCGAGCTGCTCAAGTTCCCCCTCGGCACCGGCATCCGCGTCGACACCGGCATCGCCCAGGGCGACGTCATCCCGCCCGACTACGACTCGATGGTCGCCAAGGTCATCGCCTGGGGCCGCGACCGCAGCGAAGCCTTGGCGAGGTTGCGCAATGCACTGCGTGAGACCACCGTCGTCATCGACGGCGGCACCACCACCAAGTCCTTCCTGCTGAGCCTGCTCGACCGCGAGGAAGTCATCTCCGCCTCCGCCGACACCGGCTGGCTCGACCGCACCGAAGCCGGCTCCCAGGTGGGCCCGACGGCCGTTGCCGACATCGCCATCGTCGCCGCCGCCATCGACGCCTACGACGCCGAGGAAGGCCGCGAACGCACCGCGTTCCTGAACTCCGCACGTGGCGGTCGCCCGCGCGCCACCCACGCCATCGGCCGCACCGTCGAATTGAACTACCAGGGGCAGGCCTACAAGCTCGAGGTAGGCCAGACCGGGACGCACCGCTACAGCATCGACGGTGACGGCATCGGCGAGCTTCAGGTCGACGTCGAACGCCTCGGCAAGTACGAGAGCCGTCTGGTCATCGGCGACCGCCGCTACCAGGTGGTCACCGTCGCCGGAGCCGCACACTTCCTCGTCGAGGTCGACGGCATCAGCCACCAGATCTCTCAGGACGAGGCCGGGTTGGTCCGCGCACCGGCTCCCGCCGTCGTCGTTGCCGTCCCGGTCGCCGTCGGCGACGAGGTCGAAGCGGGACAGACCCTGGTCGTCCTCGAATCCATGAAAATGGAAACCGCCGTCCGGTCTCCCTACGCGGGCACCGTGCGTGAGGTACTGGCCTCGGTCAACGGACAGGTCGACGCCGGAGCGGCACTGCTTCGCGTGGATCAGGCCGGTGAGCAGAAGGTCTCCGAGCAGGCACCGCGCGTGCAGTTCCGCGGTGTCGACGACGCCGAGCAGCGCTCGCCGCAGCGTCGCGCTCTGGACCGACTCGACGAACTGGCCGCCCTCATCACCGGCTTCGACGTCAGCGGAGCACGCGCTCGAAACCTGTTGTCCACCTATGAGACTCTGCGTGCGGATGTGCCGCGCAACGACGCAGGGCTGGTCTCCGCCGAGCTGGCTCTGCTGGGCACGTTCGCCGATATCTGCGAGCTCTCCCGTAACCGGCCGACGATGGACGAGGAGAGCACCGACGAACGCGTCCACTCCCCCCGTGAGCACTTCCACTCGTTCCTGCACTCGCTGGACGCGGACGTTCAGGGGCTTCCGGATTCGTTCCGCGCCAAGCTCACTCGCGCCCTCGCGCACTACGACGCCGCCATCGACGAGGGACGCACCCCCGAACTCGAAGAGGCCGTCTACCGCGTCTTCCTGGCCCTGCAGCGCATGGAGAACCAGGTTCCGGTCATCGCGGCCCTGCTCGGCCACTGGCTCAGCGACTGCTCGACGCAGCCCGAGGCCACCCCGGCCATGGCCGAGGTACTCGAGCGCCTCATCGGTGCCACCCAGGCCCGCTACCCCGTCATCGGCGACGTCGCCCGCAACCTGCGCTTCCGGCTGTTCGACGAGCCACAGATCCGCAGTGCACGCGAGAAGATCTACGACGGCGTCCGTGGCAGCCTGCAGTACCTGGCCGAGAACCCCGACGCGGCCGACTACTCCGCCCGCATCGCAGCTCTCGTCGCCACCCCGGAACCGCTGATCGAGCTTCTGGCACAACGGATCACCGATCCCGGTGCCCTGCTCGAAGTGATCACTCGCCAGTACTACGAAATCCGCACACTCGAAGACGTCAAGGCCTTCGACCGCGACGGCAAGCACTTCGTCACCGGCAACTTCGAGCTCTCGGGCGAACGGCTGCACCTGGTGTCCACGGCCACCGATTTCGATTCGCTCGCAGCAACTCTGGACTCGGTGGACGATATCGCCGGACCGTCCCCGGAGAACCTGGCCGTTGACCTCTACCTGTCGTGGCCGGACGCGCCGACCGACGGTGACGAGCTCTCGGTTCAGCTCCAAGCCGTGCTGGCCGCGCACCCCGGCACCGGCCACTGGCGCCGCGTGACGGTGACCGCCTTCGGTTCCACAGCTCGAAAGATGACCTACCGCCGAACGGCGGCCGAGGGGTCCGAGCCGCTCGTGGAAGACACGATCATCCGGGACATGCACCCGCTGACCGGTCAGCGACTGGACCTGTGGCGACTGAAGAACTTCGACGGAGTTCGCCTGCCCGCCAGCGCAGGAACTTACCTGTTCCACCTGACGTCGAAGGCCAACCCCTCCGACGAGCGACTGGTCGCCCTGGCCGAGATCCGCGGCGTCACAACACAGTTGGACGATGCAGGCAACATCGTCGCGGTACCTGAGATCGAGCGGACCGTGGCGGCCTGCCTCGACGGCATCCGCCGCGCTCAGGCCGGACGCGGCAAGAAGCGCCTCGACGCCAACCGCGTCGTGCTCTACGTCTGGCCGGTACTCAACGTTCCCGCCGACCGCATCGCCACCATCGCCAGGCACATCGCGCCGCTGACGATCGGCGCGGGCCTCGAGGAGATCACCCTCATCGCTCGTCTGGCCGAAACACCGGGAGCGACGCCACGCGAGGTCGCCTTGCGCCTGTCGTACCGTTCCGGCGCGGGAATCGTCGCGAAGATAACTCCGCCGCCGACCGACCCGATGCGTCCCCTCGACGAGTACACCCAGAAGGTTCAGCGGTCGCAGGCCCGCGGCACCGTGTACCCGTACGAGCTGATTCCGTTGCTCAGCAGCAACGGCGGCACGTTCACCGAGTACGACTTCGACGCCGACGGCGTGCTCGCTCCCGTCGATCGCCCCTACGGTCGCAACTCCGCAGGCGTCATCGTCGGTGTCGCGACCACCCCGACCGCCAAGTACCCCGAGGGCATCACCCGCGTCGCGCTGTTCGGTGACCCGACCAAGGCCCTGGGCACCGTTGCCGAGGCCGAGTGCTCGCGAATCGTCGCGGCCATCGACCTCGCCGAACAACTCGGCGCGCCCGTCGAATGGTTCGCATTGTCCTCCGGTGCAACGATTTCCATGGAATCGGGCACCGAGAACATGGACTGGGTCTCGCGCGGACTGCGTCGCATCATCACCTTCACCCAGGCCGGCGGTGAGATCAACATCGTGGTCGCAGGCATCAACGTCGGCGCGCAGCCGTACTGGAACGCCGAAGCCACCATGCTCACCCACACCAAGGGCATCCTGGTGATGACCCCCGACAGTGCGATGGTGCTCACCGGAAAGCAGTCCCTGGACTACTCCGGCGGCGTCTCGGCCGAGGACAACTTCGGTATCGGCGGTTACGACCGCGTCATGGGCCCCAACGGCCAGGCGCAGTACTGGGCACCGAACCTGCGGGCCGCATGCGACATCCTGTTCGCGCACTACGATCACGCGTACGCCGCTCCGGGAGAACGCTTCCCGCGCCGGGCAGCCACCGCGGACCCGACCGAGCGCGACGTGCGCACCTACCCGCACGTGCACCCGTCGAGCGACTTCACCACCGTCGGCGACATCTTCTCCTCGGTCACCAACCCCGACCGCAAGAAGCCGTTCGACATTCGCACCGTGATGCGCGCCGTGGTGGACCAGGACCACTCGGTACTCGAGCGTTGGGCCGACATGGCCGACGCCGACACCTCCGTGGTGTTCGACGCCCACCTCGCCGGAATCCCGGTGTCGGTCATCGGTATCGAATCGCGAGCCATCCCCCGCAAGGGCTGGTTCCCGTCCGACGGCCCCGATCAGTGGACCTCGGGTACCTTGTTCCCGAACTCGTCGAAGAAGACCGCTCGCGCCATCAACGCCGCCAGCGGAAGCCGGCCGATCGTGGTGCTGGCCAACCTCTCCGGCTTCGACGGATCACCGGAATCGCTGCGCAACATCCAGCTCGAATACGGTGCCGAGATCGGCCGCGCCATCGTCAACTTCGACGGACCGGTCGTGTTCTGTGTCGTCTCGCGCTACCACGGCGGCGCGTTCGTGGTGTTCTCCGGAGCGCTCAACGACAACATGGAGGTCCTCGCAGTGGAGGGCTCCTTCGCCTCCGTGCTCGGTGGTGCCCCCGCCGCAGCAGTGGTGTTCACCCGCGACGTCAACGCCCGCACCGCAGCGGATCCGACCGTCAAGGAACTCGAGACACGACTGAACACCGCCGAGGACGACGCCACCCGCTCGGCCCTGCGCGTCGAGTTGGCCACCGTGCGAGCGAACGCCCGCAACGCCAAACTGGGTGAAGTGGCAGCCGAATTCGAGGCCATCCACAACATCCAGCGTGCACAGAACGTCGGATCGGTGCACCACATCGTCCCCGCCGCCGAACTGCGCCCGCAGCTGGTCGCCGCCATCGAACGCGGAATGGCGCGGTCGTTGGCGAAGTAGGGCTCGAGCTCCACGCAAACGCGCGCGCGTTTGCTGGATGCTCGCGGAACGGTTACCTGTTCCGCGAGCGTCTGGCGAATGCGCGCGCGTTTGTCGGTTCAGGGGGGGTTCGGCGGAGGGTTTGGCTCAGGGCACGCGTTACCAGTAGGTCACGTCTGTGGCGACGACACCGGTGCACTGTCCGGTGAAGATGGTTACCGCGCAGGCCTCCCAGAGCCGCGACAGCATCTCGAAACCACCCAAGACTCCGCTCGCGCTACCGGTGCTCGCACTTCCGGTATCGGCCACCGCGACTGCCGGCGACGCGATGGCGATGACTGCGGCTCCCAGCACAACAGCAAGACGACGCTTCACGCTGTTCTCCTCTTCGATTTCGTCGGACATGTTTCGCTCGACACGCTAACCTCGCGTCCCAATTGTCACAATCGTCCGAACGAACGATGGCCGGCCGTCAGGGCTCGAGGGTTCGGGCACTGACGAAGCGCCTGGGCTCGCCGGTGAGCGGGTCCGTGAAATTCAGAGCCCGGGCCAGAAGTTGCAACGGCCGGGTGAAGTCATCGGCCGGGATAGAAGAGAACACCGGATAGTACGGGTCGTTCACGATGGGAATTCCCAACGACGACAGGTGGATTCGCAACTGATGGGTCTTACCCGTCTTCGGGAAGAGTCGATAGCGGGCGGCTGTACCGAACGTGTCGACCAGGTCGATCAGGGTCTCACTGTTCGGCTCTCCCGACTCCTCGTATGCCGTCATGACCCCGTGTTCTTTGAGGATTCGACTCCGGACGACGCGTGGAAACTCCAGCGCTGCATCGAATCCCGCAACCGCCTCGTATTCCTTGGTGACATTGCGGGAGGAGAAGAGTTCTTGATACGGCCGTCGGGCATGCTTGGTCTTGGTGAAGAGCAACACCCCGGCGGTGGCGCGATCGAGTCGGTGCGCAGGCGTCAGGTCGGGGCAGTCGAACTGCCTGCGCAGTCGTACCGTCGCCGTTTCGGTGACGTGTCGGCCACGCGGGATGGTGGCGAGGAAGTGAGGTTTGTCGACAACCAATAGATCGCCGTCCTCGTGCAGGATGCCGATCTCGAACGGAACCGGAACCTCCTGCGCCGGAATGCGATAGAAGTACACCTGACTGCCTGCGCGGTACCGCGTGTCGACGGAGATGGGCCTGCTCTTCTCGTCCACCACTTCGGCGTCGAGCATGGCCCGTCGCCAGTCGTCCTCGGGCATCTCCCGTTCGAGATACTCCACGACGGTGGTAGCCGAATCACCATGCGGCAACAGCAGTCTCAGTGGAGCGAGACCGTCCCGGAAGGGCAGCATCTCGCTACGCGCAGTCGAGACAGATCAGCCGCAGACCACGGCCGGCGTCGCCGTCGAAGTCCTGGTAGCGGGACGTCGGATTGCCGCAGGCACTGCACCGGCCGATGACGGCGGTGTGGTCGGAGAAGTTCTGCGCCATCCGCTTGTCGAAGACGAACAGCGAACCCTCCCACAGCGCGTCGTCACCGAAAGTCTCTGCGTAGCGGACGATTCCGCCGTCGAGCTGATAGACCTCCTCGAACCCGCGCGCGACCATCAACGACGAGAGCACCTCGCACCGCACTCCCCCCGTGCAGTACGTGACCACCGGAGACTTCTTCAGGTGGTCGTAGGCACCGGAATCGAGCTGGGAGACGAAATCCCGGGTCGTATCGACGTCGGGCACCACCGCGTTCTTGAACTTTCCGATCTCGGCTTCGAAGGCGTTGCGGCCGTCGAAGAAGACGACGTCGTCGCCGCGAGAATCGACGAGCTCGTGCACCTGCTCCGGGCTCAGATGGGTGCCGCCGCCGACCACGCCGTCGGCGTCGACCTTCAGTTCCCCGGGGGCTCCGAAGGTGACGATCTCGTCCCGCACCCGCACGCTCAGTCTCGGGAAATCGTTTCCGAGCCCATCGGACCACTTGATGTCGGCCGACTTGAACGCCGGATAGCTGCGGGTGCCACGGACGTACCGTTTGACGTCGTCGACGTCGCCGCCGACCGTCGCGTTGATGCCGTGTTCTGAGATCAGGATGCGTCCGGCCAGGTTGTTGGACGCGGCCAGCGCCTGCTGCCACAGCCGGATCGCCTCGGGATCGGGCAGCGGAGTGAAGACGTAGAACAGGACGATTTTCGGTACAGCCACGCCGTCCAGTATGGCGCGTCGTCAGGCAGGCGGTGCCGCCGCCCGGACGCGCTGGGTGCCCGAGTCCACGGTGAAGCCCGCTCCCCAGTACACGCCGGTCTGCGGATCCTCCTTGGCGGTGAGGAACCAGTGGTCCATCCGAGCCGCAGTCTTGGTGACCTCGAAAACGCCGAACCCGTGGCTGTCGAGGTCCACGAACTTCACGTGCTGGTTGAGTGCCTTGAATGCTTCCTCGGCGACCCGGCCCAGCGTGTGCGGCGGAGTACGCGTCAGGTCGTCGATGTTGGCCGAGCTCACCGAGGTGACGACGAGTTCGGTCGCAGCGGGTTCCGTCGTTGCGTAGCGCGCCGCATCGAGCGGCACCTCGCAGGCCCACGCCGAATGGATGTCGCCGGTGATGAAAACGGTGTTGTCGACGCCAGCGTCGACCATGGCACCGAGCAGCTTGCGCCGGTCGGCGGTGTACCCGTCCCACGGATCGGCGTTGTACGGCAGGCCGCCCTCCGGGATTCCGAGCAGCGAGGTGACGGCCCTGGCCGCATCTCGATCGAGCGGCGGGATGAGGGTGGGCGTGATCATCACCGGATTGCCGACGATCTTCCACTGCGTCGGCGACGAGACGATGCCGTCGGTGAGCCACTGCATCTGCTCCGAACCGGTGATGGTCCGGTTGGGTGAATCGACCTCGGGCCCGTTGAACGGCAACACCTGCTGCGAGCGGTAGGTGCGCAGATCCAGCATCGACAGTTCGAGCAGGTTGCCGAACCGGAGTCGACGGTAGAGATGCCGGTTGGTCGCTGTGCCTGCCGCGCGTACCGGCATCCACTCGTAGTACGCCTGCTCGGAATTGGCCTTGCGGGTGGACCAGTCGCCCTCGGTACCCGGGGTGTGATTCTGCGCGCCGCCGTCGTAGGCATCGTTGGCCGATTCGTGGTCGTCCCACGTGCAGATCCATGGCACACCGACATGCGCCGCCTGCAGATCGGGATCCGACTTGTACTGACCGTGGCGCTGACGGTAATCGGCGAGTGTGACGATCTCGTGGGTGGGCGAATGCTGCCGGATCACCCCGTCGCGGCCCGGGAACCCGCCCGTCTCGTACTCGTAGATGTAGTCGCCGAGATGGACGATGGCATCGAGGTCTCCCCTGGCGGCCAGATGCCGGTACGCACCGAAGTACCCCGACTCCCAGTTCGAGCACGAGACGACGCCGAAGCGCATCGCGTCTATATCGGCATCGTTGCGCGGAGCGGTGTGCGTGGTCCCGACGGCCGATGCCGCGTCGCTCGTCCGGAAGTCGTAGAAGTACGTCGTGTCGGCAGCGAGGCCGTCGACGTCGACCTTGACGGTGTGGTCGGCGTCGGGGCCGGTTGCGACGGTTCCGGAGGAGACCACGTCACTCATGTCCGCGCTGCGGGCGATCCGCCACGTCACCGATACCTGCGGTCCGACGCCGGAGCCAGGGGTGGCGTCGGGCGTGGGAGTGACGCGGGTCCACAGGACGATCGCGTCGGGCAACGGATCTCCCGATGCGACCCCGTGCAGGAAGCCGCGGTCGCTGCCCTGTGCGTGTGCGGTCGCAGGCAACGTCGTGGCGACTCCGGCCACCGCGACGGCCACCGACGACGAGCGAAGAAACGTCCTTCTGGAAAGCGCAGACTCAGCGTGCATCGGGTCAGTCCATGCGATGGATGGTCGGTGGTCAAGTAAGGCGCGCCTGGGTCGGCGACAGTGTTCATCCTCCGGCCATGTGTCGGACGCGGGTTTGCCGCACAGACGGTGGGAGAACACTGGGGTCATGGACGCTCTGTGGTTGTTCGGTGATCAGCTCGGCCCGCACTTTCACTCGGTGGACGAGCATGCCGATCGGGATGTGCTGATGATCGAGTCCCTGCGCGTATTCCGACGTCGGCGATACCACCGGCAGAAGCTCCACCTGGTGCTCTCCGGGATGCGGCACCTGGCCGACGAGTTGGGCGACCGGATGACCTACCTGCAGACCGAGACGTATCGCGAAGGGTTGGCCGAGTACGGCAAGCCCGTGGTGGTGTTCGAGCCCACCTCACATGCGGCCGAGAAGTTCGTCGCCGCCTTGCACGAGGAGGGCCTGGTCTCGGAGATTCTCCCGACGCCGATGTTCGCGCTCCCCCGCGCAGAGTTCGCCGACTGGGCGGCCGAGCGTGGGACATTCCGGATGGAGACGTTCTACCGGGAGCAGCGCAAGAGATTCGATGTGCTGATGGACGGTGCCGACCCGGTGTCGGGCAAGTGGAACCTCGACGCCGAGAACCAGTCGCCACCGCCGAAGGGACGCCTGACCCTGGGTGTGGAGGAACCGTGGTGGCCGACCGAGGATGCCATCGACGAGCAGGTGCGCGCCGACCTCGACGAGTGGGACCTCGACACCGTCGGAGTGGACGGACCTCGTGTCTTCGCGGTGACCGCGGCCGAGGCGTCGGACGCGTTGGCGCACTTCGTGAACTACCGCTTGGACGACTTCGGCAAGTACGAGGACGCGGTGATGGCCGACGACTGGACGATGTCTCACTCGCTGCTGTCGGTGCCACTGAACCTCGGCCTGCTGCAACCGCTGGACGTGGCGCACGCCGCCGAGGACGCCCACCGCGACGGCACCCCACTGGCGAGCGTGGAGGGCTTCGTTCGACAGATCCTCGGCTGGCGCGAATACGTGTGGCACCTGTACTGGCATCTGGGGCCGGAGTACCTCGAGCGCAACAAGCTCGAAGCGCATGAGCCACTGCCCGATTGGCTGCTCGAGTTGGACGGCGACGCTGTGGTCGCGAAATGCCTGTCGTCGACGGTGGACGGCGTGCGCGACCGCGGCTGGGTGCACCACATTCCCCGCCTGATGATCCTGGGAAACTTTGCGCTGCAACATGCTTGGGATCCGCGGGCGTTGACCGACTGGTTCGCAACGGCTTTCGTCGACGGGTTCGCCTGGGTGATGCCGGTGAACGTGATCGGCATGAGTCAACACGCGGACGGCGGCGTGATCGCCACCAAGCCCTACGCCTCGGGCGGGGCGTACCTGAACCGAATGACCGACTACTGCAAGCCCTGCGAATTCAACCCGAAGAAGCGACTGGGCGACGATGCGTGCCCATTCACCGCCGGCTACTGGGCCTTCGTGCACCGGCACCGCGAGATGTTGGCACTCAATCACCGCACCGCGCGACAGGTGTCGTCGATGAACCGACTGAGCGACCTGGAGCAGGTATTGGAACAAGAACGACAGCGCGAGGTGTACTGACACGCCTCGGTAAGTTGTGCACAGCTGGACCCTGTCGAGGTCTCCGTTGATATCGACTGCGCAACGTGCACCACTTTTGCTGAGCCGCTGCCATGGGAGCCGGGCCCAGTTCGAGGCTCCTGTCGCAGCCGTTCCCTCACCCAGGTCGTCGCGCGTTTAGGACGCGCTGGATCCGCATATCGGGCAGACGAATCGAAGGATCGACGACACGCAAAATGGGCGTGGCCATGGACGAAAGACTGACCTGCATATCGCGCGCATCGCGCACGGCACGGAAGTCGATCCCACACGTCTCTGCGGACGCACACCGCCGCACCATGGCCGTCTCATGCGATTGCCGAGTGCCTCCGGACGTCTACCACGATGCACCGACAGGTTTTGGACAACGAATCCTTATGCTGGGCAACAGTTTTCGATTCAATGATGGTTGCCAGTCGAACGCACGTTCGATACACTTCATGGCATGACCACAGCGATCTGGCAACTGAGCGAGGCAGAACTCCTCGCCGAGTCTGCTGCGGTCTCCCACCAGATCCAACTGCTCGAAGCCCGGCGCATCGCTCTCGTCGCCGAGATCGACACCCGCGTGAGCCGGGAGAAGCTCGGTTTCCCCGGCCCCGCCGGCTGGCTGACATCCACCACCCTGCTCACCCCCAGCAAAGCCAACAAGATCGTCGCCCTCGCCCGCGGACTGAAGAACTTCCCCGACATCGCCGAGGCCATCGACACCGGCAGCATCACCGTCGACCACGCCGCCTTGATCCTTACCTTCGCCGAAACCCCACCCAAGAACCTCCCCCCAGCCGGGCAGGACATGGCCAGGAAGGCGATGATCACCGCCGCCACCGGACCCGAAGCACGCACCGACCGGATCCGCGAAGCCATCACCAACCTCAACGACAGATTCGGCGGCAAAAAGCCACCTCCCGAGGACACCGACCGCAACGAACTCTTCGCCTCCAAGACCTTGAACGGGCGGCTGGTACTCAAAGGAGACTTCGATGCGATCACCGGCGAGAAGCTGCTCACCGCACTCTCCCCGTTGACCGAACCCCGCCCCGCCGCCGACGGCGCCGAGACACCCAAAACCGGAGACGATCGCAGCCCCGCCCGGCGTCGCGCCGACGCCTTCGGACACATCCTCGACCAATACCTCGCCTCGAGTGATCGCCCCATCGAAGGCGGTGAACGCCCGCACCTGAACCTGCACATCAGCCTGCGCGATCTCACCGACCTCCGCGACAGTGCTGACGTCGATGACATAGCCGACGACGAGAACACCCGCGCTGCAGATGAATCCGATGACGACGGCCACCCTGCCACGGATCGCGGCGCGTACCGGGACCTGTTCGGCGACGGCACCACCGTCGGGTGGCTCCCCTGGATGGGACCACTGTCCCGCAACACCTCCCGCCAACTCGCCTGCGACTGCGTGCTCACCGCCATCGTCATGGACGAGAACGGCTCACCGATCAACCTCGCCCGCACCGCACGCACCGTCACCGCCAAACAGAAGAAGGCGCTCATCGCCCGAGACCACACCTGCGCCTTCCCCGGCTGCGGCAAACCCGCCGCCTGGACAGAAGCGCACCACATCCGGCACTGGGCCGACGGTGGCCCCACCGACATGAACAACCTCGTCCTCCTGTGCGGATTCCACCACCGACTCCTTCACTACTCCGATTGGGAAGTGTTCATCGGCGTCGACAACCACCCGTGGTTCGTGCCACCGGCAACCGTCGACCCCTACCGACAACCCAGACCATCCCACGCCCGAGCAGGCCCCCACATCGCCTGACCCTGCCCACACCCCTCCACATACCAATCCAGCCCCGCACCGAGAACACGGCGCGGGGCTGGAAGAGACTGCTCGACAGGCTGATTCGGGTGAAGTGCCAATGCCGTCACCGCAGTGATGCGGCACCACCTCGGGCACAGCCCGAACCTCCAACGAAGGCCAGCGTGGCGGGAGGGCGATAGAGAGCAGCCCGCGGACGCCATCTTCCGGGCTACGGCCGCCCATCTCTCGAACACGAGCTGCCAGATCGACCGTGGACTTCGGCGTTGTGCACGAGTCGCATGGTTGCTCCGCTCCGCTCGATCAAGCTATGACGTGCCGGCGTCGAGCTTCGCGACAGCCTCGTCGATCATCGGCACGTAGCGCTCGAGTGCCCACGGCACCGTCAACGGATTGATGATGGACGACCCGGTGACGAAGGACTGATCCGTCGGCGCAACGACCGACCCGCGGGACACGGCCGGAATCTGCTGGTACGCAGGCTGATTCTCGGTGTCGGTACGGTTCTGCGGATCCGAGTAGAACGTGAAGATCAGGTCGGAGTCGTTCAGCAGATTCGCATTCTCCAAGCCGATGACCGACGAGTCGGTGCCCTCGGTCTCGTCGAGCGTGTTCACCACCGGGTCGACCTGCAACCCGAGACCGCGCACCATCGCGACGCGCTGCTCGTCGGCGAGGAACACTCCGAGCGTCCCGGGGCCTGTGTTGTAGATGTACGAAAAGCTCACGCCCGAGTACTCGGGGTGCTGGGCGGCGGCGTCGGCGAAGCGCGCCTTGATCTTGTCGATCTCCTCGGCTGCCTTCTGTTCCTCACCCATGGCCTTGCCGATCACGGTGATCTGATCTTCCCAGGTGATCGTCCACGGCTGCTCCTCGTAGGCGACCACCGGAGCGAAGGCACTGAGCTTGTCGAACTGGTCCTGGGTGATGCCGGACCACGGAGCCAGAACGAGATCCGGCTCGAGGGCGGCAATGGCCTCGATGTTCAGTTCGGTTCCGCCGGTGAATTGTTCGGGAAGCTCGGCCCCCAATTCGGTGACCGCGTCGTGTACCCACGGCAGGTAACCGGTGTCGTCGGCACCCCACGAATACTCCTCGACGCCGACCGGGACGGTACCCAGCGCGATCGCCGTCTCCGCCGAACCCTGACCGAGAGTCACGATGCGCTCCGGCTTCTCGGTGATGACCGCCTGCCCCAGTGCCGAATCGATGGTGACGGCCGCGAAATCACCGCCTCCCGACTGCTCGGGCCCCGCAGTGTCGGAAGACGAGCACGCACCGACCACCAGGGCCGACACAGCGAGTGCAGACAGCAGGGACACACGGCGGGCAGTCCGACGACCGGCCGACGAAGCAGAGAACATGGTTACCCTTTCGACAAGCAAAGAAGCATTGAAGTAAGAGTAGGCTAACCTTCAATGAGGATTCAAATGCGCTGCGCAGCGCATATTCGCTACGGTGGGAGCCATGAGCCTTCCTCGTCCCGCCCCTGATCGGACAGCCGTCGTGACCGGAGCGTCCTCGGGAATCGGAGCCGCGATCGCCCGCGTGCTCGCATCCCGTGGCCATGGCGTCACCCTCGTCGCCCGGCGCGCCGACAAGCTCGAAGAGTTGGCACAGGAGATTCGGGCACGGGGAGTCCGAGCCGAAGTGCTCGCAGCGGACCTCTCCGACCGCACGGCGCGAGCCGAATTGATCGGCCGCATCACCGAACTCGGCCTGATCCCCGACATCTTGATCAACAACGCCGGCCTTTCCACACTCGGACCGGTCGCAGAATCCGATCCCGACGCCGAGATGCACATGATCGAGGTGGATGTCGTCGCTGTCGCAGACCTGTGCACCCGGTTCCTCCCCGGCATGATCGAACGAGGACGCGGCGCGCTGCTCAACGTGGCCTCGACCGCTGCGTTCCAGCCTCTGCCCGGACAGGCCGGATACGGTGCGTGCAAGGCGTTCGTACTCTCCTACACCCAGTCTCTGACCGGCGAACTGCGCGGAACCGGCGTGACCGCAACCGCACTGTGCCCCGGACCGGTCCAGACCGGGTTCGGCGAAGCCGCAGGCTTCGCCAAAGACGATGCAGAGAAGGCACTTCCGTCGATCATGTGGGTCTCTGCCGAGACAGTGGCCAGGACTGCCGTCGACGACATGACCAAGGGACGCATGGTGTCGATCCCCGGGCCCGCCAACCGCATCGGATCGATATTCGCGCAGATCACCCCGCGAACACTGTTGGTCCCGATGCTCACTCGTGTCCATCCCGGCCTGAAGAAGGGTGCATCGTCGTGAAGCGCGAACTCACCGTTTCCGACAGCATCGTCGTTAATGCCGACGCCGCTACGCTCTACGCCGCGATCAGCGACCCCACCGAGATGGGTCGGTGGAGCCCCGAGAACACCGGTGCCACCGTCCACGAACCCCGCGAGAGTGCCTACGTGGGAATGGTGTTCGACGGAACCAACAAGCGCGGCCGAGCGAAATGGGTCACTCGCTGCACCGTCACGGCGGCCGACCCGGGGAAGACCTTCGAGTTCCGCGTCCATGCCATCGGCAAGAGCGCTCCGAAGATCAAGGGCGCGAACGCAACCTGGCGTTACGACTTCGAGCCGGTCGAGGGCGGCACGAAAGTCACCGAGACCTGGACCGACGACCGGACGAAGTGGCCCGACGCGCTGGCCCTCGTGTTCGACAAGATCGTCACCAGCGGCAAGACGTTCCCGCAGTTCCAGCGTCGCAACATCCGTGAGACGCTGGAGAACCTGCAGAAGCTCTACGCCTGATTGCTATGCCTGCCGGGTGTAGAGGCCGAGAACGTACGAGGCCTGCCCGGCATGCTGCAGGTCGTCGGAGACCACCGACACCAGCCGCGCACCCAGGGTGACCGGCGGATCCCAGTTCTCGTCGACGATCCGATCGAGATCGTCGGTCGAAACGCTGCTTACGTAGGCAACGGTTTTCGAGTGCACGGCATCGTGGTATTCACGCAGCAACTCGGCGCTCGAGGTGACCTGAGCGACGTCGGCGGATGACTGGCCGTACCCGATGTCGGACTTGTCGAACGGCAGCCCGAAACGCTCGAACCACGAGTCCGACGTCCAGACCTGTTCGCTCCCGGCCACGTCCGCAATGTGGTCGTCCTGCACCCGCGTCAGGTGCCACAACAACCAGGCGATGCTGTTGGCATCGGCGTCCGGACGATACGTCAACGCAGCCGCGGGGATGTCGTCCAGGACGGAGTGGACGAGCTCCTTGATTCGACCGAACGCGTCGGTGAGCACTTCGTTGTGATTCATGAAAATTCGTTTCTCCTCTGACGGGACTGCTGACCACTCGTGCATACCCCGATGTGCTCGCAGGGAACATCGGTGCGGTCCGAGCGCGTTGGACCGAATATGACTGCTCCAGCAATTGTGTACACCCGCACCGGCGATTCGTCCGTCCTCGAGCTGAAGGATCGCGAGGTGTCCGAGCCCGCCGCAGGCGAAGTGCGTGTCCGCATCGTGGTCTCGGGCGTCAACCCGACGGACTGGAAGAACCGAACCGGCTCCGGACCGGGCGAGGAACTCGCGTTCGACGAGGTGGTACCCAACCAGGACGGTGCCGGAGTGATCGACGCCGTCGGACCCGAGGTCGACGGCGTGGCCGTCGGCGATCGCGTCTGGGTCTACCTCGCCCAGCATCAGCGTCCGACCGGAACAGCGCAGTCTTTCGCAGTCCTACCCGCCTCCCGGGTGGTTCCTCTACCCGACGGCGTCGGATTCGACGTGGGCGCGAGCCTCGGAGTGCCTGCGATGACGGCACACCGCGCACTGACCGTCTCCGAGGACGGACCCACCCGGCTGCACCCGGGCGCACTGGACGGTAAGTCGGTACTCGTCGCCGGTGGTGCCGGTGCCGTCGGCCATGCCGCGATCCAATTGGCTCGCTGGGCGGGCGCGACCGTGGTGACAACGGTCAGCGGACCGGAGAAGGGCGCACTGGCGACCGCCGCGGGCGCGCACCACGTGGTGAACTACAAGACCGGCGACGCCGCCGCCGAGATCCGCGAATTGATCCCCGCCGGAATCGATCTCGTCGTCGAGGTGGCTCCCGCCCAGAATGCCGCGCTCAACGCTGCCGTGGGAGCCAACCGCGCATCGGTTGCCGTCTACGCCAACAACGGCGGCGACACCGTGACCCTCGACGTCCGGCCGAACATGGTGCTCAACACCCGCTACCAGTTCGTACTCCTCTACACCGTGGGCGACGAGGCTTTGCGGAACGCCGAGGCGGACGTCAGCGCGGCGGCGGCAGCCGGTGTTCTCGAGGTGGGCGAAGCCACCGGCCTACCACTGCACCGCTTCCCGCTGAGCGAAACCGCTGCGGCTCACGACGCCGTCGAGAACGGAACCGTCGGCAAGGTGCTGATCGACGTCTCCAGCGACTGATTCAGGTGATGACCGGCAACGTTGACCATGGAAAATTGATCCACTTGTCGGTTTCACGCCACGAATAGTCCGGCTGCACAATGGTTCTCGGCTTGGTGTAGATCACGGCCGACCGCACCTCGGGCGTGTGCGCCTTCAACAGGTCGATCACCAGCGCCAGCGTGCGGCCGGAATCGGCGACGTCGTCGACGACGAGCAACTTCTTACCGACGATCGCGTCGGTGTCCAGAAGGGGCTCGAGGACAACCGGATCGGGCAGGGTCTCCTCGATGTCGGAGTAGAACTCGACGTTGAGGGTGCCCGCTGCCTTGACGCCCATGGCGTAGGCAATCGCACCCGCAGGAATGAGACCGCCTCGAGCGATCGCGATGACGATGTCCGGGACGAACCCGTCGTCGACGATCTACTCGGTGAGTTCACGCGAGGCGTCCCCGAACGTCGCCCACGTCAGTACTTCACGTTCCTGTTCGGTCATGAACGATCACTCTACCCAGACCGCGTTTTGCCAATCGAGCAATTTTGTTTGCGCCCATGGTTGTAAGCGGGCATTCTCGAACCATGGCCGACCACACGCACGCTCACACTCATGCCGCCGACCGGACCCCCGCAGAGCCTGACTTCGAGAACGGTGCCTTCGATGAAGCATTCTGGGACGACCTCTACAACCAGCGCACCACCATCTGGAGCGGACATCCCAATGCGGTGTTGGTACAGGAAGCGTCCGAGCTGACTCCGGGCCGCGCCCTGGACATCGGCTGCGGGGAAGGCGCCGACTCCCTGTGGTTGGCCGGTGAAGGCTGGCACGTGACCGGCGTCGACATCTCCGATGTCGCCCTCGGCCGCGCCCGTGCGGCACAACAGGCACTCGAGCCGCACACACTCGCGGTGAACTGGCAGCAGCACGACGTTCTGGACTGGACTCCTCCGACAGAGGCATTCGATCTCGTGTCGGTGCACTTCCTCCAGGTGCCACCGGACGAGCTCGAATTGACCACCCGCAGGTTCGCCGCAGCGGTCTCGCCGAAGGGACGTCTGCTGATCGTCGGCCACAGTCCCAGCGACAGCCACGCCTCGCAGCATCCGGCCAAGCACAGACTCTTCGCACCGGAACCGGTCGTCGCTGCGGCAGGCGACGGGTTCGAGGTGATCCACGCCGAACACCGCACCCGCACGACGCCGGACGGCGACGAGCGAATCGACACGGTCGTGGTGCTGCAACGTCGGTAGGCTCGGGCGGTGTTCACGCAGTCGACGTTACGAATTCCCCTGGTCGTCACCTTCGTCGTCGCGCTGATCGTGCTCTTCACCCCCGCATCCGGGGTTCCCTCGGGATTTCAGCACAGCGACAAGATCATCCACTTCGTACTGTTCGCTGCGCTGGCGTACACCTCACGCCTGGCCGGAATCGACTGGATCCGAACCGCACTGTGGGTACTGACGTTCGCGGCGATCTCGGAGGTCCTGCAAGCGATCCTGCCTCTGGGACGCTCCGGATCGCTCGCCGACGCCCTCGCCGACGCCGCCGGAGTTGCTGTGGGCCTGCTCGCAGCGAGTCGGGTTCTACCGCAGCGCGTCGAACGCGCCCCGGACCTGCACTAGACTGACCCTGCACCGGGGTCCCTCGGCCAGCGCGCGACTCCGGAAGGAACGTCATCACCTCGTCTTCTGCCCCGCACGATATCTACCTCGTTCCACCGGAGCACGAGACCAACGATGCCGTCACCCGAGAATCTGCCGCATCCGCAGCGCGACTGAGCGAACGATCCGACGTCGTCAGCCACGACGGCCGCTACGCATTGACCATCACCTCCACCACCCCGCACCAGGCGATGGTCGAGGATCTGCTGTTCGTGCGCGCCGTACTCGACGCCGCACACATCAAGTACCTGCTCGTTCGCGGCAACGACGAACGGCCCGTCATCGCCATCGAGCTGGCCGCACGCGAAGCGTTGACCACGGCACTGGTGCACGCCTGCCGCGCCGAGCCGTTCTACTCCAAGACCGTCGATGCCCGCGGGAAAGCAGTGCTGGTGGCCGACGGCACACTCTCGCCGTCCGCGAACGCACGCATCGTCCGCCTGTACCGGCCGCGCGTCGAGCCGTTCAGTGGGTTGTACTACGGCGCGTCGACGGCCGTGCAGATCGAACTGTGGTCGTTCTCCCCGTCCGAGATCGTGCTGCCGATCGAGAATTCGCTGACCAGGCGCAACATCCGGCCCGACGAGGCCGTCCGCGGTACCGTCGAACGCTTCGGCAGAACCTGGCCGACCATCGAGAACATGTTCGCCGACCACGCGTCGGACATCAATTTCGAGATCGACATCGTCTTCTCCTGGGTCGATGGCTCCTCGGCCGAATTCCAGGCCCAGCGGGCGCGGCGGATGGCGAATTACGTCGTCGGTGAGGGCGACGACTCGGCGGCCCGTTACCGGCAGATCGACGAATTGAAGTACGCCCTGCGGTCGGTGCACATGTACGCGCCGTGGATCAGGCGGATCTTCGTGGCCACCGACTCCCCGAGGCCGGCGTGGCTCGCCGACCATCCCAAGGTGACGTTCGTGCCGAGCGAGGCGTTCTTCGTCGACACCTCCGTGCTGCCGACCCACAATTCGCAGGCCGTCGAAAGCCAGCTGCACCACATACCCGGCTTGTCCGAGCACTTCCTGTACTCGAACGACGACATGTTCTTCGGCCGACCGGTCAGCCCGTCGATGTTCTTCTCCCCCGGCGGGATCAGCATGTTCATCGAGGCGACGACGCGAATCGGGTTGGGTTACAGCGACGCCGACCGCAGCGGGTTCGAGAATGCGGCACGGGTGAACCGTCGAATCCTGCAGGACAGATTCGGTATGACCACGACCCGGCATCTCGAACACGCGGCAACACCGTTGCGGCGCAGTGTGATGCAGGAAATGGAGAACGAGTTTCCGGACGAGTTCGCGTCCACCGCCGCGAGCGCGTTCCGCGCCAGCACCAACATCTCGGTGACGAACTCGCTGTACCACTACTACGCGCTGATGAGTGGACGCGCCGTGGTCCAGAAGGACGCCAAGGTTCGGTACATCGATACCACGACGGTCGCGGGCCTCGACGCCATGGAGAAGTTGCTCCCCAAACGGTCGGTGGACTTCTTCTGCCTCAACGACGGCAGCTTCCCGGAGGTCGACCTCGACCTGCGCACCCGGACGGTGACGCAGTTCCTGGACAAGTACTTCCCCATCGTCGCGCCGTGGGAACGAGAGCAGCGCTAGGCGTCGCTGAACGTCTTCCGCCTCGCACTGTCCGCGATGGTGACTCCCGCTGCGCTCAGCCTGCGTGCGGTCTCCTGAGCCGAGACCGGTTCTCCCACAGTGTCGTACGAGCCCGTCGGCACCACCGAATGCACAACGGTGTCCTCGTAGACGTGGACCAGGTTGTAGCCCTGGGCACCGTCGCGACCGCGCAATCCACCGGCGGGCACGTTCAGATCCTGGGTGTAACACGTGGCCGACGCCACCGAGACGGGAATACCCGCGAACGTGGCCGTCGTCGAATAGTGCAGGTGCCCAGCGAGAATGGATCGCACGTCGGTTCCGCGCAACACATCGGCCAGGCGCGGCTGATCGATCAGCTCGACCAGAACCGCGAGATCGAGCACGGTCGGCACCGGCGGATGATGCATCGCCAGGATCGTGCCGAACTCGGCGGGCGTGGCGAGAGTATCTGTCAGCCAGGCCAATTGCTCGTCGCCGAGCTCTCCGTGATGGCGACCGGGAACCGTCGTGTCGAGCGTGACGACACGCAGACCGTCGACGTCGTGGACGCGATCGATGGACTGCACGGTCGGTTCGGCGTCGAGAAGCTTCTGGCGGAACATCGCACGGTCGTCGTGATTGCCCATCGCCCAGACGATCTGCGCACCGAGTTCCTCGGCCACGGGCTCGACCAACGCCCGCAGCTTCTCGTAGGCACCGGCCTCACCCTTGTCCGTCAGGTCTCCGGTGAACACCAATGCGTCGGGGCGCACACCCGAGTTGCGTACGTCGGCCATCACCTGTTCGAGCCGCAACTCACTGTCCACGCCGCCGTACAACCGACCGCCACCGTCGACGAGATGCGTGTCGCTGATATGCAACAAGCTGTGATGGGGACGTGGGTACTCGGCCATCCGAGACTTCATCGAACTCTCGCTCACGATCATCACCTACGGTTTTGCGATCGCCCGGGTCGGACGAACGCCACTGCTGCAAGCCAAGCATACGAGCGTTCGCTGAGAGGAAGCTGGTCGGATCTCGGCGGTGAACACCGCACGAACTTCCGGCGTGTGACAGGTTGTGGGCATGACGAAACCGACGCTGACGACTCTTCTGGAAACTGCAGGACTGACGGTGGGAGCGATGGTCGGCATCGGCGTCGCCCCCGCTTCCGCGCAGGAGCTGCCGACCGTGGTGCTGGTGCACGGAGCCTTCGCGGACAACACCAGCTGGGACGGCGTCGCCGAGGATCTACGCGGCCGCGGCTACCCCGTGGTGGCGGCGGACAACTCGCTGCGCGGGCCCGCGATCGACGCGGCCTCGGTCACCGACGTGGTCGAGAGCATCGACGGGCCGGTGATCCTGGTAGGCCATTCGTACGGCGGCACGGTGATCAGCAACGTGCACGCCGACAACGTGGAGGCTCTGGTCTACGTCGCCGCGTTCATGCCCGTCGAAGGCGAACCCGTCGCCCTCGAACTCGATCCCATCCGATTTCCGGTGACCGCGCTGGTACCGCCGGTGATCGGGCTGACGGTCGTCGACGACGCGTCGAACATCATCGGCCGCAACGTCGACTCGTACATCACTCCCGCCCTGTTCCGTCCGTTCTTCGCCCCGGATGTCAGCGAGGAGCAGGCCGCTCGCATGGCCGCACACCAGAAGACGATCGCCGCAGGCGCCCTGCTCGAGCCGAGCGGCCCACCGTCCTGGGCGCACACGCCGTCGTGGGCTCTGATCCCCCAGCAGGATCAGATCATCCCGACCTCCGCCGAGCGGTTCATGGCGCAGCGGGCGGGCGCTCAGGTGACCGAGGTGCCGGGTTCGCACGCGATCCTGGTCTCGAACCCCACGGCCGTGGCCGACCTCGTCGCCGCGGCGGATGCGGGCAGCTGACACCTCCCGAAACGACCTCGGGCCCGGCCACCTTCGACAGGTGGCCGGGCCCGAGGCGTCTTACGACGAGAGTCAGATCCCGATGAGATCGTGATCGGCTACCTTCGACGCCAGGATGCGCAGGTGCTCGTCGGCACCACCGAGAGTGTGCTCGATGGCCACGAGCCGACTGGTGTAGTGCCCGACCGGATATTCGGCGGTGACGCCGATTCCGCCGTGCAACTGAATGGCCTCCTGGCCGATCTTGCGACCGGAGCGGGAGATCTGCAGCTTGGCGCGCGAGGCGATGGTCGGGTCGACGTTGCCATCCGCCAACGACATCGTGGCGTACAGACTCATGCTGCGGGCGAGTTCGAGCAGCACGTACATGTCCGCCGCACGGAAGGTGAGTGCCTGGAACTTGGCCAGCGGAACCCCGAACTGCTTGCGCGCCTTCAAGTAATCGGTGGTCAGTCGCAGCGCCTCCTCCATGGCACCGATAGCCTCGGCGCACAGCGCAGCCTGAGCCCGCACCTCGGCGCCGGTGATGGCCGCTGCCGCGTTCTCGGCGGTACCGAGCGGTTCTGCTGCGACATCGACGAATTCGATCTGCGCGGCGCGCTGACCGTCGTGGGTGGCGTAGGACTTGCGCGTGAGGCCGGTCGCATCGGCATCGACGACGAACAGTCCCGTGCCACCGGTGGGCAGCGCGGCACTGACAACGATGACGTCTGCGCTACCGCCGTGCGGAACCGGGTTCTTGACGCCGTTGATCGCCCACGATCCACCGTCCTCGGTGGCGGTGGTGGCGACCTCGATGTCGGGCCAGCGGCTGCCGGACTCGTTGTGCGCGAACGCCAACATCGACGACCCCTCGGCCACCGGCGGCAGGAGCCGCGCGCGCTGCTCGGCGCTGCCGAGCTCGGAGATCAACCCGCCGGGGACGAGGACGGCGTCGAGAATCGGCTCCGGCGCGAGGCGTCGACCGACCTCGGTCATCACGGCCATGATCTCCACGGGACCGGCGTCCATGCCGCCGTCTTCCTCGCCGAACGTCAGACCCAGCAGCCCGACCTCGGCCAGCTGCTTCCAGACGTCGGTGCTCCAGCCCAGTTCACCGGAAACGATCTTGTTGCGCTTCTCGGTGTCGTAGGCCCGCGTGAGCACCTCACGAGTGGTGTCGCGCAGCAGCTTCTGCTCTTCGTTGAGTTCGAAATCCATGTCTTTCAGATGCTCCCTTACAGTCCGAGAATCGCAGAGGCGATGATGGTGCGCTGAACCTCGTTCGAGCCGCCGTAGATGGACACCTTGCGGTAGTTGAGGTACCCCGGTACCGAGCGCTGCGCCCAGCCCTCGCTCTCGATGTCCTCGCCCGCCTCGTAGGGCAGTGAGTCCGGCCCGGCGACGTCCATCAGCAGTTCGGTCGTCGCTTGCTGCAATTCCGATCCCCGCAGCTTGAGGATGGACGACGCCGGATTCGGCTTACCGTCGTCCGAGCTCGACACCAGGCGCAGCTGAGTCAGCTCCAGGGCGAGCAGTTCGTTCTCGACCTCGGCCATCTTGGCCGCGAACAAGGGGTCGTCGAGCAATGTGCCGCTGCCGACCTTCGTCTGCGCTGCGTGCTTCTTCGCCTGTCCCAGATGCACTTTGGTGTGTCCGGCCCGGGCGACGCCGGTGCGCTCGTTGCCGAGCAGGAACTTGGCGTAGCTCCAGCCCTGGTTCTCCTCGCCGACGAGATTCTCCGCCGGAACGCGGACGTTGTCGAAGAAGACCTCGTTGACCTCGACGCTGCCGTCGATCAGCTTGATGGGGCGCATCTCGATGCCGGGAGTGTTCAGATCGATGAGCAGGAACGAGATTCCTGCCTGCTTCTTCGGCGCGTCCGGGTTGGTGCGCACGAGCGCGAAGATCCAGTCGGCGTACTGGCCGAGCGTGGTCCACGTCTTCTGTCCGTTGACGATGTAGTCGTCACCGTCGCGGATCGCGGTGGTGCGCAACGACGCCAGGTCCGATCCGGCCTCGGGCTCGGAGAAGCCCTGGCACCACCAGATGTCGAGGTTCGCCGTCTTGGGCAGGAACTTCTCCTTGAGCTCCTGAGAGCCGAACGTCGCGATGACCGGGCCGACCATCGAGGCGTTGAACGCCAGCGGCTCGGGCACCGACGCCAACTGCATCTCGTCGAGCCAGATGTGGCGCTGCACAGCGGTCCAGTCGCGGCCACCGAACTCGGCCGGCCAATGCGGCACGGCCAAGCCGTTCTCGTTGAGGATTCGCATGGTCGTGACCACCTCGTCCTTGCTCAACTCCTGACCCGTCGCGCTCTTCTCGCGAATCTCGGCCGGGACCTTCGTGGTGAAGAACGTCCGCATCTCGTCACGGAACGCGGCCTCTTCTTCTGTGAGGGCAAGATTCATCGACAATCCTCCAAGCTCGTTCGCGTATCTTCGTATCGACCGTACTCCCTGGTAACTCTGGGATATTCTCCGCTCACTATGACTCTTCTGGCACTGGTTCGGCACGGTGAAACGAACTGGAATCTGCACGGGCGTCTGCAGGGCTCATCGGACATTCCTCTCAACGACACCGGCCGTGCCCAGGCCCGCGAGGCCGGCCACGAACTCGAGTACCGAACGTGGGACCACCTGGTCAGCTCCCCGCTGATCAGAGCAGCGGAAACCGCGGACATCATCGGCGCGCACCTGGGCCTTACCCGCACCGCCGAGTTCCCCGACCTGGCCGAACGGCATTTCGGTGACGCCGAAGGATTCACCGACTGGGACGCGTACTCGCACTGGCCGGACGGCCGGTATCCGGGCCTGGAGCCACGCTCGAACCTGATCGTGCGTGGCGTGCGCGGCGTGGACGAGATCGCCTCGCGCTATCCGGACTCCGCGGTGATCGCCGTGGCGCACGGCGGCGTCATCCGGGCGATCTTCGACGCGATCCGGCGACGCCACTCCCCACGCATCCTCAACGCGGGCGTCTCGACCCTCGAACACGACGGTTCTCGCTGGACCGTTCGCACCATCAACGGCATCCCGGTCTGACAGAGTTTTCCTTCATGGAGATCGAACGTCGCATCACCGAACTGGGCTTCACCCTGCCCGGCGAACCGACCGCCCCACCCGGTTTCGAGTACTCGTTCGAGTGGGTTCGCGTGCGCGGCAACCGAGTCTTCGCCTCGGGCCATTCGCCGCTCGAGCAGGACGGTGCCCTGGCAGGCCCGTTCGGCGCGGTGCCATCGCAGGTGAGTCTCGACGCCGCCACCGATGCCGCGCGCGATGCGGCTCTCGCCGTGCTGGGCAGCCTCGCCCGTGCGATCGGCGACCTCGATCGAATCAGCGCGTGGCTGACCGTCACCGGATCGGTCAACGCCGACCACGGTTTCACTCAGACCACCACGGTCGTCAACGGCTTCTCCGATCTGGTTCTCGCCATCTTCGGTCCCGAGATCGGTGCCCATGCCCGCACCGCACTCGGGGTGGCCGCTTTGCCGATGAACAACACCGTCGTGGTGTCAGCGGAACTGGAGATCGACGGGTAGGTTTGCTCCACTCGTACATACGGCGAAAGCGGGCGCAGATGGTGCGCAGATCGATTCTTGCTCTGGTCGCGATTCTGATCGCCATCCTGGGGTTGTCCGGCTGCAGCTCGTCCTCGCAGTCGCTACTGGACCGGGTGAAGGACGAGGGCGTACTGGTCGTCGGTACCGAGGGCACCTACAGTCCGTTCAGCTATCAGGGCGACGACGGACAACTCACCGGTTACGACATCGACGTCATCAACGCGGTCGGTGCCGAACTGGGCGTACGCGTCGACTTCGTGCAGACCCCGTTCGACTCGATCTTCGCCGGCCTGCAGTCCCAACGGTTCGACCTCATCGCCAACCAGGTCTCGATCACTCCTGCGCGCCAGTCGGCCTACGACCTGTCCACGCCCTACACGGTGTCGGAAGGCCAGATCCTCACCGCCGCAGACGACTCCACCATCACCTCTCTCGCCGACCTGGCCGGCAAGACCACCGCCCAATCCTCGACGAGCAACTGGGCGGAGGTCGCGGCGAACGCAGGCGCGAACGTCGAAGCCGTCGAGGGATTCGTCCAGGCGGTAACACTCGTCAAGGACGGCCGCGTCGACGCCACCGTCAACGACTCCCTCGCCATCGCCGAGTACCTGCAGCAGACCGGCGACACCGGCGTGAAGATCGCAGGCGAGACCGGAGACACGACCCTGCAATCCTTCGTGGCCCGCAAGGACAGTGGGTTGATGGACGAGGTCGACACGGCCATCGACACACTGCGTGAGAACGGCACCATCGCCGAGATCTCGAACAAGTACTTCGGCAGCGACGTCGCCGCACCGACCGCGGACACCGTGGCTCCGGAGAGCGAGGACGCGGGAACCACTGCACCGTCGAAAATGCAGTTGGTGTTCGACAACCTGTGGCCGATGCTCAAAGCCACTGTGACCATGACGATTCCGCTGACCGCCATCAGCTTCGTCGTCGGACTCGTCATCGCCCTCGCCGTGGCGCTGGCACGCATCTCGTCGAACAAGCCGCTCGCCGCCGTCGCCCGGTTCTACGTCTCGATCATCCGCGGCACTCCCCTGCTGCTGCAGCTGTTCATCATCTTCTACGGGCTGCCGCAGTTCGGCATCGTGATCTCGCCGTTCCCGGCCGCGGTGGTCGCATTCTCGTTGAATGTCGGTGGCTACGCGGCCGAGGTCATCCGTGCCGCGATACTGAGCGTGCCCAAGGGCCAGTGGGAGGCGGCGCAGACCATCGGGATGGGCTACCGAACCACGTTGCAGCGCATCGTGCTTCCACAGGCACTGCGCACCGCGGTGCCACCGTTGTCGAACACGCTGATCTCGCTCGTCAAGGACACCTCGCTCGCCTCGACCATCCTGGTGACGGAGCTGCTGCGCGTCGCGCAACTCGCGGCGGCACCGACCTTCGACTTCTTCACCCTGTACTCCGTTGCGGCGCTGTACTACTGGGCGATCTGCATCGTTCTCTCGTTCTTCCAAGGCAAACTCGAAGTCCGACTCGACAGGTACGTGGCCAAATGACAGACCTGCTGGAAGTATCCGCACTGAAGAAATCGTTCGGACCACTCGAGGTGTTGAAGGACATCTCGTTCGGCGTGCCGTCCGGCACCGTCACCGTCATCATCGGACCGTCCGGATCCGGCAAGACCACGGTGCTGCGCACACTGAACGCACTCGATCAGGCCGACGCAGGCATCATCCGTATCGGGGACGTGTCGGTGGATTTCTCCGAGCCCGTCGGAGCGCCGCAGCTCCGACATTTCCGCGCCCAGAGCGGCATGGTGTTCCAGAGCCACAACCTGTTTCCGCACAAGACGGTGCTACAGAACATCATCGAGGGACCGGTGATCGTGCAGAAGCGCGCCAAGGACGACGCCATCCACGACGCGCACGCCATCCTCGATCAGATCGGTCTCGACGCCAAGTCCGACCAGTACCCGTTCCAGCTCTCCGGAGGCCAGCAACAACGCGTCGGAATTGCGCGAGCTCTCGCCCTTCGACCCAAGCTGATGCTGTTCGACGAGCCCACCTCGGCCCTCGATCCCGAGCTCGTCGGCGAGGTTCTGGCCGTCATCAAAGGCCTTGCCGCGCAGGGCTGGACCATGGTGATCGTCACCCACGAAATCCGCTTCGCGCAGCAAGTCGCCGATCAGGTGCTGTTCATCGAGAACGGCGTCGTCCTCGAACGCGGCACCCCGGAGCAGGTGCTGGTGAACCCCACCGAGCCCCGCACCCGCCAATTCCTGCAGCGGATATTGGCCTAGCTGCCAGTGGGGTGGTCAAGTGCCGCCTGGGGCACTTGACCACTCCACTGCGTCAGCACCTTGTCCAGGGTGATCGGCAGGTCGCGGACGCGAACGCCGGTGGCGTTGTAGACCGCGTTGCCGATGGCCGCCGAGGATCCGACTGCGCCGATCTCGCCGATTCCCTTGCCGCCCATCGGCGCGAGTTCGGTATCGACCTCCTCGATCCACACCGCCTCGAGGTCGGTGACGTCCGCACACGCCGGGATGTGATACTCGGCGAGATCGTGATTGGCGAACCCTCCGAACTCGTGATCGGTGATGCCGTTCTCCATCAGTGCCATTCCGAGTCCGAACGTCATGCCGCCGATGAGCTGAGACCTGGCCAGCCGCGGATTCATCACCGCGCCGATGCCGAACACCCCGAGCATCCGTCGCACCCGCACCTCGCCGGTGTCGATGTCGACCGCGACCTCGGCGAACTGAGCGCCGAACGCCATGCGCGCCAACTCCTTCTGGCCCTCGACGTCGTCGGTGGTGTCGGCATCGGCAGAGTTGCCCGGCTCGTACGAACCCTGTGCCTTCAGCGAGTGGCAGACCTTGGTGACGGCCCACCCCCAGGACGAGGTACCCGAGGACCCACCGGCTCCGGGAGCTTTCGGCAGAGCGCTGTCGCCGAGTTCGAGTACGACGGCATCTGCGTCCACCTCGAGGGCATCGGCTGCGATTTGGCGCAGCACGGTGCGCGCTCCGGTCCCGATGTCCGACGCAGCGACGGACACCGTGATCGTGCCGTCCTGCTCCACGCGCGCCGACGCGGTACTCGGTGAGATCAACACCGGGTAGCTGGCCGTCGCGACTCCCATGCCGATCAGGGTGTTGCCTTCTCGGCGGCGACCGGGCGCGGACTCGCGGCGGTCCCAGCCGAACTTCTCGGCACCCTCGCGCAGGCACTGGACCACGCTGCGTGAGCTGAACGGGTTCCCACTCGCGGGGTCGACGTCGGGCTCGTTGCGAATGCGCAACTCGATCGGATCGATGCCGGTGGCCACAGCCAGTTCGTCGATGGCCGTCTCGACGGCGAACATGCCGGGCGCTTCACCGGGAGCCCGCATCCACCGCGGCGTTCCGACGTCCAGCTGCGCGAGTCGGTGAGTGGTGCGACGATTGGGCGCCGCGTAGATGTGCCGAGTCGATTCCGACGTCTGCTCGCAGAACTCGAAGATCGTGCTGGTCTGCTGAAACGAGTCGTGCGTGATGGCCTGCAGGGTTCCTGTCGAATCAGCGCCCAGCCGGACGCGATTGAGCGTCGGGGTGCGATAGCCGACGACGTCGAAAAGAGCTTGCCTCGGCAACACCAACTTGACGGTGCGGCCGGTGGCTCGTGCGGCCATCGCCGCGAGGATCACGTTGGGCCGCGTACTGCCCTTGGCTCCGAAACCGCCGCCGACGTTCTCAGCGATCACTCGAACGTTCTCGGGCTCGAGGTCGAAGGCCGTGGCGAGGTCGCCCTGAACACCCGACGGTGCCTGCGTCGAATCCCAGACCGTCAGCACGCCGTCGGACCACTGCGACGTGGTGGCGTGCGGCTCCATCGGACTGTTGTGCATCGGCGCGGTGGAGTACCAGTTGTCGATCAGATGCTCGGCCGATGCGAGCGCCGCATCGGGATCGCCGACGGTGACGTCGGTGGGAAACCCCGCGTTGACCGATTCCGGCGCATACAGCGAACCGTGGTCTGCGGTCAGAGTGTTGTCGGGAGAACGCACGTCGGCGTAGCGCACGTGCACTCGGGCTGCGGCGGCGCGGGCATCCTGGAGGGTGTCTGCCACGACGACGGCCACGATCTGACCTCGATAGGCGACGGTGTTCGACTGAAGCACATGCAGTTCGGCGTCCTCGATATCACCCAGTTGCTCGGCGTTGTCGTGCCACAGAACTGCGTGAACCGTAGCGTCGGCGTCCAGTTCGACACGTTCGACCGTGCCGGCAGGAACAGTCGCGGGCACGTACCAGGCGTACAGCTGCCCGACGGCCGGCGGCTGCTCGGCGGCATAACGGGCTCGACCGGTGACCTTCGCGATCGATTCGGTGCGCTGGATCGGTTGTCCGATCGATGCGGTCATGACCGATCTCCCGACTCCGTGAGTTCGACCAACGTGCGAGCGACCAGGTTGGTCACGAGCGGGACCTTGAATGCGTTGTCACGCAACGGCTCTGCCGCGTCGAGTTCCAGTGCGATCGCGCGCCGGAACGACGCCTCGTCGGCGGCCGCGCCGAGCAGCGCGTGCTCGGCCGTGCGGGCCCGCCACGGTTTGTGCGCGACACCGCCCAGCGCGATCGACAACCCGCGCACGATCCCGTCCTCGACGTCGAGAGTGGCGGCGACCGAGGCGATCGCGAAGGCATAGGACTGCCGGTCGCGCACCTTGCGGTAGGTCGAGACGGTACCGGCCGCCGGTGCCGGAATCTCGATGGCCGTGACGATTTCGTCTCGGGCGACGGTGTTGTCGCGCTCGGGCGCGTCACCGGGCAACCGGTAGAAGTCGTCGATATCGACCACACGCTCACCGTCGACCCCCTGGACGACGATGCGTGCGTCGAGGGCGGTCAGCGCGACCGCCATGTCGGAGGGATGCGTCGCCACGCAGGCCTGCGAAGCTCCGAGAATGGCCAGGTTTCGGTGTTCACCCGTCCGGGCCGGGCAGCCCGAACCGGGTTCGCGTTTGTTGCACGGCTTCGATGCATCCATGAAGTACACACACCGGGTGCGCTGGAACAGGTTTCCGCCCGTGGTCGCCATGTTGCGCAACTGGCCCGACGCACCGGAGAGCACGGCCCGTGAGAGCACCGGATAACGCTGACGCACCACCGGATGCACCGCGAGATCACTGTTGGTCACACCCGAACCGACACGAAGCGATCCGTCGTCGGATACGTCTATGTCGTGCAACGGAAGTCGCGTGACGTCGATCAGCGTCGTCGGACCCACGACACCGAGCTTCATCAGGTCGACGAGGTTGGTTCCCCCGCCGAGCACCATCGCGTTCTCGTTCTCGGCGAGGCGGGCCACCGCGTCGTCGACCGCGGTGGCTGCGTCGTACTCGAAGGTCTTCACGATGCGTCCCGTACGGCCGAGACGATATTGCAGTAGGCACCACAACGACAGAGGTTGCCGCTCATACGTTCTCGCACTTCATCGGAGTCGAGTTCGATGTCGGCGGCCTCGATGTCCTCGGTGACCGCGCTCGGCCAACCCTGCTTCGCCTCTTCGATCACCGCGACCGCCGAACAGATCTGCCCGGAGGTGCAGTACCCGCACTGGAACGCGTCGCGATCGACGAACGCCTGCTGCACGGGATGCAGTGTGTCGCCGTCGGACAATCCCTCGATCGTCGTGATGTCGCGATTCTGTTGTGCAACCGCGAACGTCAGGCAGCTGTTGATCCGCCGTCCGTCGACCAACACCGTGCAGGCACCGCACTGCCCGTGGTCACACCCCTTCTTGGCACCGATCAGATCGAGGTTCTCCCGAAGAGCGTCGAGCAGGGTGGATCGGGTGTCGCAGTCGATCTCGCGATCGATGCCGTTGACACGGAGGGTGACGTTGGTCATGCACGGGCGGATACCCGAGGCCGGATCCACCAAACGCTCGCGCTGGGGTCGTGCGTGCGCGCTAGCGCTTCCCCTTGAACTTTCCGCCACCGCGTGGCCCACCGCTACGTCCGGGAGGGCCGGAATCGGGTTGCAGCTGAATCAGCACGCCACTGATACGGGTGCGGCGCAACGCCTCGACCGTCTCGTCGGCAAGATCTGCGGGCAGCTCCACCAGCGAGTGGTCGGGACGAATACTGATGTGCCCGAAGTCGCTTCGACGCAGCCCGCCCTCGTTGGCGATGGCACCGACGATGGCACCGGGAGCGACATGATGACGCTTGCCGACGCTGATGCGGTACGTCGCCATCTCCTGGCCCGTCTTGCGGTGATGCGAGCTGGCGGCATCCTCGTCGAACGTGCGCGGCGGCCGCGGCTCACGCGGCTCACGGGGTGCCCGCGGTGGGGCAGGCGGCTCCGGCTTCAACAGGAACGCTTCGCCGTCGCGCGACTGGATCGCCAGCGCGGCGGCGATGTCGACCAACGGCACATCGTGCTCGCGCTCGTAGTCCTCGATGAGCCGGCGGAACAAGGCCAGATTCTCGTTGCCGAGGCTGTCGGTGATGGAGTCCTTGAACTTCGTCACGCGCTGCGCATTGACGTCGTCGACGCTGGGGAGCTGCATCTCGGTGATCGGCTGACGCGTCGCACGCTCGATGGCCTTGAGCAGGTGCCGCTCGCGCGGTGCGACGAACAACAGAGCCTGACCGGCCCGGCCCGCGCGACCGGTACGACCGATGCGGTGCACGTAGGACTCGGTGTCGTGCGGGATGTCGTAGTTGATGACGTGCGAGATGCGGTCGACGTCGAGACCGCGAGCCGCGACATCGGTGGCCACCAGGATGTCGACCTGACCGTTCTTCAGTTGACCGATGGTGCGCTCACGCTGGGCCTGCACGATGTCGCCGTTGATCGCCGCGGCCGAGAAGCCCCGTGCGCGCAGCTTCTCGGCGAGCTCCTCGGTGGCCTGCTTGGTGCGGACGAACATGATCATGGCCTCGAACTCTTCTACCTCGAAGATTCGAGTCAGTGCCTCGAGCTTGCGCTGATGGGCCACCTGCACGTAGCGCTGGGTGATGTTCGGTGCCGTCGACGTCTTGGTCTTGACGGTGATCTCCACCGGGTCGTGCAGATACTGCTTGGAGATCTTGCGAATCGCGGCAGGCATGGTGGCCGAGAACAACGCGACCTGCTTGTACTCCGGGGTATCGGAGAGGATGCGCTCGACGTCCTCCTGGAAGCCCATCTTGAGCATCTCGTCGGCCTCGTCGAGCACCAGGTACTCGAGGCCGGACAGGTCGAGTGTGCCCTTCTCGAGGTGGTCGATGACGCGACCGGGGGTACCTACGATGATCTGCGCGCCCTTACGCAGGCCCGAGAGCTGTATGCCGTACGCCTGACCGCCGTAGATCGGCAGGATGTGCAGACCCGGAATGTGCGTGGCGTACTTGCCGAACGCCTCGGCGACCTGGAGCGCGAGCTCCCGGGTCGGGGCCAGCACCAGGGCCTGCGGTACTCGACGCGAGACGTCGAGCCGCGACAGGATCGGCACTGCGAACGCGGCGGTCTTGCCGGTTCCGGTCTGAGCGAGGCCGACGACATCGTTGCCGGCCATCAGCGGCGGAATGGTGGCCGCCTGGATGGGCGACGGCGTCTCGTACCCCACGTCACGCAGGGCCTTCAGGACCCGCTCGTCGATGCCGAGATCGGCAAAAGTGATGTCGTCACCCGTCGCCGAGGACGACTCGCTCGCGCGGACCGGATCGGAGGCGGACTCCTGAGGGGGCGAATTCGTCTCGTCCGACGTCACGGCGGCATCCTGTTCAGTTTCTGAAGTGCTCATATGTTGCACGAGTTTAGTACCTGCTCGGGCACCGCGACCCCTTCTACGCTGATCAGGTGATGAAACCGGTCACGACGGCATGCGGTGCGAGCGGCCTCACACCGGCAACCCGACGCCCGGACCCGACTGCAGGCAGTTAAGTTGTACCCCGAGTCACACTCAACTCCCTCGGACTCGCGGCAAAGTCGACAAACCGGACACCCCGGATGGTGCGCCACGGCCTCGAATGTGATGAAATGCACAACTACCACGCTATTTTTCCGTAAGGGGTCCAGCAGTGCGCGAATATTCTGTGCCGGCGTCGTTCACCATTCCTGACGACGCATCCATGGCCGACACCGTCTACAGGTACGAGAAGGAATCGCCGAACTTCGTACCCTTCCAGCGACTGGAGAACGGCAACTGGACCGACGTCACCGCAGCTCGATTCGCGAAAGAGGTCGCCGCAGCGGCCAAGGGACTGATCGCGTCCGGAATCGAACTCGGCGACCGAGTCGCCATCCTCAGCGCGACGCGTTACGAGTGGGTCGTCCTCGACTACGCCATCTGGTCGGCAGGCGGCTGCACCGTCGCGATCTACGAGACATCCTCCGCCGATCAGGCGCAATGGATCCTCGAGGACTCCGCCACGAAGCTGCTCGTCGTCGAGACCGCAGCGCACGCCTCGAACCTCAAAGAGGTCACCGAGGGCGCCAAGGATCTGCGTGAGGTTCTGCAGATCGACGCCGGAGCCATCGAGGAACTGACCACCCGTGGTGCCGGGGTCAGCGACGAGGATCTGCACGCGCGACGCCATCAGGTCAGCGCGGCATCGCCCGCCACCCTGATCTACACCTCGGGCACCACCGGTCGCCCCAAGGGCGTTCAGCTCACACACGCCAACTTCTACGCCGAGGTTCAGGCCACCC
The DNA here is from genome assembly GCF_002259075.1 of Rhodococcus sp. 15-725-2-2b. Taxonomy (NCBI): domain Bacteria; kingdom Bacillati; phylum Actinomycetota; class Actinomycetes; order Mycobacteriales; family Nocardiaceae; genus Rhodococcus; species Rhodococcus sp. 15-725-2-2b. The sequence continues at coordinate 321,238 of NZ_NPFL01000011.1, read as the reverse complement.
AGATCGCGCTGCACGACTCGATGAAGGAGGGCAATCGCACACTGATGTTCCTCCCGATGGCGCACGTGTTCGCCCGCGCCGTGTCGTTCGGCTCGTTCGAGTCCAAGGTGACCGTCGGGCACACCTCGGACGTGACGACGCTGGTGGATCAGTTCGCGGTGTTCAAGCCGGACTTCATCCTGTCGGTGCCGCGCGTGTTCGAGAAGGTCTACAACTCTGCCAAGCAGAAGGCGCACGACGGCGGCAAGGGTTCCATCTTCGACAAGGCCGCCGCGACGGCCATCGAGTGGAGCGAGGCCCAGGAGAAGGGCGGAGCCGGGCTCGTCCTGAACCTCAAGCACACGGTGTTCGACAAGCTCGTGTACTCCAAGCTGCGCGCCGCACTCGGCGGCAACTGCACCCGCGCGGTGTCCGGCGGCGGACCTCTCGGTGCCCGCCTCGGCCACTTCTTCCGCGGTGCAGGCGTTCCGGTCTACGAGGGCTACGGACTGACCGAGACAAGCGCGGCGATCACCGTCAACACCACCAAGGACCAGCGCGTCGGCACCGTCGGCAAGCCCATCGACGGCCACTCGGTGAAGGTCGCCGAGGACGGCGAACTGCTGCTCAAGGGACCGGTCGTGTTCAGCGGCTACTGGCACAACGAGAAGGCGACGGCAGAGGCCATCGTCGACGGCTGGTTCCACACCGGCGACCTCGGCACCATCGACCAGGAAGGCTACGTCTCGATCACCGGCCGCAAGAAGGAGATCATCGTGACCGCGGGCGGCAAGAACGTCGCCCCCGCAGTGCTCGAGGACGCCCTCCGCGCGAACGCGATCATCAGCCAGTGCCTCGTCGTCGGCGACGCGAAGCCGTTCATCGGTGCGCTCATCACCCTCGACCCCGAGGCATTGCCGGGCTGGCTCGAGCGACACGGCCTCTCGGCCGACATCCCGTTCTCGGAGCTGTCGAAGAACGCCGACCTCGTCGCCGAGATCGACAAGGCCGTCGCCGAGGCCAACAAGAAGGTCTCCAACCCCGAGCAGATCAAGAAGTACACGATCCTCGAGAACGATTTCACCGTCGAAACCGGTGAGCTCACCCCCACGATGAAGCTCAAGCGCAACATCATCCACGCCGAGCGCGGCAGCGACATCGAGGCGATCTACTCGTAGATCGACCATCCGACGACGAGGGCCCGGTGCGATGCGCACCGGGCCCTCGTCGTCGGGTCAGGACATGTGATCGTCGAGGAACTCCGCCACCACCGAGGTCACCTGCAGATGGATCTTCTCGTGCAGCAGGTCGTGGCCCCCGTCCTCGAATTCACGCAGTGCCGAGTCGGGAACACTGCCGATCCACTCGCGCACCGCATCGATCGGAGCCAGGCGATCGTCGACTCCGTGTACCGCGAGGATCGGAATCACGTTGTCGGCGAGATCGTTGGCCGAGCCGGTCACGGACTTGGGGGTGCCGCACAGCACCGCGCACCGAACCGCCTCGGGATGCGCTCCGAGGGCCGCGATGGCCGTGGCCGCGCCGAGGGAATGACCCATCAGGGCGAACGACAACTCGGGGTGCTCGGCTTCGGCGATGTCGAGCAACTGCAGCGCATTCTGCGCGAGGCCGGGAATCTGAGCGGCGTCGGTCAACTCACCTTCGGTGAGGCCGTGGCCCACGTGATCGACCGCCCACACGTCGACCCCGCGTCCGTTGAGGACCCGAGCGAAGCGGTGATAGTGGCCGCTGTTCTGGCCGAGACCGTGCAGAAAAACGAGACCGAAACGAGCATCGGGAACAGTCCAGTTTCGGTAATGGACAGCACCGGTGGCTCCGTCGAAAAAAGGCATTCGATCATTTTGCCTCCTCGCGACGGCATCCGCGCGCAACGTGACCGGTGCCGCTCCCGGCGGTGACTAGGGTGGGCGCGTGTTCCTCATCGGCGATCGCGTCATCTACAGCGCCAGCGACCTCGCCACGGCAGCGTCGTGCGAATTCGGACTGCTGCGCCGACTCGACGGGCTGAGCGGACTGATCCCGCGGGCAACGGCCACCCCCGATCCGATGCTCGACCGCACCTCCGCACTCGGATTCGAGCACGAACGCCGCCAGCTCGAGACATTCCAGCGGCGGTTCCCCGGCGGCGTCCTGACGATGGATCGACCGGGGCGTACCGACCAGGAACTTGCCGACGCCGCGTGGGCAACCTTCACCGCTCTGACTGCGCGCACACCGGTGGTCTACCAGGCGACCTTCTTCGACGGACGATTCCTCGGTTTCTGCGACTTTCTGGTGGCCGAGGGCGATCGGTACGCGGTGTCCGACACGAAGCTCTCGCGGCACGCCAAGGTTCCGGCACTGCTGCAGTTGGCGGCCTACGCGGACGCGCTGCGGTCCGGCGGGATCACTCCGAGCGACGAGGTGCACCTGATGCTCGGCGACGGCAGCGACTCCGTCCACTCGCTCGCCGAGATCCTTCCGGTCTACCGGCAGTCCAGGGAACACCTGCAACACATCCTCGACGAACACCACGCCGAGGGCACCGTCGTCGACTGGTTCGACCCGCGCTACTCCGGCTGCGGGCAGTGCGAGGCCTGCACGATCGAGGTGGAACAGCACCGCGACCTGGTTCTCGTCGCCGGGATGCGCGCGAGTACCCGGGAGAGACTGCTCGACGCGGGAATCGCCACGGTGGACGAGCTGGCTGCGTCGACCGGGACCGTAGAGGGCATGTCGTCGCGCACACTGACCAACCTGCGAGCTCAAGCCGAGCTCCAGGTGCGCCAGGAGCACAGCGGCGACGCCGAGTTCGAGATCTTCGACGCCGACGCCCTCGGTGTGATTCCCGAGCCCGATCCGGGCGACATCTTCTTCGACTTCGAGGGCGATCCCCTGTGGGCAGAGGCAGGCAGTTCCGAGTGGGGACTCGAGTACCTGTTCGGTGTCCACACCGCCGACGGCGACTTCCTGCCGTTCTGGGCGCACGATCGCGCGCAGGAACGACGCGCCCTGATCGACTTCCTCGACTACGTGACCACCCGTCGCGCGGCCTTCCCGAACATGCACGTCTACCACTACGCGCCGTACGAGAAGACCGCGCTGCTGCGCCTCGCCGGACGCTACGGCGTCGGTGAGGACGCGGTCGACGACCTATTGCGGGACGATGTTCTGGTCGACCTCTATCCGATCGTGCGATCTGCGGTACGCATCGGAGCCAGGTCCTACAGCATCAAGAAGCTCGAACCCCTGTACATGCCCGCCGCCCGCGACGGAGACGTCACCGACGCGGCCGCGTCGATCGTCGAATACGCGAACTGGTGCGATCTGCGAGATCAGGGCAAGGACGCCGAGGCCGCGGCACTGCTCTCCGAGATCGCCGAGTACAACCGCACCGACTGCGAATCGACACAGCGACTGCGGGATTGGTTGCTGGCGCGCGCGTCGGATGCCGGGGTGCACCCGCGGACGACGCAACACCTCGAGCTCGAAGACGCTGCCGTGGACACCGCCAGCCCGCTCGAGCTCGAACTCGCCGAGTACGCCGGTCTGCCGTGGGAGCGCACCTCGACGCAACAGGCCGTCGCACTGTTCGCCGGTTCCATCGGGTATCACCGACGCGAACGAAAGCCGTTCTGGTGGGCGCACTTCGACCGCCTGACGCACCCGTTGGACGAGTGGGCCGACGCCGCCGACGTGCTGAAGGTCGAGCGCGCCGAACTGGTGCACGACTGGATGAAAACCGCACCGAATCAACGCGTCCTGCGACGGCAGCTCAAGCTACTGGGGCACCTGAGCAACGGAGTCCTGTCGAGCTCGAAGGTCAAGCTGCTCTACGACGACCCGGCGCCGGAGGGGCTGCCGAAGCAGCAGCCGACCCATCGCGCGACCACGACGGTCGAGATCGTGCAGGCAGGCTACGAGGGCACCCTCGACATGGTGGTGGTGCAGGAGAACCTCCGCAAGGGAGTGGACGAGTACCCCGACTTCCCCATCGCCACCGCACCCGAGCCGCCTCCGGCGACCAAGTATCTGGAGCAGGCGATCGTTGCCGCCGCCGCCGAGGTCGGTGCGGCACTGCCGCACCTTCCGCGCACGGCCGTCGCCGATCTGCTGACCCTGTCCCCACCCCGAACCCGCTCCGGCACAGGCCTTCCCGAGGTCCGCGCCGGGGATTACGCGACGGCGGTCACGGCGGCCCTGCTCGATCTCGATCACTCCTACGTTGCCGTGCAGGGGCCACCCGGGACCGGGAAGACGTACACCGCTGCCCGGGTGATCGCCGAATTGGTCGACGTCCATCGCTGGCGCATCGGCGTGGTGGGCCAGTCGCATCACGTGGTCAACAATGTGCTGGACACCATCGTGGCGGCCGGCGTCGACCCGGGCCGGGTGGGCAAGAAGGCACCGACAGCCCACACCGTCGTCGACCCGGCGGAGTACTCCCGCTTCGTCACCGACGCCGAGGACGGCTGCGTGATCGGCGGTACCGCCTGGGACTTCTCCAACCCCGGCCGCATCCCGCCCGAATCGCTCGACCTCCTGGTCATCGACGAGGCCGGGCAGTTCTCGCTGGCCAACACCATCGCCGTCTCGGTGTCTGCACGTAATCTTCTGCTGCTCGGCGACCCGGCGCAACTGCCACAGGTCAGCCAGGGCACCCACCCCGAACCCGTCGACGAGTCGGCTCTGGGTTGGATCACCAGCGGTCACCCGACGCTGCCCGTCGACCGCGGTTACTTCCTGGCCACGACATGGCGGATGCATCCCGATCTGTGTGCCCCGGTGTCGGCGCTGTCCTACGAGGGCAAACTGGAGTCCAACAGTGCTGTGACACAGGCCCGTTCGCTGGAGTCGCTTGCACCTGGACTGCACACCGTGTACCTCGACCACCACGGCAATTCCACCGATTCGGTGGAGGAAGCCGACGAGATCGTCACCCGTGTGCAGACTCTGCTCGGCCGGCAATGGCGCGACCCGCAGTCCTTCGAGGGTGCGCGGCCCATGCACCAGGGCGACTTCCTGGTCGTCGCGGCCTACAACGCGCAGGTAGCCGTCATCATCGAGAGACTCGCGGCCGCCGGACTCGACGAGGTCGCGGTGGGCACCGTCGACAAGTTCCAGGGACGCCAGGCACCGGTGGTGCTGATCTCGATGGCCGCGTCGGCGATCGAGGACGTTCCGCGAGGCATGGGATTCCTGTTGTCGCGCAACAGACTCAACGTCGCGGTCTCGCGGGGCCAATGGGCCGCGATACTGATCCGATCGCGGGCACTGACCCGGTACCTGCCGTCGACCCCGGCCGGACTGGTCACTCTCGGAACGTTCATGGGCCTGTGCGAGAACGGGATTCAGCCGAACGCCATACCCTCACCACGATAAGTGGGGACTACCTCGACGGACCCGTCGGCGTGCACCAGATGCAGGGTGTCGAACCGCTCGCACAGCTCGCCCGCCTTGGCATGGCGGAACCAGACGCGATCACCGATCCGGATCTCCCCTGCTCCGCTCACGGGAGTCTGCACCTCGCCGGCACCCTCGTTGCGCAGCAACCTCAGACCGGACGTCACCACTCCTCTGGCCCTTCTCGACCACGCGACCGGCCGCGGCGACCTCGACGCCGACGCCGGACCCGACGCGATGTAGCCACCACCGAACAGCGTCGCGATCTGCGGAGTCGGCTTGCGCACCGCGGGCAGTGCGAAGAACAGCGAGGGCTCGGCCGAGAACGCGCGATACCGATCGAAGAGCGTCGGCGCGAACAAGCCCGACCCGGCGGTCACCTCGGTGACGACCGGATCGGCCGCCGAGAAGTCGATCGACCCGGTACCGCCACTGTTGACGATCTCGATCCGACCGACTGCCGCAGTCACGGCCTCGACGACCGCCGTTCTGCGCGTGGAGATCTCACGGGACGAGAGCGACTTCATCCATTCCACCGCACGATTGGCATCGGGCACACCGGCGATCTGCGCCTCGTAGAACATCAGACCGACCACCCGGAACCCACGCGCCTGCGCCGCCCGCGCGAAGGCGGCGACCTGCTCGGGTTCGCGCAGCGGCGAACGTCGGACACCGATGTGCAGCGGCCCGATGCGCAGCGAGGCATCGACGTCGATACAGATCCGCGGCTTGAGAAGATCGCTGTCGGTGGCGTCGCGCACGATGTCGAGCTGTGCGACGTCGTCGACCATCAGCGTGATGCGTCCCGACAGCACACGATCGTTGACGACCTCGGCGAGGGCGGTGCGATCGACCGACGGGTACCCCATCAGGATGTCCTCCACGCCGTGGCGTGCCAACCAGATCGCCTCACGCAGGGAGTAGGCCATGACCCCGTTCACACCGTCGGCCGCGAGCACCCGATCCAGTACCGCCCGGCACCTGACCGACTTGCTCGCGATCCTGATCGGCACCGAATTCGCCCGCGCTCGCAGGGCCGCAGCATTGGCATCGAGGGCAGCCGAATCGACTGCAGCCAAAGGTGATTCGATCCCCTCGGTGGCAGCGGCGATACGGGACAGTGGTGTCGTGTCGGTGGTTGCGACACCGGCGATCGAGCTCATGCGGCGTATTCCTTCGTCGTCGTTGCCAGGCCTACACAGTCAAACACTCCGCAGCCCAGAAGTCCCAGCGAGCATCGACCACGCCGAGTCTCAGCAGTCCACGGCCTTGCCCGCGATCAGCCCCGACAGGTCGTCGATCTGCGCCAGCACCTCGAGATCGTCGCCGTCGACCAACCACCGCAGCACCAGCCCGTCGAGGGTGGCCATTCCGAAACGCGCGATCGACGCCACCGGCTCGAGCCATCGCGTACCGGTGTGAGCGGAACACTTCTCGAAGAACAACCGGGCCTCGGAGTCTCGGATTCGGTACTGCCCAGTGGCGATCTCGGCGGCCGTTGCGGACCCGAGCGCGCGATGACGCAACAGATAGGTCTTGATCTCGTAGGCGAGCAACTGCCGATCCGGGGACTTCTCGATCAGCAACCACACCGCGCTCAGACCGCCGTGCACCAGCTCTCGCAGACCGCGGACGCCCGGGAGTTCGCGCGTACCCACGGCACTGTCCAACGCGGCGTGCAGAATCTCGGTGACGTCGACGATGAGGTGCTCGCCCATCGCGATCACCAGATCCTGCTTGGTCTCGAAGTGGTACTGCACGATGCCCTTGGTGACCTCGGCATGCTCCGACAGAGCACGTACGGTCAGGGACTCGATTCCCACGCGCTCGGCGACCTCGATCGCAGACTGCACCAGTTGCGCGCGTCGCACATCAGCGGGCAGCCTCGATTGCATGACCCGATCCTAGGGCGCGGCCGAGTTCTGTGCCTCGGATTGATCCAGGCGCGCCTCCGCGCGGTACGAGCAATGCAATAGTGATCGAATGAACGCGGGGTCGTGGCAGAACTGGGCAGGCAATCAACACGCGTTCCCGTCGGACCGCGCCGAGCCCACGTCGGTGGACGAGTTGCGCATCGTGCTGGCCGGTGCCGTCGAACGATCTCGCACGGTGCGATGCGTCGGGGCCGGCCATTCCTTCACTCCGATCGCGGTGACCGACGGCGTCCAGATCGGCCTCGATTCGCTGCGCGGCATCGAATCCGTGGTGCACGACGACGACGGGTCGGCCCGGGTGACAGTGCTCGCAGGCACCCGGCTGCGCGAGCTGACCGCGCGGTTGTGGGATCTCGGGCTGGCCATGACCAACCTCGGCGACATCGACGAACAGTCCATCGCGGGAGCCATCTCCACGGGTACCCACGGAACGGGAGGACGCTTCGGCGGCATCGCCACCCAGGTGTGCGCGGTGGAACTGATGACCGCGGACGGCGAACTCGTGCAGTGCTCTCGCGAGGAGAACGCGGAACTGTTCGACGCGGCCCGCGTCGGGCTCGGTGCGCTCGGCGTCATCACCCGAGTCACGCTCGAGTGCGTTCCGGCCTTCGCCCTGCGGGCCGTCGAGGAGCCGTCGACGTTGCGGGCAACGCTCGCCGAACTCGACGCGACCGTCGCCGCCGTCGACCACTTCGAGTTCTACTGGTTTCCGCACACCGACCGCGTGCTGACCAAACGCAACACCCGCCTGCCCGGTGACGCGGTGTTGAAGCCGCTGGGGAAGGTGCGCTCCTACATCGACGACGAATTGCTGTCCAACAAGGTCTTCGAGGGCCTCAACCGGGTGGTGACCCGCGTACCCGCACTGATTCCTCGGGTCAATGCGGTCTCGGCTCGGGCACTGTCGGCTCGCGAGTACATCGACCGCTCTTACCGGGTGTTCGCGTCGTCGCGGACCGTCAAGTTCGTCGAGATGGAATATGCGGTACCCGCATCCGAGATCGGTTGGGTGCTGCGCGAGGTGGATCGATGGCTCGAACGGTCGTCGGTGTCCATCGCGTTCCCGGTCGAAGTGCGCTTCGCCGCGGGCGACGACATCTGGCTCTCCACCGCATCCGGACGCCCGACGGCCTACATCGCCGTCCACCAGTACCACCGCCGCGATCACCGCGAGTACTTCGACGCCGTCGAAGCCATCTGCCGCAGCGTCGGTGGCAGGCCGCACTGGGGCAAACTGCACTCCCTCGGTAGCGACGAGCTGCGCGATTGCTACGAACACTTCGACGATTTCCTGCGTGTTCGCGATTCGATGGACCCGAAGAAGTTGTTCGGCAGCGAGTACCTCGAGCGTCTGCTGTCGTGAGCGGTAATTCGTAGCAGGCTACGAAGTACCGCTCACCACGAATTCGCTTACATTGGAGCGAGTGAGCACAGGAAAACGCGCGCTGTCCGGCATCGTCGCCGCCGGAGTCGTCCTCGGTGTCGGCGAATTGATCGCCGTGCCCATCGGACCCAACTCGTCACCACTGACCGCCGTCGGGTCCTCGGCCGTCGACAACAGTCCGGCCCCGATCCGTGAATGGGCCATCGACACCTTCGGCACCTCCGACAAGCTCGCCCTGTTCGTCGGCATGGCCGTGGTGATCGGCGCGATCGCCGCGGCGGCAGGAATCGCCCGCAAGCCGATCGGTGCCGTGGTGTTCGCCGCACTGGGCGTTGTGGGCGTACTCGCGGCAGTGACTCGACCCGACGCCACCGCGCTCTACGCAGTCCCGACCATCGGCGGCGTCATCGTGGGCATCGTCGTGCTGCACGCCCTCATCGGTGCCGCCGCCCCTGCGACCGAAGGCATGAACCGACGTAGTTTCCTGACCCTCGCCGCCGGTGCCGCGGTACTCGGCGTCGTTGCCGGGACAGCCGGCCGGATGCTGACCTCCGCCCGCGCCGTCACCGCGGATCGACTCGGCTTCATGCTGCCCACGCCCACTCCGCAACCACCGATCCCGGCCGGGGCGGACCTGAAGATCGACGGCCTCGCGTCGTACATCACCCCGAACGACGACTTCTACCGCATCGACACCGCGCTGGTCGTGCCGCGGGTGGCGTCGGATACGTGGTCGTTGCGGATCCACGGCATGGTGGACCGCGAGATCGAGCTGACGTTCGCCGACCTGGCGCAGCGTCAGGCCGTGGAGAAGACGGTCACCCTGACCTGTGTCTCCAACATCGTCGGCGGCGACCTCGTGGGCAACGCGACGTGGATCGGCTACCCGCTCAAGGACATTCTCGAAGAAGCAGGCATCTCCCCCGACGCCGACATGGCACTGTCGTCGAGCAGTGACGCCTTCACCGCGGGCACTCCCCTCGAAGTGCTGCTCGACGGCCGCGACGCGCTGCTGGCCGTCGGAATGAACGGCGCACCGCTGCCCGTCGAACACGGCTACCCGGCGAGGCTCGTCGTACCCGGTCTGTACGGCTACGTCTCGGCGACCAAGTGGGTCACCGACATCGAGATCACCCGCTTCGACCGCGCGACGGCATACTGGACCGACCGCGGTTGGGGCGCGCTCGGGCCGATCAAGACCGCCTCCCGGATCGACACCCCGCGATCGGGCAGTTCCGTGCCCACGGGGAAGACGGTCATCGCCGGCGTCGCCTGGGATCAGCACACCGGTATCGACGCCGTCGAAGTGCAAGTGGACGAGGGCAACTGGGTGCCGGCCACGTTGTCCGAGGAGTACTCCAAGGACACCTGGCGGCAATGGACCGTCGAGCTGGACCTGCCCTCGGGCCAACACGCGATCCGAGCCCGCGCCACCAACTCCGCGGGCGAGCTGCAGACCAACCAGACCGCCGACACCGTTCCCGATGGTGCCACCGGCTACCCGCGGATCTCGGTGACGGCGACCTGATCCGGACAGTCGCGCTGATCTAGACAGTCGCGAAGCTCGCGCGAATCGAGTTCTCGGCCAGCTGCTTTCGCTCGGCCGTGGTGAGACCCATTCCCGCTTCGAGGGCTGCGAAGTTGTCGTCGACGTAGCCGCCGAAGTAGGCGGGGTCGTCGGAGTTGATCGACACCGACAGGCCGCGCTCGAGCATCTGCCGCAACGGCAGCTGGTCGACGGTGTCGATCACCTTGAGCCGAACGTTGGAGAGCGGGCAGACGGTGAGCGGAATCTGTTCCTCGACAAGACGATCGACCAGTGCTTCGTCTTCGAGGCATCGCACTCCGTGGTCGATGCGCTCGACCTTCAGCAGATCCAGTGCCTGCCAGATGTAATCCGGCGGCCCTTCTTCGCCCGCATGCGCGACGACGTGCAGTCCCTCGGCGCGCGCCTTGGCGAACACGTCGACGAACAGTGACGGCGGATAGCCCACCTCGGCGGAATCGAGACCGAGCCCGATGATGGGGGCCTGCATCGCCAACAGATCGTCGAGTAGCTGGTTGGCGTGCAGCACCGGCTTGTCCCGCAGGATCGACGCAATCAGCCCACTGGTGACGCCGAACTCGCGCTCGCTGGAGGCGCACGCGTCCGCCAATCCGTCGACGACGGCCTCGAGGGGGACGCCGCGCTCGGTGTGCGCCTGCGGATCGAAGAAGATCTCCGCGTGTGTCACCCCGGCCTGCGCCGTGCGGCGAAAGTAGGCCCGAGCCAGATCGGCAAAATCCTCGGCAGTGCGCAACACGGCCATGTTGGCGTAGTACAGATCCAGGAACGACTGCAGGTCGGTGAACTCGTACTTCGCCCGCAGTTCGTCGATGTCGCTGTACGGCAACGACAATCCGTTACGCTCCGCCAGCTCGAATATCAACGGAGGTTCGAGTGACCCCTCGATGTGCAGGTGCAGTTCGGCCAGCTGATCAGTACTCACTCACCCGATGCTACTTGCCCGTGTACGTCGCCTTACCCGGACCGACCTCGAGGAAGCTCTTCACCGCACCCCGCAGATCCTCTGTTTCGAACAGGGCACCGGAGACCTCCGAGGTGACCTCGTCCGCATGGGCCACACCGCCCGAACGCCACGCTGCCACAATCTGTTTCGTCGCCGCATGGGCGACCGTGGGGCCGTCCGCCAGTCGATGCGTCAGCGCGAGCGCCGCGGCATCGACGTCGTCGTGAACCTGATTGACCACGCCCCACTCCTTCAGCGTCTGCGCGTCGTACAGGTCACCGGTCATGACGAGCTCACGAGCCCGACCCGAACCGGCCCGCTCGGCGAGGCGCTGCGGGCCACCCATCGACGGCGTCAACCCGACGACGGTCTCGACCAGACCGAACTTGGCCTTGGGACCGGCGAGAATGATGTCGCAGGCCAGCGAGATCTCGAACGCGGCGGTGAGCGTCAAACCGTGCGCGGCGTAGATCACCGGGCAGGGCAGCGCCTCGAGCGGATGAGCAATCTGTGCGAACAGACCCCGCCACAGATCGGCACCCTGTGCGGCGGACAGGCCCTCGAACACATGGACGTCGACACCTGCGGAGTTGACCTTGCCCTCGGCGCGAAGCAGCACCGCACGAGGGGGCCGCGCGACGAGGTCGGCAACGTTCGCTGCCACCGCGTCGAACATGGCCTGATCGAACAGATTGAGCGGGCCGTGGTCGAAGGTGAGGACGGCGACCTCGGCGCCTGCCGCGGTGGTGGATCGAACGAGCGAAGTGGGTGCGTCAGCCATGGTTCGCATAGTGCCACACCGGTCTCGGACGGTTGTTACCAACGAGTATTGTGCGCAGGTAACTCACCGTTACCGAGAGGAACAGATAGATGAAGCGCAGCCTGTTCGAGGCCGATCACGAGGACTTCCGTGCGTCGGTGCGCGAGTTCGTCACCCGCACCATCACACCGGTCGAGGAAAAGCTCGTCGAACAGCGATACATCGACCGCGAGATCTGGCTCGAAGCAGGTCGCAACGGATTCCTGGGCCTCGAAGTGCCCGAGGAATACGGCGGCAGCGGAGCCGAGGACTACCGATTCAACGCCGTCCTCGCCGAGGAACTCGCCCGCTCGAGTGCCGCGGTGGCGTCGTGCTTCGGAATTCACGTGGACATCGTCGCTCCCTACCTGGTCAAGCTCACCACCGAGGAGCAGAAGAAGCGCTGGCTGCCCGGCTTCTGCAGCGGCGAGATCCTCACCGCGATCGCGATGACCGAGCCGTCCGGCGGCTCGGATCTCGCTGCGCTCAAGACCACCGCCGTCAAGGACGGCGACGACTTCATCATCAACGGTTCGAAGACCTTCATCACCAACGGCAACTCCGCGGACCTCGTCATCGTCGCCACCCGCACCACGCCGGAGAAGAAGGCCAAGGGCATCACGCTCTTCGCCGTCGAGAACGGCACCGAAGGATTCTCCCGTGGCCGCAAGCTCGACAAGGTCGGTCAGCCCGAGTCCGATACGGCCGAGCTGTTCTTCGAGAACGTTCGGGTCCCGAGCTCGAACATGATCGGCGAGTTCGACGGCGGCTTCATCCACATGATGCAGCTGCTCCCCCAGGAACGCATCAGCTGCTCGGTCGCCAACCTCGGACACGTGCGCCCGATCCTCGAGGAGACGCTGCAGTACGCCAAGGACCGCAAGGCCTTCGGCCAGCAGATAGGTTCGCTCCAGTGGAACAAGTTCCTGCTCGCCGAGCTCGTCACCAAACTGGATGTGGCACAGGCCTATATCGACAACTGCATCGCCGCGCACGGCATCGGTGAGCTGACGGCGATCGACGCCGCCAAGGCGAAGTGGTGGAGCTCGCAGGTACAGAACGAGATTCTCGACCACTGCGTCCAGTTGCACGGTGGCTACGGCTTCATGAACGAGTACCGCGCCGCCCGCGCATGGAAAGACGCTCGCGTGACGAAGATCTGGGCCGGATCGAACGAAATCATGAAGGAACTGATCGGCCGCGATCTGGGCCTGTAGTGCGCTTCGCGCAGCGGTGCGGATAAGTGCCGCATGGGGGACCCAAACGCACCACTGCCGCAAGCACTTACTTGAACGCCGGCCGAGCGTAGAAGCAGACCGCGATCATGCCGACGATCAACACCGCGGCGGGCAGGATCAGAGACTGGGCCATGGCGGTCGTGAAACCGTCACGCAGCATCTCGGGCACTCGGCCGGCGAATTCGTTCGCCCCCGAGGCAGATCCACCGGTGGGCAGTTCGGCGGCCAGGCGAGACTGGATGAGCGCGCCGATGCCCGCACTACCGAGCACGGAGCCGATCATGCGGGTGGTGTTGTAGATGCCCGAGCCTGCGCCGGCCTGACTCATCGGAAGATTACGAGTTGCCGTGGCCGCCAGCGGAGACCAGATCAACGCGTTGGCCACGCCCATTGCGGCGACGGGGAGCAGCAGCTTCCAGATCGCCGTGGTGGGTGTCATCTCGTACGCGAACCACAGCAGTGATGCGGCCAGGATGAACAATCCCGAACCGGCGATGTAGCGCGGATGTGTCCTGTCGACGAGCTTGCCGACGTTGGGTGCCAGAATGCCGGTCAGCAGTGCCATCGGCACGAACAGTAGTGCCGATCGGGTCGGGGTGAGCCCGGTGACGCTCTGTGCGTAGAACATGATCGGCAACATCATGCCGGACATCGCGAAACCCATTGCGGCGATGCCGATATTGGAGAGCGAGAAGTTACGATCACGGAAGAGCGCCAACGGGACCAGCGGTTCGCTCTTGTTCACCGACTGCCAGTAGACGAACCCGGCGAAGACGAGTAATCCGACACCGATCAGGATCCAGATACCTGTCCCCCAGTCGTACTTCTGCCCTTCCTGAATACCGAAGACGATGCAGAACAGTCCGACGGCACTGAGTGCGACACCGAGCAGATCGAACTTGTGGTCGTTGGTGGGCAACACCGGAACGAACTTGAGCGCCAACGCAATTGCAACTACACCGACCGGCAGATTGATGAAGAAGATCCACTCCCAGCCGAGTGAGTCGACCAGGACGCCGCCGAGGATCGGACCGACGAGTGTCGCCACCCCCGCGACGGCACCCCACGCTCCCATGGCCGTTCCGCGCTTCTCGGCGGGGAACACCCGGGTGATCACGGCCATCGTCTGCGGGGTGATCATCGCAGCGCCGAGACCCTGCACGGCACGCGCAGCGATGAGCATCTCGATAGATCCGGACAGCCCGCACCACGCCGACGCGAGGGTGAACACGACCAGACCGGCGATGTAGAGGTTTCTGGGACCGAACTTGTCACCGAGTCGTCCGGTGACGAGCAACGGCACGGCGTAGGCCAGCAGATACGCGCTGGTGACCCAGATGACGTTGTTGATGTCGGTGTTCAGGCCCGCGAGGATGGCCGGCTGAGCGACTGCCACGATGGTGGTGTCGACCAGAATCATGAAGAAGCCGAGGCACAGTGCCCACAGGGCGGGCCAGGGTTCGATCGCCTTCTGCGGCGGAGCGGTCTCGACGGCGTTCATACTGTTCTCCTAGTCCCGATCCGTCAGGGTCGTGTGGTGTGCGGAAATCTCGTGCGGCCACGGCAACGCGCCGCTGTCGACGCGATCGATGTAGCTCGTCAACCAATTCACTTCGGCGGACAACATGTGGTACGTGTAATCGATTCCGGCCCAGTAGATTTCGGACACCTTGCGTTCTGCTGCCAGGCGCTGGTAACCGGACAGTTCCTCGATCTCGAGCGACAGGTCTTCGATTCGTGCACGGAGCAGGGCGATCGCCTGGGACGCCGGTAGGTTGTGCATCTCGGACAGACCGAGGGTGAACTGCGGATACTCACGCACCGGGGTGCGGAGGATCTCGGTGAGCCTGTCCAGGAGAACGCGTCGGCCGGCGGGCGTGATCTCGTAGGTGGTGCGCTCGGGTCGGTTGCCGCCGCGGTCCGTTCCGACCTCGGCGACCAGTTCCTGCCCGTGGAGTCGCGCAACGGCGTGGTACAGCGACCCCGGTCGAACCTTGACGATTCGATCTTCCTTACGCTCCAGCAGCAGTTGGTACATCTCGTAGGGATGCATGGCACCTTCCGAGAGCAGTGCCAGGACCGATACGCCCAGCGGGTTCACTGCCGCCCCTCGCATCGCACTCCCTCCCGATACCCCAGTCGAATTATTCCAACTGGAATATAAGCTCGCGGGAAGGCCGACTGCAACCAGGACAATGCTCCGACCTGGGGATCAATCGGACATACGGCACTTGATGTCCTGGAAATGCAGAAGGGACATCGACCGAGGTCGATGTCCCTTTCGACAGACGAAGGCCGGATACTCGGAATCTCTTCCGTGTATCCGGCCTTGTCACCGAATTTCTGGTGGGATTTACTTCGAGAAGCTCACTCCACCAGGAGAAGTCGGGTTACGAAGCTTGAATCAGATGGCGCGGACGCCGGTAGCCTGGGGGCCCTTCTGACCCTGGCCCACCTCGAACTCCACGCGCTGGCCCTCGTCGAGCGACTTGAAGCCGCTACCCTGAATCTCCGAGTAATGAACGAAAACGTCCGGTCCGCCACCATCCTGCTCGATGAAGCCGAAGCCCTTTTCGCCGTTGAACCACTTCACACTGCCCTGCGTCATTCTGTAAACCTTCTGTAAGCGAGCTAGATCTTCACGTCGAAGCTCTAATCTCAAATCCGAGTCTGCCATCTATCGGCGCTGAGCGAAACACCGGGGGCGAAAAAGTTCGAAAGATTGCTTTGGGACGGTGAAACCGAAATGGAGCCCTGCGGCCCTGTGGCTAATGTTTCGAGCGTGAATTCCCCTCTGCCCGACGCGGGTCCGTTCGATCGCCACCGACTCGACATCGTCCGGTTGGCGTGGTGTCGACAGCTGCAGATGGACGATCGAGCCCTCGACACCGACTCCGACCGCGTCGAACATGTCGGTGCCACCGAGGACATCACCGTCCTGCGACTGGCCGAGACCACCCTGATCTCCGGTCCGTCCTGGGCGGTGGACGCCTCGCGCACACTCACCGGCCATGCCGGTACCGACCGCACCTGGATCTCGGCGCTGTTGGGTGACCGATCCGAGCGCTATGACATCGGCACACACACCGTGGCCTACGGGTCGGACATCGGCCACACCATCGACGTACACGACCCGCTGATCTCCCACGAAGCGGAGCATGCGCGCAACCTGGCTGCGCACTGCAGTGAAGCCGACGTCGCCGAGGCGTTCGACGAGCCGGTCTCACGGCACTGGTTCACTCTGCTCGGCGACGACAGGCCTGCGGACTCGGCGCACTCCCTCGCGTCGGCCGGCTACTCGGAGCAGCAGCTGATCCTGGCCGACATGCGTGTCCTGACGGACGCGAACCATCGCCGACGAGGCCACGCCCAGGTGGTCGGCAGGCTGGCGACCAACGACGCCATCGACGACGGCCTGATTCCGCAATGGCGATCGCGACCGGAGAACGCCAGTGCTCGACGCCTCGCCGCGCGGCTGGGCTACGTGGAGATCGGCGTCCGTCACACCGCGGTGCTTCGCGGCGATCACGGTTGAGGTACCTCCGGACTGGGTAGCGTCGTCGGGGACCGATCGATGCGAGGAGTGAACACAATGGCAGACGATGCCGCCTACGTGGAACCGGGCAAGGAATTCACGCGCGACACCAATTACATTCCGACGCGAATCACCGCGGACGGCCGAGACGGCTATCCGGTGGAACCCGGTCGGTATCGACTGATCGCCGCACGCGCCTGCCCGTGGGCGCATCGGTCCATCATCGTGCGTCGCCTCCTCGGGCTGGAAGACGTGCTGTCCCTTGGCATTCCGGGGCCGACCCACGACCCGCGCAGCTGGAACTTCCAGGAAGAGCCAGGCGGCGTCGACTCCGTTCTGCAGATCCCGAGGTTGCAGGACGCCTACTTCGCTCGCTTCCCGGACTACGAGCGCGGCATCACCGTCCCCGCCATCGTCGACGTTCCCACCGGCGAGGTCGTCACCAACGACTACCCGCAGATCACCCTGGACCTGTCGACCGAATGGACGCAGTACCACCGCGACGGTGCCCCCGATCTGTACCCGGAAGCGCTGCGCGCCGAGATCGACGAGGTCGCCGATCTGGTGTTCCGAGACGTCAACAACGGCGTCTACCGCTGTGGATTCGCCGGCTCGCAGGAGGCGTACGAAAAGGCCTACGACCGCTTGTTCACGCGCCTCGACTGGCTCGTCGAACGCCTGTCCACCCAGCGCTACCTCGTCGGCGAGCACATCACCGAAGCCGACGTGCGCCTGTTCACCACCCTCGTACGCTTCGATCCCGTCTACCACGGCCACTTCAAGTGCAATCGCAGCAAGCTCAGCGAAATGCCGGTGCTGTGGAACTACGCACGCGATCTGTTCCAGACGCCCGGATTCGGCGACACGGTCGACTTCGACCACATCAAGCGGCACTACTACGAGGTGCACACCGACATCAACCCGACGGGGATCGTGCCCAAGGGCCCGGACCTGGCAGGGTGGCTCGAACCCCACGGCCGCGAATCCCTGGGAGGATCACCGTTCGGCGACGGAACCGCTCCCCCGCCGCCCAAGCCTGACGAGCTCGTTCCGGCCGATCACTGGGTCCCCGCGTAGGTTCCGAACGACCAGTGGACGCCTTCGGCGTCGCGACACGTGAAGCCGCGACTCCCGTAGTCCTCGTCCCGCAAGGGCTGCGTAATCGTGACGCCGGCCGCCACGACACGTGCATGGATCTCGTCGGGGCGATCGGTGACGACGTAGGCACAACCGACGCCGGCCGGCAGACCGGTGAGCGCACCGTCGGCACGGACACTGCCGAGCATGACGCCCCCGCCTTCCGGCCAGCGCAGTTCTGCATGATCGACACGGTCACCTTCGCCGTGGACGGCAGCTTCGGTGAACCCGACAACATCGACGAGGAAGCGAATGGCGGTACGAGCATCGTCGTAACGCAGGCACGGCCACACGGTAGTTCGCGTTTCAGTCATGACTGTCATCGTGCCCGCGCTCGATGACGTGGTCTTGTACGAATGCGAACACTTCTCTCTCGCGCCACACCGAAGGTGCCATACCTGCCATCGCGCGCCAGTCGCGGTTCATGTGCGATTGGTCGTAGTACCCGCAGTCGGCGGCGACGACCGCCATACTCTGCACGATCGGCCGGCGTAGTAGCTGATGGGAGCGATGAAACCTGGCGATTCTGGCGGCCACTTTCGGCGACACGCCATACTCCGCAGTGAATTTCGAGATCAAGTGTCTTGTGCTCCAGCCGATTTCGCGTGCGACGTCGGCAACCCGCGAGGCGGGTTCGCCCGTGAGCGTATCCCACGCCCAGCCCAACCGCGGATCGATCTCTTGGCCGATCAACCTACGCACCAGGATCTCATCGACGACATCGAAGCGTGCGGACCACGTCGCCGCGGCGCAGACCCGCTCACGCATCTCGACAGCGTCGGACCCCAGCAGGTCGTCCAGCCGTACGATCCAGTCACCCAAGTCGGCGGACGGAACACCGAGCAACGTCCGAGATCCCTGCGGGGTGAGCGAAAGCTGAATCCCGTACTGATTGCCGTCGTGCACGATCGTCACCGGCGTCGAGGAGATCCCACCGACGAGGGTTTCGAACGAGCCGTCACCGCGATGCGGCACACCGCGAACTACCACCTCGGGCTCGATTGCCACGATCAGAGTCAGATACGGACTGGGCATCCCGACGTGCTCCCCGGGGGCGTGTCCCCGCAGGCAATACCCGTCGTACGGACGCACCGACGAACGCAGCCGCGCAGAAGGCAACCAGCGCAAACCCTCGGAGACTGCGCCCACCGTCATACGGCTCAGCGTAGAACAGCGCGAAGCGGGGTAACAGAAGTCGATATCTACAGTGGTCTCCGGGTGGGCACCACCGCGGACGGCGAGAAGAGGACCCATGGCAGGTAAGAAGGACGACGCACAGGTCGAGGTCGGGGGTGGAGGCAAGCTCGAACGCGCGCTGGTCAACATCCTCGACAACGCCAGCCGCCTCCAGGGACCCGCCGTCGACAAGTACGTCGCGCACGTGCGTCGAGCACACCCGTACGACACCCCCGCGCAGATCATCGAACGGCTGGAGAAGCGGTTTCTGCTCGCGGTCACCGGCAGTGGTTCCGCGGTGGGCGGTGCCGCGGCGATCCCCGGCGTCGGGACCGTCGCCTCGCTCGCAGCGGTGGGTGCCGAAACTGCCTTCTTCATCGAGTCCTCCGCACTGCTGACACTGTCGGTGGCCGCCGTACACGGCATCCCCGTCGAGAACCACCAGCAACGACGCGCCCTGGTGCTCTCGGTTGCGCTGGGCGAGTCGGGTATGCAGATCGTGCAACGGACGGTCGGCAAGACGGCGAAGAACTGGGGGCCGCTGATCACCTCCCGCATCCCGGGCGGCTCGATGACCAGCATGAACAAGTCGCTGGTGAAGAAGTTCATCACCAAATACCTGGCCAAGCGCAGCGCGCTTCTGGTCGGCAAGATGCTTCCCGCAGGCATCGGTGCGGCGATCGGCGGCGCAGGCAACCGCGCAGTCGGCAAAGGTGTCATCAAGAATGCCCGCGATGCCTTCGGCCCGCCGCCTGCTCGGTTCCCGGAGAATCGGATCATCGAACCGGACGAGTGACCGGCAGCGGAATCTTCGTGACTCTGCCGCGTTGACTTCGAACATGACTTCCACACCTGAACTCGGCAAGTACGGCGTCTGGCGACTGCACTCGGCGTTCACACCCGAACTGTCCCGGGCGATCGAATCCTTCGGCTACGGGACGATCTGGCTCGGCGGCTCGCCGCCCGCGGACCTGACCACCAGCGAGGAGATCCTCGACGCCACCGAGACGGTCGTCGTCGCCACCGGCATCGTCAACATCTGGTCGGACGCAGCGGCCGACGTCGCCGCGTCGTATCACCGGTTGGAGAGCAAGCACCCGGGCCGATTCGTCCTCGGAATCGGCGCAGGCCATCCGGAGGCGACGCAGGAATACACCAAGCCGTACGACGCTCTTGTCGCCTACCTCGACGCTCTCGACGAGGCCGGAGTCCCGGTGGAGCGACGCGTCCTCGCTGCGCTCGGACCGAAGGTGCTCGCGCTTGCGGCCGACCGCACCGCAGGTGCGCATCCGTACCTGACCACCCCCGAGCACACCCGTGAAGCACGCCAGGCGCTCGGACCGAACAAGATTCTGGCACCCGAACACAAGGTGGTCCTCGAGTCGGATCCGGAGCAGGCACGCTCGATCGGCCGACCACCGGTCAACAACCCGTACCTGCACCTGCGCAACTACACCAACAATCTGAACCGACTCGGCTACTCCGACGAGGAGATCGGCGACGGCGGCAGCGACCGACTGATCGACGCGTTGGTGGCGCACGGTACCGCCGACGCGATCGCAGCACGGTTGAACGAGCACATCGATGCAGGTGCTTCGCACGTGACACTGCACTCGCTGCCCGACATGGCCGATCCGCTCGAGACCTACCGAGAGATCGCCGCCGCGCTGCATCACTGAAGCGGGACGGCTCGCGCACGTGGGGCCGCACCGGATGTCGGTCGCACCCCGTAGCCTCGAGTACCGGTTGCCGCGCGCAGCCGGTACTCGAGGTGACCTACGGCC
Source organism: Rhodococcus sp. 15-725-2-2b (assembly GCF_002259075.1). NCBI lineage: Bacteria > Bacillati > Actinomycetota > Actinomycetes > Mycobacteriales > Nocardiaceae > Rhodococcus > Rhodococcus sp. 15-725-2-2b. Next base: position 300,359 of record NZ_NPFL01000011.1, on the reverse strand, counting down.
AGGGGGATTGCGCACAGATGTCCAGCTATCCGGGAGCGGCGCTCGAAGCGCAAGCACTGACCAAGCAATTCGGCACAGTTCGCGCGGTCTCGGACCTGAGCTTCGTCGTTCCGCGCGGAACGGTCACCGGATTCCTCGGCCCCAACGGATCGGGCAAGACGACGACGCTGCGCATGCTCCTCGGACTCGTCGCTCCCACCTCGGGTGTCGGCCTCGTCAACGGCATGCCGTTCCGCGCGGCGGCCCACCCCGCCCGCACGGTGGGTGCCGTCCTCGACTCGCTGAGCCTGCACCCCAAGCGCAGCGCCGCACACCACCTGAAGATCTACACCGCTGCGATCGGCATACCCGACAGCCGCGCGCTCGACGTCCTGCACCTCGTGGGGCTCGGTGACGTCGCCGACCGCGCCGCAGGCGGTTTCTCGCTCGGCATGCGTCAGCGCCTGACGTTGGCGACAGCCCTGCTGGGGGATCCGGAAATCCTCGTGCTCGACGAACCCGCGAACGGTCTCGACCCCGAAGGAATCGCCTGGCTGCGCGACTTCTTCAAGGCATTCGCCGCGTCGGGTCGCACCGTGCTCGTATCGAGCCACATCCTGCGCGAGATCGAGCAGACCGTCGACAATCTGGTGATCGTCAGCGCCGGCGCACTCGTGTACCAGGGTTCCATCGCGCATTTGCGATCGACACGTCCGAGCCGCGTACTGGTGGCCGCATCGGACCCCGCAGCTTTGGCCTTGGCGTTGGCCTCGAATGGGTTCAACGACAGCCAACTGCTTCCCGACGGACGCATCGGTGTCGCCGGTCCCGACGCGGCGACGATCGCCCGCATCGCGGCCGCCGCCCAGGTGACGATCTTCGGGACCACCGGCGAACACGTCGACCTCGAGCAGGTGTTCCTGTCGATGACCACGGGTCAGTACAACGCCGCACCCGTTCAGCAGAGTCCCCACGGTTACGGCCCGCCGGGTCCTGCGCAGGGTTACGGCCCACCGCCGGGGTACGGCGCTCCGCCGCAGAACTACGGTCCGCCACAGAACTGGAACGGGGGTCAGCGATGAACGCACTGCTGACGTCGGAGATCCGTAAGGTCACCACACTGAAATTCTGGTGGGCGCTGGCGATCGCCCCGATCGTCGTCGGAGTGTTCGCGTCCGTCATCACGTCGGTGATCGCGAATCAGCTGGGTGAATTCGAGGAGGACCTGGACATCTCGGGTGGCGTCGCCTCGATCGGCCTGTACGTCGCCGCCGGTGCCGCGATTCTGTTCGCCGGGATATTCGGTGCCGTCAACGCCGGAACCGAATTTCGCCACAAGACCATCACCACCAGCTTCCTGACCGCTCGCGGCCGCGACGGGGTGATTGCCGCCAAACTCGTCGTCACTGCGCTGTTCGGCCTCGGATACGGCCTGGTGGTGCTGCTGGCCAGCTTGATCTGCCTGCTGATATTCAACGAGCGGACCGTGCTGCTGGACGGCGCGTTCGTCGGCGTGGTGTTGTCGTGCCTCCTCGCAGTCGTGCTGTGGTCGATGATCGGTGCCGGCCTGGGTCTGCTGCTCAAATCTCCGACGTGGGCCGCGATCGTGCTCGTCGCCTGGCTGCCGTTCGGCGAGGGTCTGCTCTCGCTGATCCTGTTCGGACTCGGGCTCGGATCGGTCGCCGTAGCGCTGCCGTCGAACCTGACTCTGCCGACCATGGCGGCGACTCAACTCGACGACGCCGGCGACCTGGCGTCGTGGCCGTGGGCACCGCTCGGACTCGCGCTGTGGGCCGCGGTCCTCACCGGCGTCGGCTGGTTCCTGGCCCGCACCCGCGACATCGACTGACGTCGCTTCGTTCGCGGGCCGACCCTGTCGGTACTCGGGTCTACCGTGGTGAGGCGATGGCACACAGTAATGCGGTGAAAGACCGTGCAGCGGCACCCGGACGCAGCTCGTCGACACTCGACAGCGCAGAACCCGCGTCGAGGCCCCGGCGTGGGTGGATCAGACGTCTGATCGCGCAGTGCATGCTGCATCGACGCACCGCACTCGGAGCACTGGGCGTGACGATGATCGCCGCGGTCATCGACATCTCGTTCCCGCTCCTCACCAGGGTCGCCATCGACGACGCGACGGCCGGCAGAGGCGAGAAGATCGCCGCCGTCGCCGCCGCCATCGCACTGTTGGGCCTGGTGCGTTTCGCGTGCCAATTCGGTCGACGCATGCTCGCCGGCCGGCTCTCGATCGACGTCCAGCACGATCTACGCCTCGACCTGCTCGCGTCACTGCAGCGGCTCGACGGGCGCAAGCAGGACGAGATCCGTACCGGGCAGGTCGTCTCGAGATCGATCACCGACCTCCAACTGGTGCAGGGGCTGCTGGCCATGGTGCCGTTGTCGGCGGGAGCCGTCCTGCAGTTCGTGCTGGCGCTGGCTGTGATGGCGTATCTGTCGCCGCTGCTCACCGTTGTCGCGGTACTCATCGTTCCTGCGGTCGGCATCGTGGTCTACCGAATTCGGCCCACTCTCTTCGCGGCCACCTGGTCGGCGCAGCAACGCGCCGCCGATCTGGCACAGCACGTCGAGGAGACGGTCACCGGCGTTCGGGTGGTCAAGGGCTTCGGGCAGGAAGCCCGCGCGGTCGATCGCATCGAGACACTGGGTCGCAGGTTGTTCGCCGAGCGCATGCGGTCGGCGAAGATCAACTCACGGTTCGCACCGTCGATGGCCACCATTCCTCAACTCGGACTGGTCGGAGTCATCGCCCTCGGCGGCTATCTGGCCCTGGAAGGCCACATCACGATCGGCACCTTCCTGGCCTTCGCCACCTATGTCGCGACTCTGTCCGCCGTGACCCGCACCGTCTCGTCGGTGGTGATCATGGCCCAACTCTCCCGCGCGGCCGTCGAGCGCGTCTACGAGGTGGTCGACACCGAGCCGTCCGACCCGGAACCGGCCGAACCCGTCGCGTTGCCCGACGGCCCGCTCGGAGTCCATATCTCCGAGGTGACCTTCGGATTCGAACCCGAACGCGACGTGCTCACCGGCCTGGACCTGACCATCTCGCCCGGTGAGACGGTGGCCGTCGTCGGTCACGCGGGCTCGGGAAAGACCGCACTCGCACTCCTGCTCCCCCGCTTCTACCGCCCGACTCGGGGGCAGATTGCGCTGACGTCCGACGGAACGTCGATCGACATCGACGACCTCGACTCGACGTCGCTCCGCGAGGCGGTCTCGCTGGTGTTCGACGAGCCGTTCCTCTTCTCCGACACCATCGCCGCCAACATCGCCCTCGGCAGGCCCGACGCCACCGCGGAGGACATCAGGCATGCGGCGCGGCTCGCGCAGGCCTCGACGTTCGTCGAGGCGCTTCCCGAGGGATACGACAGCCTCGTCGGCGAACGCGGCCTCACTCTCTCGGGCGGTCAGCGCCAACGCATCGCACTGGCCCGCGCTCTTCTGGTCGAACCGCGAATTCTCATCCTCGACGACGCCACCTCCGCCGTGGACGCCGAGACCGAGGCCGCCGTCTTCGACGCGTTGCGCGGCGTCCGTACTCGCGCGACTCTCGTTCTCGCACATCGCCGTTCGACCCTGACACTGGCCGATCGCGTCGCCGTCCTCGACAACGGCCGCATCATCGACACCGGAACGGTCGACGAACTGGATCGGCGCTGTCCGTTGTTCCGGGCCCTCCTCGCAGGAGGGGACGGCGACGCGAACGACGACACCGACCGGGAACCGACAGCGGAACCGTCCGCCGACACGCTCTGGCCCGAGTCCGCGGCGGAGGCGACCGTCGAGCCCGGCGCGGTGTCAACGCCCGCGCCCGGAGGCGGAGGTGGTCACGGAACTGCGATGGCGGGGGCCTTCGGCTCACTCGCGCCGACTCCGGCGATCTCCCGGGCGGTCGCGGCGCTGCCGCCCGCGACGGAGGATCCGGCTGCATCGGGAGTCGAACTTCGTCGACCCGACCCGGAGTTCCGGCTGTCGAGACTGCTGAGCCCGGTGCGGTTGTTGCTGGCAGCGGTGGTGGTGCTCCTCGCGCTGGACTCACTGGCCTCGATCGCGTTCCCTTCGCTCGTTCGCTACGCGGTGGACAGCGGAGTGGCCGGCGGAGACTCGAACACCCTGTGGATCGCCACCTCGATCGGTGTCGTGTTGGCTGCGGCGAGTTGGTTCGTCGTCTGCTGGACGACGGTCATCACGGCGCGAGCAGGCGAGCGAGTGCTCTTCGGACTCCGGGTGCGCAGCTACGCGCACATCCAACGGCTCGGCCTGGACTACTACGAACGCGAACTGTCGGGTCGCATCATGACGCGAATGACCACCGACGTCGATGCGCTGTCTTCCTTCATCCAGACCGGAGCCTCAACCGCAGTGGTCAGCGTGCTGACCGTCGTCGGCATCGCCGCCGCACTGCTCGTCACCGACCCGGCACTGGGACTGGTGGCGCTGGCGGTGGTGCCGCCCCTCGCCGTGGCCACCGTGATCTTCCGGCGCATCTCGTCGGCGGCGTACTCGACATCTCGCGAGCGCATCTCGATCGTCAACGCCGACTTCCAGGAGAACGTCACGGGACTGCGCGCCGCGCAGGCGTACCGACGCGAGGAGTACGCCGCATCCCGGTTCGCCGAACGCTCCGACCGCTACCGGGTGAGTCGGATGCGGTCGCAGACCGCGATCTCGGTGTTCTTCCCCCTCATCACGTTGCTCTCCGACATCGCCCTCGCCGTCGTCGTTTTCGTCGGCGCGCATCAGATCGCCACCGGCACCACCACTGCGGGCACTCTCGTGGCGTTCGTGCTATATCTCGGGCTGCTCTTCGGTCCGATCCAGCAGCTATCGCAGGTGTTCGACGGTTACCAGCAAGCACGTGTCGGTGTCGGCCGCATCGGTGATCTCCTCCGCACCACGAGTTCGATTGAAACGTCCACCAAATCAGACACCACCGCACTCCCCGGCGGACGCCTGCACGCCGACATACAACTCGTCGACGTCGGTTTTCGGTATGCCGGAGCACAGTCCGACGCCCTGAGTGAGGTAAATCTCACCATCCCCGCCGGCACCACCGTCGCGTTGGTCGGGCGCACCGGCGCGGGCAAATCCACGGTCGTGAAACTGCTGGCCCGCTTCTACGATCCCACCTCCGGATCGGTGCGCGTCGGCGGCCACGATCTACGCGACTATCGCCTCTCGGACTACCGGCACCGACTCGGCGTAGTACCGCAGGAAGCGCACCTGTTCACCGGGACCGTCGCGTCGAACATCGCCTACGGCAGGCCCGACGCCACCCGTGCCGACATCGAGAACGCGGCCCGATCCGTGGGAGCTCTGAGCACCATCGCCGCACTTCGCGGCGGTATGCACCAACCTGTCGGCGAGCGCGGTCAAGGGCTGTCCGCGGGTCAACGACAGCTGATCGCACTGGCCAGGGCCGAGCTGGTCGACCCCGACCTTCTCCTGCTCGACGAGGCCACCGCCACGCTCGATCCCGCGACCGAGCGCACCGTGCTCGCAGCCAGCAGTGCCGTCGCACGCACCCGCACCGCGGTGGTCGTCGCGCACCGCTTGGCGACCGCCGCACGAGCGGATCTGATCGTGGTCGTCGACGGCGGCCGTATCGTGGAAGTGGGTCGACATTCGGAGCTGCGCACGCAGGGCGGGTTCTACGCGCAGTTGTGGACTGCAGCCGAAACGAACCGAGGGAATAATTCGATAGTCCAAGGTGTCATCGACAACGAGGCCGATGGTTACCGGTGAGTACATATCACAGCTACGTCCCGGACGCACGTGAGCTGGACCAAAGGTCTAGCCTGGACACGTACGCGCGCTGAACGGGAACGAAGACAGAAACGAGGCGAACTACTGCCGTGAGCAGCAGCTCTACTACCCAATTCGGACAAAATCAATGGCTGGTCGACGAGATGTACCAGCGATTCAAGAAGGACCCTTCATCCGTCGACGCGAGCTGGCACGAGTTTCTGACCGGTTACGACCCCGATGCAGCGACCGACGAGACCGCCGGATCCAACGGTGCTGCCGGTAACGGCGCATCCTCGAACGGCAGCTCGACCAAGTCCGCGCCTCCCGCAGCGCCCGCGCCACCAGCCCAGACGGCCGCTTCTGCTTCCGACAAGACCGACGCGCCGAAGGCCGCAGCACCCAAGGCAGCTCCGAAAACCGCCGCTCCCAAGGCCGAAGCCTCGAAGCCTGCCGCCGCCAAGCCTGCCGAGAAGAAGGCAGCACCGGCGAAGTCCGCTCCCGCAAAGCCCGCCGCAGCCGAGTTCGGCGAGGAGTCGAGCAAGGTTCTGCGCGGCGCTGCTGCAGCGGTGGCGAAGAACATGTCCGCCTCGTTGCAGATTCCGACCGCGACCAGCGTCCGTGCGATCCCGGCCAAGCTCATGGTCGACAACCGTCTCGTGATCAACAACCATCTCGCTCGCACCCGCGGCGGCAAGATCTCGTTCACGCACCTGCTCGGCTACGCCATCGTGCAGGCCGTCAAGGCGTTCCCGAACATGAACCGCCACTTCGCCGAGGTCGACGGCAAGCCGAACGCAGTGACTCCGGCAGCGATCAACCTCGGTCTCGCGATCGACCTGCCCGGCAAGGACGGCAACCGTTCCCTCGTCGTCGCCGCCATCAAGAACACGCAGGACTTCACGTTCACGCAGTTCTACAACGCGTACGAGGACATCGTGCGTCGTGCGCGCGACGGCAAGCTCACCGGTGAGGACTTCCAAGGCGTCACCATCTCGCTGACCAACCCCGGCGGAATCGGAACCGTGCACTCGGTGCCGCGTCTGATGAACGGCCAGGGAGCGATCATCGGCGCAGGTGCGATGGAGTACCCGGCAGAGTTCCAGGGAGCCAGCGACGAGCGTCTCGCCGAGTTCGGCGTCGGCAAGCTCATGACGCTGACCTCGACGTACGACCACCGCATCATTCAGGGTGCGGAGTCGGGCGATTTCCTCAAGACGATCCACAACCTGCTGATCAGCGACGAGTTCTACGACGAGCTGTTCCACTCGCTGAAGATCCCCTACGAGCCCATTCGCTGGCGCAAGGATCTGCCCGAGGGCACGGTCGACAAGAACACCCGCGTGCTCGAGCTCATCGCTGCGTACCGCAACCGCGGTCACCTGATGGCCGACACCGATCCGTTGCAGTTCACCAAGGACAAGTTCCGGATGCACCCGGACCTCGACGTGATCAGCCACGACCTCACGCTGTGGGACCTCGACCGCGAGTTCAAGGTCGGCGGATTCCACGGCAAGGACAAGATGAAGCTGCGGGACGTGCTCAGCGTTCTGCGCGACTCGTACTGCCGCCACGTCGGCGTCGAGTACACCCACATCCTCGAGACCGAGCAGGTCTCCTGGCTGCAGGAACGCGTCGAGGCCAAGCACGTCAAACCGACTGTGGCGCAACAGAAGTACATCCTGAGCAAGCTCAACGCCGCCGAGGCGTTCGAGACGTTCCTGCAGACCAAGTACGTCGGGCAGAAGCGGTTCTCGCTCGAAGGTGCCGAGTCGGTCATCCCGATGATGGACTCCGTCATCGACCAGAGCGCCGAGTACGCCCTCGACGAGGTCGTCATCGGTATGCCGCACCGCGGCCGCCTGAACGTGCTCGCCAACATCGTCGGCAAGCCCTACTCGAAGATCTTCACCGAGTTCGAGGGCAACATGAACCCGGCCGCTGCGCACGGCTCCGGCGACGTGAAGTACCACCTCGGTGCCGAGGGCACGTACATCCAGATGTTCGGTGACAACGACATCAAGGTCTCGCTCACCGCGAACCCGTCGCACCTCGAAGCCGTCGACCCGGTTCTCGAAGGCCTCGTTCGCGCCAAGCAGGACCTGCTGGACAAGGGCACCGGCCAGGGCGGTTACTCCGTTCTGCCGCTGATGCTGCACGGAGACGCGGCATTCGCAGGCCAGGGCGTCGTCGCCGAGACGTTGAACCTGTCCGATCTGCGGGGCTACCGCACCGGCGGCACCGTGCACATCGTCGTCAACAACCAGGTCGGCTTCACCACCTCGCCGGAGTTCTCGCGTTCGTCCGAGTACTGCACCGATGTGGCGAAGATGATCGCCGCGCCGATCTTCCACGTCAACGGCGACGATCCCGAGGCCTGTGCCTGGGTCGCTCAGCTGGCAGTGGACTTCCGTCAGAAGTTCCACAAGGACGTCGTCATCGACATGATCTGCTACCGCCGTCGCGGTCACAACGAGGGCGACGACCCCTCGATGACGCAGCCGGCGATGTACGACGTGATCGACACCAAGCGCAGCGTCCGCAAGAGCTACACCGAATCGCTCATCGGTCGTGGAGACATCTCGCTCAAGGAAGCCGAGGACGCACTCCGCGACTACCAGGGCCAGCTCGAACGCGTCTTCAACGAGGTACGCGAACTCGAGAAGTACACCCCTGAGCCCAGTGAGTCGGTCGAGCTCGATCAGCAGCTGCCCGCCAAGCTGACCACCGCGGTCGACAAGGCCGTGCTGCACCGTATCGGTGACGCGCACCTCGCCGTTCCCGACGGCTTCAACGTGCACCCGCGCGTCAAGCCGGTTCTCGAGAAGCGCCGGGAAATGGCGTACGAGGGCAAGGTCGACTGGGCCTTCGGCGAGCTGCTGGCACTCGGATCGCTGGTGGACGAGGGACGCAACATCCGCTTCTCCGGCCAGGACACCCGCCGCGGCACGTTCACCCAGCGCCACTCGGTGATCATCGACCGCAAGACCGGTGCCGAGTACACGCCGCTGCAGAACATCGGCAGCGACAACCCTGGCAAGTTCATGGTCTACGACTCCGCTTTGAGCGAGTTCGCAGCCGTAGGCTTCGAGTACGGCTACTCCGTGGGCAACCCGGACGCACTGGTGATGTGGGAAGCGCAGTTCGGCGACTTCGTCAACGGCGCACAGTCCATCATCGACGAGTTCATCTCGTCCGGTGAAGCAAAGTGGGGTCAGCTCTCCGACGTCGTGCTGCTGCTGCCGCACGGCCACGAAGGTCAGGGACCCGACCACACGTCCGGACGCATCGAGCGCTTCCTGACACTGTGCGCCGAGGGCTCGATGACCGTCGCACTCCCCTCGACCCCCGCGAACTACTTCCATCTGCTGCGCAGGCACGCGCGGGACGGCATTCGTCGCCCGCTGATCGTCTTCACCCCGAAGTCGATGCTGCGCAACAAGGCAGCGGTGAGCAACATCGAGGACTTCACCGACGGCAAGTTCCACTCGGTGTTCGATGAGCCCACCTACGACACCGGCACCGGCGACCGCAGCGCGGTCAAGCGAGTGCTGATGGTCAGCGGCAAGCTCTACTACGAGCTCCTCGCCCGTAAGCAGAAGGACAACCGCGACGACGTCGCGATCGTTCGCGTCGAGCAGCTCTACCCCGTGCCGGTTCGCCGCATCAGGGAAGCTCTCGAAAGCTACCCGAATGCAACGGAATTCCGTTGGGTTCAGGAAGAGCCTGCGAACCAGGGTGCGTGGCCTTTCTTCGGTCTCGCACTGCCCGAGCTCATGCCCGAGAAGCTGGTCGGCATCAAGCGCATCTCCCGTCGCGCCATGTCCGCTCCGTCGTCGGGATCGAGCAAGGTGCACGCCGTCGAGCAACTCGAAATCATCGACGAGGCCTTCAAGGCAGTCGGCGAAGACTAGAAACACTCGCGACAGCGGCCCACTCCTTCGGGGGTGGGCCGCTGTCGTCGTTTCTGGGCTCCCCCGTTCGGCGTCAATGGACCACTACATACGTCTGCGCAGTACGACGGTCCATTCACGCGACCCCCGGACACGAGTGAATGGACCCCTGCATACGTCTGAGGAGTGCAAGGGTCCATTGACGCGTGCGGGGGCGGGCGGCGCGGCGGGATCAGGCGTCTGCGGCGGCGTCTCGGTCGGCACCCAGGAGTGCGGAGATCATGTCCGGTGCCAGCGCGACGGCAGGCAGAGCATTGACGTTGAGGTCGATCAGTTCGTCTCGGCCGAGCTCCGGTGCGGTGAGCCAGTTGATGGTCGTTTCCTCGACGAATGCGATCCAGCCGCGAACGGCCAGCACGATGGTGGGGGTCACCTCGATGTCGAGTCCCCCGAGTTGCGCGAGGGTTCGCTCGGCCATGGCGGAGCGAGTCTCCTCGAACACCGCGCGCATCTGCGGATCGCCACTGGGGGTGCCGCGCAGGAGTGAGACGTACATCTGTCGCTTGTCGGTGACGTAATCGACGTAGTTGGCGATGGAGTCGCGCAGAATCTCGTACGGTGGCAGCGACGGATCGGGTGCGGTGCGCTCGAGCATGACGCGCGAGGATTCACGCACGATTTCGAGGTGGAAGTCCTGCTTGGAGGCGAAGTAGTGGAACAGCAGACCTCGGGAGACGCCGGCTTGATCGGCGATGTCCTCGACTGAGATCTGCTCGAGGGGGCGGTCGGCGAGCATTTCGGTACCGAGCTCGATCAGTTGGGCTCGTCGTTGTTGCGGACTGAGTCTTGTCCTCTTCGTGGTCGGTGCGCCGGGACTGTTCACGAACGCCATGCAACCACCCTACTGAATGTTAGTCAATAACTATTGACTCACACTCAATAAGCTTCTACGCTCCCCTACATGAGTCTTCCCGTAACAGATACTTCGGACCGTGCAACGACGCCGCGTCACGTCGATACGCTGATCATCGGCAGCGGGTTCGCCGGCCTCGGTGCCGCGATCAAGCTGACGAAGGCAGGCAAGAAGGACTTCGTCGTCATCGAACGTGGCCACGACGTCGGCGGCACCTGGCGCGACAACACCTACCCCGGTGCTGCCTGCGACGTGCCGTCGCACCTGTACTCGTACTCGTTCGCCCTGAACCCGAACTGGACTCGGTCGTTCTCCACACAGCCGGAGATCCAGAAGTACATCGCCGGGGTGGCGCGCAAGTACGGCGTCATGGACAAGCACGTGTTCGGCACGGATGTGACCTCGGCCCGCTGGAACGCCGAGACCAACCGCTGGGATGTCCAGACCACCTCCGGCAACTACACCGCGAAGATCGTCGTCTCGGCCGTCGGTGCACTGTGTGAGCCGAATCTGCCCGACATCAAGGGCATTCACGACTTCGAGGGCGACGTCTTCCACTCCGCTCAGTGGAACCACGACGTCTCGTTGGCGGGCAAGCGCGTCGCCGTCATCGGCACCGGTGCCTCCGCCATCCAGATCGTGCCCGCCATCGCAGGCCAGGTGGAACATCTGGACGTGTACCAGCGCACCGCGCCGTGGATCCTTCCCCGCGCCGATCGCCCATACACCAAGCTCGAGCGCTTCGCCTTCAAGCACGTTCCCGGGTTCCAGCGCCTGTCGCGGGCCGGCATCTACGCGATGCGCGAGACCCAGGTCGTCGGTCTGGCCAAGGCTCCGGCCTTCATGAAGCCGCTGCAGTGGGCGTCGGAGAACCACCTGCGCACCCAGATCAAGGACAAGGCACTGCGCGCCAAGGTGACGCCGAACTTCCGCATCGGCTGCAAGCGCATGTTGATCTCCAACGCGTACTACCCGGCTCTCGCACAGAGCAACGTCGACCTCGTGACCGACGGCATCGCCGAGATCCGCAAAGGATCGATCGTCACCAAGGACGGCACCGAGCGCCCGATCGATGCGCTCGTCGTCGCCACCGGCTTCCACGTCACCGACTCCCCCGCCTACCAGGGCATCATCGGCAAGGACGGCCGCACGTTGGCCGAAACCTTCGACGACGGCGGCCAGCAGGGCTACAAGGGGGCAGCGGTCGCGAACTTCCCCAACATGTTCTTCCTGGTGGGACCCAATACGGGCCTCGGCCACACCTCGATGGTCTTCATGATCGAATCGCAGATCAACTACCTCGTCGACGCGTTGGACACCATCGACAAGCACGACATCGGCACCATCGAGGTGCGCAAGGACGTGCAGGACGAGTACAACGTGACGTTGCAGGATCAGCTCGCCAAGAGCGTGTGGATGAACGGCGGATGCGCCAGCTGGTACCTCGACAAGCACGGCAACAACACCACGCTGTGGCCGGGCTTCACGTTCGAGTTCCGCAGAATCACCAAGCAGTTCGATCTCGATGCGTACCGTAGCGTCGCTACCGCAGACCTGCCCTCCGGATCGTCGGCGAACAACTCCGCCGGCAACAACACAGACAAGGTGTCCGCACGATGAGCACATTCACAGGCAAGGTGGCCGTCGTCACCGGCGCGGGTTCGGGAATCGGCCGCGCACTGGCCCTCGAGCTGGCCGGCCGTGGAGCGAAACTGGCGTTGTCCGACGTCGACACCGCCGGACTCGACGAGACGGTCCGAAGAGTCGAAGCACTCGGTGCTGAGGTGAAGTCGGATTTCCTCGACGTCTCCCAGCGCGAGACCGTCCTGGATTACGCCGAGGCCGTCGTCGCGCATTTCGGCAAGGTCAACCAGATCTACAACAACGCAGGCATCGCCTACCACGGTGACGTCGACAAGTCCTCGTTCAAGGACATCGAGCGCATCGTCGACGTTGATTTCTGGGGAGTCGTCAACGGCACCAAGGCTTTTCTGCCGCACATCCAGGCCTCCGGTGACGGCCACATCATCAACATCTCCAGCCTCTTCGGACTGTTGGCGATTCCGTCGCAGTCCGCGTACAACGCGGCCAAGTTCGCCGTACGCGGGTTCAGCGAATCGCTCCGCATCGAGATGTTGATCTCGAAGGCTCCGGTGAAGGTGACCGTGGTTCACCCCGGTGGCATCAAGACCGCCATCGCTCGCAACGCCACCGTGGCCGAGAACTACGACCAGGCCGACTTCGCGAAGTTCTTCGACACCAAGCTCGCCAAGACCACCCCGATCGACGCGGCCAAGACCATCCTGAAGGGTGTCGAGAAGGGCAAGGGACGCGTCCTCATCGGTTCCGACGCCATTGCACTCGACCTGCTCCAGCGCATCACCGGATCGCGTTACCAGGGCCTGATCGCCGCAGTGTCCAAGCGCGCGCTGCCGCGCACGAAGAAGTAGGCGGGTCGCGTCGTGAAGTCCTTCTACGTTCCCCTGCCGATCGTCGCGGCTGCGCTGAAGCCGTTCTATCGCCTCGCGCTGAATGCGCGATTCTCGTTTCGGACGCAGCGGCTGATCCTCGAGGCCGCAGCTCCCGTGCAAACGCTTCCGCACGGAACGGTCTCGCAGAAGATGACACTCGCGGGCCGTCGAGCCGAGCGCGTCACCGTCGGGGCAACCGAACGCGACACCGCGATCCTGTACCTGCACGGCGGCGCGTACACGATCGGATCCATCAATACGCACCGGTCACTGGCCGCACATCTGGCCCGGGAATCGGCCAGTGCTGTCTACGTGCTCGATTACCGGTTGGCACCGGAGAACCCGTACCCGGCAGGTCTGGACGACGCCGTGGCGGCGTTCCGCGAGCTGGTTCGTGTCCACGGATTCACTGCGGACCGCATCGCGATTGCCGGCGATTCGGCCGGTGGCGGTCTCTCGGTCGCCGCTGCCCGGCGCCTGGTGGACGACGGCACCAGCCCGGCTGCCCTCGGCCTGATCTCGCCCTGGGTCGATCCCGGAGCTCGCGACGCCGCCAAGGACCGCGACATGGTGGTCAACACCGGGTGGTCCTACAGCTCGGCCGATGCGTATCTGGGTGCGGGCGATCCGCTGGACCAGGGTTTCGCCCCACTGCTGGGCAACCTGGACGGTTTGCCGCCGATCGTCATGCACGTCGGTACCGACGAGGTGCTGTACGCGCAGATCACTGCGTTCGCGGACAAGCTGCGCCTGTCGGGTGTCGAGCTCGAACACGTGGAGTACAAGAAGCTCTGGCACGTGGCCCATCTGCAGGCGTCGATTCTGCGTGAGGCGGCCCAGGCCGTCCAGCACATGGGCTCGTACCTCGGCCGCAAGCTCCGAGCCGCGCAGCCGACCGGACCGTCAGAGGTTGCGCTCGCCGAGCCAACGGCCGGCGACATCGCCTGACGGAACTCCGTTGCGGACCTCGCCGATCATCTCGGCGAGGTCCGCAGTCGTCAGCTCACCCGCCACCACCGAGAACGACCTCACAGCACTCTCGTCGAGCACTCCGTCGGCATAGAGCGGCACCACGTTCTGCGCCGGATACACGTGGTCGTCGTCGGGCAGCGTTGTCAGGTCCTTCGCCAGCGGGCCGAACGACGCGGTGCGAATCGCCAGCACGTCGACTTCTCCGGCGTTCAAGCCGTCGACGGCGGACTGCGCATCGGCATACGGGGTGACATCGGTGAGCGACGCCCCCGTGAACGTGGGACTCCTCGTACCCTGCGCAAGGACGTCCATCGGATCGACCTGGCCGTCGACGATTCCCACCGATCTTTCCTCACGACCCAGGAAATCCGTCACCGTCTCGTCGCCCGATTCACTGCCCGACGCCACCGCGATGGCCAGTCGATCCTCGGCGGTGGCGTAATCCCCCACCGACAATCCGGCCGGCAGTGATCGGTTCAGTTCCGTGTACACGTCCTCGGCCTCGGTTGCCTCGGAAAGACCGTCGAAGGTGCGCAGAAGCTCGCCCGTGAGGTCGGGAACCATCGTCACCTCACCGCGGTCCAGCGCCGCGAGGTAGTCGGCCCGATCGCCCAGCTCCTCCTTCACCTCGACCTCCGCTCCTGTCGACCGCAGTCCCCCGGCGTAGATCTGCGCGAGCAGACGCGACAGATCCGAATTGCCCGCTCCGACGACGACGGGCACCGCAGCAGGGTCGGTCGATGCACTCGCGCTGCAACCGCCGACCAGACCGGCGATCGACATCACCAGGGCTGCTGCCAGAACCGACGATCGCACTGTCATTTTCTCCTGTTCACTGCCCATGTGGTTTACCGATCCCGACCGCGGGGCACTAGTGCGAACGAGACGGTAGTCGAACCAACCTTATGGGCACGCCGAATTCGACTACCATCCCGAGCAGCCCGAGTCCTGGTTCTTCCGTTGCCCCCCGGGGGGCAGATCGGCGGAAATGGGTAGGACTGTGCCCGAACCGATGGAAGGACACCATGACCACCTCCCGCATCACGCGTGCGTTCTCCGCTCCGAGGGCAGTGGCAGCTGTTGCCGCACTCGCTCTCTCGGTCACCGCTCTGACCGCCTGCGGCGGCAATTCGGATCCACTCTCGAGCGGTGGCGGCGAGACCAACAGCGACACGAACTCCATCATCATCGGCTCCGCCAACTTCCCCGAGTCCGAGACCGTGGCGAACATCTACGCCGAGGCGTTGCGCGCCAATGGTTTCGAGGTGAGCACCAAGCTCAACATCGGCAGCCGTGAGGCCTACATTCCCGCAGTGCGAGACGGGTCGATCGACCTGATCCCCGACTACACCGGAAACCTGCTGCAGTACTTGGACGAATCCGCGACCGCCACCTCGTCCGAGGACGTCCTGGCCGCACTTCCTGCCGCCCTGGGCGACGATCTCACCGTGACGGCGCAGGCACCGGGCGAGGACAAGGACGCCGTCGTCGTCACTCGCCAGACCGCCACCGAACGCAACCTCACCACCATCGGCGACCTCGCACCGTTCTCCTCCGAGGTGACCTTCGCCGGTACCCCGGAGTTCCAGGAGCGCGTCGGCGGCCTGCCCGGTCTGCGAGACAAGTACGGCCTGGACATCTCGCCCGGCAACTACATCCCGATCTCCGACGGCGGCGGCCCGGCCACGGTCGAGGCACTCGTCTCCGGGCAGGTCGTCGCGGCGGACATCTTCACCACCGCGCCCTCGATCGCACAGAACGATCTCGTGGTCCTCGAAGACCCGGAGAACAATTTCGCGGCCCAGAACATCATTCCGGTGCTGCGTACGGCCAAGCAGTCCGACAAGCTCACTCAGGTGCTCGACGCCGTGTCGGCGCAGATCACCACCGAAGAGCTGATCGCACTGAACACCTCGGTCTCCGGTGACGAAAAGGTCGAGCCGGCGGCAGCAGCAGCGGCGTGGGTCAAGGACAAGGGCCTGGACCAGCCGGTCAGCTGATGATCACCTTCGAGCGCGTCAACAAGACCTATCCGGATGGCACCACAGCGGTCGACTCCTTGGACCTGGTGATCGAGCCACACTCGTTCACCGTGTTCGTGGGGCCGTCCGGCTGCGGCAAGACCACCTCGATGCGAATGATCAATCGCATGATCACTCCCACCTCGGGTGTGATCACGGTCGACGGTCGCAACATCGCCGACATCGACGCGGTCAAGCTGCGCCGCGGCATCGGTTACGTGATTCAGAGTGCCGGCTTGTTGCCGCACCGTACCGTCGTCGACAACGTCGCCACGGTGCCGGTACTGAACGGCGAATCGCGTCGCGCCGCACGCAAGGCTGCACTCGACGTCCTCGAGCGCGTCGGCCTGGACCCGGCGTTCGCCTCGCGCTACCCGGCGCAACTGTCCGGCGGGCAGCAACAGCGGGTGGGCGTGGCCCGGGCGCTGGCCGCCGACCCACCGATCCTGCTGATGGACGAGCCCTTCAGCGCGGTGGATCCCGTGGTTCGTGAAGAACTGCAGATCGAGATGCTGCGCCTGCAGGCCGACCTGAAGAAGACGATCGTCTTCGTCACCCACGACATCGACGAGGCCGTCCGGCTCGGCGATCGCATCGCGGTCTTCGGGCCGCAGGGCCGACTGCAGCAGTACGACAAGCCCGAGACCGTACTCGCCGCACCGGCAACGTCTTTCGTGGCGTCGTTCGTCGGCCGCGATCGCGGCTACCGCGGGCTGTCGTTCAGATCGGCGCAGGCTGTGACCATGCACCCGATCCACACGGCGACGCAGGACGAGATCGAGGGCCTCCGACTGGACCAGGGGCAGTGGGTGCTCGTCGTCGACGAAGAGCGCCGACCGCTCGGGTGGATCGACGCGACCGGGGTCGAGAAGGTGCGGGGCGGCAGCAGCATCGACGAGAGCACGGCAGCGGGCGGCTCGCTGTTCCTCGAGGGCGGCGATCTGCGTCAGGCACTCGACGCCGCGATCTCCTCGCCGTCGGGAATCGGCGTCGCGGTCGATGGTGCCGGGGCTGCCGTGGGCAGCGTCGACGGTGCGGAGATCCTCGAACACCTTGCTGCGCAACGTAAGTCGGAGGACTCGGAACGCAACCGGCATCACTTCCTCGCCAGCGGGGACACCGAACAGTGACCTGGCTGCTGGACAACTTCGGTGTGGTCCTCGGCTACACGAAGACGCACCTGTACCTCTCGCTCGTCCCGCTGTTCGTCGGGTTGCTCATCGCCATCCCGCTGGGCACCGTCATTCGCAACACTCGCTGGGTTCGTCGAATCACGTTGACGGTGGCCAGTATCGCGTTCACCCTGCCCTCGCTCGCCCTGTTCGTCACCATCCCCGCGGTGGTCGGCCTACCGGTACTCGATCCACTGAACGTGGTGATCGCCCTGTCGGTGTACTCGACCGCACTGCTGGTGCGCGCGGTGCCCGAGGCCCTCGACTCGGTGCCGTTCGCCGTGGTCGATTCTGCCGAGGCGATGGGCTACTCGTCGCTGCGGCGAGCGGTGACCGTCGAACTGCCCCTGGCGCTTCCGGTGCTGATCGCGAACATCAGAGTCGTTGCGGTCACCAACATCTCACTGGTCTCGGTGGGCTCGGTGATCGGCATCGGCGGTCTCGGCCAGCTCTTCACCCAGGGCTACCAGCGCGACTATCCCGACCAGATCTTCGCAGGCATCATCTCGATCGTGTTCCTGGCGTTGATCTTCGACGCGGCCCTGTTCCTGCTGGGGCGTCGACTCACTCCGTGGACGCGACTGAACACGGGCTCGTCGAAGAAGAAGGCACGCGCATGAATCTCTTCTCCGAGGCGTTCTCGTACATTCTCGACGGCGGAAACTGGGCCGGGCCGACGGGAATCGGCGCACGACTGATCGAGCACATGTGGTACAGCCTGCTGGCAGTGTTGCTCTCGGCCGCCGTCGCGGTTCCGGTGGGTCTGCTCATCGGTCACCTGCGCCGCGGTGAGGCCGTCGTCGTCGGCCTCGTCAACGCGCTGCGGTCGCTGCCGACCCTCGGCATTCTCGTGTTTCTGGTTCTGGTGATCGGACTCGGACTGGTTCCGCCGATCATCGCGTTGGTGCTGCTCGGTATTCCTCCGCTGTTGGCAGGCACGTACTCCGGCATCGCCAACGTGGACGCCAACGTGGTCGACGCCGCCCGCGCGATGGGGATGACCGAAACGCAAGTGCTGTTTCGGGTCGAGATCCCCAACGCGCTGCCTCTGATCCTCGGTGGATTGCGTAACACCACACTGCAGATCATCGCCACCGCGACCATCGCGGCCTACGTCAACCTCGGTGGGCTCGGCCGCTACATCTTCGACGGGCTCGCGCTCTACGACTACGGCCGCGTTCTCGTCGGCGCGATCCTGGTGGCTCTGCTGACCCTGATCGTCGACGGCCTTCTCGCCCTCGCGGTGTGGACGTCCGTTCCGGGAACCGGTCGCCTGCGGCGGATGCCGACCGGACTCGCGAAAGTCTGACTCGTCCCACGACGAAAGACACAGACGAAAGACACCGGCGAACCGCTGGCCCGGGTGGGGCCGGGTTCGCCGGTGTTTCTTCCGTTTTCCTACGCGACGCCCTCGGCTCGCGCTGCTGCCGCAACTGCGTCCGCAACGGCCGGGGCGACACGAGGATCGAGTGGGCTGGGCACGATCTTGTCCGCAGCCAACTCGTCGCCGAGAACCGAGAGGATTGCCTCGGCAGCGGCGAGCTTCATGCCTTCGGTGATACGGCGGGCACCGGCGTCGAGTGCGCCCTTGAACACACCGGGAAAGGCGAGAACGTTGTTGATCTGGTTCGGGAAGTCGCTTCGTCCGGTGGCGACGATGGCGGCGTACTTCCTCGCCACCTCCGGATGGATCTCCGGATCCGGATTGGACAGTGCGAACACGATGGAGTCCGGGGCCATCGACGCGATGTAGCTCTCGTCGACCTTGCCTGCGGACAGACCGAGGAACACGTCGGCTCCGGCGAGGGCGTCGACCACACCGCCCGACAGTGCACGGGGGTTGGTACGCGCGGCGAGATCGGTCTTGACGCCGTTGAGGTCCGAGCGGTCGGCGGACACGATGCCCTTCGAGTCCAGCACCACCACGTCCCCGATGCCGGCCAGAAGCAGCATGTTCGCGCACGCGACTCCCGCTGCCCCGGCTCCGGATACGACGACCTTCAGCTCGGACGTACTGCGGCCCTGAACCTTCGCAGCCCCGTTGAGAGCAGCGAGTACGACGATGGCGGTGCCGTGTTGGTCGTCGTGCATGACGGGGCATTCGAGCGCCTCGATGACGCGCTTCTCGATCTCGAAACAGCGCGGTGCCGAGATGTCTTCGAGGTTGACGGCACCGAAGCTGTGCCGCATCCGCACGATGGTCTCGACGATCTCGTCGACGTCGTTGGTGTCGAGCACGATCGGAATGGAGTCGAGGCCCGCGAACTTCTTGAACAGCGCGGCCTTGCCCTCCATCACCGGCAACGACGCGCGCGGACCGATGTCGCCCAGGCCGAGCACTGCGGAACCGTCGGAGATGACGGCCACGAGGCGATCGGTCCAGGTGTATCGCTTGGCCAGCGAGGCGTCGGCGGCGATGGCGCGGCTGACCTGCGCCACTCCGGGGGTGTAGGCGATCGAGAGATCGCGCTGCGTGTCGAGCGGCGCTGCCAACTCGACCGACAGCTTGCCGCCGAGATGCCCGGCGAAGATCTCCTCGTCGGTGATCGCCGCCGGTCCTGCCGGTGCGGTGTGTGTTGCTGCGGTGTCTTCGACTGCCGTCACGGTGAAAGCTCCTCGCACTGTCGACCTCGACCAGCAAGGCGACGAAGTGTCAACGAAGTGAGTGGTGGAAATGAGGGCCCGTCGGAGTGCGCCAGTGCTGGCTGCAAACTGCCGAGAGCGTGTCTCGCATGTGAGGCGGGTACGCCTGCACGATCAGCGATGGGCTGTAGCCCTGTCGGTGCCCCAGTGTGCCACATCGCCGCCCCACCTGACCACAGCGTCAGGAACCACCGGCACCGGTTCTCACTGCCACCATTGTGTCCACAGGACGAGTCCTGCGGCGACGAAGACCACGAGAGCGCCGAGAACGGCCGAGAATCCGCGACGGTGATCGGTGATGCGCTGCGCGACCACGGCAACGATCGCGGCGACGATATGGGCGGCAACCGAGAGAGCGCCAGGACCGGGAAAGCCGCGGGAGTGGCCCAGATACTGCGTGACGGCGACGCCGAGGGCCAGCACCACCAGTCCCCCGGTGACGATACCGCTGAGCCCGCGCAGGAATCGGAGCCCGGCACCTGCCCCGGTCATCCGCCTGCCACGAATCCGCGAACCGAGTCCGCGATCAACTGCACCGCGATAGCGGCCAGCAACAGACCGGCGATGCGTGCCAACAGCGAGATACCGCCCTCCCCGAGGAGCCGGATCAGCGCGGTCGAGAATCGAAGCACCAGGAAGAACAGAATGTGAATGGTGATGATGCCCAACGCAATTGCCAAGAACGAACCGGCGTCACCGTCCGCCTGGCTGACGTAGACGATCACCGCGGCAATGGCACCGGGGCCCGCCATAAGCGGAGTCCCGAGCGGCACGAGTGCCACGTTGACGTCCTCCGCGGCGGTGTCCCCGCCCGCACCCTTTCCGGTGAGCAGCGACAACGCGATGAGCAGCAACAGCAACCCGCCCGCACCCTGCAATGCCGGAATGCCGATGTGCAGGTAACTCAGGATCGCCTGGCCGCCGATCGCGAACACCGAGATGACGGTCAGCGAAACCGCGGGGGCCTGCCATGCGGCCTTGTTGCGGGCTTCTTTGCTCTTGCGCCCGACCAGAGACAGGAACACCGGGATCGCGCCCGGCGGGTCCATGATGACGAACAGGGTGATCAACACCGTCAAGTAGAGCGTCACATCGAATGTCATGGCCGCGCCGCCGCAACCAGACGGTCGTACTGCTCTGGGGCAGTGGAGTATTCGCCCAGCTTCACCGTCTTGTTGGTGCCGTGGTAATCCGAGGATCCCGTGACGATCAGGTCCAGTTCCGCGGCGAGGTCGGCCATCACCGCGGTGTCCGCCGGCGAGTGATCCATGTGATCAACCTCCACACCACCGAGACCGCGCGCTGCGAGTTCGCGAATGTGATCGAGGTCGAGGATGCGGCCGCGGGTACGAGCTCTGGCGTGCGCGAGCACACTGACACCGCCTGCCGCAGCGATCATGTCCACCGCTACTTCGAGGGGAGTGTCGACCTTCTCGACGTAGTACTTGCCGTCGGTCGCCAACGGACCGGCGAACGCGGCGTTCATGTCCGGGACGTACCCGGCGTCGATCAGGGCGCGACCCAGATGGGGTCGCCCGGCCGCCGCACCGGCCGAGGCCAGCACCGCGTCGGGGTCGATGGGCAGACCGTCCGCCGCCATCTTCTCGGCGATGGCACGCAATCTCGTGACCCGCTCGCTGCGCAACCGCGCGCGCTCGGTTGCGAATACCTCGTTCGCGGGGTCGAACAGGTACGCCAGTAGGTGCACGGGAACCGGCCGGCCGTCCTCGCCTCGCCCGGTGCAGGAAAGTTCCATGCCGCGCACGAGCGTGAGACCGGACGGCAGTGCGGAGGCCGCCTCGTCCCATCCCGAGGTGGTGTCGTGGTCGGTCAGAGCCACCACCGACAGTCCCGCCTCGGCTGCGGCCCGGACCAGCTCGGCCGGGCTGTCGGTGCCGTCGGACGCCGTCGAGTGGGTGTGGAGGTCGATGAGCACCTGCACAGTGTTCCAGGCCCACTCTCTCGTCGTTTTGCTGGCGTACGATTGCCCGCCATGCCGTCCCTTCCACCACGCCCGTCGCTGCCGTCCCTGCACCGACGATCGGCCAAGGCCGGTCCCGTGCACGCACCGCGAATTCCGGTGCCCACGGCTCGCGCAATCGTCGACTGCGCGGTCTACGTCGAGGGCGCTCGACTGCCCGGCAGATTCACTCACACCTCGGCCATCGCGGAGGTGCGTGCACGCGGCGAAGGATTCGTGTGGGTGGGTCTGCACGCACCCGACGACCAACAGATGAACGCCATCGCCCAGTGTTACGGCCTGCACGAGCTGATGGTCGAGGACACCGTGCACGCCCACCAGAGACCCAAACTCGAGCGCTACGACGACGTCGCGTTCCTGGTACTGCGCACGGTGAAGTACGTCGAGCACGAGTCGGTGACGACCGCCAACGAGATCGTCGAGAGCGGCGAGATCATGGTGATGGTCGGCCGTGACTTCGTCATCACCGTCCGGCACGGGGAGCATTCGGGACTGGCCGGCGTGCGTCAACGCCTCGAGGGCAACCCCGAACAGCTCGCGCTCGGCCCGTCGGCAGTTCTCCATGCGGTGGCCGACCACGTGGTCGACGAGTATCTCGCGGTGACCGACTCGATCGAGCGGGACGTCGACGGTATGGAGGAGGAAGTGTTCTCGCCGCACCACCACGTACCCATCGAGAACATCTATCTCCTCAAGCGGGAGGTCGTCGAACTTCGGCGGTCGGTGACACCACTGTCGACGCCGTTGGCGCGTCTGGTGCAGGAGCCGAGCGTCCCCAAAGCGGTGCGACGCTACCTGCGCGACGTGCAGGACCATCACACGACGGTCGCCGAACGCATCTCCGAGTACGACGAGGTGCTCAGCTCACTCGTCGACGCTGCGCTGGCGCGAGTGACGATGCAGCAGAACCTGGACATGCGCAAGATCTCGTCGTGGGTGGCGATCGCCGCCGTGCCGACGATGGTCGCGGGGATCTACGGGATGAATTTCGACAACATGCCCGAGTTGCACTGGACGTACGGCTACCACCTGATGGTCGCAGTGGTGTTGTGCGTGTGCATCGGACTGTGGAGGACGTTCCACAAGAACAACTGGCTCTAGGGGCCGACGATTCGATTGGACGATGCCCAACCGAATCGTCCGATCGTTGGTGATTGCCCCGACTGCCGACCGGTGACGAGCCCACCGGTTCGGGCCGGATGAGACTGCAGAAGCCCTGCATTGTCGTCCGGAAGGGATCGATGAGAATCCGCTCACTCGTACTGGCGTCGACCGTCGCGTTGCTGTCCACGGTGGTACCGGGAACCGCAACGGCAGGGTCGAACCTCGATCCGGGTCCCGCACTGACCGTCGATCCGGCCGCCCTCGACCACGCTCTGACGTGCACCCCCGATCTGCACGACGCCACCCGCGATCCGGTCCTGCTCACCCCGGCTTTCGCCACCGACCAGCAGTCGTTCGGGTGGAACTATCTGCAGTCGCTGCCCGCCGCCGGAATACCGGTGTGCAGCCTCTCCCTGCCGGACGAGGGGTACGGCGACCTGCAGATCGCCGCCCAGTACGTGGTGCACGCGGTTCGGACGATGGCCGCCGACAGCGGTCGCCAGGTCGTCATGATGGGCCACCAGCACGGCCCGCTCGACGAGCTGTGGGCGTTGACGTTCTGGCCGGATCTGCCTGCTCTGGTGTCGGATCTCATCTCGCTCGCCACCCCGTACAACGGCACCGACTCGGCGCGTTCGGGATGCGACGACTCGCAGGAGTGCCCGCCTGCGAACTGGCAGATCGCCACCGGATCGAAGTTCCTCACCGCGCTGGCGGCGCGTCCGTTGCCGGAGGGACCCGGTTACACCTCGATCTACACCAATTTCGACGAGCTGATCTATCCGCAACCGCACGCCAGCACTCTTGCCGGAGCCGCGAACATCGCCGTTCAGGACGTCTGCCCGCTGCGGCCCGTCGAACACTTCAACATCATCGGCGACAACGTCGCCTTCCGTATCGTCCTCGATGCACTCGAACACGACGGACCTGCTGTCCGCGAGCGGATTCCGGACCATCTGTGTTTCACCACCAGCATGCCGAACCTGCGCTACGACGCGCATGCCGCGATCACCGGCCTGAAGTACCTGGCCCAGGTACCTCGGCACCTGATCGACGACTCCGTCACCGCAGAACCGGAATTGGCGTCCTACGCTCGGTGACTCCGGGTCAGAGACTGGCCGCGGACCGATTCGGATCGCGCACGTCGATCCCGGCCTCGGCCCAGGCCTCACGCAGGGCCGCGGCACCGCGCAGACGCACCCAGGCGGCCTCGGTACCGGTCAACGGCACGGCAGCGAGAAAGCGAACCGGATCGTAGGGCTCGGGCAGCGTCAGATCGGCGATGTCGCTGTCGCCGAGCAGCACCGCGGTGAACGGCGCGTTGGTCCAGAGCGGCTCGCCCAGATCGAGCAGCGCGTCCTCGACGAGCACGACCCCCTCCACCGCGGGCGAGGCAGCGAGCACGGCCAGTGACTTGTGCACGCCCGACGCCACGCCTGCCCCACCGCGAAGAGTCAGCACCAGTTCTGCTCGGGGGCCGCGCGAGGGATCGGCGACGAGTTCGTTGGGATCGGCCATGGGGTGACGAGAACAGCCGAGACTGACGTACCGGACCACGTCGGAGTCCGCGCCGAATCTCAGCACGTCCAGCGACTCGAGGCCGAGGAACGTCACCGACGCCGACGACGGATTCTCGTCGCCGATCTCGGTCACCAGATGTGCGCGTACCGCTGCAATGACACTGTCGCTCACCTGACCCATCCAACACCACCGATGCCCGAGAAGTCCGTTCGGAGGTATCACCGCACCGGAGGTGGGTACCGTCGTACCCGTGGTCTCCGTTCTCGCAGTTGCCGACGAAACGATCGAATCCCTGTGGAGTCCGCAGGTGAAGACGCTCGGAGTCGACCTGATTCTCGGCGCGGGCGACCTCCCGTTCGACTACCTCGAGTACCTCACCGACGCGTTGAACGCTCCGTGTGTGTTCGTTCCAGGCAATCACGACGCGGACCTCACCGGATACTCGGCCGGACGCGCAGGGTGGATGCGCGCCGGGTTGCCCGCCACCTGGCCCGGACCGGTCGGTGCCGTCAACGTCGACCGTCGAATAGTCTCCGCCGCAGGCCTACGGATAGCCGGCCTCGGTGGGTCCATCCGCTACAACGGTGGCCCCAATCAGTGGACCCAACGGCAGCAACGACGGCGATCGCGCACCCTGACTCGAACGTTCGCGTGGCATCGCAACGTGCGCAAGGATCCTCGCCCCGTCGACATTCTGCTCACCCACAGTCCCCCGCTCGGCGTCGGTGACGACACCGACCCCGCGCACATCGGCTTCGACTGCCTGGACGAGGTGACGCGTCGACTGTCGCCACAGTTGTTGTTGCACGGGCATATTCATCCACACGGTCACACCCCGGATGACCTGACCCTGCACGGCGCGACGGTGATCAACACCGTCGGATACACCCTTCTCGAGATCGAACCGGGCAGCGAGAGAACGGATTTCGAGACACCGAAGATCGTGAGGCGCAGACATGGCACGTGACACCGGATTCCCGGCCGCCGACGCGGAGAACGACTTCACCCGCCAGCGCCGACGCGCCGACGTCGCACGTCTGGTCGGGTGGCTGCGTCGCCAACCCGACGACGTCAACACCATCCTGCCGTTCGACGAGGTGGTCGCCGCCCTCGGCAAGGTGGGCGAGCGACACCTGGGTCTGCAGGTCATCCGCGTCGAGACCATCGTCGGAAGCGTCGACCGCACTCGCGATTTCGACCGCTTCTTCCGCCCGACGTCGGCGCGCATCCGCGAACGCTGGCAGCGACTTGCAGCCGCCCAACGCCGCGGCGAGGCGATGCCCCCGATCCAGGTGTACCGCATCGGTGGCATGCACTTCGTCGTCGACGGCCATCATCGAGTGTCGATCGCCTTCGCCATGCACCGAACGACGATCGACGCCGTGGTCACCGAGATCATCACGCGCATCTCCCCCGAGGGCATCACCCGACGCGGCGACCTGCTGATCAAGGATCACCGACGCATCTTCCTCAGTCGAGTTCCGTTGGTGGGCCGGGCCCGCGAGGCCGTCCAGGTCACCGATCCCTTCGACTACGCGCAGCTGAGCGAATCGGTGGAAGCGTGGGGATTCCGGTTGATGCAGGAGGTCGGTGAATTCGTCGACCGCGGTACCGTCGCGCGGCGTTGGTTCGGTGAGGAGTACCTACCGGTGGTGCGCATGGTGCGCGCAGCGGAGATCCTCGAGGACCGCACCGACGCCGAGGCGTACCTCTGGATGAGCCGGGAGCGCTACCGCCTGGTGCGCGAACACGTCTGGAACGACGAGATCGTCAGCGAACTGCGTCAGAAAGCTCTGGGGAAGCATCAGTAGGCCTGCGTCGATGCTCGGCCGTGGTAACGGCCCCGGCTCACTTCCCTGGTGCACCGATCTCTGATAGTTACTTAGATGCGTTCATCATTCTAATTTTTTCGGTTCCATCGCTTGGTCGATACGTAACGAGGTAGTTCCTTCATGTCCTCCCGCCGCATACTGCTGCCCGGACTCTGTTTCATCGTCATGACTCTCGCCGTTCTGCAAACGATGGTGGTCCCCATCGTCTTGACCATCGGCACCCAACTCGGGGTCGGCACCACCGCCGCCGGATGGGTACTGACGGCCAACCTCCTCGCGGCGGTGATCGCCACCCCGGTCATCGGTAGGCTCGCCGACCTGCACGGCAAGCGTCCGGTGCTGATCGGTGTGCTCACCGTCGTCCTCGCCGGATCTCTCCTCGCTGCCCTGACCCACTCGTTGCTGTGGCTGATCGTCGGCCGCGTCCTGCAGGGAGTGTCCTACGCACTGTTCCCCATCGCCCTTGCCGTCCTCCGTGACGAGATGCCTCCTCGTAAGCTCGTCGGCTCGATGGCCGTCCTGTCCGGCACACTCGGCGTGGGCGGCGGCTTCGGACTGGTGTTGACCGGGCTACTGACGGCCAACGGTGCCGACTACCACCGCGTGTTCTGGCTCACTGTTGCGTTCGTGGTGCTCGCGCTCGCAATCGCCTGGTTCGGCGTACCGGCGCGCCCGAGATCCAGCCGCGGCACCGTCGACTGGTGGGGAGCTGCACTGCTCGCGGTGACTCTGCTGCTGCTGTTCCTCGCCCTGACCCAGGGCCGCACCTGGGGGTGGGGTTCGCTTGCCACCATCGGCTGCGCGGTCGGCGGTGTGGTCGCGGGGGCCATCTGGTGGACCTTCGAGAAGCGCGCCGACGAGCCATTGGTCGCACCCCGAATGCTCACCCACGGACCGTTGCTCGCCACCAACGTCGCCACCCTCTTCGTCGGTATCGGGATGTTCGTCAATTTCCTCGCCTGCTCGTACTTCGTGCAGACACCACGAGCTGTGGCCGGCTACGGTTTCACCGCGAACGTTCTCGAGGCGAGTGTCGTCTATCTGCTGCCCGGCGCAGCGGTCGGAGTGGTCGCGGCCGTCGTCAGTGGCCGCCTCATCCGGTCGTTCGGGCCGCGCCGAGTACTGATCGCAGGAGCCGTGATCGGGATGGTCGGATTCGTCTTCGTCGCACTCGCCCACGATCACACCTGGCAGCTGATCACCGCAGGCATCGTCATCAACATGTTCGTCAGTCTTGCGTTCGCTGCCCTGCCGAACCTGCTCATGGCCGAGGTCAGCGCAGCGGACACCGGGGTGGCGAACAGCGTCAATTCGATCGTCCGGACAGTCGGCACCTCGATCGCCAGTGCCACGCTGTCCACCGTCCTCGCCATGTTCACCATCGACGGGACAGCCGTCGCGCGCGAGAGCGTGTACACCGCAGCGTTCGTCGCAGGTGCGGTGGCCTGCCTCGTCGTCGTACTCGCGGCCCTGGCCATCAGGAGTACCCCCGCCGCGCGGGAATCGGTGCGAGTGGCGGGGTCCGAACCGACCAGCACGTCGAACATGGCGGCGTGACGCACTGCCGACCGCTTCACAGCGACCTGACAGCCGACACCCTCGTCCGACCAGGACGAAGACCGTCCGTTCGCTGGTGGGGAACCCTGGCAGGAAACTCGTAATCTACTGGGAGTCAACGAATCTGCCTTTCGGGCGAACTCACGAATACCTAGTGTCGTGGAAGTACGAACCACGACGAAAGGGAACACATGAACACCCGAAAGATTCTCACCCGCGCAGCAGTCACCGGAGCATTGGTGGCCATCCCTCTGGTGGCGGTCACCGGCACCGCGTCGGCCGATCCGCTGTGGTCCGACCGCGACGATCGTGACCACAGCGCGCCGCAGTATCAGCAGAACCAGCAGCCCGATCAGTTCCGCCTACCCGAACTGTTCCCACAGGCACCGGCGCCGCAGCTGCAGAACCCGGCACCGAACGTGGTGCCGTTCGACTTCTTCCAGGGCTACCAGCTGCCGAGCACGGGCTCTGCCTTCTGACCCATGTGCGCGGAACTTCGTAGCCCACTACGAAGTTCCGTGCACATGCGCGCAGCGCTCTACAGCGTCAGGTTGGCACCCGAGGCCTGGTCGAACACCGAGATCTTGCCCGGGTCGAACCACAGTTCCACCTGACCACCCTCGGCGGCCTTGGATTCGGCGGCCAGACGCGCAACCACCTGTGCGCCACCGAGATCGGCGATGCCCGCATCGGCGGCGAGCTCCTGCAGCTCGCTGGACTCGACCTTGGCACCCTTCAGCGTGAAGTAGACGTACTTGTCGCTGCCCATGGACTCGAGCACGTCGACGGTGGCGGTGAACGTCGCGCCGCTCATCTTCTGGTAGCCATCGATCAGGGCTGCGTCCTCGAAGTGCTCGGGACGGATGCCGACGACCACCTCGCGGCCCGGGTTCTTGGCCTTGATCGCATCCATCCGCTCGAGTGGGATGTCGATCTCACCGAGCGCGGTGGACACGCCGTTCGAGGTGAGCTGTCCGGGAACGAAGTTCATCGAGGGCGATCCGATGAAGCCGCCCACGAACAGGTTTCGCGGCTTGTCGTAGAGCTCCTGCGGAGAACCGATCTGCTGCACCAACCCGCCGCGCAGCACCACGACGCGATCGCCGAGGGTCATGGCCTCGGTCTGGTCGTGCGTGACGTACACCGTGGTGGTGCCGAGCCGCTTCTGCAGGCGCGAGATCTCGGCGCGCGTCTGCACGCGCAGCTTCGCGTCGAGGTTGGACAGCGGCTCGTCCATCAGGAAGGCCTTGGGGGTACGAACGATGGCGCGGCCCATGGCAACTCGCTGACGCTGACCACCGGAGAGGTTCGCCGGCTTGCGGTCGAGGTGCTGACTGAGGTCGAGGATCTTGGCTGCCTCCTCGACCTTGGTGTTGATCTCCGACTTCGACAGCTTCGCGAGCGTCAGCGGGAAGGCGATGTTCTGACGCACCGTCATGTGCGGGTACAGCGCGTACGACTGGAACACCATCGCGATGTCGCGATCCTTCGGTGCCTTCTCGTTGACGCGCTCCCCCGCGATGCGCAGCTCGCCGGACGAGATGTCCTCCAGACCGGCGATCATGTTGAGTGTGGTGGACTTTCCGCACCCGGACGGTCCGACGAGAATGATGAATTCGCCGTCGGCGATGGTGATGTCGACGTCGCTGACCGCGGCGGCGCCGTCGGGGTAGAGCTTGGTGACTTTGTCGAGAACGATTTCGGCCATGACGGTTATCCCTTCACTGCGCCGGACGTCAAGCCCGCCACGATACGTCGTTGGAAGAAGAGCACGAAAATGATGATCGGGATCGTGATGACGACTGCTGCCGCCGCGATCGAACCCGTGGGCTCCTCGAACTGAGAGCTACCGGTGAACTGCGAGATGGCCGCCGGGACGGTGACCGAACGTTCCGTCGCCGTCAACGAGATGGCGAGCAGAAGGTCGTTCCAGGCGAAGATGAACACCAGAATTGCGGCGGTGACGATGCCGGGGGCGGCCAGCGGAGCGATGACCTTGCGGAATGCCTGTGCGGGCGTCGCGCCGTCCATCTTCGCTGCCTTTTCGAGCTCCCACGGAATCTCGCGGAAGAACGCCGACAGGGTGTAGATCGCCAACGGCAACGCGAAGGTGATGTACGGGATGATCAGTCCCGGCCAGGTGTCGAACAGTCCCAGCGAGCGGGAGATGTCGAACAGCGGTGTCACCAGCGAGATCTGCGGGAACATCGCGATCAGCAGTGCCGCACCCACGAGCGCCTTCTTGCCCGGAAAGTCAAGGCGAGCAACCGCATACGCGGCCATCGTGCCGATCACCACGGCGATCACCGTGGTGAT
Organism: Rhodococcus sp. 15-725-2-2b; assembly: GCF_002259075.1. NCBI lineage: Bacteria > Bacillati > Actinomycetota > Actinomycetes > Mycobacteriales > Nocardiaceae > Rhodococcus > Rhodococcus sp. 15-725-2-2b. The sequence continues at coordinate 270,218 of NZ_NPFL01000011.1, read as the reverse complement.
CAATCCGATGCCGATCGAGTTCACCAATGCCGAGGTGAACTGGTTCGTCTGGAAGATGCCCTTGTAGTTCTCCAGGGTGAACGACTGCGGAATGAACCTGCCGTCCGCGATGGTCGCCGTCGACTTGAACGACAGGCTGATGATCCACAGCAGCGGAACGAGTGCGTAGAGCAGGACGAGGACGTTGACGACCGTCCAACCGACCTTCTTGCGAGGCGTAACAGTGGTCATTACTTGCGGCCTCCGTCGTCGGATCCCGGTGCCGATGCACCGAACAACTTGATGAACACGAACGCGATGATCGCGACGCAGAAGAAGATCAGGATGCTGATCGCCGACCCGAGTCCGAGGTTGAACGCACCGAAGAGGTTGTTGTAACCCAGAATCGAGACCGATCCGGTTTCGTTGCTGCCTCGGGTCAGGACGTAGATGTTGTCGAAGATGCGGAACGCGTCGAGGGTGCGGAAGAGCACCGCGACGAGGATCGCCGGCTTCATCAACGGGATGGTGATCCGCATCAGCCTGGTCCAGCCACCCGCCCCGTCGACCTCGGCGGCCTTGAGCAGGTCGTCGGGGACCAGCGCCAGGCCTGCGAGCAGCAGCAGCGCCATGAACGGCGTCGTCTTCCACACTTCGGCCAACACGACGATCGCCAGGGACGGGAACTGCTCGGTGAGCGGGGCACTGCCGTCGGGCAGCAGATTGGCGAGGTAGCCCGTGCCGGGGGTCCACGCGTAGTACCAGCTGTACGCGGCGGCGACGGTCACGATGCCGTACGGAATGAGCACCACGGTGCGCACCAGTCCACGGCCGAAGATGGTGCGGTGCATGACCAGAGCCACCGCCAGGCCGAGGATGAACTCGATGATCACCGAGATGATCGTGATGCCCGCTGTCACGCCGAACGCCGTCCACCAGTAGCCGTCGGAGAGCACGGTCACGTAGTTGGAGATGCCGACGAATTCACGATCTTCGGGAAATGCGAGGTTGTACTTCTGCAGGCTGAGCCAGAACGCGTAGATGATCGGGTACCCGGTGACCGCGATCATCAGCAGGGCTGCGGGTGCGATGAGCAGCAGACCCAACCGTCGTTCGGCCTTCTTGCCGTCGGAGACGTTCTTCAGAGCCGCCTGCTTGTCGACAGGCTGCGATGCGGGCTGTGACTCGGTGGTGGCGCTCATGGAATCAACCCTTCGGAATTGACGGCCTTGGTGACCAGATCAGCGAGCTTGTCCACGTCGGCCACCGGATCGATGTTCTGCGGCGGGTTGAGCGCATCGGTCAACAGAATCGAGATGCTCTGGTACGCAGGCGAAACGGGCCGGACGGCCGCCGACTCGATGGAACCGAGCACCCCTTCCCATGCGGGATAGACGGCCTGGAACTCCGGATCGTCGTACAGGCGTGCAAGCACCGGCGGCACACCACCGTTGACGGCGTTGTTGCGCTGGTTCTCCTCGTTGGTGAGGCACTCGACGGCCTCCCACGCGAGGTCCTCGTGCTGGGTGGTCTTGGCGACGCCGATGTTGAACCCACCGATGGTGACCTTGGCGGGCTCGCCCGCATCGACCTCCGGATACGGGGCGCTGCGGAAGACCTCGGCGATCCGCGCGTCCTGCTGGTCGGCAGGCACGTTCGACAGGTCGAGGAACGAGACGGCACCGGCGACGGCGTTCTCCTTCAGACCGGGCAGCACGAACGGGTAGTTGACCTGGAAGGCCATCCGTCCTGCTTCCATCCCGAGCCGGGAGGTTCCCTCGTCGCTCTGCGAGACCGACGGGTCGCGGCCATCGGCGGTGGCGACCCGCTTGATGATCTCGAGGGCCTTCTCGGTGGCGGCGCGGTGCTCGGGAGTGTCGTTCAGTGTCACCGTCGTTCCGTCTTCGCCGACGACCGATCCTCCTGCGCTCTCGAGCAGCGAGTTGAACCAGACCATGAAGCCCTCGTACTGCTTGGCCTGGACGCCGATCTCCGAGGGCCTACCGGCGGCCGCATTGGCCTCGGCCACGTCGATCAGCTGATCCCACGTCTGCGGCGGCACCCCATCCGGCACCTCGTCGGGCCGGTACCAGAGCAACTGGGTGTTGGAGTTCAGCGGAACCGCGTAGAGCTGGTCCTGCCATTCGGCCGTGGCGAGCGGACCTTCGAGGGTGGAGCCGTCGCGTAGCTTTTCGGACAGGTCGTCGGGGACGGGCAATGCCCATCCGGCTTCGGCGAATTCGGCCGTCCACACCACGTCGAGTGTCATCAGATCGAGCGTCCGGTCGTTGCCTGCGAGGCGCCGCGCGAGCTGGAGACGCTGATCATTTGCGCTCTTGGGCAGCGTTCGCTGCTCCACGCGGTAGCGACCGTTCGAGGCGTCCGAACACACCTGTGCCGCAGCGGCGTACTGCTCTGCGCCGTCTGCGGCAGTGTAGAAACTCAGAACCGGAACCGAACTGTCGGACGAACCACACGCTGCGAGCAACGGACTCGTCACCAGAGCCGCTGCCGCCAACACCCCTATCCTCGTTGCTTTTCCACGCCTACGACCACGATGTCTCGGCACTTTCCGCCTCCGTACGTTCAGTTACTCGCGCAGCACACTGTGTGGGACTGCCGTGCACGAAAGAAACGTAACCGAACTCACTGGCATTGAGGGGAGATTGGGGCTATTCCGTTACCTGTCGGTTGCCTGGTCGTCCACCAGGTGTGATCAGATCGACAGTTTCGCGAGCAGGTCGCGCGCTTTCTCCGCGGTACGGGGTTCGCAGAGGACGTCGTAACGACCGGCGACCAACTGCATGCTCGACGCGAAATCTCGCTGCCCCTTGGTGGCCGCGTACGGAATGGACGCCGAGATCAGGCCGAAGATGATGCCGCCGCCGACGCCGATGAGCAGAGCTCCGAGGATGTTCTCGCTGAAGATACCGAGGACCAAGCCGAGGAAGACGCCCAGCCATGCACCCGAAACAATGCCTCCACCAATCACTTTGGGCCACGTGAGCCGGCCCAGGACGCGCTCGACCTGCATCAGGTCGACGCCGACGATCGTCACGTCCTGTACCGAGAACTCCTCGTCGGACAGGTAGTCGACGGCGCGCTGCGCCTCGGCGTAGGTGGGGTAGGAACCGATCGGCCAACCGGAAGGCGGCGTCGGCAGTCCCTGCCCTGGGCGGCCCGACTGCGAGAGGGGATTAGTCATGACTCCATTGTGCCCCGAAACGGACACCCGGCACACCCGTTGTAGCGGTTCACAGCAGGTTGACGGTTGGTCAGGACGTGGTCGGTCAGGTTGTGGGCGGCACGAAAGCGGTCGTGCGCGTCATTCCTGCGGCGCGGCCCTTCGCCGAGACGACGAGCGCCATCTTGCGGCTCGCCTCGTCGATCATCTCGTCGCCCAACATCACCGCACCGCGACCGCCACCCGCCGCGGACGTGTGGAACTCGTAGGCGTCGAGAATCATCTCGGCCTTGTCGTAATCGGCCTGACGCGGCGCGAAGATCTCGTTGGCGGCCTCGATCTGCGTCGGATGCAGCACCCACTTGCCGTCGAAACCGAGGCCGGCCGTGCGCCCGGCCGCCCGACGAAAGGCGTCGAGATCTCGAATCTGCAGGTAGGGGCCATCGATCGCCTGCAGACCGTGGGTCCGGGCAGCGAGCAGAATGGTCATCAGAATGTGGTGATAGGCGTCGCCCGTGTCGTATCCGACCGGTTGCTCGCCGACGACCAGAGTGCGCATGTTGACGCTCGCCATCAGATCCGCAGGGCCGAACACCAGGGTCTGCACGCGCGGGCTCGCCGTCGCGATCTCGTCGATGTTGCGCAGACTGCGTGCGCTCTCGATCTGCGGCTCGATCCCGATGGCACCGACCTCGAGACCGTGCTCCTTCTCGAGCTGAGTGAGCAGCAGATCCAGCGCCTGCACGTGCGCGGCGCATTCCACCTTCGGCAGCAGGATGGCGTCGAGATTGCGTCCGGCACCCGACACGACGTCGATGACGTCGCCGTACGTCCACTGCGTCGTCCAGTCGTTGACGCGCACGACCTTGATCTGATCGCCCCAACCGTCGGAGTTGAGTGCGTCCACGATGCGCGCTCGGGCCGCCACTTTCGCCAGCGGCGCGACGGCGTCCTCGAGATCGAGAAAGACCGCGTCGGCGGGCAGTCCCTTCGCCTTGTCGATCATCTTGTCCGAACTGCCCGGAACGGCCAGTACCGACCGCCGCATGCCCGAAGCTCTCACGAAAGCACAACCCCTGTCTGATTCACCCTCTGTACTGCCGAGCCTCTAACCTTGCCATCATGGCAGCACTGAGCAAGGTATTCGCGGCCAGGCTCGCCGGCCTGGGTGTCCTGGGCCCCGACGGCGAATCGATCGGCCGGGTTCGTGACGTGGTCGTCTCGATGCGTGTCGGCAGAGCGCAGCCGAGAGTCCTCGGCCTTGTGGTCGAATTGGCAACTCGCCGAAGAATTTTCGTGCCGATGCTACGAGTGACGAGCATCGAGCCCAATTCCGTTCAACTCACGACCGGAAACGTCAGTCTTCGTCGATTCACCCAGCGCGCCAACGAGATCCTGGTCTTCGCGCAGATCCTCGACTCCAAGGTGCGCGTCGACGACCCCGAGCTCGACGAGCTGCACGACGTCGATTCCATCGTCGTCGACCTCGGCATCGAACTCACCCGAACTCGCGACTGGGTGGTCGCGCGGGTGGCGGTCCGCAAGCAACGGCAACGGCTCGCGCGGCGTGGTGCCATCCACGTCGTCGATTGGCAGCACGTGCAGGGGCTGACACAGAACGAGCTGTCCATGCCCGATCAGGGTGTGGCGCAGCTGCTGATGCAGTTCGAGGATCTTCGCGCGGCCGACGTGGCGAACGCGATGCGCGAGCTGCCCGTCAAGCGCCGGATGGAGGTGGCGCGCGCTCTCGACGACGAGCGGCTCGCGGACGTCGTCCAGGAACTGCCCGACGACGATCAGGTGGAGTTGATGCACTACCTCGGTGTCGACCGTGGTGCCGACGTGCTCGAGGCCATGGACCCGGACGACGCCGCCGACCTGCTGGGCGAGCTGCCCGAGACAGAGGCGGAATCGCTTCTGCGCCTGATGGATCCAGAGGACTCCGCGCCTGTCCGTCGTCTGCTCGAACACTCCCCCGATACCGCCGGTGGTCTGATGACCCCCGAGCCGGTGGTTCTCACCGCGTCGACGACGGTGGCCGAGGCGCTCGCCCGGGTACGTAATCCCGACCTGACGCCTGCGCTGGCCTCCCTGGTGTTCGTCGTGCGGCCCCCGACCGCGACACCGACCGGCCCGTATCTCGGCTGCGTGCATCTGCAGCAATTGCTTCGAGAACCCCCGGCGAGCCTGGTCGGCGGTGTGGTGGACAGCGCTCTGCCGCGATTGTCCCCCGAGGACAGTCTCACCGCCGTGACGCGGTACTTCGCGACGTACAACCTCGTCTGCGGCCCGGTGGTCGACGACGAGGACCACCTGGTCGGGGCCGTGACCGTGGACGACGTCCTCGATCACCTGCTGCCCGAGGACTGGCGAGATCAGGAAGTGGCGGGACAGTGAAAGAAACAGCACGCCAGAGAATGGACACGCCGCGCGGGTCGCGGATGTTCAATGTGAACCTCGACTTCGACCTCGGCAAGTCGGGCGAGAAGGCCGCACGATTCCTCGGCACCGGCCGCTACCTGGCCATCCAGACCGGAATCGTGATCGTCTGGATCTTCCTCAACGTCGTGGCGGTCAACCTCCAGTGGGACCCCTACCCCTTCATCCTGCTCAACCTCGCGTTCTCGACCCAGGCCGCGTACGCAGCTCCGTTGATTCTTCTGGCCCAGAATCGGCAGGACGACCGCGACCGCGTCTCCCTCGAGGAGGACCGTTCTCGCGCCCAACAGACCAAGGCCGACACCGAGTTCCTCGCTCGTGAACTCGCTGCGCTGCGCATCGCCGTCGGCGAGGTCGCCACCCGCGACTACCTGCGCCGCGAACTGGACGAGATCAAGGCACTCCTCGAGCAGGCGACGGGTCAACCGACGGTCTCTCCCAAGAAGGCACGAAAGAAGGCGGCCGCGCGGGTGCACGACGACATGGGCATGCCGGACGCGTCGGACCCCGATACGCACTAGGTCCGCTCTGTAACAGCCCGATAACGGAACAGTCTCGAATCAGGTACCCTCGATCCCGGTCATCAGGTCGGGCCCCGGTTGTCATCCGGGGAAATCAGGAGGTACAGCACGCGTGGGTCGTCACAGAAAAGCATCGAATTCCAAGGTCAGACGGAATTCGGTGATTGCTCTGGCAGGTCTCGTCCCCGCAGGACTCGTCACCGCCGCCACCAGCGCCGGAGCCACGGAATACATCCCGTTCGTCAGCGCGAAGACGTCCCCCGCCGCGCAGGAATCGAACTCCGTCGTCGAAACTCCGCAGCCGATCGCCCAGGACGGACAGGCGCAGCCGGTCGCCCAGGCCGAGCTTCCCGTGCCCGCTGCGGTCCCCGCACCCGCGCCGGTTCCCGAGATCCCGCCCACACCTGAGCTGCCCACCAACCTCGCGGTCAGTCCCATCGCGATTCCGGTCGTCAACGTCTCGGCGTACAAGAATGCCGAGCGCATCCTCGCCCAGCAGCAACCCGGCTGCGGCATCAGCTGGACCGTCATCGCCGGCATCGGCCGTGTCGAATCCACCCATGCCAACAACGGCAAGGTCGACGACTCGGGCGAGCTGCACGAGCCCATCCTCGGGCCACGACTGAACGGCACCCTCGCGGGCAATCAGGTGATTCGTGACACCGACGGCGGCGCGCTCGACGGTGACACCGAATACGACCGTGCCGTCGGACCCATGCAGTTCCTACCCTCGACGTGGAACCTCTATCACGCCGACGGCAACGGCGACGGAGTCTCCGACCCACAGAATCTGTTCGACGCGGCCCTGGCCACCGGCATGTACCTGTGCGACGACGGCACCAACATGCGTGACCTGGGATCGACCACCAAAGCGATCCTGCGTTACAACAACTCGATGGCCTACGTGGCGAACGTGCTCGCGTGGTCGGCCGGATACGCCACCGGCATCGTCCCGACCTCGGACCAGCTCCCGCGCATCCACTGATCGGCCGTCCGCGCCTGCCCTGCTGTCCATCGGCGCACAGCCCACCGCCTAGCATGAGGCAATGGCTGTACTGACCGAATCCGACGTTCGGACCGCGCTCTCGAAGGTGATCGACCCCGAGATCCGCAAACCCATCACCGATCTGGGGATGGTCAAGAGCATCGACATCTCCGACGACGGAGCCGTCGGCGTCGGCATCTACCTCACCACCTCCGGGTGCCCGATGAAGACCGAGATCAGCGACCGCGTCAAGAACGCAGTCGCCGACGTCGCAGGCGTCGGCACCGTCTCGGTCGAACTCGACGTGATGAACGACGAGCAGCGCACCGAACTCCGCAAGTCACTGCGCGGCGATTCCGCAGAGCCGATCATTCCCTTCGCGCAACCCGGATCCCTGACGCGCGTGTACGCGGTGGCGTCGGGCAAGGGTGGCGTCGGCAAATCGAGTGTGACGGTCAACCTCGCTGCATCGCTGACCGCTCGTGGGCTGTCGGTGGGTGTGCTCGACGCCGACATCTACGGCCACTCCGTGCCCCGGATGCTCGGGAACGACGCACGACCGACCCAGGTCGAGAAGATGATCATGCCGCCGCAGGCGCACGGCGTAAAGTTCATCTCGATCGCGCAATTCACCCAGGGCAACACCCCGGTCGTCTGGCGCGGACCGATGCTGCACCGTGCGCTGCAGCAGTTCCTCGCCGACGTCTTCTGGGGCGACCTGGACGTACTGCTGCTCGACCTTCCTCCCGGTACCGGAGACGTGGCAATCTCTGTCGCTCAGCTCATCCCGAGCGCGGAAATCCTCGTGGTTACCACCCCGCAGCAGGCCGCGGCCGAGGTCGCCGAGCGCGCGGGTGCAATTGCACTACAGACTCGGCAGCGCGTGGCAGGCGTCGTGGAGAACATGTCGTGGCTCGAGCTCCCCGACGGCACCCGGATGGACATCTTCGGATCCGGTGGCGGACAGGACGTATCGGACAGACTCACCAAGGCAGTGGGTGCCAGCGTTCCACTTCTCGGCCAGATTCCGCTCGACACCGCCGTCCGAGAGGGCGGTGACGCAGGCACGCCGATCGTGCTGAGTAACCCGGAATCGCCTGCGGCACAGGCACTCGAGGCCGTCGCAGCGAAACTCGCCGTACGCGAGCGCGGTCTGGTGGGAATGTCACTCGGCATCGATTCGGCGCGCAAACTGTAAGTCGCGCTTATACCCGACAAACGACGCGGGAAACAGGGTTGGGGCCTTAGGATTTGCCTTCAATCCTATTGTCGATAGAGAGTGGCCTTCATGAAGAAGCCGCATCGGGTCAGGCCGGTCGTCGTTCCGGTTCTGATCGCACTGCTGATCACCCTGCTGGGATCGCTGCTCGGTCCCGCTATGGCATCCGCACAACCCGCCCCGCCTGCACAGAACTATTCGATCGCGACCGACACCACGTTCGCACCGTTCGAATTCCAGGACGAGAGCGGCAAACTCGTCGGAATCGACATGGACCTACTCGCCGCGATCTCGGTGGATCAGGGCTTCGACTACACCGTCGAGCAGGTCGGTTTCGATACCGCACTCCAGGGCGTCACCAGCGGCCAGTTCAACGGAATGATCGCCGGCATGTCGATCACCGACGAACGCAAGGCCACCTTCGACTTCTCCGAGCCGTACTTCGATTCCGGTGTCCAGATGGCGATTCTGGATTCCAACGACGAGATCAAGGGCTACGAGGATCTGCGCGGCAAGTCCGTCGCAGTCAAGAACGGCACCGAGGGCGCGACCTTCGCCGCGTCGATCGCAGATCAGTACGGCTTCACCATCCGGAGCTTCGACGACTCGGCAACGATGTTCGAGGAAGTGCGCACCGGTAACTCCGCGGCCGCCTTCGAGGACTACCCGGTGCTCGCCTACGGCATCACCCAGGGCAACGGATTCAAGACCGTCACCGAGAAAGAAGCCGGTGCCAGTTACGGATTCGCCGTCGCCAAGGGCACCAACGCCCAGCTGCTCGAACAGTTCAACACCGGCCTCGAGAACCTGCGCGCCAACGGCCAGTACGACCAGATTCTCGACACCTACCTCAACGCCGATGCCTCCACCGCCGACACGTCCATCCCCGGTCTGATCGCCAGCAGCTGGCAGTTGCTGCTCAAGGGCCTGTGGCTGACCATCGTGCTGACCGTCATCTCCATCGCCATCGCGCTGGTACTCGGCGCGATCTTCGGCCTGTTCCGCGTCTCGACCAACATCGTGCTCCGCGGCATCGGCACCACCTACGTCGACATCTTCCGTGGCACACCGCTTCTGGTGCAGGCATTCTTCATCTACTTCGGTGTCCCCGCGGCGCTGAACTTCCAGATGTCGGCGTTCACCGCGGGCATCATCACGCTCTCGCTCAACGCCGGTGCGTACATGGCCGAGATCGTCCGCGGTGGCATTCTCGCCGTCGACAAGGGCCAGATGGAAGCATCGCGCAGTCTCGGCATCAGTTACCTCAAGTCGATGCGAAAAGTGGTGATGCCACAGGCAATTCGCACGATGATCCCGTCGTACATCAATCAGTTCGTCATCACGCTCAAGGACACGTCACTGCTCTCGGTCATCGGTCTCGCCGAACTGACACAGACCGGTCGTCTGATCATCGCCCGCAACTTCGAGTCGTTCAACATGTGGCTCATCGTCGGCGTTCTGTACTTCATCATCATCATGGCTCTCACCAAGCTGTCGAACCGGCTCGAGAAGAGGATCAACAAATGAGCACCCACCTGACCAAGGACCTGCCGGTCGACAGCGGTTCCGGAACCAAGATCTCCATCAAGGGCCTGCAGAAGGCGTTCGGCGACAACACGGTCCTCAAGGGCATCGACGCCGAGATCGCCAACGGTGAAGTGGTGTGCGTGATCGGGCCATCCGGCTCGGGCAAGAGCACGTTCCTGCGTTGCCTCAACAAGCTCGAAGACATCACTGCCGGATCGGTCGTCGTCGACGGCACCGACCTGACCGCGAAGAACGTCGACCTGGACAAGGTGCGCCAGAACATCGGCATGGTGTTCCAGCACTTCAACCTCTTCCCACACATGACCGCACTCGAGAACGTCATGCTCGCGCCCGTCGAGACGAAGAAGATGTCGAAGTCGCAGGCGAAGGAGTCGGCTGCGAAGTTGCTCGAACAAGTAGGCCTGTCCGAGCGCGCGGACTACAAACCCGCCAACCTCTCCGGCGGGCAGAAGCAGCGCGTCGCCATCGCCCGAGCGTTGGCCATGAGCCCGTCGATCATGCTGTTCGACGAGGCCACCAGTGCTCTCGACCCAGAAATGGTGGGCGAAGTCCTGCAGGTGTTGCGAGACCTCGCGCAGGGCGGCATGACGATGGTCGTCGTGACCCACGAAATGGGCTTCGCACGCGAGGTCGCGGATCGCGTGATCTTCATGGCCGAGGGCGTCATCGTCGAGGAGGGAACCCCCGACGAATTGTTCGGTAACCCGCAGAACCCTCGCACCCAGGACTTCCTGAACAAGGTCCTCTAGCCCCGCTCCCCGGTTGCGTCAATGGACCACTGCCGCGCTCAGACGTGTGCAATGGTCCATTCACGCAGCAGCGGGGTCGGCATGCGCGAAGCAGCGTCAGGTGGCGTCGGCGTCGATGGGTGGGGTGTCGCCTGCGGACAGCTTCGGCTCGTTCTTGCTCATCGACACCCCACCCTGTGATGTGTTGATCTGGGGCGTCGGGCCGCCCGAGCTTTTCGGCTTGGCGTCGAAGGGCTTGCCCTTGAAGGTGTCCTCGAGTGGGTTCTTGAAGACCGAGTCGTCTCCGTCGAGCAGATGTTTGGTGATCACTGCCCGAGGGGTCATGCCGCGAAGTTGGTTGAGATCCGCCAGCGGCTTGCGGAGGTCCTCGAAGTCGGTGCCGAGTTCGTCCTTGAGCTGCTGGCTCGCGCCGTTGGCGTAGTCCTTGACCTGGCGGATCGACTTGGACACCCAGCTGATCGCGCCGGGGAGGCGATCGGGGCCGAGGATGACGAGAGCTGCTACGAGGAGAATGACGAGCTCTCCCCAACCGATGTTGCCGAACACGTCTGCCAGCCTACGTCGTCAGTCCGAAACCGGCGTGACGGACAGGTCCACCAGCCGCCCGGACCGAACGAGTTGCACGGGAACGGGCTCCCCGATCGTCGTGGCCTGCACGGCGACGACCAGTTCGTCGGCGTCGCCCACTGCTCGGTCACCGACCTTGGTGATGACATCTCCTTCGACGATTCCGGCCTGCTGGGCAGGACCGCCCGAGCGGACATTCGCCACTTCCGCGCCGGCCGAGGTGTCGTTGATGACCGAGCGGGCATTGATTCCGATGTCGGGGTGCCGCATCACGCCGTCCCGGATCAGCGCCTGTGTCACCTCGAACACCTCGTCGACCGGAATCGCGAAGCCGAGGCCGACCGATCCGCCGCTCTCGCTGCGGATGGCGGAGTTGATGCCGATCACGCGGCCTTCGAAGTCGATGAGCGGGCCACCGGAGTTGCCGGGGTTGATGGCGGCGTCGGTCTGCACGGCATCGATGACGGCATTGGTGTCGGTGCCTTCACCCGACAGGGCAACGGGTCGGTCGAGCGCGCTGACGATGCCGGAGGTGACGGTCTTGTTCAATCCCAGCGGTGAGCCGACGGCGATCACGTCCTGCCCGACGCGAACGTCGGCGGAACGACCGAGCTCGGCCACGGTGAGGTTGCCGACGTCGGTCTTGAGGACGGCGAGGTCGGTCTTGGTGTCTCGTCCGACGATGTCCGCTGGCACCTTGGTGCCGTCGGAGAAGGTCACTTCGAGGGTCGAGTTCTCCGGGTCGGATGCGGCCAGTGAGATCACGTGATTGTTCGTCACGATGTAGCCCTCACCTGCGATGACGACGCCCGAGCCGGTACCGCCGGTGTCGCCGAGCGTCACCTGGATCGACACCACCGAGGGCAGGACCGCGTCGGCGACCTTGCTGATCTGTCCGCGCGGGATGTCGTCGCCGCTGGATTGGGTCAGAGTCACTTTCTGGCTGGTCAACGCGCCGGTCACCTCGGCGGTGAGGCGACCGAACAACCCGCCGACCAATCCGATGACGAGTGCCAGAACACCGAGCACCACCAGAGCTCGGGCCGATACCGACCGCCCGAACAGCACGTCGCGCACACCGAGTTTGGTTCCCGGCGGCAGCACAGGAGGGGGCGGGGTGTCGAGCGCCGCGCTGCCGAGGGACACCCGAGCGGTGGGGTCGCGCCACGGATCTGCCGGAGCCGACGGAGCGGCGTCGTTGTCGTCCTCGGCGTTCGGGTCGCGCTGCAGCGATTCTGTGGCATCGTCCGGGCGTCCGAACGCCTCGGCGAGGATGGGATCGGGTGGACGCACCGACACACGTGAGGGAAGTTCCTCACCGGGCCTACGAGGAGAGAACGAACCGTCCACGTCGTCGGGACGTCCGAACACCGAAGCCGACACCGGATCGACGGAAGGTCGATACACCGGACGAGGTGGCAACCGCGGACCTTCCGGTCCCGCCGAGCCGATGCCGTCGGGCTCGATCTCCGATGGGTCGGTGCCTGCGGCCTCGGTGCTGGTCGAATTCGATGTCACGCGTCCGGTTACCCCTCGCATACGTCGGTGTGAGAGTTCAGTATCACTCGAGCGGTCGGCGCGGCTCGATGCAGGTGAGAAGTCGTGGGGCAGATGTCGATGCGATCAGCGTCGGCGACGGCGGACGTCGGCGACGGCGGACATGAACGTTCTCTTGGTGTGGGTCGGCCGATCCTCGCCCGCGCAGGACGGTATCTGGCTGAGCAGGCCGAGCAAGGAGTGTGGCATCGACATCTCCCCTGCTCCACGCAGTGCCTTGCGCGCCTGCTGCTGGGCCTCGACCTCGGCGGCGCACTCGGGGCACTCGGACAGGTGGTCTGCTGCGCGGAGATAGGCGGGCATTCGCAATTCGCCATCGACGTACGCCGCGATGGCCTCACTGGCCAGATGTTCGGTGGAGCTGAATCGCTTCGGCTTGCGCGCCTGCGTCATCCAACCCTCCTCGTAGCTAGTGGACACTTGCGTGACCGGAGTCGACCTTCCCGTGCACTCGAAGGTACTCGCGTAGCGCCTGGCGTCCACGGTGAATGCGACTGCGAACAGTTCCGAGCTTGACGCCCAGTGTCGCACCGATCTCCTCGTACGACAGTCCTTCGATGTCGCACAGCACGATTGCGGCACGGAACTCCGGTGCCAGCGAGTCGAGCGCGGACTGCAGATCGGGGTCGAGGCGAGCATCGTGGTAGATCTGCTCGGGGTTGGGTCGGTCCGAGGGAACGCGGTCGTAGTCCTCGGGGAGCGCCTCCATACGGATGCGGCTGCGACGACGAACCATGTCCAGGAACAGGTTGGTGGTGATGCGGTGCAGCCACCCCTCGAAGGTGCCCGGCTGGTAATTCGACAGGGAGCGGAACACGCGAATGAAGGTGTCCTGCGTCAGGTCCTCGGCGTCCTGGGCGTTGCCGGACAGGCGGTAGGCCAGTCGGTAGACGCGGTCGCCGTGTTCGCGAACCAGTTCGTCCCAGGACGGCATGGTGGAGTTCTCGCCGGTCGCATCGAACACTGCGGTGCCGCTGAGATCGTCGGGTGCGGGTACGGACTCGGGTAGACGCGCGCTGTCGCGATCGCCGTTGATCTTGTAAATAGTTGGATCCTCCTGCTCAGGACTGCGTACGTCCTTCTGATTCAACCGACGACTACCCTCGGATGTTCCAGCTCACACTTCGCAATCGAGATGGACCTTCGACTCCTGCACAGCCTGACGGACCCGCGTGTGGGTCCGGTATGAAACAGCTGAGGCGCACCTGAGAATGTGTGCGTGAGAATGTGCCCTGGGCACGATAGCCTCGGGGCGTGCCGACCAACGCCGAGAAGATGCTCGCCTACGCCGAAGACTCCGCTCAGGAGGACGAGGTTCTGATCGCAGCCAGAGAGCGAGCCGTCGACCTGGGTGCCGCACCGGTACCGCCGTCGGTCGGAGCGATTCTGTCCATCTTCACCCAGATGCTCGGTGCGAAGACTGTCGTCGAAATCGGTACCGGCGCTGGAATCAGCGGTCTGTGGTTGCTCGACGGGATGCGCGTGGACGGTGTGCTCACCACCATCGACACCGAGCCGGAGCACCAGCGTGCAGCCCGAGAAGCGTTCCGCGCGGGGGGAATTGCGCCCTCGCGCACCCGGCTGATCAACGGCTGGGCGCTCGATGTGCTCCCCCGGTTGGCCGACGACACCTACGATCTGGTCTTCATCGATGCCAGTCCGGCCGACCATCCGCACTTCGTCGCCGAGAGTGTTCGACTCCTGCGACCCGGTGGAGTTCTGGTGCTGCACAACGCGTTACTGGGTGGGCGAGTCGCCGACCCGACTCAGCGCGACGCCACCGCAGTTGCCGTTCGATCCGCCGCCCGGGCCATCGCCGAGGACGAGCGTCTGACGACGGTGCTGCTGCCTCTGGGCGACGGGTTGATCTGCGCGTCGCGAGCGTAAGCATGTGAGTGGTTCTTCGTAGCAGACTACGAAGAACCACTCACATGCCGCAGGCTCTAGATCCAGACGCCCTTGCCGACGGAGACGACTCCCCCGGCGCTGACGTTGAAGCGTTCGCGGTCGCGTTCGTGATCGACACCGATGATCTCGCCGTCACCGACGACGACGTTCTTGTCCAGGATCGCGTGCCGCACGACGGCACCCTTGCCGATTCGGACGCCGGGCATCAGGACGCTGCCCTCGACGGTCGCACCACTGTCGATCATCACGTTGGAGCTGAGCACCGAGTTGCGGACGGTGGCCGCGGACAGGATGCAGCCGGCACCGACGACCGACTCCTGAGCCAGGCCGCCCTGGACGAACTTGGCGGGCGGCAGGTTCTCGGCCGATCCGCGGATGGGCCAGCGACGGTTGTAGAGGTTGAAGATGGGATGCACCGACACGAGGTCCATGTGGGCGTCGTAGAACGCGTCGATGGTGCCGACGTCTCGCCAGTATCCGCGGTCGCGTTCGGTGGCACCTGGAACGACGTTGTCGTTGAAGTCGTAGACCGAGGCGACGCCCGCTTCGACGAGTGCCGGAATGATGTCGCCACCCATGTCGTGGTCGGAGTCGACGTTCTCGGAGTCGGCCTTGATGGCGTCGACGAGCACCTTGGTGGTGAACACGTAGTTGCCCATCGAGGCGTACGTGACGTCGGGATCGTCGGGGGTCCCGGGCGGCTGCGCCGGCTTCTCGAGGAACTGGGTGATCTTGCCGTTCTCGTCCGAGTCGATGCATCCGAACGCGAATGCCTCGCTACGCGGAACCCGGATGCCCGCGACGGTGACGCCGGCACCGGAGTCGATGTGCTGCTGCACCATCTGCTCCGGGTCCATCCGGTACACGTGGTCGGCTCCGAAGACCACGATGTACTCGGGGTCCTCGTCGTACACCAGGTTCAGCGACTGGAAGATGGCGTCGGCGCTGCCGGTGTACCACCGGGGCCCGAGACGCTGCTGTGCCGGGACCGGAGTGATGTACTCCCCGGCGAAACCGGACAGTCGCCATGTCTGCGAGATGTGGCGGTCCAGTGAATGGGACTTGTACTGGGTGAGCACGCAGAGCCGGAGGTAGCCGGCGTTGACGAGATTGCTCAGTACGAAGTCGATGAGTCGGTAGGCGCCCCCAAAGGGCACGGCTGGCTTGGCTCGGTCCGCGGTCATCGGGTAAAGGCGCTTACCCTCACCGCCGGCAAGCACAATCCCTAGTACGTGCGGTTGTGTCCTCACCCACTCAACCTATCCGCACCGAGAGAACCTTGCTAGCAGTACACGCACAACTGCTGGGGAATGTAGGTTCGTTCACGTGCGCGTAGCAATGATGACCAAGGAATATCCCCCGGAGATCTACGGTGGCGCAGGAGTCCATGTCACGGAGTTGACCGCGCAGCTGAAATCGCTGTGCGACGTGGACATCCACTGCATGGGCGCGCCGCGCGACACCGCGCAGGTACACGACCCCGATCCCGCACTCGCCGGAGCGAACGCCGCGTTGACGACGCTGTCGGCCGAGCTGCGGATGGCCAACGCCGCCGCCGACGCCGATGTGGTGCACTCACACACCTGGTACACCGGCCTCGCGGGCCATCTCGCCGCCGAGTTGTACGACGTTCCGCACATCCTCACCGCACACTCACTCGAACCACGGCGGCCGTGGAAGGCCGAGCAGCTCGGCGGCGGCTACCGCATCTCGTCGTGGTCCGAGCGCAATGCCGTGGAATACGCAGACGCGGTCATCGCCGTCAGCGAGGGCATGGCCAAAGACGTGCTCGACGCGTACCCGCGGCTCGATCCGAGCCGGGTTCATGTGGTGCGCAACGGAATCGACACGCAGCGGTGGTTCGCCGACCGGGGCACCGCAACTCTGGACGAGATCGGCGTCGATCGAAGCAAGCCGATCGTCGCGTTCGTCGGCCGCATCACCAGGCAGAAGGGTGTGGGCCACCTGATCGCTGCCGCCCACCACTTCGACCCGTCGATCCAGCTCGTCCTGTGCGCTGGTGCCCCCGACACTCCGGAGATCGCCGCGGAAACCGAGCGGGCCGTGGCCCTGCTCGCCGAGCAGCGCGGCGGTGTGTTCTGGGTCAAGGACATGCTGCCCACCGACAAGATTCGCGAGATCCTCACTGCAGCAGCCGTCTTCGTCTGCCCCTCGGTGTACGAGCCACTGGGCATCGTCAACCTCGAGGCGATGGCCTGCGAAACTGCTGTGGTGGCATCGGATGTCGGCGGCATTCCCGAGGTCGTCGACGAGGGCCGCACCGGACGCCTGGTGCACTACAACTCCTACGAACCCGATGCCTTCGAGCGGAACCTGGCCGAGACCGTCAACGAGGTCGCCCTCGATCCCGCGCTCGCGGCAGCGATGGGCAAGGCGGGTCGAGAGCGCGCCGTCGCCGAGTTCTCCTGGGCGTCGATCGCGAAGCAGACTCTCGCCGTCTACAACGACGCTCTGGCGCGCCGCCGCTGATCGGGACGACTCAGCGATTCGTCTTGCGATAGGTCGACACCGTCACCGACGCGGTGACCTCGGTGGTGTCCGGTAGCTGCGTCAGCGCCGCAGCCCGCGCCTCGGGGTCACCGTGACGCGCCGACGGGCCCATGCCGATCAGAGCCTCGATGTCGTTGTGCGAGAGCATCATCGGATACTCCAGCGGAGATTCCGTGACCGGTTCGAACAGACCGGACAACGATTCGCTCAGGCGGCGGGGCTTGTCCTCGTCGACGCCGATGAGTCCCAGCGGCCCCCGCAGCTCGCGCTGATGCCGCGTCGTGGGCGTGACGACCACCAACACGCCGTCGTCGACGAGTACCCGATTCAGTTCTCCGGCGTTGCGCGGAGCGAAGACGCACGTCACCGCGGACAGGGCACCCGACCGCACCGGAAGTCCGCTCCAGATGTCGGCGACCACGGACCCCAGCCGGGGATGGGACCGGGCAGCGCGCCTGGCCGCGAACTTCGACACGTCGACGCCCATCCCCCGAGCCTCGGGGTGGTCGTCGAGAACAGCCGCGAGATAGTGACCGGTTCCCACCCCGACGTCGAGCACCACCTCGCTGTCCACCGGGACCCCCGCAGACACTGCTCGGGCGATCGGGTCGAAGTGCCCCTCCCCCAGGAACGCATCGCGCGCGGCGATCATCTCGGCCGAGTCGCCGGTGAACTTGCCGCCGTCACCGGTCAGCAGACTGACGTACCCCTGCCGAGCGACGTCGAACGAGTGCCCTCGATCGCACCACAGCGCCCGATCCGTGTCGCCGACACCGAGCCCGGAGTCGACCTCGCGTGCTCGGCACTGCGGACACAGCAGCACATCCACGACGTCGGTCAGCATCGGACACCTCCTCCGTCACGACTCTGCCGGACGGCACAGTCGTGAACACAACACAAAGCCCCGCTTGCCGTCACGGCGAGCGGGGCTGAGCGATGATCGATCGACAGAACGGTCAGCCGGTGACACCCTTCAATTCGTCACCGAGCGCCGCGGCCTCGTCGGGGGTCAATTCGACGACCAATCGGCCGCCCCCCTCGAGCGGGACGCGCATGACGATTCCTCGTCCCTCTTTGGTTGCTTCGAGGGGACCGTCCCCGGTCCGGGGCTTCATCGCCGCCATCCTCTGCTCCCTCCAGATCTGCGCCCACCAGCTCGGCGCCTAGGCCAAAAAGACAATTTCGTCGCGGGGCGACGGGTGTTGTCCCCTATTCTTCCCTATCGTCGTCGATACCGGGAACCGGAGTCGGTATTGACGACCTGCACCCAACACCCCGACAGGTGATCGTCGACCATTCCGGTGGCCTGCATCAAGGCGTAGGCAGTTGTCGGACCGACGAACCGTAGGCCCCGCCGCTTGAGCTCCTTGGCCAGAGCGGTGGACTCCGGAGTCGAGGCGGGCACATCGGAGAACTCGGTCAGGCGCGCCGGCCTGGGTTTCGGAGCGAACGACCAGAGCAGGGTGTCGAGGTCGGTGTCGTCGAAATCGACGATGGCACGCGCGTTGCTCACCGCAGCGTCGATCTTGAGCCTGTTGCGCACGATAGACGCGTCGTTCATCAACCGTTCGACATCGGCGTCGCCGAACCGGGCCACCAGCTCCGGATCGAATCCGGCGAATGCCGTGCGGAAGCTGTCGCGTTTGCGCAGGATCGTGATCCACGACAGGCCCGATTGAAACGCTTCGAGACAGAGCCGCTCGTAGAGCTCGTTGCGGCCGTGGAGCGGCTGTCCCCATTCGAGATCGTGGTAGTTCCGGTACAGGTCGTCGTCGGTGGCACCCCAGGGACAGCGCAGTCGGCCGTCCGGTCCGGCGACAACGCTCATCGCTCGTCCGGCTCATCCGGGGACGGGGCGACCGTCTCCTGTGCCTGCTGCGCAGCCGACAGTCGCGAACGGAGCATGTCGATCTCGCCGCCCAGTCGCTCCAACGCCCAGTCGACCTCGCTGGGCTTGTAGCCGCGCAGGCTCTGCTGAAATTTCAGCGCGTGCACGTCGGCACCGGTGACGCCTTCGGCCGGCAGAACGGTCGCGGTGGTTCCCTCGGGCAGCGGGCCCAGTTCCTCACCGCGACCGAACACCGCTGACGCCACGAAGAACAATGCAGCGGCGACGACGGCAATGACGACGACGTAGATCAGCAGCGTCAACATGCCACGATCTTGTCACGACCGCCCGACACGCTACTTCAGCGAGTTCATCGCCGGTCGGTCCAGCAACGACACCTCGGTGGAGAACGGCTCGAACGAGTCGCCGTCGACCCGGAACTGCATCAGACCGGCACCGGAATCGACCATCCCGCACCGATTGAGCATCGTCCCGACAATCTGTCTGCTCATGGCCCCGAGTTCGACCAGCGGGCGGTTGCGGTGCTTGCGCACACCCAGATTGACCTGGCCGATCGCCCGCAGTCCGAGCCTGTCGTAGGTATCGAGCAGCAGCCCGATCTCCACTCCGTAGCCGGGTGCGAACGGCACCGCGGACAGAAGCTCACGCGTACCGGCATACTCACCGCCGAGGGGCTGAATGACCCCGGTCAGCTCGGGCCGAAGGGCAGCGAGCAGCGGCCTTGCCACGAGCTCGGTGACGCGTCCACCGCCGTTGGCGTCCTCGGTTCCACTGGTCCGTAACGGACGGCGGTAGTAGCCCTTGACGAGGTGGATGCCGTCGCCCATCAGCAGGGGGCCGAGCAACTTGGGCACGAACGCCGGATCGGGGTTGATCAGGTCGGAGTCGACGAACGCGATGAGATCACCGGTCGACGCGGCGACCGATCGCCACAGCACCTCGCCCTTGCCCGGTACCGGGTCCACGCCGGGTACCGCTTCTTCTCGGCTGATGACGCGTGCGCCGGCCGCTGTCGCGCGCACGGCCGTCTCGTCGGTGGAACCGGAGTCCAACACGATCAGCTCGTCGACGAGGCCACCGAGCAACGGGTGGATGGTGTCGATGACAGCGGCGACCGTCTGTTCCTCGTTCAGTGCCGGGAGTACCACCGACACCGTTCGGCCCGCTTTGGCGGCCTCGAGCTCGGCAATGGTCCACTCCGGGGTGTCCCAGCTGTTGGTCTCGGACCACGCCCTGGTGACGTCCGTTCGATCTGCAAGTGTCATGCCAGACCCCTGACCGTCCGCGCCGGGGTTCTCAGTCCCTGGATCGCTGCCACCATGTCGACGACTCTTCTGGTCGACGCAACTTCGTGCACCCGGAACATTCGGGCTCCGCCTGCTGCGGCCAATGCTGTCGCTGCCAATGTTCCCTCCAACCGGTCGGCGAGCTCTACCCCTAGAGTCTCGCCTACGAAGTCCTTGTTGCTCAGCGCCATGAGCACAGGCCACCCGGTGTTTACAAGATCGTCCACGCGACGCAACAACTCGAGCCCGTGATAGGTGTTTTTCCCGAAATCGTGCGTCGGATCGATCAGAATCGAATCTTTTTTCACCCCCTCCGCGACGGCGTTCTCCGCGGCGGCGGTGACTTCGGTGATCACGTCGGCCACCACATCGGCGTACCGAACCCGATGCGGGCGAGTACGGGGCACCGCACCGCCGGTGTGCGAGCAGACGATGCCGACTCCTTCGGCGGCAGCGACGCGCACCAGCTCGGGGTCGGCCCCGGCCCACGTGTCGTTGATCAGATCCGCTCCGACACCGCAGGCCAGTCGAGCTACCTCGCTGCGCCAGGTGTCCACACTGATCAGCAGCTCCGGATACGCGTCCCGGATGGCCTCGACGAACGGAACGACACGGCGGATCTCCTCCTCGGCGTCGACGATGTCGCCGGGACCTGCCTTCACACCACCGATGTCGATCATGTCGGCACCCTCTGCGACAGCCCGGTGCACCGACGCCATCGCAGCGTCGTCGCTGAAATTCGCACCCCCGTCGTAGAACGAATCGGGGGTGCGATTGACGATGGCCATGACCAATGCGCGATCGTCGGCGACCGGTTTGCCGCAGAGGGTGCTCATGAAATCAATAGTGGCACGAGCGCATCTTTCGAGTGCTCAGCCCTTGGGAGCCTTGCCTGCGGCGACCTCGGCGACGTAGCCGTCGTACGCCTTCTCGTAGCCACCGGACTTGCCGCGCAGCACGTACAGGTCGCTGTCGCCGTCTTCCTCGTAGCCGAGCTTGCGCAGGGCCACCTTCTGACTCTTGAACGTCGACGTCTGCTCGAGGCTGTCGACGACCCTGACGAAGAGGGGCACCGCGTACGTGGGGAGCTTGTCGTAGAGGTGCGCGGCCGTGGACTTGCCGTCGAAGGTCTCGCCCTCGCGCAGCGTCACCGCAGCCATGCCTGCCTTGCCGTCGGTTCCCTCGATGTCGACGCCGTACACGACGGCACCGTCGATCGACGGATGCCCACCGAGCGCACCTTCGACCTGGGTGGTGGCCACGTTCTCACCCTTCCAACGGAAGGTGTCGCCGAGACGGTCGACGAATGCGACGTGCATCCAGCCCTGCTTACGAACCAGATCGCCGGTGTCGAACCACGCGTCGCCGTCCTTGAAGCCGTCGCGCACCAACTTCTTCTCGGTGGCCTTGTCGTCGGAGTAGCCGTCGAACGGCGCCCGGTCGGTCACCTTGGACAGCAACAGTCCGACCTCGCCGTTTCCGACCTTGCGGAGCTTGCCGTCCTGACCGCGCTTGGCCTTGCCGGACTCCTCGTCGTACTGAACGACGGCGTACGGGAGCGGGCAGATCCCGGCGGTCTTCTTCATGTTGAGGGCGTTGATGAACGCGATGTTGCACTCGCTTGCACCGTAGAACTCGGCGACGCGGGAGATGCCGAATCGTTCGGTGAACTCCTCCCAGATCTCCGGGCGCAGTCCGTTGCCGACGATCAGTTTCACCGAGTTGTCGCGGTCGGAGCTCTTCTTCGGCTGTGTCAGCAGGTAGCGGCACAGCTCGCCGATGTAGGTGAACGCGGTGGCCTTGTTGACCCGGATGTCGTCCCAGAAATTGCTCACCGAGAACTGCTTGCCGATGGCCATCGTCGCGCCGCCCGCGAGCACCGAGGACAGCGTCACCGTCAGCGCGTTGTTGTGGTAGAGCGGCAGGCAGCAGTAGATGACGTCGTTGCTGCGCAGCCGGACACCCATGTTGCCGAGACCGGACATGGACTTGAGCCAGCGGAAGTGGCTCATCAGGCTCGCCTTCGGCATGCCGGTGGTGCCCGAGGTGAAGATGTAGAACGCCTTCTCCTTGGCCTGGATCTCGGCGGTCACCTTCGGGTTGGCTGTCGACGCCGTCGCGGCGAGTTCGGCGAGTTTCTTCAGCGGCAGTACGGCACCGACCTTCGGCTCCCCGTCGAGCGAATCGAGCGCCTCCTGCGCGTTCTCGTCCAGTACGAGGACCTTCGCCTCGAGAATGCCCAGGCTGTGTTCGAGTACATCGCCGCGCTGGTTGTAGTTCAGCATTCCCGCGGTGGCGCCGAGTTTGACGGCGGCAAGTGCTGCGAACAGCGCCTCCGGGCGGTTCTTGCTGAGGATGCCGACGACGTCGCCGCGCTTGACTCCGTGGTCTGCGAACACCGCGGCGTACTGGTTGACGAGCTCGTTCGCGTCCCGGTAGGTGATCGACTCACCCTCGAACCGCACGAACGGACGGTCGCTGTTCTTCGCGGCGGCATCCTGGAAGACCTGACCGATCGACGCCTTGTGGTCGGGTTTGCGGGTGAATCCCGCCAGGCCCTTGAGGAGACTGGGCACCTCCGTCACCATTTTCGGCAACGCGACCGCGAGGTCGGTCACTCCGATTTTCTGACGGGCATCGACAGCCATGTACTCCCCTTTGAAGACGATGTGAGATTTCTTACCCTACTTGAGAGTAACAACTTTGAGGAGCGCACTCGTCGGCCACGGTTGGTGACCTGTCACAACGTTGCACAGGCGTCCAGGGCAGCCTCGACCGACGCGGTTCTGATCAGGGCATCCACGGCGCGCTGCTGGACGAAGCCCGTGGCCAGCAGCCCGTCGATCCACTGCATCATGCCGTCGAAATGTCCGAATGGGTCGAGCATCACCATCGGCTTGCTGTGCATCCCGAGATAGCCCGCGGTCCACGTCTCGAACAGCTCCTCCAACGTCCCGATGCCACCCGGCAAGGTGATGAACGCGTCGGCGCGGTCCTCCATGATCTTCTTCCGCTCGCGCATGGTGTCGGTGACGATCAACTCGTCGGCATCGACATCGGCGACCTCGCGATGCACGAGTGCTTTGGGGATCACACCGACCGTGTTGCCGCCCGCAGCTCGCGTCGCCGCAGCAACGGCGCCCATCATCGACACGTTGCCGCCGCCCGAGACGAGCTGCCAGCCTCGTCGGCCGATCTCGGTGCCGACCTCGGCGGCGAGGTCGATGAAGGAGGAGTCGACGGGACCGGACGCACAGTAGACGCAGACACTGATCGCGCGTTCGGTCGTGCCACGATCGCTCACTGCTGGGCCTCGCGGACGATCCGGACAGCCTCGTCGACGCTGTCGGTGCAGTGGATCAGTTCGAGGTCCTTCTCGGACACCTTGCCTTCTTTCACGAGAGTCGTCTTGATCCAATCGAGCAGTCCCGACCAGAAGTCCTTGCCCAGCAACACGATCGGGAACCTGGTGACCTTGGCCGTCTGCACCAGGGTCAGCGCCTCGAAGAGTTCGTCGAGAGTACCGAAGCCGCCGGGAAGGCACACGAACGCCTGCGAGTACTTCACGAACATGGTCTTGCGAACGAAGAAGTAGCGAAAGTTGACGCCCAGATCGACCCATTCGTTGAGGCCCTGCTCGAACGGCAGCTCGATCCCGAGCCCGATCGAGTAGCCGTCGGCCTCGCTCGCACCTCGGTTTGCCCCCTCCATCGCGCCCGGCCCACCACCGGTGATGACGGCGAAGCCCTCTTTCGCGAGAGCAGCTCCGAGCTGCCGGGCTCGGGCGTACTCGGGATGGTCGACGGGGGTGCGCGCCGAACCGAACACCGTCACGGCCTTGGGGACCTCGGCGAGTGCACCGAATCCCTCGACGAATTCGCTCTGGATGCGCAAGACTCGCCAGGTGTCGGAGTGAATCCAGTTCCCCGGTCCTCGCTCGTCGAGCAGGCGCTGATCCGAGGTGGAGGTCTCGGTGTTCCGGCCACGCCGAAGTACGACGGATCCCTTGTGCTTGGCCGGCTTCTCGCTGCTGTGCCACTCGAAACTGCTGTGTTCTTCGGAACTGCCGTGTTCCTCGGAACTACCTGGGTCCTGGTCGCTGTTCATGGCGTTCAGGCTATCCGGCAGTGAGGTAGCTCCGGAGAACCTGCGTGACGTGGGTGATCTGCTCGACGGGGACGCGTTCGTCGCGCTTGTGGGCGAGATTGGGGTCGCCGGGTCCGTAGTTGACCGCCGGAATACCGAGCGCCGAGAACCGGGAGACGTCCGTCCAGCCGTACTTGGCACGGAATTGTCCGCCCGCGGCTTCGATGAGCGCAGCCGCCGCAGGCTGGTTCAGTCCGGGAAGGGCACCCGGCGACGAGTCGGTGACCTCGAAGCCGAGATCCAGTCCCTCGACCACCTCACGAACGTGTTCGACGGCGTCGTCGACGCTGCGATCGGGTGCGAAGCGAAAGTTGACATCGAGCTCGGCCGCGTCGGGAACGACGTTGCCCGCGACCCCACCGGAGATCCGGACCGCTTGCAGCCCTTCCCGATACACGCAGCCGTCGATGTCGACGGTGCGTGCGCGGTACGCTGCGAGCCGGTTCAGGACCGCTCCGAATTTGTGAATTGCATTGTCACCCAACCAGGACCGGGCACTGTGAGCCCGTGTTCCCGACGCCGTCAACCGAACCCGCAGTGTCCCTTGGCAACCGGCCTCGATGAACCCGCCGGACGGTTCGCCGAGGATCGCGACGTCGGCGACCAGCCATTCGGGAAGTTCGCGTTCGATGCGGCCCAGCCCGTTGCGGGCAGCCGCGATCTCCTCGCAGTCGTAGAACACCAGAGTGAGATCGTGCGCAGGATTGTCGATCGTCGCGGCGAGATGCAGGAACACTGCGTCGCCCGACTTCATGTCGACGGTTCCGCAGCCGTGCAGGATGTCACCTTCGGCGCTGTCGTGCTCCCGCCTCGACGGCACGTTGTCTGCGATCGGAACCGTGTCGAGGTGCCCGGCGAGCATCACGCGCGACCCGAGCCCGAGGTTGGTCCGGGCCAGCACGGCGTTGCCACTGCGGATGATCTCGAAGCCGGTGGTCTGGTCGCGGAGCGCCCGTTCCACCTCGTCCGCAATGCGCGATTCGTCCTCGCTGACACTGGGGATGTCCACCAGCGCCGCGGTGAGGTCGATCGGGTCTGCATTCAGTTCGAGCGTCACGGGTGAAAACTCTAGGCCGTGGATCCCGGAATCTCGCGGACCACGCCGTCGAAGCCTGCCCCGAACAATCTTCCGTTCGAGAACCCCTGGTCGGAGCGACCGTAGGCGACGACGCTGGTCAACCGAGTTCCGGTGCCGATGACGCACGTCGCCCCCGGCGCATCGATGCGGACGACGGAGCCGCCTGCATTCAGCGGTACCACCGGACGTCCGGCGTCGTCGAGGGTGAGTCCGTCCGGAGCAGCGAACGAGTCGAGTCCCGTCAGGTCGAGCACGCTTTCCGGTGCCGAGGGGTCGGCGAGCGGAATACGGCTGACGCCCGGGTTCACGAAGGTGCGCGAGACGTAGAGGTACCGATCGGCGGCGTCGAGCACTGCGCCGTTGGCACTGGGGAAGCTCGCCCACGCCGGGTCGACCGAACCATCGGGGCCGATCCGGCCGATGAGCGAGCCGAAGTCGTTGGTGGCGTACACCGTTCCGTCAGCGGCGACGGCGAGTCCGTTGGCTGCGCTCAGACCGGTGGCGAACGGGGTCACGGTCAGGGTGTTCACGTCGAGCCGCACGATCCCGGCGGCCTTGACGATGTCTCCGACGAAGACGCGAGGGTCGGCCCCGTAGCCGACCAGCAGGGTGCCGTCGGGCATCCAGGCCAGGGCACCACCGCCGCCGCTGGGAACCGTCGCGATGGGGTAGGCGGCCCGCCCCGGCGCGTCGATGCGAAACACCCGGCCGGAGACGATGTCGGTGACGTAGGCCCGGCCCGACGCGTCGACCGCCAGGCCTTCCAGAGCTGCACCCGGGATCCGTGCGACCACTGCCGACGGACCGCCTGCGGCGGCGCAGGAGGGATCAGCGACTGCGGTGCCGGACCCGACGACGACGCTCCCGGCTACCACCGTCGCAGCAGCGATCGCCGTGACGACCGAACGCATACGCGCGGACTTGCTCGAACCCATGACACTCCCCCAACCTCGGCGACCCCCTGTCAGCCGATGACGATGTCTACCACGCGCCTGCGACATGCAAACCCAGGGCGACCCCGAGCACGATCGTCGTCGCCAGGGTCGTCACCAACCCTGTGAAGGACACACCGTCCGCCATCACCGAGGTCACTCCACGGATGCGGGAGTCGGGACGTGTGGTCACCGGGAAACTCTGTCAGCTTCCCCGCCGTCGATGCGTCCGCCGGCATTCCGATGCGATCACGCTCGACGGTCGAACCGATAACGAACCGACGCCGCGTCGGGAACGACGTCCAGGAACAGTCGACGTTCCCGCAATGACGGGCCAACCCGCCCTCCGGGTCCACCGCGTATTCTTCGAGCCGTGAGCGCACAGGGAGCATCAGCAGTAGGTATTGCCAACATCACGACGTCGGGCGTCGTTCTCGACACCTGGTTTCCGAACCCGGAGCTCGGGTCGGGCTTCGAGACCGGCACCGTCCGGCTCGAGGGTTCGGACGTCCCCGAGGAGCTGGCCGCTCTCGTCGGACCGGACGAGGCGCGCGGCGTCGAGGTAGTCGCAGTGCGCACCAGCATCGCCTCTCTCGACGACGCTCCGATCGACGCCCATGACGCGTATCTGCGACTGCACCTGCTTTCGCACCGGTTGATTCAGCCGCACGGGCAGAACCTCGACGGCGTGTTCGGTCTGCTGTCCAATGTGGTGTGGACCAACTTCGGGCCCGCAGCGGTGGACGGTTTCGAGACGGTGCGCGCGAAACTTCGTGCCCGCGGTCCGGTGACCGTGTACGGAGTCGACAAGTTCCCGCGCCTGGTCGACTACGTCGTTCCCACCGGTGTTCGGATCGCCGACGCCGACCGCGTTCGTCTCGGCGCGCACCTGGCCAGCGGAACGACGGTCATGCACGAGGGCTTCGTCAACTTCAACGCCGGCACGCTCGGCAACTCGATGGTCGAGGGTCGCATCTCCGCGGGCGTCGTCGTGGGCGACGGTTCCGACGTGGGCGGCGGCGCATCGATCATGGGCACGCTCTCCGGCGGCGGCAAGAATGTCATTTCCGTCGGAAAGAGCTGCCTGCTGGGCGCGAACTCCGGGCTCGGCATCTCACTCGGTGACGACTGCGTCGTCGAGGCCGGGCTCTACATCACCGCAGGAACCAAGGTGAGTGGCCCGGATGGAACAGTGGTGAAGGCGGCGACACTGTCCGGCAAGTCCAACCTACTGTTCCGTCGCAACTCGCTGTCGGGCGCTGTCGAGGTGGTGCCGTGGAAGGGCACCGGCGTCGAACTGAACGCGGCACTGCACGCCAACGACTGAGAGTCCACATCACTCGAATCAGTCTGTCCGACAATTTCTTCCAGCCCCGCACCGTGTTCTCGGTGCGGGGCTGGAGTGGTCTTTGGGCGGGTTCAGGCGATGTGGGGGCCTGCTCGGGCGTGGGATGGTCGGGGTTGTCGGTACGGGTCGACGGTGGCCGGTGGCACGAACCACGGGTGGTTGTCGACGCCGATGAATACTTCCCAATCACTGTGGTGCAGGAGTCGGTGGTGGAATCCGCACAGGAGGACGAGGTTGTTCATGTCGGTGGGGCCACCGTCGGCCCAGTGCCAGATGTGATGCGCCTCTGTCCAGGCGGCGGGTTTGCCGCAGCCGGGGAAAGCGCAGGTGTGGTCTCTCGCGATGAGGGCTTTGCGTTGTTTGGCGGTGACGGTGCGTGCGGTGCGGGCAAGGTTGATCGGGGAACCCGTCTCGTCCATGACGATCGCAGTGAGGACGCAATCGCAGGCGAGTTGCCGGGAAGTGTTGCGCGAGAGCGGTCCCATCCAGGGCAGCCACCCGACCGAAGTGCCGTCACCGAACAGGTCCCTGTACGCGCCACGATCTGCGGCACAAGGTGGATTCGTCCCGTCTTCCGCATCGGGGTGGATGGGGTGTCCGGTGTTGATGTCGACCGGATCGACTCGGTCTGTGTCGGATTCGGCTGCTGCGCGGGTGGTTTCGTCGTCGGCGATGTCATCGACGTCAGCACTGTCGGCACTGTCGCGGAGGTCGGTGAGGTCACGCAGGGTGATGTGCAGGTTCAGGTGCGGCCTCTCGCCGCCTTCGGTGGGGCGATTGCTCGAAGCGAGGTACTGGTCGAGGATGTACCCGAAGGCGTCGGCTCTGCGCCTCGCGGGGCTGCGATCGTCTCCGGTTTTGGGTGTCTCGGTGCCGTCGAGGTCGGGGCGGGGTTCGGTCAGCGGGGAGAGTGCGGTGAGGAGTTTCTCGCCGGTGATCGCGTCGAAATCCCCTTTCAACACCAGCCGCCCGTTGAGGGTTGTGGAGGCGAAGAGTTCGTTGCGGTCGGTGTCCTCGGCGGGTGGTGTTTTGCCGCCGTAGGTGTCGTGGAGTTTGGTGATCGCTTCGCGGATGCGGCCGGTGCGGGCTCCGGGTCCGGTGGCGGCGGTGATCATCGCTTTGCGGGCGATGTCTTGGCCTTTCTGCGGGAGGTTCTTCGGTGGGGTTTCCGCGAAGGTGAGGATCAGGGCGGCATGGTCGATGGTCATGACGCCGGCGTTCACAGCGTCGGCGATGTCGGGGAAGTTCTTCAGTCCGCGGGCGAGGGCGACGATCTTGGTGGCCTTGGACGGTGAGAGCAGGGTGGTGGAGGTCAGCCAGCCGGCAGGTCCGGGGAAGCCGAGTTTTTCGCGGGAGACGCGGGTGTCGATTTCGACGACGAGGGCGATGCGACGGGCTTCGAGCAGCTGTATTTGGTGGGAGACCGTGGCGGCGTCGGCGAGGAGTTCGCTCTCGCTCAGTTGCCAAATCTCCGTGGTCATAGAAGCAAGTGTATCGAACGCGCGTTCGACTGGCAACCTTAGTTCAATCGGAAACTATTGTGCTGCTTGACTATTCGCGCTTCCAAAACCAGTCGGTGGGGTGTGGTATCGGATACGTGCGTGCCTTGGTGATAAAGGATTTTCCAATCACCCGCGCGGCGTTGCCACAACGTCATCCTGCGGGTGGATCGGCCGCCCTGCTCGAGAATGTAGGTCAGCAAATACGTATTCGAGGCAATTTCTCGGAGCTCGAATTCACTGGCTGTCCAGTCGACATCGAGTTGCCCGGTGGGGTCGGATGCGTATCGCTTTTCGAGAACGGCCCAGACGTGCTCGCGGTCGTATCGCCTGCCCGACGCACCGACCTCACAGAAACCCACGTCCGTCAAGCGATCGAAATCCTCACGCGTGATGCCGAACTCACGGCGATGGAAAATCGGCTCTCGTCGTTCGAGCTCCTCGAGCACCGCATACTCGTCGAACACAGGATTGCCCGCCGAGCGTCAGCCGATGGTCCCCAGTGACGCCAGGGTTTTCACCACAGCCCGTGCGGCTTCTGCGCCTTTGGTTTCGAGGTGGGCGGTGAAGAAGGCGTTGTGGTCGGCGTGTTCGTGGAAGTGGTGTGGCGTCAGCACCACGGAGAACACCGGCACGTCGGTGTCCAGCTGCACTCGCATCAGGCCGTCGATGACCGCCGTTTCGACGAAGTCGTGTCGGTAGATTCCGCCGTCCACCACCAGTGCAGCGGCGACGATCGCGGAGTACTTGCCCGTCTTGGCGAGCCGCTGTGCGTGCAGTGGGATCTCGAAGGCCCCGGGTACCTCGAACACGTCGACAGTCGTCTCGGTTTCTCCGAGATTCTTCAGCTCGGCAGCGAATCCCACTCTCGCGCGATCGACGATGTCCAAGTGCCAGCTGGCGTGGACGAAGGCAATGGATCCGGCGAGTGGAGTCGTCATGGATGCGATGCTAGCGGTATCGCTCGTCGAGCAAGTCGAGTGTCGGGCTATCGAATTCACCGGCGAAATACTTCTGCAACACTTCGCCGAATACGGACGGACCCTTGGTAGCTTCGGCGAAAAGCGTCATGGACGAATGCAACTTCAGGTTGTCGGGATAGCCGAAGATCTCGTCGACCGTCCGCCCCTCGACAGCTGCCACAAGCCTTGCTGCCTTCTTCAGGCGAGGGCCCAACACTTCGTGCGAGAGGTAGAGCTCCGCCTCGGTCAGATCGGCGATGCCGAAGTGTTGAGCGGTCGCGCTACGCCCCAGTCCCGCCAACTGCGGGAACACGAACCACATCCAGTGTGTCTGCTTGCGTCCCGCCTTCAGTTCCTTCGTTACCGAGGTCCAGACGGGGTCCTGGGCGTCGACGAAGCGTTGCAGGTCGTATTCGGTCATGCCGTTCAACCTAGGTGAACCCACGCAGCAGCGTGTCGACGGTCGCGTCGAGAAGATCCTCGATCGCGACGCCGTCGAGCAGGTCCCCGGTGGCCAGCATCGCAAGTCCGTGCACGCTCGCGAAAGCAACCCGCGCGAGGATCTCGGGTGGAGCCTCGGTGATCACACCTGCGGCGATGGCTTCGCTGAGCAATGCCTCGGTGGCGGTCATGCTTTCGTGCGCAACAATTTTCAGCTTCTCGCTGGCGTCGGGATGATGCTTGGTGCTGTACATGACGTCCAGCAACTCCGGATGTTCGACCGCGAATCCGAGGTAGGCGCGAGCGACTGCACGAAACCGAGCCATCAGCTCACCGGGCCCAGTTGCCGCGGCGACCATCCGGCGGTTCAGTTCCTCGAAACCGTGCAGGGCCAGCGCATCCAACAGCGCTTGCTTGTCGCGGAAGTGGCGCGCGGGAGCACCGTGACTGACGCCGACATCTCTGGCCAGTTGCCGAAGCGACAACGCGTCGACCCCGCCGTGCGCGATGCTCCGTTCGGCCTCGTCGAGCAACACCGCGCGCAGGTCGCCATGGTGGTAGCGCTGCGTTGCCATGACCTCACCCTAGGCGATGTTGGCGTTGACAACAATGCTGACACTGCCTACATTGGCAGCCATGACTTCCACAGCGCTCATCACCGGAGCAAGTTCGGGCCTCGGCGAGGAATTCGCCACCCGCTTCGCCGCACGCGGCGAGAACGTCGTCCTCGTGGCGCGACGCGCCGATCGACTGAACGCCCTGGCACGGCGCATCGAAGCCGATCACGGGGTGACGGCCACCGTCGTAGCCATGGATCTTGGCGTCCCCGGCATCGGCGAAACCCTTCGAACCACATTGGCGGACAGGGGAATCACACCCACCACACTGATCAACAACGCAGGCTTCGGCACGAACGGGAAGTTCGCCGACGAGGATCCGAAGCGCGTGGCCGCAGAGATCGCCCTCAACATCAGTGCGCTGGTCGACCTCACTCACGCATTCCTGCCGAACCTGACCGGCGCACTGATCAACGTCGCGAGTACCGCCGCGTACCAACCCACACCCAACATGGCCGTCTACGGCGCAACGAAGGCATTCGTCCTGAACTTCACCGAAGCGCTGGCCTTCGAGCACCGCGCCTCGCTGCTGAAGATTCTCGCGCTCTCCCCCGGCCCTACCCGCACCGAGTTCTTCGACGTCGTCGGATCCGAGGACGCCGCGGTGGGCAACTTCCAGACCTCCGAGCAAGTGGTCGCGACGGCTCTGCGCGCGTTGGACTCTCGCCGCACCCCCGCCAGTATCGTGTCCGGCCTGTCCAACAAGATCAGCGCCGGCAGTGTCCGTTTTGCTCCACGTGCACTGGCCACCGTGATCAGTGGTCGCCTGCTGAAAGCATGAGGCCGGCAAGGATGCGCTCGAACACCACTCGCTCGGAAGCCGGAATCGCGTCGAGCAGATACCGTCTGACCGCCTCCGCGTGAACGGGCCGCGCGCGCACGACGGCGTCGCGCCCCACCTCGGTGAGAACTACCTCCACTCCCCCGTCGACCGGACGACGAGTGATCAGTCCGCGGTCGGCCATTCGGGTCAGATGATGCGACAGCCGACTGCGATGCCACTCGAGCAACGCCGCCAATGCGCTCTGCCGCAGCACCCCATGCCCTATTTCGTGCACTCGGGTCAGAACCGCGAAGTCCTGATCCGACAAGCCAGTTCTGTCCGCGATCTCCGCGGTGACGCGAGTCCATACGGCGTCCTGCGCCCGCTTCCACGCGTGCCACAGGGCCATCTCGGATTCGTTCAACAGCGTCATTGCGCCACCCTATCCACCGACCTGTTGACATGACAACACAACCGGGTGCATGGTGTTGATATGACAACACACACTGCTTTGGTCACGGGTGCCAACCGAGGCATCGGCCTTGCCATCGTCCGCGGCCTCGCCGCCCAGGGGTTTGTCGTCTATCTGGGCTCGCGAGATCTCGCCGGGGGCGTCACCGCGGCCACCGGGATCGACGGAGACGTACGCCCGATTCGGCTCGATGTCACCTCGGCCGACGACATCGACGAGGCCGTCCGACACATCGACACCGAAGTGGGCCACCTCGACGCTCTGATCAACAACGCAGGCATCAACGTCGGCTATCACCGCCCTATCGAGGAGAATTCGTCGGATCTGCGAAAGGTGTACGACGTCAACGTCTTCGCCGTCGTCGATGTGACCAACGCATTCCTGCCGCTACTGAGAGAGTCCCCGGCCGGTCGGATCGTCAACGTCACCAGCAAGCGCGGTTCCATCGGCGAGGACGGCGCATGGGTGGGCACGCCATCGATGGCGTATTCGAGCTCGAAGACCGCTCTGAACGCCCTCACCGTCCACTACGCCCGAGACCTTGCCGATACCCCGATCAAGGTCAACGGAGCAGCTCCTGGGCACGTCGCCACCGACTTCAATGGATTCCGCGGAACGCGATCGCCGGACGAGGGTGCGGCCGTGGCGATTCGACTCGCCACCCTCGACGCCGACGGACCCACCGGACTGGTTTTCGAGGACAACACCGTCCTCACGTGGTGAGGCGTACGCGCGCCTACCCCCGTGTCCGACGCGAATCGATCACTCCCGTATCGAATCCGGCCAGGTGCAATCCCCCGTGGAATCGGGCGTGTTCGATCTTGAGGCACCGATCCATGACGACGTTCAATCCCGCTGCCTCGCCGTCGTTGGCCACCTGCTCGTGCCACAGCCCCAGCTGAAGCCAGATCGTCTTCGCCTGCGCTGCAATGGTTTCCGAAAGCACTTCAGGAAGGTCGTCGTACTTGCGGAACACGTCGACCAGATCCGGCGGCTTCGGTAGTTCGGCGAGTGTGGGGTATACCGTCGTTCCTTCGATGTCGGTGACCGTCGGGTTCACCAGAAAGATCTCGTAGTTGCTCGTCGACGAGAGGTATCGGTTGACGAAGTAGCTTGCCCGCGAGGGGTTCTTCGACGCACCGACGATCGCGACGGTCTTCGTCTCTCGCAGGATGCGTTGCCGCTGCGGCGCGGACGGGCCCTGCCAGGTGCGTTCGCTCATGACCGAGCCTTTCCTGTTGCCAGCGTCAGGGCCTGATCCAGGTCCCACAGAATGTCCTCGGCGTCTTCGAGGCCGACGCTGATACGAATCAGCTCGGGACCGACACCTGCTCCGCGCAGTTGCTCGTCGGTCAGTTGTCGGTGCGTGGTGCTGCCCGGGTGGATAACCAGCGTGCGCACGTCACCGATGTTGGCGACGTGGCTGGCGACCTGGACGCTCTCGACGAACGCCTGCCCGGCCTCGCGGCCACCGTCGATTCCGAAAGCGAACACCGCACCGGGACCGGTGGGGAGGTACTTCGCTGCTCGGTCGTGGTGTGGGTGACTGTGCAGCCCGGCCCATCTCACGTACTCGATCCGGGGATCTGCCTCGAGCCACTCGGCGACCACCCGAGCATTGGCGACGTGCGCGTCCATGCGTTGCGGCAGCGTCTCCACTCCCTGGATCAACGTGAATGCCGATTGCGGTGCGAGTGCGCCGCCGATGTCGCGCAACTGCTCGCTGCGCAGCTTGGTCAGAAAGCCGTATTCGCCGAAGTTCCCCCACCACGACAGACCGCCGTACGAATCCACCGGGGCCGTCATCTGCGGGAATTTGCCCGAGCCCCAATCGAATCGCCCGGATTCGACCACCACTCCCCCGAGCGTCGATCCGTGACCACCGAGGAACTTGGTGGCCGAGTGGATCACGATGTCGGCACCGAATTCGATCGGCCTGCTCAGCCACGGCGTCGCCATCGTCGCGTCGATCACCAACGGAATTCCGTGATCGTGGGCCACGGCGGCGAGACCCTCGAGGTCGGCGATCTCCCCCGACGGATTGCCGATGATCTCCGCGTAGATCAGCTTGGTCGAATCCGTCACCGCTGCTGCGTAATCCGCAGGATCGGTACCGGGAACGAATGTGGTCTCGACGCCGAAGCGACGCAGCGTGACGTCGAGCTGGGTCACCGTGCCGCCGTAGAGCCCGGCCGCGGCAACGATGTGGTCGCCGGTGCCGGCAAGCGCAGCGAACACTACGAACTCGGCCGCCAACCCACTGGCGAACGCCACCGCCCCGATGCCGCCTTCGAGGCTCGCGATGCGCTCCTCGAAGGCGGCGACCGTGGGGTTGCCGATGCGGCTGTAGACGTTGCCGTACTTCTGCAGAGCGAACAGATCGCCTGCGTCCGCGGAATTCTCGAACACGTAGCTGGCCGTCTGATAGATGGGCACAGCACGCGAACCGGTGGAAGGATCCGGTCTCGCTCCGGCGTGAATTGCTCTGGTACGCAGGCCGAATGTCCGTTCGCTCATGACATCAGGCCGTTTCGAGAACGGTGTGAATCGGGGTGGGATTGCGCGTCAGATCCAGCACGGGGCAGTGGTCGTCGACGGCCTTCTGCAGCTCCTCGTACCGCTCCCGGGTTTCGGGACCGGTGACGGTCACGACGACGCGCACCTCACCGAATCCGGGACGAACGTTGTCGTCGAAACCGAAGAATCCGCGAACGTCGAGGTCACCCTCGGCCTTGGCCTTGATGTCGTCGACGACGATACCGAGCTTCTCGGCCCAGACGCGGTAGGTGACCACCTGGCAGGACAGCAGCGAAGCCAGGTAGTACTCGACCGGGTTGGCGGCCTTGTTCTCACCGCCGAGGGCGGGCGGCTCGTCGACCTCGACGCTGAACTTGCCCAGGGTGACGGTGCTGGCGACGGCATCGTGCGCGGTGGCGGAGGCACGGAACACCGCGTGGGCGTTCTTGGCGTCGGCCTGCACGGCATCGTCGGAGGCAGCGATGACGCCGCCGATGTGGGACACAGAAGTGGTCATGGAGAATTCCTGTTCGATTCGAGGGTTGCCGGAACTACCCGAGGAGCGCGAAATGCTCGTCGGGGATGGGTTCGATCGACAGCTACGAACAGGAAGAAGTGCAGACGAGACCGAAGTCGATGGTGCGACGACGCACGAGCCTTCTGGCTGCGTCGGTCACGTGTGTCTCGGTCACGATGCCGACAATAGCTTACGAGAACTGATCCGCGCCGACATCGGTCTCGTCGTCGGTGATCGCCGCGACGATACGTGCTGCCACCGCATCCGGCGTCAGACCCTGCGGTAGTTTCGGTGCCTGCCCGGCGATCGGCCGGGTCGCAAGCCCCGTCTCGGTGTGCGGCGGACGCACGTCGACGATCCTGATCTTCGACTTCCGCGCTTCTGTACGAACACTTTTCAGCAGCGCGCTCACCGCTGCCTTGCTCGCCGAATAGGCACCCATGTTCGGCATCGGCTTGTCGGCCACGACTGCACTGATGTTGAGCACGAACCCGCCTTGGTCCAGCGTGGTCAGTGCTTCTCGAAGCACGCGTAGCGGTGCCAGATAGTTCAGCAGCAGCAATTCGTCGACGGTGTCGTCGTCCACCTCGGTCACCGGTCCGAACGCCACAACGCCCGCGGCGATGACGATTCCGTCCAATCCGCCGTGGTGTTCGACGGCCTCCGCGACCACCGATCGGGCCGAATCGGGCAGCGTCAGATCGGCGTTCACCGTGTGATGGTCCGACTCGATGCTCCGGCCGCTCAGAGTCAACCGAGCCCCGGCCTTCGCGAGCTGCTCGACGATCGGTCCGCCGAGACCGCCGCTGGCACCGAATACGAGAATGCGTGCGCCGTCGAGAGAGGTCATGATTTCGAGGCTAACCGCCTACTCGAACGCTCGCTGACGACCGGCCGAACGACGTAGCCCGGGGCGTGTACTCACAGCAGTTCGGCCGCACGGCGAACCACGTCGATGCAGAGGTCGAGATTGAGCGGGCTCAACGTCGAGAAGCCCTGAGCCACTTCACCTTGTTCGAGCACCACCACCCGGCCCGCTGCGACGCTCGGCAACGACGTGAACAGTCCGGTCTCGACGATTCCGGCCGAGCCGAAGTCGAACACGACGAGCACATCGGCATCGGCGAGGACGTCGGCGTTCTCGGCGGAAAATTCGGGACGCGGGGCGTCGGCTGTCGCTCCGTCGGACAGTGCGGCGACCGTCGTGAACCCGGCTCGCCGGAACAGATCGACGGCGGGGATCGACTCGTGACCGAGCCCGTAGAACATGGACGTGTCGTAGGCGGCGATCAAGCCGACGGTGGCACCGCCGACGTCGAGCCCTTCGAGCGCGGCGGACATCCTGGCGTCGGTGTCCGCGATGAGCTCGTCGGCGCGATCTCGCCGGTCGAGTGCGTCACCGATCATCTCGAGGTTGGCCCGCCAATCGAACGACGCGATCTGCACCACCGGGGCAAGCGATTCGAGCTGAGAACGGGAATCGGCCACCCCGTCGTCGCCGATGATGAGATCGGGTTCGGCGGCTGCGATGCGCTCGGTGTCGATCGACTCACCGAGGGAGATCCGCTCACTCGTCCCACCGAGTTCGGCGAGGGCGTTCTCGTGCCACTCCCATGATCTGTTCGGTGCGCCGATCATCTCGGCGAAGCCCTCGCGCACCCCGAACTGCACGGGGACGACCCCGAGCGCAAGTACTGTATCGAGATCCCACAGGTTGGCCACACAGGCAACCCGCTGTGGCCGACGGTCGATCACGACGGACTCACCCGCATCGTCGACGATCGTGCGGGGATAGCCGTCCCCTACCGTCCCATCGCCCGTGGCCTGCTCCTCACCGCTACCGCAGCCGGCGATCAACGCAGCGAGGGCAACGCTGCCGATGAGGAACTGACGACGCGTCGCCGCCTCGATGATGGTTGCCTCCGATCGGTGTGCTCCGAGAGCGAAAGCGGCGGCCGATTCAGGCGCAGGTGCGGTCATGACCGGAAACAATAGGCATGCCTAACCTATGCCGTCAAGGGGTCATCAGCCGAGCAACTTCTTCTGGACCTTGCCCATCGCGTTGCGTGGGAGAGAGTCGACCACTCGAATCTCGCGGGGCCGCTTGTGAATCGAGAGCTCGGTGGCCACCAGATCGATCAGCACTCGATCCTCCACATCGGTGCCGACGACGTACGCCACGATGCGCTGGCCGAGGTCGTCGTCGGGCACACCGACCACGGCCACCTCGTCGACGCTCGGATGCCCCAGCAACACCGTCTCGATCTCCCCTGCGCCGACGCGATATCCGCCGGACTTGATCAGATCGGTCGAGGCTCGTCCCACGATTCGGTGGAAGCCGTCGGGCTCGACGAGAGCGACGTCTCCGGTGTCGAACCACCCGTCCTCGGTGAAGGTCTTCGCCGTCGCGTCCGGGTTGTTCAGGTAGCCGTCGAACAGCATGGGGCAGCGGATCTGCAACGCTCCGATGGATTCGCCGTCGTGCGGCAGGATTTCGCCCTTCTCTCCACGCAACCGTGTCTCGACGCCCGCGACCGGCAGTCCGACCGAGCCTGCGCGACGCTCCCCGTCGGCGCGGGTGCTGATGGTGATGAGGGTTTCGCTCATGCCGTATCGCTCGATCGGAGCCTGGCCGGTGAGTTCACGCAGCTTCTCGAACACCGGGACCGGAAGCGGGGCGCTGCCGGAAACCAGCAGACGGGCACCGGCAAGAGCGCGGGCCGAGTCCTCGTCCGCGGCGATGCGCGACCATACGGTCGGCACCCCGAAGTACAGGGACCCGCGTGCGGCCGCGTAGAGCTCCGGCGTCGGCTTACCGGTGTGGATCAGCGGGCTGCCCACCCGAAGTGGGCCGAGGACACCGAGAATGAGGCCGTGCACGTGGAACAACGGAAGCCCCTGCACCACAGTGTCTTTCGACGTCCATGCCCAGGCCTGCGCCAACGCGTCGAGCCCGGCCGCGATGGCGCTGCGAGAGATCAGGACGCCTTTCGGCGGGCCGGTGGTACCGGAGGTGTACAGCACGAACGCAACCGAGGACGGTAGCGGTTCGGGGTAGCTGTGCCACGACCGTGCATGCTGACGCACCGGCAGAACATCGAGGCCGGAGGTAGCGGGCGGTGCTTCACCGAGCCACGCCTGCGCGCCCGAGTCGCGGAGGATGTGCTCACGTTCGGCCACCCCGGCATCGGGCGGAACGGGTACCACGGTGACACCGGCGATGAGTGCACCCACGACGGCGAGCACCGTCTTCACCGACGGCGTCGCGTAGATCGCGAGGCGGTCGGCTCGTGAGATGCGCTCGGCCACGGACGTCGCCGCGCCCAGGATGTCGGCACGAGAGAGCGAGACTCCGTCGATCGTGATGGCGTCGGGAATGTCGTCTCCCCGCGCAACGGCGAGTGGGTTCAGTGAACGAAGCAGCACATGGCTACCGTACATACATGGACGTGGACGGAATCGACACCGGCGACTACGCCGAGTACATGACGGTCGCCGCCGGTGACCTGCAGGCGGGTGTCTATCTGATCGGAACCGACGCCGAGCAGGACACCGATTCCGAGGACGACCTCGATCTGGACCTCGAGGACTCCGATTCCGACGATGACGACATCGACGTCGCACACGTCACCGACGGCGCGCCCAGGCTGGTCTACTCGGTGCAGTCCGACGACTTCTGGACCCGTGTGGAGTTGGCCGATCTCCGAGCCACTCAGCTCTACGAGGAAGCGCACGCACGCAATCCCGAAGTCAACACGGAGCCCAAACGCTTCACCACCGTCGAGGCGTTCGGCAGCAACGAACTGGTCTACATCCTGCGCATCCGACGCGGCGGCTGGGACGTGGGCGAGCCGGACCTCGAGCCGTGATCGACTGGGCCCCTCTGGTCCTCGCAAACGCGCGCGCGTGTGCTGAACGCGAGTGGTTTCGCGTCACGAATCTGCGTGCCTATGGCAAGTGCGCGCGCGTGTGCGAGATCCAGGCCGCGCCCCAGTGCCCGTCAGTCGTGAAACGTGATGCTGCCGATTCCCTGACTCAGGCCGAGGATGCGACGGTGCCGACGCCGAGCGCGACCAGGATTCCTGCGCTGATGCGGTCGATCCAGTCGGTGACCGCAGGCCTGCGCAGCAGCGCGACCGCACGTGAGGCGAGAACGGAGAACACCCCCATCACCAGCGCCGCGACCACCACTTCGACCAGCCCGAGCGTCATGGCACCGGCGAACGTGACCACGGTGAGGAACTGCGGCACCACCGCGAGATAGAACAGTCCGACCTTGGGATTGAGCGCGCACGAGAGAACTCCGGCACCGAACGCCGACCACGCGGACGCGGCGACGGGCACGAGCGGCTCGCCTGCCACCTTGTTCTTCCGTCGAGCCCGGAAAGCCTTCACGCCCAGATACAACAGGTACAGCCCGCCGAGGATCTTCACGACCCGATACGCCGTCGCGGACTGTTCGACGATCGCCGCCAGCCCGACGGCCACCAGCACGGCCCAGAACAGTCCGCCGATCGCGACGCCCATCGCCGCCGCGATGCCCGGCTTGAGGCCGCCGATGCTGTAGCGGAGGACCAGAAACGAATCGGGCCCGGGCAGGATCGCCAGCAGAAAACACACACCGGCGAAGCTGAGCAGCAGGCTGAGAGTCATGGGTACATGAGAACACCCGGGCCGAGCCGAAGCCAACCGACTTTTCTGCCCACAATTCGCATCGAGAAACGGAATTCCGTTGGCCGGGCCGAATCGTGGACAGTCAGTGCACCACGCACTATCCGCGCAGGCGAGCCGCCGCAGCCTCGATGCGTTCGTCCGTGGCCGTCAATGCGATCCGCACGTGATGGGCACCGTCGGGACCGTAGAACTCCCCCGGTGCGGCGAGGATGCCGCGCTGGGCGAGCCAGTCGACGGTGTCGCGGCACTTCTCACCCCGCGTGGCCCAGAGGTAGAGCCCGGCTTCGGAGTGGTCGACGGTGAAGCCCGCTGCCTCGACGGCGGATTTGAGAGTCGTTCGCCGGGCTCGGTATCGCTCGCGCTGGATGTTCTCGTGCTCGTCGTCGGCCAGTGCGGCGGTCATGGCAGCTTGGATCGGCAACGGCACCATCATGCCGGCATGCTTGCGCACCTCGAGCAACTCGGCGACGAGGGAGGCATCTCCGGTGACGAAGCCGGCGCGATAGCTGGCCAGGTTCGAGGTCTTCGAGAGTGAGTGCACCGCAAGGAGATTGGTGTGATCTCCGTCGCACACGCGGGGGTCGAGAACCGACACGGCCTCGGCATCCCAGGTCAGACCCAGGTAGCACTCGTCGGAGACGACGATCGCGTCACGTTCGCGGGCCCAGTCGACGACCTTGCGCAGGTGCTCGACACCGAGCACCTTGCCCGTCGGGTTGGACGGCGAATTGACGAATATCAATGACGCCCGCTCCGGTCCGAGACGCGCGAGACCGTCTGCCCGCAGAATACGAGCGCCGGCAAGCAGAGCACCCACTTCGTAAGTGGGATAGGCCAATTCGGGGATGACGACCAGGTCCTCGGCTCCGAGGCCCAGCAATGTCGGCAACCACGCGATCATTTCCTTGGTGCCGATGGCAGGCAGCACGGCGTCG
Organism: Rhodococcus sp. 15-725-2-2b; assembly: GCF_002259075.1. Lineage (NCBI taxonomy): Bacteria > Bacillati > Actinomycetota > Actinomycetes > Mycobacteriales > Nocardiaceae > Rhodococcus > Rhodococcus sp. 15-725-2-2b. Next base: position 229,015 of record NZ_NPFL01000011.1, on the reverse strand, counting down.
ACCCCGATGCCGGTGATCGAGTAGCGGCGCTCGAGCGCAGCCACCGCGGCCTCCCGCAGCGCAACGGTACCGACGGTCGTCGGGTATCCGGGTTCGTCCGCAACCGAATTCAGTGCGGTGCGGATCACCTCGGCAACCGGATCCACCGGTGTCCCGACCGACAGATTGACGATGCCGTCCGGGTGCGCCGACGCCGTCTCCTTGGCAGCGGTCAACGAGTCCCATGGGAAATCGGGCAGCGTCGCTGCCACCGCTCTGCGTGCCAAGGCGTCAGTTCTCGCCCATGGGAGGCAGAGCCTTGATGAACGGCGGGTCGTAGTCCGTCTTGCCGAGCTTGGCTGCGCCACCGGGAGATCCCAGGTCGTCGAAGAAATCGACGTTGGCACCGACGTATGCGCTCCACTGCTCGGGCACGTCGTCCTCGTAGAAAATGGCCTCGACGGGGCACACGGGCTCGCAGGCTCCGCAGTCGACGCATTCGTCGGGGTGGATGTACAGCATTCGGTTACCCTCGTAGATGCAATCCACCGGGCACTCTTCGATGCACGCTTTGTCCAGTACATCTACGCACGGTTCTGCAATCGAGTAGGTCACTGCTGCTCTCCCCTCCTGTATCGATCGTGGGCGCTCGCGCGCCCTGAGCATCCTAGTATCGCCGTCCGAACTCGAGGGCGACCGACTCAGGGTCGCCTCACCTGCCCCGCTCGGCTATCGACGCAACTGCTTCGCGGGCGAGTCGGCACCGAGTGCCGATGCCTTCTTGTGGGCCGCGAGCCACTTGCGCCCCTGCTTGGCGGCACGCGAGAGAGCGCCGCGCTCACCGAGATATCCGGCGACGCCACCGACGAGCGGGATGGCGCCGAGCACGCGGTAGAAGCCGCGGGGGTGCGGACGCTTCTCCAGTTCGCCTGCCACGTCCCGCAGTACGTTCGCGATCTGCCACATTCCGCGCAGCAGTGCGAACGGACCCGACTTGGGTGACTGCTCCTTCTGCGCCGGAGCACTGTCGGCCAGGGACGTCAGATCGCGCTTGCACAGCACCGATCCGAGCAGCGCGACGTGCGTCTCGCGGTCGGTGACCCCCGACTCGCGCGCCACGGCCACGAGCACCATCGCCTGGTTGGCGAACCCGAGCAGATCCTGGATCGGCAGGCGGTTGACCAGAATGCCGAACACACCGGGGAACGCCACGGCCACGGTGTTGAGTGCGCCGATCCGATTGACCCACCACTGCGAACGAGCGTCGCTGTCGAGCTTCTCCCAGCCCGCGGTACCGGGGAAGTCGGTGGTGTCGAAGGCCTTCGCGAGAAAATCGATCACGTTGTCGAGCGTCGAGTCATCCGCGGAGGACTCACGGAACGTGCGCCCCTTGAGCCCGATCGGATCCCGTGTCGCCAGGATGTCGAGCACGGGATGAATGATGGCGACGGCACTGCTCAGAACCGCGGCGACTCGACGGTCGTCCATGTCAGACAAGCTCCATTTCGAAAAAGGGGACCCGAGGGTCAGATCAAGCCGGCAACCGATACCGCCGGAGCCGGGCCGTACGTGGTGGTGCGCTGACGAACCGGTCGTCCGATGCCGTCGGCGATCTCGTGCAGTTCCGCGACGGTCTTCTCCGAACCGTTCTGCGAACCCGCCATACGCGAGATCGTCTCCTCCATCAGGGTCCCTCCCAGATCGTTCGCGCCTCCGTTCAGCATCGCCTGTGTACCCGTGATTCCCAATTTCACCCACGATGTCTGGATGTTGTCGATTCGGCCGTGCAGCATGATGCGAGCCAGGGCGTGCACCGCACGGTTGTCGCGGTTGGTCGGCCCGGGTCGGGACGCTCCGGCCAGATACAGCGGCGAGGACTGGTGCACGAACGGCAGCGGCACGAATTCGGTGAACCCACCGGTCTCGTCCTGGATCTTCTTGAGCACGTTCAGGTGACCGACCCAGTGCGACGGATTGTCGACGTGCCCGTACATCATCGTCGAGCTCGACCGCAGGCCCACCTCGTGCGCGGTGGTGATTACTTCGATCCACTCGGCAGCGGGCAGCTTGCCCTTGGTGAGCACCCAGCGGACCTCGTCGTCGAGGATCTCCGCGGCCGTACCCGGTATCGAGTCCAGCCCTGCGGCCCGGAGTTCGGTGAGCCACTCGCGAATCGACTGACCGCCGCGGGAGGCCCCGTTGACGATCTCCATCGGTGAGAACGCGTGCACGTGCATGGACGGAACCCGAGCCTTGACCGCACGCACCAGGTCGGCGTAGCCCGTCACCGGTAGTTCGGGGTCGATTCCACCCTGCATGCAGACCTCGGTGGCACCGACGACGTGCGCTTCCCACGCACGATCGGCGACCTCGGCGGTGGACAGGGTGAACGCATCGGCGTCACCCTTGCGCTGCGCGAACGCACAGAAGCGGCACCCGGTGTAGCAGATGTTGGTGAAGTTGATGTTCCGGTTCACCACGTAGGTGACGGTGTCTCCGTTGACCTGCTTGCGCAGATCGTCCGCCAGGGCCGCGACGGCGTCCATGCCCGGACCCTCGGCCGTGGCGAGTGCGAGGTACTGCTCGTCGGTCAGCCCGGCCGGATCCTTCTCCGCTGCCGTCAATGCCGACACCAAGTCGCGATCGACCCGCTCGAGCCCGGCGAGATCGCGCACCTGCTCGCGAATGGAGTCCCAGTCGCCGAACGCATTCGCCAGATCCGAGCGCGTCTCGGTATTGCGTCCCTGAGTGTCGATCTCGGTGTTCAGGTCGACGCGTCCCGAGGACTCCCACTCCTCGTCCGGCTCCTGCCACGGCAGACCCGTCGGGTTGACGTTCTCACGCGCCATGCCGGTCTCGGGATCGGCGAGCGCCCGCACGTGCGCCGAGATCCGCGGATCGATCCACGGAGCGCCGGCCAGAACGTACTGCGGTTGCGCTGCAACACGTTCCACCAAGCGGTAGCCCGCCTTGTCGGACAACTCGGCAAGGGTGTCGAGGTTCGGCCACGGCCGCTCCGGGTTGACGTGATCGGGGGTCAGCGGCGAGACCCCGCCCCAATCGTCGACGCCTGCACCGAGCAGCGCTGCGGTCTCCTCCGGCTCGACCAGATTCGGCGGAGCCTGAATCCGCATCGACGGGCCTACCACGATGCGCGTCACCGCGATGGTCGCCAGGAATTCTTCGAGCCCCGCATCGGGAACGGACCGCATCGCGGTGTCGGACTTGGCCAGGAAGTTCTGCACGATGATTTCCTGAACGTGCCCGAAAGACTTGTGCACCTTACGAATTGCCATGATCGACTCGGCGCGATCGCGCAGTGTCTCGCCGATTCCCACCAGAATTCCGGTCGTGAACGGAATGTTCAGGCGACCCGCGTCGGTCAACGTCCGCAGCCGAACCTCGGGATCCTTGTCGGGGCTGCCGTAGTGCGCCTGCCCCTTCTCCTCGAACAACCGACGCGAGGTGGTCTCGAGCATCATCCCCATCGACGGGGCGACCGGCTTGAGTCGCGACAGCTCCTGCCACGACATCACTCCCGGATTGAGGTGCGGCAGCAGGCCGGTCTCCTCGAGCACCCGGATCGACATGGCGCGCACGTAATCCAGGGTCGAATCGTAGCCGCGGGAATCGAGCCACGCCTTGGCCTCGGGCCACCGCTCCTCCGGTCGGTCGCCGAGGGTGAACAGCGCTTCCTTGCACCCGAGCGCGGCACCCTTGCGAGCGACGTCGATGATCTCGTCGGGATCCATGAACATCCCGTGCCCGGCCGCATTGAGCTTGCCGGGCACCGTGACGAACGTGCAGTAATGGCACTTGTCGCGGCACAACCGCGTGATGGGTACAAAGACCTTTCGCGAATACGAGACCGTCTTCGGACGCCCGGCCGACTCCAGACCCGCATCACGAACTCGCGCCGCCGACGCCATCAGATCCACCAGATCGTCCCCACGCGCATGCAGCAGAACCGTCGCCTCGTCGACGTTCAACGAGACTCCGTCCCGGGCGCGACGCAGAACGCGGCGCATGGCAGAAGCGGCTGGAGCGGTATCAGGCAGCGAAGTCACCAGTCGATCATGCGCTTCCTGGTACGCACGTGCCACCCACCCCTCCCCCATTCGGGTCGTTCCGCAGGCTCCGGGGGTGGTGGTTACCGAACGACACCCCTAGGTTTGTAGCCGTGACAACGATGACCGATCCGCAGTGGCAACCCTCTCCGCGTGCGCGTCTGCTCTGGGCGCTGAGTGCCGGTCTGCTGTGGGTACCGATCTTCGTCGCCCAGATCGTCTGGGCCGTCGTCGACTCGAACTGGACCACCTGGCCACACGTCACCGTCCTCGTCGCCTCGATCGTCCTCGCGGCCCTGCACGTCGCGGTCGTGCCGCAGTGGCGGTACCGCGTGCATCGCTGGGAGATCAGCGACACCGCGGTCTACACCCGCACCGGCTGGTTGAGCCAGGAGCGGCGGATCGCACCGATCTCGCGAGTACAGACCGTCGACACCGAGCGCGGACCACTCGACCGTCTGTTGGGCTTGGCCACCGTCACCGTCACCACGGCGTCGTCCGCGGGCGCGGTGAAGATCACAGCGCTCGATCAGGACGTCGCGGACAAGACGGTCGCGCGCCTGACCGATATCGCCGGCCGTACCGTCGGAGATGCCACGTGACCGCCGGCAGCCCGCAGGATCAGGCGGAACTCCTCGCCGTCGAGGAGGAACAGCCCTGGCTGCGCCTGGACAAGCGAATGCTGTTGGTACATCCGGTGAACGAGGGCATCAAGATCCTGCCGGTGCTGCTGATCTCGTTCTTCGTCGGCAGTCAGAGCGGTAACCACTATTGGAGTCTCGGCATCCTCGCCGTCGTGGTGGTGTTCGCAATTCTGCGGTGGTTCACCACCAGCTACCGAATCGGTCCGGTACACGTGCAACTGCGCACCGGAGTGTTGCAGAAGAAGGTCCTGTCCATCCCGCGCAACAGGATTCGGTCGGTCGACGTGGAAGCGAACGTCCTGCACCGCGTACTCGGCCTGTCCATCCTGCGCATCGGCACCGGGCAACAGGCAGGCAAGGGTGAGGCCTTCGAGCTCAATGCCCTCGACACCTCGCTGGTACCGGCACTCCGCGGAGATCTGTTGCAGCGAGTCTCGGGGCAGGTCCCGGCGACCGACGGAACACCCACCGCAGCAGAGGATTCCGGTGTGGAGATTGCGCACTGGCAGTTCTCGTGGGTGCGGTTCGCGCCGTTCTCCATCACCGGCATCGTCACCATCGCTGCGGCCGTCGGCGTGTTGTTCCAATACGGGCTCGGGCAGACACTGGCCGAATCGTCGGTGGTCTCCAACAGCATCGACTCCGCCGAGCGATTGGGCATCGCGGTGTTCGTCGTCGTGGCGCTGATGGCGCTGCTCGTCGTGTCGAGCATCTTCGCATGCGTCCGCTACCTGCTGGCCTACGCCAACCTGACCGTGACCGACCAGGGACGCACCATGCACGTCAGCCACGGACTGCTGCGCACCCGTCAGTCGACACTCGATCGCAAGCGACTTCGTGGCACCTCGTTGTCCGAACCACTGCTGCTTCGTGCGGCCGGCGGAGCAAGGCTGGACGCCATCATGACGGGCGTCAGCGCCGAGAAGAAGGAATCGTCTCTGCTGCTCCCCCAGGCCCCACGCGCCGAGGCGCTGCGGATGATGACCACGGTGCTCGGCGAGGCCGGTCTGCACGGAAGTCCGGACCGGCCTCTGCTGCAACACGGACCCGCAGCGCGTCGACGCCGCTACACCCGCGCTGTGCTGCCCGTGCTGGTTCTCGGTGCAGCACTGGGCATCGCACAGTACGTCGGCGCACCGATCCCGGTGCTGGCGTGGATCGCGGTCGGGGTGTTGTTCGTTGCTGCATTCGGACTCGCTCACGATCGCTTCCGCGGCCTCGGCCACACGGTGCTGCCCGGTTGGCTCATCACCCAGCACGGTTCGCTCGACAGGACTCGACACAGCCTCGAAGCGGCAGGCATCATCGGCTGGACGGTGCGGCAGACGTTCTTTCAGCGTCGCGCCGGGGTCGCGACCGTCGTCGCCGCAACTCCCGCAGGCGTCGGACACTACGAGGTGGTCGACATCCCCATCGAGAACGCGTGGGCGATGATCGACGCCGTCACCCCTGGAGCCGGGGACGTCTGGCTGCACCGGACCTGACATGACGCGGCCGCAGAGCATCGACGAGCTCGACTTCGCGGTGGCCGAATGCCGCGCCTGTCCACGCTTGGTGCAGTGGCGTGAGCAGGTCGCTACCGAGAAGCGGGCCGCGTTCGCGAACGAAACGTATTGGGGCAAAGCCGTTCCCAGTTTCGGCCCGGCCGATGCATCGATGCTGATCGTGGGTCTGGCACCCGCGGCACACGGCGCGAACCGCACCGGTCGGATGTTCACCGGTGATCGAAGCGGTGACGTTCTCTATCGAGCGATGCATGCGGTCGGCCTGGCCAGCCAACCCACTGCCACCCATATCGGAGACGGATTGACGCTCAACGGGGTTCGCATCGCTGCTCCGGTGCATTGCGCTCCGCCGCAGAACAAACCGACTCCCGCCGAACGTGACCGGTGCAGACCCTGGCTCGACGACGAATTGCGATTGCTGCGTCCGACCCTGAGGTCCGTCCTCGTTCTCGGAGCTTTCGGCTGGCAGTCTCTGCTGCCGACACTGGCCGCGAACGGGTGGGATGTGCCGAGGCCCGCACCGAAATTCGGCCATGGGGCTCGGCTCGACCTCGGCTCGATCACCGTGTTCGCCAGCTATCACGTGAGCCAGCGAAACACCTTCACCGGACTGTTGACTCCGACGATGATCGAGGACGTGCTGCGGGATGCGGGTCGGCATGCACGCTTGCTGTGATCGCCTTCATCCGGAACATGAACAGCAGCACTCCGGCGGGGCCCGCACCGGCCACGATGAGCAGCATGGTGCGCCAATCGGCGAGTAGGAGAACGTCGCCTCCCGGACCGCCGAGCATGCACAGCACCACCGCGGCAAACCAACCGAACAGGGGCGACGCCACCCAGATCGGTCGATCTGCGACTTTGCGTGCGGCCAGAATCAGCGCGACGTTCGCGATCCCGCCGAGCACAGCGCTGATGGGGAACTGCACCGAACCGAGGTAGGTCGGTAGGAAGAAGACCGACAGAATTCCGGACAGGAAGCCGTCGAACACCAGTACTGCGACAGTCGCCCAGGACACCAGGGCGACAGTATTGGATGCGGCCTTCGAGATCATGCGCCCAATACTGCCTTGACCCGGGTCGATTCAGTGCACCGGCACTCAGGAAACCGGCGGGTATCCCAGTGAGGTCAGCAAGTTGCTCGCACCCATGGCGATCTGTCCCAATACGTACTGGTACAGATCTGCCTGCGCGCCGAACTGCGGCTTGAGAGAATCGACGAACGCGACGATCGCGTCCTGCACTACCCAGTTGTACATGTGTGTTCCGCCCCTGCTGTATCGAGATCAGTGATTCGAGCCACAGCCTAGTACGCCGGCGAACAGGTCGTTCTCCCTGCCCGTCTCATCGGGGTCGAGTTCACCGCGGACGAGCACGTACTGCTCGTCGAGCAGAATCGGTTGGGCGATGTCGTTGGACAGTGCGTACTCGCTGCCGGACGGTGCGACGGTCACCTGAGTCGCGTGGGCCCGGAGCGCATTCCTCTTGGCATCGAGCACGCCGCGAATGTCGACACTCGTGGTGATGACGCTCTCGGAAACACTCGGCAGCTCGCCGACCTCCGGCATTCGCCAGTGCGCGGGAATCTCCTCGATGGCGGCCAGTCCCGCCTGCAACTGATCGTGTCCGGTGACCGTCCAGTAGAACTTCGCCACCTCCCAGGGCGATCCGACGCCGGGAAACGACTCCGTACCGCAGACCTCGACGGCCTCGGTCACCAGCGAGTGCACCTGCTGATGGTCGGGGTGGCCGTATCCGCCCTCGGGGTCGTACCCGACGACCACCTGCGGTCGGAGCTCGCGCATCACCGCGACGAGCGCTCCGAGAGCCTCGGTGCGATCGGCGTTGACGAACGCGCGCGGTTTGCGGGCCGCCGACGTCCCGGCCATTCCCGAATCTCGCCACCGTCCGGCACCGCCGAGAAATCGAGGTGGGTTGCACCCCAGCGCCGCGAGAGCGCGGTGCAGTTCCAGAATTCGGTAGCCGCCGAGCTGATCCGCACGGTCGACGACCAGATCTGCCCACGTCTCGCCGATCACTTCTCCCTCCTCGCCGAGCGAGCAGGTGAGCACCGTGACGTCCGCTCCGGCACGGACGTAGTGAGCGATGGTGCCGCCGGTGGTGATCGTCTCGTCGTCCGGGTGTGCATGCACCAGGAGCAACCGCTGCGGCTCCGTCATCGAAGGCTCCGGTATGGAAGGCTCCGGCATCGTCTGTTCGCTCGTCGAATCGTTCGTCATCGCTGTGTCGCTCGCTGTGTCGTTGTCGTCGGTCTCGCCGGGTTCGGTCATCGGGGTGTCCGTATCCACTGCGACGCGTCGGCGAAGATCCCGACCTCCACCGGGCCGGTCAACGAGACGCCGGTGATGCCGGGAACGGCGGCCACCACGGACGAGTCCTGCATGATCGGCAGGGTCGACGCCAGCGACCACAGTTCGGGCTCGACCTCGTTCCTGGCCACGGTGGGGTCGAGACCGCTCACCAGTGCCCTGTCGATCGTCGGTTGCAGTTCCGGAACGCACAGGCCGGACAGGTTGCGCAGCACCTCGACGCCGTCGCCACTGCCGTCGGCCGCTGCGTCGATGCAGCCGAATCGTGAGGCGAGGGCCGTGGCGGGGTCGACCCCGGCGCTGGTCCATCCCACGACCGCGTCGACGGTCCCGTCGGTCAACGCCGTCGAATACAGTTCGTCGGCAGGCAGTGGGGTGACGGTGGCGTCGATGCCCGCGCCGACGAGTTCGTCGGCGGCGGTCCCGGCGACCGCGAGCGCGATGTCGTCGTTCTCGACCGCACCGATCACGAACCGCAACGCGGTGCCGGTCGCGTCGGCAAGGCGGGTGACGGGCGACCGAGGAGCGCCCGTCGCACTCGGGGCGGGACTCGTCGTCGGAGCCGCGGTGGTCGGTGCGCTCGGATTCGGTGTCGAGGTCACCACGGCATCGGGTGTCGGCACGAACCCGGCCCGACCGAGTAGATCGAGGGCAGCGGTCTTGCCGATGGGGGCGGGCGCGGTCGCGGAGTAGCCGGGGTCGGACGGCGAGGACAGCTGCGCAGCCGCCCGGCGATCGGTCGCGCCGCCGCCTGCTCCGACCGTGGCCAGCAGGTTCGGATCGAGCAGACCGAATATCCCTTGCCGCACAGCAGAATCGGACATGTTAGGAGCTCGACCGTTGATCGTCATCGACAGCACACGTGACTGCCTGACGGTGTCGGTTCGCACTCCGGGAATTGCGGAGAGCTGCGCCCGCAGCGCCGAGCCCCCGCGAACCTGAGCGATCTGAGCGTCACTGGACCGCAGCGAATCGGCCAGCTGCGCAGAGGTTCCTCCGCGGCGGATGAGGATCTGGTCCGGTGATGCGGGTCGGTCCCAGAATCGATCGTTGCGTTCGAGCAGGATCTCGTCGCGCCCCCGGTCGACGGTCTTGATGTTGAACCGCGAACCGGAGACCGGCACGTTGTCCGTCAGGCCCCCCTGGAAACCGCCCGGTGAGTCCTTGAGCAGGTGCGAGGGCACCAGATCGGCGAACAGTCGCTGCCAGGCCGGATACGGCGACGAGAGCGTCACGTCGACCGTTTTGCCACCGCCCGAGGACGCAACGTCGCTGATCAGGGCGTACCCCGCCGGATCGACGACACCGGGCTGGGTGATCATCTGCTGCCACAGGTAGCGGAAATCCTCGGCGGCGATCGGCGCGCTGTCGGACCACTGGGCCTCGTTGCGCAGCTGGTAGCGGATGGTGAACGGCGATTGCGACGTCACCTCGGCCGAGAGCAGCAAGGACAGGTCCGGCTCCCAGGTGGTCACCCCGGTGTCGGGGTTCTTGACCGGGCGGAACGGGCTGGGCAGAACCAGTGAACTCACCGCGGCCGTCGCAGGCGACTGATCCGCCAGTAGATGTGGATTGAACCCGATACCGACGTCGTCGATGGCGACGACGACCGGATCACCGGTCTCGGCCGGAACCATCGTCGTGCTGACCGGAGTCTCGACACTCTCGATGGGGGGCGGCGGATCCGCAGTGCACGCGGTGAGAGCCAGAGCGATGGCAGAAACCAGAACCGTCGGCATCAGCACCTTGCGCAACGAGGATCTCCTTGGTAGTCGGCTACTTCTGCGACAGAAGCGACGCGCCCCACGAGGGTGACACGTCGCTTCTGCCGCACGAAGTGAGTCTTACAGAGCAGCCTTGTCGCGAGTCTTGCTACGCGAACGCTCGCGGGCGCGCTCGTTGGAATCGAGGTGCACCTTGCGGACGCGGACGACCTCGGGGGTCACCTCGACGCACTCGTCGCCTGCACAGAACTCCATCGCCATTTCCAGGTCGAGCTTCTTGGGCTTGGCCAGGGTCTCCATGACGTCTGCGGAGGACTGACGCATGTTGGTCAGCTTCTTCTCGCGGGTGACGTTGATGTCGAGGTCTTCCTGACGCGGATTGATGCCCACGACCATGCCCTCGTAGGTGTCCGCACCCGGCTCGACGAAGAACGTGCCGCGGTCGGCCAGCTGGATCATCGCGAACGGAGTGACGGTGCCGTTACGGTCCGAGACGAGCGAGCCGGTGTGGCGGGCGCGGATCTCGCCTGCCCACGGTGCGTATCCGTGGAAGACGGCGTTGGCGATACCGGTGCCGCGAGTCTCGGTGAGGAAATCGGTGCGGAAACCGATCAGGCCACGCGAGGGAACGATGAACTCCATGCGAACCCAGCCTGCGCCGTGGTTCGTCATCTGCACCATCTTGCCCTTGCGAGCTGCGAGCAACTGAGTGACCGCGCCGAGGTACTCCTCCGGTGTGTCGACGGTGAGCTCTTCGAAGGGCTCGTGCAGCTTGCCGTCGACCTGCTTGGTGACCACCTGGGGCTTGCCGACGGTGAGCTCGAAGCCTTCGCGACGCATCTGCTCGACGAGGATGGCCAGCGCCAGCTCGCCACGACCCTGGACCTCCCAGGCATCGGGGCGACCGATGTCGAGAACCTTGAGCGAGACGTTACCGATGAGCTCCTGGTCCAGACGGCTCTTGACCATGCGCGAGGTGAGCTTGTGGCCGCTGACGCGACCGACGAGCGGGCTCGTGTTGGTGCCGATGGTGACGGAGATGGCCGGCTGGTCGACGGTGATGCGAGGCAGCGCGACCGGATCCTCCAGATCTGCGAGGGTGTCGCCGATCATGATGTCCGGGAAGCCCGCGACGGCGACGATGTCGCCTGCGACGCCGCGCTCACCGGGGACGCGCTCGACGCCGATGGTGTTGAGCAGCTCGGTGATCTTGGCCTTCTGGACGACGGGTTCGCCGTCGACCTCGCGCATCCAGCTCACGGTCTGGCCCTTGGAGAGCTGGCCGTTGTGGATACGCACCAGGGCGAGGCGGCCGAGGAAGGCCGACGCGTCGAGGTTGGTGACGTGGGCCTGCAGCGGTGCGTCGACGTTGCCCTTGGGCGCGGGGACGTAGTTGAGGAGTACCTCGAACAGCTCGTCGAGGTTCTCGGCGTCGGGCGCGTGGCCGTTCTCGGGCTGAACACGCGACGCCTTGCCCTCACGGCCGGAGGCGTACAGAACGGGGAGATCGAGTGCGAGCTCGGCGGCCTCGGACGCTTCGTCGTCGAGGTCGGACGCGAGGTCGAGGAGCAGATCGTGGCTCTCCGAGACGACCTCTTCGATGCGCGCGTCGGGACGGTCGGTCTTGTTCACGACCAGGATCACCGGGAGCGAGGCGGCGAGCGCCTTGCGCAGGACGAAGCGGGTCTGCGGGAGCGGGCCCTCGGAAGCGTCGACGAGAAGGACGACGCCGTCGACCATGGACAGGCCTCGTTCGACCTCGCCGCCGAAGTCGGCGTGGCCGGGGGTGTCGATCACGTTGATGACGGTGATCGTGCCGTCGGCGTTGCGCTTGTGAACGGCCGTGTTCTTGGCCAGGATCGTGATGCCTTTTTCTTTTTCGAGGTCACCCGAGTCCATGACGCGGTCGATCGCTTCGGCACGTTCCTCGAACGCGCCTGACTGCCGGAGCATGGCGTCGACCAGGGTGGTCTTGCCGTGGTCGACGTGTGCAACGATGGCTACGTTGCGAAAAGTGGTGGTGCTGTCGATGTTGTCTGCACTGCTTGGGGCGCTCACGCGAAAAATTCTCCTGGAGTCGAATGCGGGCTCTTGTTCGCTAGCGGGCTTATGTCGCTAGAGAAGCGCGCTGCACCGCGAGGTTCTCGCGACTGATCGAGTTTACCCGTAGTCCGACGGTACCCCGCGCCACCCTCAGGTCTGTGACCTGCGCCACCCATTAGTCTTGGTGCTCATGGGCAAGATAAAGGCAGCAGATGTCTCGGGGATGAAGCCCAAGAAAAAATGCTGTCGCAAGAAGGTTCGGTGCATCAAATGCCCCGTGGTCATCATGCGAATGAAGAAACTCGAATCGGCGGGCGCAACCAAGAAGGACCTCAAGAAGGGCCTCAAGACCGCCCGGGCGAAGTGAGCAGGATCTCCAGCAGTTCGGGCAGCCAGAGCCGGTCCGCATCGACGAGATCCATCGTCGGCAGCGTCTCCGCATCCACCCACCGCAGGGCCGAATGTTCCAGCGCTGCAGGCATTCCCGAGACGAGCGAGGCCCGGTAGGCGCGCAGCACCAGCCCGCCCGCAAGATCGACGTCGCCGCTCAGCGTCGCTCCGACCGAGCACTCGACTCCCAGTTCCTCCCGCAACTCGCGCACCAGGGCCGCGTCCTCGGACTCGCCGGGCTCGACCTTGCCGCCGGGCAGTTCCCACAGACCCGCCAGCTCGGGCGGACGGGTTCGTTGCGCGAGCAGCAGCCTGCCGTCGTGCGTCAACGCGGCTGCGACAACCACAGCGGTGGGGGTACCGGACATGCCACCATCTTTCTATGACCGAACTGCTGACCGATCGCGACATCGAGGACGCCCGGCTCGACGAATGGACCGTGGTCGGGAAATCCCTGACGCGCACCGTCGAACTGGCGTCGTTTCCGGCTGCCATCGAGGCGGTGAACCGCGTGGCCGAGGCCGCGGAGGAAGCGGACCATCACCCGGACATCGACATCAGATGGCGCACGCTCACGTTCACCCTGTCGACGCACAGTGCCGGCGGGCTCACACAGAAGGATGTGGATCTGGCGCGTCGGATCGATGCACTGACCGCGCCTTCCTGACTCGCCCGGCGTAGACCACCCAGCCGAGGAACAGCGCTGCTCCGACGACGTCCACGGCACCTGCCCATGCTTCCAGTGCGGGACGAGGGATGGTCCAGATCGATTCCTGGAAGAAGCTGAGCAGCCACGGCACCCCAACGGTCACCGTCACCAACCAGTATCCCGCGACGATCTTCGCCCCGGCGACGTCACGCAGGGGGCCGTGCACCAGCCAGATCACCATCGGGATCACCCAGATCCAGTGATGCGACCACGAGATCGGTGAGATCAGCAGGCCGAACAGTTGCACGATCACCAGCGTGCCCAGATGGTCTTCGCGTCCGATCGCACGCCATGCCGCGATCGCAAGCCCTGTCGCGACGACGGCGGCAACGATCCACAGTGGTCCCTGCCCGACGTCCTCCCCCGCGATCCGACTGAGCGCACCACGCAGAGACTGATTCCAGACCGAGCCGACGGGGCCGATGCGGTCGGCATCGCCGAGAAGCGTGGTGAAGTACGTGGCCGCCTGATGTCCGAGTGCCGCGTAACTGACCGCGACTGAAAGGGCGAAGGCCACAGCCGAGAACGCTGCGGCCTTCCATCGCCGGGTGGCCAGGAAGTACAGACCGGTGATGGCCGGGGTCAGCTTGATTCCGGCCGCGAAGCCGACCAGTCCGCCTGCCACCCACCACCTGCTGCTGCGTACCGCGAGAATCGCCAGCAGCACCAGGAATACGTTGACCTGGCCGTAGTCGAGTGTCGTCCGTACGGGTTCGGACCACAGCCCCAGCGCGGTCCACAGCATGGCGATACGCACCCAGCGCGCCTCGGCGGCGCGCTCGTCGCCGAGGACCATCGACAGCGTCAGCCTCGCCACGGCGAACAGCGCGATCATGGTCGCGGCTTGCCACAGGACACCGATCACCGTGAACGGCAGATAGTGCAGCGGGAAGAACACCAGCGCGGCGAACGGCGGGTACGTGAACGGGAGCGGGAAGTCCGGGGTCTGTACCGAATACGTGTAGTCGTACAGATTGCCGCCGAGCAGTGCCGCGGAGCCGTCGACGTAGACGTGGAGGTCCACGAGGTTCATTCCGTTGGGCGTCGCGAAGGCCCAGACGAAGCGGCTCAGCACCGAGACCGCGAGCAGAACGGGGGCCAGCCGAACAAGTCGGTTCACTGTGCGTGCGGTTCCGTTCGGTATCGATGCGGTGTATCGGTCGTCGAGCTTATAGGGCTCCGCTCATGCGCCCCAACCGCCTGCGCACCGGAGTAACATTTGCATCACCTTTCACACTGATAACTTCAGTAACAGGTTATCGTGTGCGTCTGCGGAGAATTCGCAGCGTGTGACCAATAGACTGCCCTGGCAAAGATGCGACGGGGGAGGGCTCCACCGACAACAGCTGTACATCGGGGATTGCGCTACATAGAGTGACCCCTCGAGCACCGGCTGTCGCCGTGGGCCCGCGTCATGATCAGAATGGGGAATATCACCGTGCTTCGTACCCGCGGAACGCGTCGCGTAGTTACAGCCTTGGCCGTAGCCGCAGCCGCCGCACTCGTCGTGCCGACCAGCGCATCCGCACAGCCGTTGGTGCCGATGGCACCGGCAGATCTGCCCGCAGCACCGGCCGATCCCGCTGCTCTGATCGCTCAGTTCCTCCCCGCCCCCGGTGAGCCGATGCCGAACCTGTCCGACGTCGAAGCACTCGCCTCGTTCGCACCGGCCATTCTCGGTGCCGCAGCCGGACCTGCCGACGTGGGAGCTGCTCCGGCGGCGGACCTGCTCGGTCAGGCCCGCACCCTGCTGGAAACCGCACAGCTCCCGGACCAGGTCAAGGCACTGCTCGAACGGGTCATCACCTTCCTGGACGGCTCCGGCGGCGGCGGACCCGAACTGCCGTCGGACGGACCCGTCATCGCCCAGTTCCTCTACCCGACGCTCGGCAAGGGATGCATTTCCGACACCGCCGATTCCGTCGGAACCGCCCTCGCCGTACCGGGACCGGCCACCCTGCCGCCTCCCGGACCCGGCGCAGGACAGGCCGGCTTCGTCTTCACCGCCCTCGGCACTGCGCCCGTCGCTGCGCAGCAGGCAGCTCCGCTGACGGTGACGTGGCTCAACATCGACAACCGTCGCTCGGGAACGCAGGACCTGACCGGCGCGGCCATGATCAACACCGACGGTCCGGCAACGCTGTCCGCGATCGCCGACACCGGCCCCGGACGCGTCCTCTCGGTGATCTCCGGTTCGATCACCACGCAGTCGAAGGAAGATCCGGCCGCAGCTCCACGCAGCTGCACCTTCCTGCCCACCATCGGTACGGTCTACGTTCCGTAGCTCGTATCTGCTCCACCGACAGTTTCGCCCCCGGCTTCATCGGAAGCCGGGGGCGAAATTGTCGATTCAGGCGAATTCCGAAAACAACGATGCGTTGCATTCGAGAATTGCCGGAATGAATTACATCGATGTTATTTCAGAGAATGTTCGCCTCGGATTTCGACCACTGCCCGTAGTCGGCTTTCAGAATGTTGTTGATGTCGACCTTGACGCCGCCCACGAAATCCTTGTCGATTCGAATCTGATGAATGTGAGCGTCGGGGTGAACGAAGCCCTTGGGTGTTCCCCAATTGTGCTGCCAATACCACTGGCCGAGTCCGGCGACCGAGGCCAATTCGATGGTCGGTGAGTTGGCGTAGATCCCCGTGTTCTCGGCTCCGATCACCGATTGCCAGCCCAGGATGTACGGCGCGATCAGAGTTGCGAACTCCACGGCGGTGGGGTTGTCGTCGATCGACGCGTAGATCGGGCGGTCCGTCGGACCACCGGCGGCGAGGTGGAGTTCGAGTCCCCGCTCTGCATGCTTGACACCCGCCGCATACCCGCCACGCCAATCGGACGTGGCCCCCTTGCCGAACTGATAGTTCGAGACCACTTCCAGCCCTGCGGACGTCAGCGAGTCGGCCTCGGACTTGCGCATCGGCTTACCGATCATCCAGTTCGCATCCGGTCGCCGATCGGAGACGTACCGAACGGCCCCGAGGTGACCGGCCGCCTTGATGGCCGCTGCCGACGGCACCCCACCCGAGTAGTCGACGAGGGTGCCGAGCCCGGCGTCGGCGTGCGCGGTCGCCGTTCCCAACGCAACCAATCCGACGGCGGCCGCGGACCCCGCGGCGGCGTACTTGAACAACTCACGTCGCGAAACCTGCACAGAAATCTCCATCGTCGTTCGATCGCTGCGGCGCGCCTACCCGAGAAATCGCACAACCACTGCTATCTTTCACCGTTTGTCGTATCCCACCACAATCCCATCGGTACCGCCAGCCCCACTGCTCACACCCACCACGTTCCCCTCCGGCTTCACACGTGCACCTCGAGCACCGAGATCTCGAACATGAATATGGTGGAGTGGACGATGCACGGACCAACGCGCTGAGGAGTGGATGGACATGGGCGTAACGCTTGCCAAGGGTGGAAATGTCTCGCTGACCAAAGAAGCACCGAACCTGACCGCCGTCAGCGTGGGTCTCGGCTGGGATGTCCGTGCCACCACCGGCGGCGACTTCGACCTCGACGCCAGTGCTATCGGACTCGGCACGACGAAGAAGGCGCTGAGCGACAGCTACTTCGTCTTCTACAACAACCTCCGCTCCCCCGACGGTGCCATCGAGCACACCGGAGACAACCGGACCGGCGAAGGTGAGGGCGACGACGAGAGCATCGATGTCGACCTGGCGGCCCTGACCCCTGACGTCGACTCCATCGTCTTCCCGGTGTCCATTCACAACGCCGATGCCCTTGGCCAGAACTTCGGCCAGGTCGTCAACGCGTTCATCCGCGTGGTGGACAAGTCCGACGGGCGCGAACTCGCCCGCTTCGACCTCACCGAAGACGCCTCGACCGAGACGGCAATGGTGTTCGGCGAGCTGTACCGCCGCGGGGCCGAATGGAAGTTCCGTGCCATCGGCCAGGGCTACGCCTCGGGCCTCGAGGGGATCGTGCGCGACTTCGGCATCGACGTGGGCTAGCTGCCGGCGCACTGTGTCGCTCGGACCGTCTCGATTGAACAACGGATTCCGGCTGAGCTTGTGACGTCCAGATGATGTGTGGTGGTATCAGCGCACACGCAACATAAGCCTCATCAGTCACAGGAGTCACACATGTCTCGTCGCCTCAGCCGTTTGGCCGGCGCGCTCGCGCTCTCCTGCGCGGCATTGCTCGCTGTCCCCGCCACTGCTGCAGCGGAGCCGGCACCGGCCGATCCGCTGGCGCAGGCGATCGCCGCACTGCAGGGACAGGGTGGTGCCTCACTCGACGCCGCGACCGCAATCGCCGACTCACGCACCCCGGTCGCCGAGGACGCGAGCGTCGATCCGTTCGCCGCACTGAACGCGGCCAACAAGGCCCTCACCGACTTCGGCATCACGCCGTTCTTCTACCCCACGGCAGCGATCAACTGCGCCGCTACGGCGGGCTCGCCCCTCGGCATCGTTCCGGGTGTCGCAGGCGGAGCGGCCGGACCGTGGCCTCAGCTGACCGCGCCGGCCATCCCCACCTTGCCGTTCCTGCCGTCCATCGAGATTCCCGAGCTCAATGCCGTCGACAAGGGCGAGACGATGTTCGCGTTCGTCCCGGCCGGAATCGTGAACGATTCCGCAGACAAGACCGGGATGCAGGTCGCCTGGTTCAACGTCAACACCCTGAAGGGCGGATTCGCCGACTTCGGCGGCTTGGCAACCACTCTCGCCGACTCGATCCTCGCCAACTCCGGCGTACCCGACGCCGCGAAGGACATCGTTCGGCCGTTCGTCATCGGCGCGATCGACTCGCTGCCTGCCGCCGGTGCCCGCGCCGTACCCGTCGAAACCGGATCGGGAACCGTTCTCGCCGCGGTGTTCGGCACCGTGAACCACAAGGCCCTCGACGGTTCGGACAAGAGCTGCTTCTTCTTCCCCACCGTCGGCATGATCAACGTCGCCTAGAGTTTCCGCTCGATCACGAAAGGCCCTGCAGCGCACTGCTGCAGGGCCTTTCGGCTGCTACGCGCTGACGATTCGGCCCAACCGGCCCAGGACGGCCTGCATCTCGGTGTGTTCCGATCGCGCCGCCCACGGCCGTTGCCTGTTCCTTCCCCGCATCTGCATCGCCGCCCCGGTCACGAGGTCACCGTTGGGGGCGAAATGCACACGAACGATCTCGTTGAGTGAGCGCCTCGAGCCGAAACCCGGTACGACACTGCAGAACCCGTAGGGAAAGAGCGGCGCGTCGGGTTCGTTGTACTTTCCACCGACGAACACCGGGCCGCTGGTACGAAAGTCGCGGCACTGCGCGATGAAGCCGTGGAACGCACGACCCCTCTCACGTCCGTAGTAGGCGATGCCCACTCGCCCGGACCCGGTGGCGGTGATCGCGCCGAAGCGAGCGTCGCGCACCCCTGGTGCCGACACCACCACCGGCCTCGACCACGTCACCGCACCGTCCGAGGACCAGGCCGCATGCAGCAACCCGTCGCGGTCCGGCCACACCGCGTACACATTTCCGTCGTCGTCGACGGCCATCGACTCCGGCAGCAGATAACGCGATCCGAGCAGCAGAAAATGCACTGCATTGTGGTATTTCGCCAGCGCCGAACCGGGGACCATCCGAACGTCCCACGTCAGGCCCTCGTCGCGACTGACCGCCACCGCGAACCGTCGGCCGTAACGGCCACCGATGTAGACCGTGCCGTCCGGGGCGACGACGCCCTTGCCGAACGCGACGTACTCCCGACTCGGCAACCCGGGGATCTTCTTCGAATCGATGTCGAAACCACCGGCCACCTCCCACTTCACCCCGCCGTCGAAGGACCGCCAGATGACCTGCCGGGTGACGTTGATCAGTGGCCGCACCCGTACTGCGAACGGCGTGGGCGCGGAGAGATACGTAACTCTCCCTGACCGTGAATTGCTCGGTCCGGCAAATACTTTGGCGTCCATCCTCGCTTTCGATGCCACTTTCCGGGTGCGCCAGGTTTCGCCCCGGTCGTCGCTGACTCCGAGGGTGAAGCCCGTTCGCAGCGGGTGGGGCGGCACCGCGTCGAAACGGCCGGCGTGCAGAAACAGCCGCTCGTCGATGTCGTCGAAGTACAGATAGGGTCGGTTCCGACTCTGCTGCACCCCCTCGGGAACCGATGCGCGCCACGACTTTCCGAAGTCGGACGAGCGCAGTACACCGACACCGTCGACGGTGAATGCGGGCGCGACGAAGACGGTGTTGTCCGCCGCCACCCCGAGGGTGCAGGCCGCAGAGCCGTACTCGGTGTAGGAGATGTCGGTGACGAAGTCGGCCGATGCGGCGGCGTTGGTCGAGGAACGCAGTCCTGCCCGATAACCCGAAGCAACTCTGGGCGTCACGACACCCGCCATGGGGTGCCACGGTGTCGCGGCCACAGTGCTGGTCGATGCATTGGACCAGGCTAGCGCCGATGGCCCCGGTAGACCTCCAGGCAACCGAAGAAGTCCTCGGCCCGTCCTGGTGACAGATCACAGAACGGGACCGATCAGTACGTAAAATCTCGGTTCGCAGTGTGCCGCATAGGCTCATCGTGTGCCCCGCGCTCGAGCCGACAGCCGCCGCCCCCGATCGACGCGCCTGCATCCGGCCGATGCGCGCGCGTACTGGATGGCGTCGAAAATTCCGAGCGACCAGTTTCTGCTGTACTGCTTCGACAACGGATCCGAGGGCCTCGACGCCGAAATGCCACGACTGCACGAGCGCAGCGGGCGCATCGAGGTTCTGCGTCGACGCATCACCGACGTCGCATTCGGTCTCGACTATCCCCGCTGGACCGAGGCGGGCCCGCGCCCCGACACGATCTCCGTCCACCGAACGCCGCGCACCTGGCCGGAGTGCCTCGACGCGATCGCGGCATCGTTCGCCCGTCAGGTCGATCCCCGAGTGTCCGTGTGGCACCTGCACCTGTATCCGAACATCGCCGACGCTCCCGGCGGCGCGGCCGTCGTTGCCGTGCTCCAGCTTTCGCACGCGGCAGCCGACGGAACACTGGCCGCTCGCACTGCCCGCGACCTGTTCGGTACGCACCCACTTCCACCGGCCTCCGCGCGGGCGGAGCCTCCCGCGGTGTTCGTGCAGGCATCCACCATCGTTGCCGCTGCGACCGTCCCGCTTCGACTGGCACAGATGGTTCACGGCGGCGTCCGTGCCCGACGCGACGCGCTGAGCCTCGGACGAGGCACCGACTCCGGTGAGATCCCTCCGCCCGCACACTCGCGCGCTCCGACCGCCTTGGACGTGCCGCCCGCCGGCCGGACGGCGGTGCGCACCATCGTGCTTCCGAAATCCGACCTGCAGTCCGCCGGCACCACCGTCACCACTTTCGTACTGACCGCAGTGTCGGTTGCACTGCAACGGCTTCTCGGCGATGGTCCGGACCTGGCCGCCGAGGTCACGCTGGCGAGGGACACACGAGCCGACGCGCGAAACAATTTCGGCAACGTCGGTGTCGGACTGTTCACCGACGAGCCCGACATCCGCACTCGCAGTCGACTCGTATCGGCCGATCTGGCCGCGCGTCGGGCTCGCGCGAACCATCCATTGTCGGAGGCCGCCCGCGCGTCACAGGACGCCGTCGAAGCACACGTGCCTGCATTTCTTGCCGAATGGGGCGTCGCGCAGTTCGATCCGACCGCAGTCCCTCCGTCCGTCACCGGGAACACCGTCGTCTCCAGCGTCTCGCGCGGTGCCGCAGACCTCACGTTCGGCGGCGGCTCCGTCCGATTCACCGCCGGTTTCCCGGCCCTGTCCCCGGCCATGAGCCTGACCCACGGAGTGCACGGCATCGGCGATACCGTCACCGTCGGCATCACCTCCAACAGCGCGGCCGTACCCGACCCGGATCTCTACGAGGCACTCCTTCGCGACGCTCTCGCGGACGTACGCACGGCTCTGGCCTGACCGGGACCGAACTGCCAGACAGTTCTCAGCATTTGTCGGGCGTCGAGCTCAGGTTCTCCCACCAGACTGACAGTCATGAGCCAGCAGAAGGTCACCGTACTCGCCGTCGGAGGTACCGGAGAATCACATCCGTCCGACCACCGAACGCGGGTGACGGGCCTGCTGGCCTGCGTCGTCGGTGAGCTCGACGACCGGTTCGTCGGCCGGTGGGTCGGCTATCCGGCGTCGTACGGTCCGGTCGCATTCGGCGGACTGTGTTTTCGACACAGCGCAGACATCGGCGTCAGACGCCTGCGCCGCGCCATCGAGGGCACCAGCGGACCGATCGCCCTGATCGGGTACTCCCAGGGCGCGACCGTCGTACGCGAGGTGCTCGGTCTGGTGCACGCCGGAACGATCGACGGCAGCCGCATCGTTGCCGCTGGTCTGATATCGGATCCTCAGCAGCCGGTAGGTGCCGTCGACGGATGCACCGGACGTGGCGTCGCCGGTGCGGGTCCGGCTCTGCCCGAGTCGATTCCGGTCGAGTGGATCGGTCTGAAGTCCGACATGATCTGCAACGCCAGCGACGACAGCCTGATCCGTGACATAGCGGACCTCACCCGATGGATGTCGTTCCGGACCCCGAAAATCTGGCTTCGCGAGCTGTGGAGTCTGTTGCGCAGCAACAGCTTTCAGAACGCGACCCGAACCCGCCTTCGACCCTCGCAGTGGGCGAAGGATGTTCGACGCCTCCGCACCGCGGCCGTCGAGGTGTCCGGTTATCTACCGCAGTCGTTGCGCTGGCACCGATTCGAATGGGCCAATCCCGGCGGCGGGCGACACATCGCGTACGCACGCGAGCCGTACGAGGGCGACTCGACAGGATGTCAGGTTCTCGCGCGCTGGTTGGGCGGGCAAGCGGATCGGCGCGAGGAGCTGCTCAGGACTTCTCTGCCACAGCGGCGAGCTGCCTGAGACCCTTCTCGAAGTCCGGCCCGACGAGCTTGTCCATCGAGAACACTTTTCCGATCAGAGCGAACAGCTTGTTCTGCTTCCCTGACATTCGCCAGGTCACTCGGGTTCCGTCGGCGACGGGCTCGAGCAGGAACGCCGTGACGTTCCGACTTTTGAACGGCTTGGTGAACGCGAGGTCGAGCACGATTCGTTCTTCGGGAATCGACTCGGTGATGGTCATCGTCCCCGCGCCTGCCTTGCGGTTACCCGACCACGAGTACGAAGCGCCCACTCCGGCGTCGGGACCGCTGTAGGTGCGCTTCAGGTCCGGATCGACTCCCTCGTAGGGCGACCATTTCACCCACTGATGAAAGTCGTCGATCAGTGCGTGCACGGTTGCGGCGTCGGCCCGAACCACGGCGGAGCGCTCGACCAGGACGGGTACGGCTTCACCGGTCATTGCGGGTCAGTCCCTCTTGCACAGGCAGAAGATGTGCCCGGCCGGATCGCGGAACACCCAGAACGAGGGTTGCGCGTGGTCGATGAGTTCGGCCCCGGCGTCGACGACGAAGTCCCTGGCCTGCTCCATGTCGTCCACCACCAGATCGAGGTGAATCTTGATGCCCTCGCTGGGCCAGTCGATGGGGACGAAGTCCGGTGCCTTCTGAAATGCCAACCGCAGATCACCCGGACCGTCGATCACCACCCAATCGCCGTCGTCGCGAGACTGTTCCCAGCCGAGGATGGTGCTGTAGAACCGGCCGAGCGCAGCCGGGTCCGGGCAGTCGAGCACCGTGTAGTCGACGGTGATCCTCGGTGGTGTCATGGCGAACAGACTAACGCTCAGCCGCCGACGGCAGGGGCGATCGTCTCGAACCACGCCTCGTGCAGATGCTGCTCCCAGTGGTTCCACCAGTGCACACCGGTACCGGTGATCTTGACGTTGGGTCGCCCGCCCGCGGCCTGCAACAACGGAACGAATGCCCGGCTGCTCATCCCTGCAGCCGTTTCGAGCGGCACCATCTGCGCGAACCTGACGGGGTCGAAGCTGCTGCTGGCCGGGTTGAAGACCGGGTCCGTGGCCGGCGACCCACTACCCGAGGAGACGAAGACTGCCGTGTTGCGCAGAGCACCGACGTTGAGGGACGGGTCGTTGCGGATCCACTCCGCGGACGGCCAGGTGCCCCACATGTTGCGCGCGTTGCCGCCCATCTCGCCGACGGCGACGGCGATCCCCTGGGCGAATCCGGGACTGCTGGCGGTCGGGTAGCCGCTGAACGACGCGACCGCCTTGTAGAAGTCGGGATGGTGCGCGGCCAGGTTCAGCGCCGAGGTTCCGCTCATCGACAGTCCGGCCACGGCGTTGTTCACGTTGTCACTACCGAACCGATCCGCCATGAACGGCGGCAGCTCCTGGGTGAGGAAGGTTTCCCACTTCACCCGCCCGAGCTTGGGATCGTCGCGCTGCCAGTCGGAGTAGAAGGTGCCGCCGCCGCCGAACGGGATGACCACATTGACGTGCTTGTCGGCGAAGAAGCTCTCGACGTCGGTCTCGATGAGCCAGCCGCTGTTGTCCTCGGGTGCGCGCAGCCCGTCGAGCAGATAGAGCGTCGGCGCGGGTCCCCCACCGGCGGCTTTGAGCACCTTGATCGGAATGTTCTTGTCCATCGACGGCGAATAGACGTAGACGAGCTCGGAATCGGCCTTCGCCACACCGGTCCCCATCAGCACCGTTGCCATCGTGGCCACCAACACGGCCACCACAGCGAGCACCAGACTTCGTATCCGAGCATGCAGCATCGACATTGTCCCCTTGTTCGTATCTACCGACCGTCCCGGGGCAGGGTAACAGGCCGGTCACGGCACCGCCTCCTCTAACGCAGCGGGTTGTCGACGATCCACCACGCCGCATAGGGCGGCAACCACACCGCGCCGGTGTCGTCGACCTGCAGATCGTGCTGCGAGAGAACCTCGACCGGGGCCGGAATTCCGAGTTCGATCAGCTGCGCGTGCGGAAACGAGCGGTGTTCGGCGGTGACGTTGTAGAGGGCGACGAGGGTGCCGCTCGGATGCCGCCTGCGCACCACGAGCAGACCGTCGTCCGACTCGCTCTGCACGTCCACCGGCGCTTCGGCGTGCAACATCGGCAGGCCGGCGCGCACCTTCGCGATGCGAGCGATTCCGTCGAACACCCGTTGTGCGTCACTCCCCCGCTGGAATCGGCCGGCCCGATCGGCATCGGTCACGCGCGGCCGATGCACCCACCTGTTGTCCTCGGCATGGGCCGGTTCGTCGGCCCAGTTCGGATCTCCCGGGGAGCCGAGCTCGTCGCCGCTCCACACGACCGGGATTCCGCCCCATCCAGCAATGATGGCGTGTGCGAGAAAGATTCGACCGAACGCGCCGTCGGGATCCAGGCGGGACTCCCCCAGTCCGGTCAGCGCGGCTGCGGTGCCGCTGATCCGACGGTCACCGGTGTCCGGGTTGTACTGGAACACCAGCCCTTCGGCCCAGGAGCCGTCGAATTCGCCCGAGTACCAGTCGGCCAGAAAGTGCCGATGCCCTGCGCCCGAGAGTCCCAGGGACGCCGCGTCGCCGTCGTCGACGGCCCAACCGATGTCGTCGTGGCAGCGAACGTACGTCACCCAGGTGCCGCTGGGTGGTGTGGGCGGCAACGATGCAAGGGCATGCCGCGCCAATGCCGTACTGCCCGTTGCCAACATCGACCACACCTGGACCATCAGCGAGTTGTGGTACGCGATGTCCGAGACCCGTCCGGTATGCCGGCCCTGACCCAGGTACGGCAGCAGATCGCGGGGCCCGACAATGGCCTCGGCCTTGAACAGCGTGGCCGGAGCCGCCAGTCGGGCGGTGGCTCGCAGGGCCTGCGTGACCGCATGCACCTCGGGCTGGTTCTGGCAGTTGGTGCCGAGTCGCTTCCACAGAAATGCGATCGCGTCGAGGCGCAGCACTTCGACCCCGAGATTGGCCAGGTGCAGCACGATGCTTGCGAACTCCTGCAGCACAGCAGGATTGGCCCAGTTCAGATCCCACTGCCATTCGTTGAACGTCGTCCACACCCACTCGCCGAGTGTGTCGTCGAAGGTGAAGCTGCCGGGCGCGAAGTCCGGAAACACCTCGGGGAGTGTGCGCTCGTACGAGTCCGGGGTGGTGCGATCGGGATAGATCAGAAAGTAGTCTCGATACTTCGGATCGCCCGAGCGCGCCCTCTCGGCCCATTCGTGCTCGCGGGCAACGTGATTGAGCACCAGATCGACAACGAGACTGATGCCGCGTCCGCGCAGCGTTTCCGCGAGCGCCCGCAGGTCCTCGTTGGTGCCGAGGTCCTCGCGAACCGCGCGGTAGTCCATCACCGCGTATCCGCCGTCGTTGTCACCGGGCCGCGGCTGCAGCAGCGGCATCAGATGCAGGTAGGTGACACCCAGATCGGTCAGATGGTCGAGCCGCTCGCCCACCCCACGCAGCGTCTGTCCGTACCGATCGACGTAACAGGCGTAGCCGAACATGTCCGGCTGCTGGAACCAATCCGGTTCGAGCAGCCGACGCTGATCGAGCCGGTGCAGATCCTCGGGGCGGGACGCGTAGGCGCTGGCAGCGATCTCCACCAGGGTGGCCGCCACCGCGTCGGGATCGGGATAGACGGCCGTGACCGCGTCGTGCAGATCGGGAAACCACTGCTCGAGACGCAACTCGAAGGTCTCACGTCGGTGGGCGGGAAGCTCGGCGAGGATCTCTCGGGTGACGTCGGAGACGGCGGGGTGAACCATGGGCTCATTCTGGCATCGACCCCGGCGTGGGGACGCGCATACATCCGGTTACCGCGGGGTATCACAGCGCCATGTCATTGCTGACCCGCACATTGGACACGATCCTCGACAGAGCAGTCGTTCCCGGATACTCCCGCATCGGTGCCACGGTGCGTCGACGATTCTGGGCCGCGGATCCGACGCCGTTCCCCGCCCCCATCGACATGGTGGTGACCGGCGCGTCGTCCGGATTGGGCGCAGCCACCGCGAAGGAACTGGCCAGGTTGGGGGCACGGGTGCACCTGGTCGGCAGGTCGGCCGATCGGCTGGAGTCCGCGGCCGCGGCCATTCGAGCCGAGGTGCCCGACGCCTCCCTCGTGGTCCGCGAGAGTGACATCAGCGATCTCGATTCCGTGGCGGCCTTGAGCGCGGCTCTCGCATCCGAGCTGACGTCGGTGCACGCATTGGTGCACTGCGCCGGGGTCATGCCGGACGAGCGGCAACTCTCGGCGCAGGGGCACGAATCCGCTTTCGCCACCCACGTTCTCGGGCCGGTCGCATTGACCGTGGGACTGCGAGAGCTGTTCGACGCCGGATCGCGGGTCGTGTTCGTCTCGAGCGGCGGCATGTATGCGGTGCCGCTGCAGAACTCGGACTTCGAGTACGAGAACGGCAAGTACTCCGGTATGACCGCCTACGCTCGCACGAAGCGAATGCAGGTGGTGGTGGCCGAGCAACTGGCCGAACGCTTTTCGCTCGAAGACGACCCGGTGGTGCACAGCATGCACCCGGGCTGGGCGGCCACTCCCGGCGTCACCGGATCGATGCCGATGTTCGGTTCGGTGATGAAGCCGATTCTGCGCAACGCACACGACGGGGCCGACACCATCGTCTGGCTCGTCGCGTCCGACCAGGCCTTGACCAGTACCGGCACGTTCTGGCACGACCGGGCCCCGCGTCCGACTCATTACCCTTCCTGGCGCGGAGATTCACCTCGCGTGCGAGATGCACTGTGGGCGAGCGTGGTCGAGGCGACGGGGATCGAGACCGAACCCGCGGCCGGTGGCTCACAGACCGAGTAGATCGGCCGATCTGCGCAGGCGCATCAACACCTGAAGGTCGAGAGCATCGTCGGGGTCACGCCACTGCGTACCGATCAGCCGGTCGATGGCTTCGAGCCGTTGGTAGAGCGTGTTGACGTGCACTCCCAAGCTCGACGCGGTGGCCGAATGGTGGCGACCGTGAGCCAGATACGTCGACAGGGTCTCCATCAGCGGGACCCCGCGCTTGTCCTGCTCGGCTAGCAACGGCCCGAGCTTGTCCTCGGTGAGCTCGTCCAGGTGCTCACGGGCCAGGTGGCTCAGCAGGATTCGATAGATTCCCAGGCCGCGCGCCGAGGACACTTCTCCGTCTCTGCCGAGAGTCGTCAGCACGTCAGCGGTCTGTTGCGCTTCTCGGAACGCCGTCGCCAGCGCGTCGGCTCCTCGCGCGGGTTCGGCGATTCCCACGGTGGCCCGGGTGACGATAATGCGACGAACGGCAGCGGACTCGCGAGCGGGAACGACCAACAGGATTCTCGAACCCTGCTCCGCTACAACCGATCCCGGGGGCAGTGCGAGAGCTTCCAACTCGGCTCTCGACGCGTTACCCTGGGCGACCGCCACACAATACGTCACGTCCGGAGTCAGTCCGGCACGGTGGAACTGCCTGCGTTCGTCCTCGGGCGTCGACGTCGGATGGAGGAGTAGATCGAGCAGGAATGCGTCCTGCGCCCGGCGTGCGGATTCCGCGGCCGCGCGCTCCTCGGCCAGCGACAGCGCGATGGCCGGCACAGCTCGATCGAGAAGTAGGCGGGTCTGGTCGTCGTCCGATCCGACGGAGATCAACACCCCCAAGAAGCGACCGGCAGCCACCACCCGGCGCGCAGTGATCTCGTTGCCGACGGCAGTATCGGCACCCGCCCTGCAACGTTCGACCAAGGCTTCGACCTGGACCGCTCTGTCCTCCAGGGCAGCCGGTACGGACGCGCCATCGCCCACGAAATACGCCGGACGTTCGGTGGCCGACGCCACCTCCCGAACCAGACTCCGCACACCGCCTCCTCGGAGTACGACCTGTGTCAACGTGCGGTCCCATTGCAGAGTCTGCTCCAATTCGGTGGTGCGGAGCGATAATTCGGCGTTGAGGGTTTCGAGCGTGTCGATCGCTCGCACGTTCTCGATGGCGATGGCCGCGTGCGCGGCCAGTGCGGACAGCAGAGCGATCTCACTGTCTGCGAAATCCCGCTCCTGCCGCTTGCACGCGAACAGTGCGCCGATCACGCGGTCGCCGACCCGAAGCGGTACGCCCAGCAGACCGCGCATGTTCTCCGACCGCGCAGCACTGTCGGCTCCCGTGATGTGCCGAAATGCAGGTTCGCTCTGATAGTCGGGTGTCCACGACGGCGAGGCACCGCGCACGATCAGCCCGACGAGCCCCTCGTCCAGCGTGAGCCTGATGCCCACCAGTTGCGGGGTAAGGGCACCACTGGTGACCTCGATGACGAACTCGTCGCCGTACACCGAACCCATGTAGGCCAGGTCCACGCCGAGCAGCCTGCGCGC
Organism: Rhodococcus sp. 15-725-2-2b; assembly: GCF_002259075.1. Classification (NCBI taxonomy): domain Bacteria; kingdom Bacillati; phylum Actinomycetota; class Actinomycetes; order Mycobacteriales; family Nocardiaceae; genus Rhodococcus; species Rhodococcus sp. 15-725-2-2b. The sequence continues at coordinate 200,418 of NZ_NPFL01000011.1, read as the reverse complement.
TTGGTCCACCACTTCCTGCAGCAGAATGCGATTGTCACGCACAGTCGTCAGGCGCACCGCGATGTCGTTGAGCGCCGAGAGTTCGGTGCTGCGCTGTTTGCGTTGATCGAGCAGAGTGCGCAGCCGGAGTGCCGCATGTGCCTCGGCTCCGGGACGATCCCGTCGATGGGCTTCCAATTCATCGACGGACGCGTCGTCGAGCAGCATTTCCATCCATGACTTCGCGGGCGACATGGAGAAAACCTACATTGGCCGAGACCCGCGTCACAGCTAAAGTCGAACACATGTCGCTCGTGGAACAGTTGTCCGAGGTCCTGCCCGCGGATCGGATCGTGGTTGACCCGGACGTCGTCGCCTCCTACCAGCACGACGAGGCCGAATGGGCACCGTATTCGACGCCGGTCGCCGTCGTGCGACCCCGCAGCGCCGAAGAAGTCCAAGCTGTCGTTCGTGCATGCCTGGCCCATGGCGCACCCATCGTCACCCGTGGGGCGGGCACCGGACTGTCCGGCGGCGCGAACGCCACCGAGGGATGCGTCGTTCTCGCGCTCGACGGCATGGACACGATCAAGGAGATCGACCCACTCGAGCGCTACGCCGTCGTCGAGCCTGGAGTCGTCAACGATCACCTGCGCGCAACCGTTGCCGAGCAGGGTCTGTGGTATCCCCCGGATCCGGCCAGTGCGCCGTGGTCGACCATCGGCGGCAACGTCGCCACCAATGCCGGCGGATTGTGCTGCGTCAAGTACGGCGTCACACGCGACTACGTGATGGGCATGCAGGTCGTCACCGGAACCGGAGAACTGGTTCGACTCGGCCGCAAGACCGCCAAAGGCGTTGCCGGCTACGACCTTGCAGGCTTGATGGTCGGATCGGAGGGCACCCTCGGCATCATCACCGAGGTGACCCTGAAACTACGCCCGCTCCAGGATCCGCAGCGGACCGTCGCCGGCTACTTCGATTCGATCGTCGACGCCGGACGTGCCGTCGCCGCGGTGGCCGCCGCCGGCTTGACGCCGTCCGCACTGGAATTGATCGACAGGCAGTGCCTCATCGCCGTCGACGCGTGGAAGAACATGGGCCTGTCGGTCGAGGCCAATGTGGTGTTGCTCGGACGTATCGACGATCCGGGTCTCATCGGAGACCAGGAAGCCGAGAAGATGCTCTCGTGCTTCGACGAGGCCGGAGCGACCTGGTCTGCGGTCTCGACCGATCAGGAAGAGGCCGACGCTCTGTTTGCGGCCCGACGATTGGCGTATCCCGCGATGGAACGTCTGGGTCCGGTGTTGACCGAGGACGTGTGTGTGCCGAAGAAGCATGTACCCGAGATGCTTTCGCGCATCGAGCAGATCGGCCTTCGCTACGAGACGACCATCGCCAACATCGCACACGCCGGTGACGGAAACCTCCACCCGCTGCTCATCACTCCGCACGACGACCTTCCGGCTCGCGAACGCGCTCAGGCCGCCTTCGCCGAGATCATCGACGCTGCACTGGAACTCGGCGGCACCGTGACCGGCGAACACGGAGTCGGACTGCTCAAGATGGACGGCCTGGTACAGGAACTCGACCCGGTGGTGTTGGAAATGCACCGAGCTGTGAAAAAGGCACTGGATCCCCATGGAATCCTGAACCCGGGCAAAGTGTTCACACCCTGACAGCGCTTGGTTCGCACGGTCCTATGGTTGTGTTCGCAGACTGCCGTTGTGCAGCAAGGTAACCAGCAGACTCGGGAGGCCGTTGATCAGGACGAGAACCGCAATCACTAGACCCACGGCCAGCCACGGCTCAGTCAGCCAGAAATGATTGCCGAGCTGTAGCGCACCGACGATACTCAGTATCCATCCAGCCGCCTGGGCACGTCGGGCACGCTGGGCAGGCCTGACCGGATACGAGCCGTTCACTGTGGGCAACGTACGGCCATAGTTCTCACGGGCTGCGATTCGAGCTGCCACGACGTGAAGCAGTACAGCAAACGTCATGGCACACAACGCAAGCACCATGTGACTGTCACCCGCTTCCCGATCAGTCCCTGTCAGCCTAGTTTCTCACCCTCTGAGACGATAGGCCGATGACGACCAAGCTGACGATGAACTTCGGATCTGCGCTTCCCATCGGGTGGACCGAACTCGACCGCAATGCGGAAGCGGAGCACTGGTCGGTGTTCACAAGTAAGTTCGGGTTTCGACCCGGGACAAAGCCTGACTCGTGGCCGGCCATTTCCGAGCCTGCCCCCTCGATGACATTCGACCTCGCCGCCCATTCCGTCCGCACGACAGCGTCGTGGTCTGCCCGAGCCGACGCGATCAACGCGGAAGCGTTGCGCTGCTTCGTCACCGAGTTTTCGGACAACCCCACCTTCGTCGTCCTGGACTGGCAACACCCCGGCTACAGCTTCGACGCGGAAGCGCACGCCGACGCGGCCGAGAACGGTGAGTGGCGCGTCCCCGTCCACCCGAACGGCGACTACTACATCTTCGCCCGAGACGGATTCACCGAAGGGACCTTCGGCCATCCGTGGGAACGCACCTTGTGTGTCTTCGGACCGCGTATGGTCGCCACGCTCGGTCACACCTTGGCAACATGGCTTCCCACGATCCGCGTCGACGGCCTGCGAGCGGCGGCTCGATAACCGTCGGAGGCCGCCGGGAGGTCAGAGCACCGTGGATTTCGATTCGAATGCGTCAGCCATCGAATCGCTGGATCCGCCAGGGCGGAGTCTCGCGACGCGGTCGGACCCTGATCGCGCGAAACCGATAACCGTCCTGATCGACAGCAGGCTCCCACTCGAAGTCGACCTGCTCGCCTACTGCGAGCTCGGAGACACCTCCACCGATGTCGAACCCTGTTCCCGATCGAGAGTCGATGACCCCATCGGGATGCAGCGCGCTGAAGAATGACCAGCTTCGCCCGGAGTGTCCTCGGAATCGATGACGCCCTCCATGCCGAGAATCTCCCAGCTCCGGACCCGCCCGCGACTCGTCATCCGTCGAGTATGTCCGGTGTTCGCCGCAAGAGCCGAATCCGGTTCCGTGCACATACTCAGCTTCGTGCGCAGCCGTTCGTCAGTGCGCCACCGGCACATTTGTATTGCTCTCGGAGCGGACTCCCATTCGGCTGCGCAGAGCGATCACCAACACCACCGCCATGAGCATGACACCGCCGACCACCCACAGGCCCGCCTTGGCGTTGCCAGTGGCGTCGAGCAGCCACCCCGTCACGTATGGGGCACCGAAGCCCGAGGTGTTGCCGACCGAGTTGATGATCGCGATTCCAGCCGCTGCGCCGGCTCCGGTGAGGAAGGTGCTGGGCAGGTACCAGAAAACAGGTAGAGCGCAGAACACGCCGACGGCGTTGACGGTCACCGCAATCATGGTGGTGAACGGTGAATCCATGTACAGCGCAAACGGAATGGAGATCGCACCGATCAGAGTCGGTATCGCTACATGCCACGTTCGCTCGCCGGTCCGGTCCGAATGCCGACTCCAGAGCACCATCGCTACCGCGCCCACTGCGAACGGCACGGCCACGATGAGTCCCGTGGTCACGAGCGAGAAGTCGGTATCGAACGTCTGCTTGAATCCCGCGACGATGCTGGGCAGAAAAAAACTCAGGGAGTAGAGGCCGTAGGTGATGCCGAAGTAGATCAGGCCGAGCATCCATACTCGTACGTCACCGAGCGCATGCTTGACCGAGCCGCTGACGTGCCCGCCTTTCACTGCGTCCTCGGACTCCAATTCCGCAGTGAGCCATTCCTTCTCGTCAACGGTGAGCCACTTCGCCTGAGACGGTCGATCCGTGAGATAGAACCAGGTGATCACGCCGAGCAGAATCGCCGGAATGCCTTCGAGGAGGAACATAACCCGCCAACCCGACAGTCCGAACAGACCGTCCAGGTACTGAATGATCGCACTCGACAGGGGCGCACCGAGCGCCGATGACACAGGCAGAGCCAGCAAGAACAGGCCCATCAACCGCACACGGTAGGCGCGCGGAAACCACATCGTCATGTACAGCAGTACGCCGGGAAAGAAGCCGGCCTCGGCGATGCCGAGAAGGATGCGTAGACCGTACAGCCACCCTGCCGTCGGCACGAAAGCCATGGCGGCGGCCACGATTCCCCACGACACCATGATGCGGGCGATCCACCGTCGGGCACCGAATTTGTGCAGCGCCAGATTACTGGGCACCTCGAACAGCAGATACCCGATGAAGAACAGTCCCGACGCGAGGCCGAACATCGTCTCGGTGAGGCCCAATTCGTCGCTCATGGTCAGCTTGGCGAGACCGATGTTGGTGCGATCGAGATAGTTGACGAAGTAAGCCAATCCGAGGAACGGGATGATGCGTCGAGCGACCTTCTTGACCACCCTTGATTCGATCTCGGGCTTCGACGTGACTGCAGGCATGGGCTCGGCCTTCCCTAGATCGAAAGTGACCTGGACCACGTTATGGGCGACTCGAGCGAAGGTCTATGGAGAAACCACCCATCGACGGCGGGTGTGTGAGGGTGAAGTCTCCAGCACTCGCCTCCGGGCTGCCGTGTTGCAGTCGACTGCCCACGCTGCGATCCTGTGGTTGTGCGGGTAGCTCTCATTGCCGATATTCACGGCAACATCGCGGCGCTCGACGCCGTCGTCGACGACATCGAACGCCATCGCGTCGACTCGGTGATCAATCTCGGCGATCTGTTGTCCGGCGGCCTGCATCCGCGTCGAACTGCGGACCGGCTGATGGCACTCGGTTTTCCCACTGTCGCGGGAAATCACGACCGCTATCTGCTCGAGCAGGACCGGGAGTCCATGGGCAGTTGGGATCGGCACGCCCATGATCGACTCGACGACGAGCATCGACAGTGGCTGGCCTCGCTGCCGTTCTCATTGGAGTTCGATGGCGGAATCCTCGCAGTGCACGGAACACCCACCGATGATGAGCAATATTTCCTGCACTCGGTGGACGACAACGGCTCTCGCGAGGCAACCGAGGCCGAGATACTGGACAGGGCAGCAGGTTTCACGAACCACTCCGTCATCGCCTGCGGCCACACCCACCTGCAGCGACAATGGACTCTCCCCAGCGGCACACTCGTGGTCAATCCAGGGAGCGTCGGCGCGCCCGCTTACGACGACGATCAGCCCTACCCGCACGTCATGGAATCCGGCTCTCCGCATGCGCGCTACGCGGTACTCGACGACCACGACCGTGGCAGCTGGACAGTCTCGTTCGAGCTGGTCGAGTACGACCACGTCGGTGCCGCCGCCGATGCCCGCGCACACGGGATGAGCGACATCGCCGACGCACTTCTCACCGGATTCGTCGGCCCTGCGCCGCAAATGCCGTCACACTGATCGCGTGAAGATCACCGACGCTCAGCGCCGACACCGGCTCGTCGCGCAGCACTTCGCCCGTGCATCGACCACCGAAGCTGTGGTGTCGTCACTCCTCGCGTTGCATGCCACCGATCCGGCGACGGTGTATCTGTCGGTGCTCGCCCGCGCTCGAACACTGGAACTCTCGGATGTTCGTGATGCGATGTACGAGCGCCGGAGCCTGGTGCGGTTGATGGCGATGCGGCGCACGATGTTCGTCGTCGCTCACGACGACGTTCCGATGATTCACGCTGCGGCGAGCCTGGGAGTTGCGCGCACCATGCGGGCACGCCTGATCAAGCAGGTCTCCACGTTGCCCACCGAACCGGTAATCGCCGATGTCGAATCATGGCTCGCCGCAACCGAAGCCGAGACCGAGTCGGCGTTGCGATCGATGGGGACCGCGACCGGGGCCGAGCTGTCTGCCGTCGTGCCCGGCCTCAAGACCGCGCTGCTGCCGACCACCGACAAGGTGTACGACGTCAAGCGGTACGTCACCTCGGAGGTACTGGTGATGATGGCCGCCGAGGGAAGGCTGGTGCGCGTCGAACCGCGGGGCGCGTGGACATCGCGACGCCACGCGTGGGCACCGATCGATCACTGGTGGCCGGACGGGATTCCCGATCTCGACGAGACCGAGGCACGTGCCGATCTTGCCCGACGTTGGCTCGAGGTGTTCGGCCCTGAGACCCTCGACGATCTGCAGTGGTGGACGGGCTGGAACAAGACACAGACTCGTCAGGCGGTGTCCGGACTGAACACCGTTACGGTCGAACTGACCGAGGGCGACGGAATCATGTTGCGCAGCAACACCTTCGAAAAGCCCTCTCACGCAGGAACTATGTTGCTGCCTGCACTCGATCCCACCCCGATGGGGTGGAAGCACCGAGCCTGGTATCTGGGTGAGCACAAGGCCCCGCTGTTCGACACCTTCGGCAACATCGGCCCGACCATCTGGTCCGGTGGTCGTATCGTCGGCGGTTGGGCGGTCACCGGTTCCGGAGAAGTGGTGACCGAATTCCTGGAGGACGTCGGGTCTCCGGTGTCGAAAGCCGTTGCAGCCGAGGCAGAAAGAATAACCACCCTGCTCGACGGCACCCCGGTGGTCCCGTCCTTCCCGACGCCGCTGGAGAAGAAGTTGCGGGGAAAGAAGTAGCCGATATCTGCCTGGGCAGCGGGGCACGCGGCCGAACGGTGCCCGAATTCGCGATAGGGTCGGACCGTGCCGATCAGTCTCGTTTCCATCGTCCTCCCCGTGTACAACGGGTTGCCCGATCTGGATGAGCAGCTCGAGGCCGTCGCCGCACAGGACTACACGGGCGACGTCGAGCTGATAGTCAGCGACAACGGCTCGACCGACGGCCTGCGCGCACACCTCGAGAATCTCTCTCTGCCTATGACGATCCGCATGGTCGACGCCTCCGCCAAGCGTGGAGTCTCGTACGCCAGAAACGTCGGCGTGAAAGCTGCGCACGGCGACATAGTTACCTTCGTCGACCACGACGACGTCGCTCATAAGACTTGGCTGACTGCTCTGGTACATGCACTCGACAGTTTCGACGCGGTGGGCGGCGCACTCGAAGTCGAATCCCTCAATTCCCCGGAGGTGGCGGCGTGGCGAACCGTCCCGCCGCCCGGCGCTCTGTTCCGCTCCGCCTATCTGCCGTACGCACCGGGGAGCAATTTCGCCATGTGGCGGAGGGTGTTCGAGAAGGTCGGAGACTTCGACGAAGACTTCGTCGGCGGTGCCGAGGACGTCGACTACTCGTGGAGAATTCAGCAGGCGGGATCGACACTCGGACATGCCGCGGATGCAGTGGTCGCCTACCGCGTCAGAACGACTGTCCGTCGATCGTTCGAGCAAGGTCGGGCGTACGGCCGGACGTCTTATCAACTGTCGACGAAGCACCGCGCATCGGGCTGCCCACACCCCTCGTCCTTGGTCAGGATTCCCGTACACGCGGTGTCGATACTTTATCTTGCGACAGTTCGTAATCCGTGGCTGCCGAAGATACTGAGACCGCTACCGAGTGGTTTGTGGGCTCACTACATCGGGATTCACTACGGCGCTCTGCGAACACGAGTGACCTCGCTCGGCCGACGACAGAGACCGAGCGTCCGATGACGCACGAGACCGTCGATGCGCTACGCGAAGAGACTCTCGGCGTCCTGCGGCCTCACGCGGAACCGGGAGATCGTGTGGCGCACCTGGACTTTCCGAATCACTACAATGCCGGTGACTCGCTCATCCACGCCGGTGAGGTCGAGTACCTGAAGCGGTTGAACGTGCACGTCGACTACGTGTCCGATCCGTTCACCCACAACGATGCTCTACTCGAAGAACGAATCGGCGACGGGACCCTGTTCTTGCAAGGCGGGGGAAATTTCGGCGACCGGTGGCCGATCGACCAGAGGTTTCGTGAAGCAATCGTTGCGCGGTTTCCTCGCAACAAAATAGTGTGCCTCCCCCAGAGCATCGACTTTGCCGATGCCGGAGCCCTTACGAGGACCGCAGCCCTGTACGCGCAGCACCCGGATCTCACCCTCATGCTCCGTGAACAACGTTCGTACCAATTGGCGCTCGAGCATTTCCCGAGCAATCGCGTCGAGTACTGTCCGGACATGGCTTTCGGTGCCGAGATCGCGCGCAGCGCCGAAGGCTCTGCAGTGGAGGTCGTGAAGCTCCTGCGCGCCGATTCGGAAAGCCTCGGTCATGCATCGGTGAACATCGACGCTTCATCCGTCCAATACGATTGGGGCCTGCACGGAACGGATCTGGCGATCTCGACGGCGGTGATGCTGCCGACTCTGATTGCGCAACGTTTCCCCAGAACAAATCGTCTGCTCTACCCCGCCCTTCTCCGCTCGTACGAGCAAACGGCGAAGCTCAACCTTCGTGTGGCCCAACGCATTCTGAACCTCGCACCCGTCGTCCTCACCGATCGACTGCACGCCGCGGTACTGGCGGCGATGATGGGCAAGCGTGTCGTGGCGATGGACAACGCGAACAGGAAGGTGTCCGGTATCTACGACGCCTACCTGCACCGCTTCGACAACGTCCACTTCGCGTCGACCACCGACGAGGCCGCCGAGTTGGTACGGCAGGCCGTGTCCGACTGTCGGTGAGAAACGCTGCTCTACCCCGCGCGGAGGTTCAGAAGGGGTAGCGCCCCTCGGCCCAGGCGCGGGCAGCCGGAGGTGTCACCCCATCGACCGGTTCGCCGTCGCGGAAGTACTGCGTGTGCAGAATCCGGCCCGCATCGACGGCTTCCTGCCATGCCTGGGTGGGACCTTCGCCGAACCAGAGCCACGGGGTGATGTCGTCCATGATCACGATCGAGTCCGCGGTGGCGAGTGGACGGAGGTCGTCGAGGTCTGCGCGAGCACCTTCCACCGAATGGTCGCCGTCGATGAAGATGACGTCGAACCGTACGTCCGGATGTTCCTTCGCATAGGCCGCGATGGTGATGTGCGAGTCGCCCCGGATCAGGGTGTGCCGGCCCGGAAAGTGTTCGTCGATATGTGCTTTCGCGGCGTCGCTGTAGGCATAGGCGGCCAGGTCGAAGGAGACGACGGTCGTATCGGGCGATGCGTCGAGGAACGCCCAACTCGAGAAGCCGGCATTGAACCCGACCTCACAGATCAGCTTCGTACTCTCCCGTGCCGCAAGCGAAGACAAGTATGTCTGCTCCGCCTCATCGGCTCCACGCTCGAAAGGTTCCCCAGCAGTGGCCGTTCGGTGCACCAGTGCTTCGAGTTCCTGCAGACCCATTCACGTTCTCCTATCGTCCGATTCGAAGCGTAGTCAACATCATTGGGCGGCGCAGACGACGACGCCCACTCGCAGAACGTGCCGCAATGATCACCGATAGGCGTCCCTGCGATGAGCAATTGCGATCACTCGCACCACAACTCGGGTGTCGTAGATTTGGTGGACGAGGGGTCACGGATGAACTCACGTCGGGCAACGACCGGACCCGCGGTCGACCGAACGTGCTCAGTCGACGACCGAACGGACGATCTCGGCGATGCGCTGCGCCGTGCCCTCGTCCACGGTCTCGAAGAACCACGCCGCAGGCATCAACTCTCCGTCTGCGCCACCGGCAGCGCGGAACACCGCCTTCTCGGTGATGGCCAGATTCAGTCGATCGTCGTTGCGCAGCGTCACCAGCGCCGGTGTGCTCGCCGACTTCGCATAGGCGGGCATTCCGTACCAGATTCGCGGCTTCAAAGTGGGTGCCGCGGACACGATGATGTCGTGCACACGCTGCATGACCGAACGCCGTGGTTCGTCCATCTTCGAGATCTTCTCGATCACCTGAGCGAGGTTCTTTTCGTCCTTCGACGACATGTCATGTCCTTTCGCCAACCGATGTCGGGCATCGGCACAATGAAGGAGGCGCATTTCTGCGCCGCACCCCATCCGGACATGTCCTGAACTGGTCAGGCCTCTCCTCGATGATTCACGTGGTTGCCACGTGGAAGCGCAGTCGGTGGCGCGTACCACCGCGGTAACAATATCTGACACTTGGCGGTAAAGCGCCGCCGATTCTGCAATTCGGCGACTAGACGTTGAAGCGGAACTCCACCACATCGCCGTCGGCCATGACGTAGTCCTTGCCTTCGATGCGTACCTTGCCTGCGGCCTTGGCCGAGGCCATGGAACCCGCGGCGATGAGGTCTTCGTAGGAGACGATTTCGGCCTTGATGAAGCCGCGCTCGAAGTCGGTGTGAATGACGCCCGCAGCCTGGGGTGCGGTGTCACCCCGATGAATCGTCCACGCGCGGGCCTCTTTCGGGCCTGCGGTGAGGTAGGTCTGCAGGCCGAGAGTGTGGAAGCCTGCACGTGCCAATGCATCGAGACCCGGCTCGGTCTGTCCGACCGATTCGAGCAGTTCGGCTGCCGATTCCTTGTCGAGTTCGAGCAACTCGGATTCGATCTTCGCATCGAGGAACACCGCATCGGCGGGCGCGACGAGGCGCGCGAGTTCGCCGATCTTCGCGTCGTCGGTCAGCACCGACTCGTCGGCGTTGAAGACGTACAGGAAGGGCTTGGTGGTGAGCAACTGAAACTCACCGAGCAGCTCGAAGTCCAACTTCGCCTTGGCCGAGAACAGCGTCTTGCCGTCGTTCAGCACAGCCTGCGCGGCCAGCGCCGCATCGAGTGCGGGCTTGCGATCCTTCTTGATCCGCACCTCTTTCTCGAGGCGCGGAATGGCCTTCTCGAGGGTCTGCAGATCGGCGATCGCGAGTTCGGTTTCGATGACCTCGATATCGGCGGTCGGGTCGACGCGACCGTCGACGTGCACCACGTCGTCGTCGGCGAAGACACGAACGACCTGGCAGATGGCGTCGGCCTCACGAATGTTGGCGAGGAACTTGTTGCCCAGGCCTGCGCCCTCGGACGCACCCTTGACGATGCCGGCGATGTCGACGAACGACACCAGCGCAGGCACGAGCTTCTCCGAACCGAACACCTCGGCCAGCTTCTCGAGCCGGGGATCCGGCAGCGCGACCACTCCGACGTTGGGCTCGATGGTGGCGAACGGATAGTTCGCGGCCAGCACATCGTTGTTGGTCAGTGCATTGAAGAGGGTGGACTTGCCGACGTTGGGCAGTCCGACGATTCCGAGGGTGAGGCTCACGGTCTATGGAGTCTACTTTGACGACACCACCAGCTCGGACAGTGCCCGGCCAGCGTCGATACTGGAAGCGCCGAGGGGTGCAAGAACGACGTGATCCGCTCCCGCCTCGTGGTGCTCCGCAACCCGCGAAGCGATCGTCCCGATGCTCCCCCACATCACCAGGCTGTCGATGAATCGGTCGCTGAGCTGGTCGACGTCGGCCTAGGAGAAGCCCATCCGCAGAAAGTTCTGCCGATAGCCGGGAACAGTGGCGAGAAAGCTCAGCGGCTGCCGAGCTGCAGCACGCGCCCGATCCGGGTCGGACTCGACCACGACTAACTGGTCGACCACCAACGTCGACCCACCGAGTGCACCGCGCGCCTGCGCCGTCCACTCCGGCGTCACCAGCAACGCGATTGCGCCGGCAGCGCGGTCCCGCGCCATCTCCAACTTCTTCGGACCGAGCGCCGCGAGCAGAAGGTGATCGGCGGGCACCTCGAGCTCATCGAGGTACTTCCTCAACCCGGCCAAAGGCCGAGCACTCTGCGGCCCACCGAGGCCGACAACGAATCGACCGGTGCCCGAGAGCCCGTCGAACAGCTCACCGGTCTGTGCAGGTGAGTACACATCGACCGGCACGATCCCCGGAACGATGGTCGCCTTCTCGGTCGCGTGGACCAGATCGGCCAACCTGCCGAGCCGATCCAGCTGTCCACCCGGCAACCAGACCGAGGTGAATCCGAGTGATTCCAACTCGTGTGCGTCGTCGAGGTACGACGGCGATACGTCGATGGAAATGCCGAGTCTGCCGAGACCGAGTGTGTCCATGCAGGCGACGCTAAAACCTCGAGTTATATCGAGGTCAAGTGCGGATCGCCGAACTCGGGTCCCAACTCGCCAAGATCGGCAGAATCTCGGCAGTGCTCGACCCGTCCTCGACCGTGTAGACGATGAGACTCTGATCCGGCTCGCTGGGCGAGGTCAGAAACTCGATACCGAATTCGAGGGTTCCCGCCGCCGGATGCTGGATGATCTTGGTTGCGCGCTCGAATTCGCGAACCTCGTGGTCGCTCCACCACTGCTCGAAACATGGCTCTGCGGAACGCAATTCGGCGATCAAGGCGATGAGCGCGCGATCCCCCGGTCGACGAGCGAGGTCACGGCGCAACCCCGCGACCGATGCTGCCGCGAACTGCGACCAATTGACGATTCGCTCCCGGGCGATGGGGTTGCGAAAAAGATAGTGGAACAACGACTGGTCGGCGGACGGTTGCAGACTCAGTACCGATCGGACCAGCGAGTTGCTGGCCAGGACGGCCCCGCTGCGCCCGAGCAGGATCACCGGCACATGGTCGAGCGCCTTCATGACCTGGAGCAGCCCTGGATTCGGTACCTGCGCAGCATCCTCGGTGGGCGTCGCCGGGGACGCGAGATCGAGTAGATGCGCGGACTCGACATCGTCGAGCTTCAACGCACCGGCGATTGCCAGCAGCACCTCGTTCGACACGTTGGCCTGCCGACCCTGTTCGAGTTTGCTGTAGTAATCCGGACTCACTCCGGCCAGAGCCGCCAGCTCTTCGCGCCGCAGCCCCGGCACCCGTCGGGCACCGGGATACGTACGAATCCCCGCCTCGATCGGGGTCATGCGGTCGCGCCGATCACGCAGAAATGCGCTGAGGGCGGACCTGTCTTTGTTCACGAATCCCACAGTAGCGACATGGGCGATCGGCAACCTGGTCATGACAGACCTAGGCAGAACGACGCCTGGTTGCCTGCCTCGACCGACCGTAGACATAGCGTCATGACTTCTTCCACTTCTCCGCAGCTCCTCGGACGCACAGCCGTCGTCACCGGATCGACCAGTGGGATCGGTGCTGCCATCGCGCTGACCCTCGCCGCCCAGGGGGCATCGGTGGTCGTCAGCGGCCGCGACGCCGAGCGCGGCAAGGCCCTGGCGCACAGCATTTCCGAGACAGGCGGCACTGCGGCCTTCGTCGCCGTCGATCTCTCGGGCAGCTACCAGGAGCTCCGCGAATTCGCGGCCCGCGCCACCGACGCTCTCGGCGGCCGTGTCGACATTCTCGTCAACAACGCCGGCATCTATCCGGCCACCGCCACCGCAGACCTGCCCGACGACCAGCTCGACGCGATGCTCGCCGTCAACGTTCGAGCTCCGCATGTGCTCGTCGGCGAACTGGCTCCCGCCATGGCCGAGCGCGGCAGTGGCGTCATCGTGAACATCGGGTCGTGGATGGCCATGATGGGCAGCCCCTTCGCCGCGATGTACTCCGCTACCAAGGCCGCCGACGAACAACTCACTCGCAGTTGGGCTGCCGAGTTCGGCCCACGCGGCGTGCGGGTCAACGCCCTCGCACCCGGCGCGACGCTCACGCCGGGCAACGAGGATGCGCGAGAGGTGTTGGACGCCATGACGGCCGGAACGCCTGCAGGCACAGTGCTCGAGCCACAGGACATTGCGAACGGAGTGCTGTTTCTGGTCTCCGACGACGCCGCGATGGTGCACGGGACAACGCTGTACGTGGACGGCGGTATCTCGGTCACCCGCGGATGAACACTCGTGGTGCTGACCGCTACTGGGCTGTTGCCTTCAGCGTCGAGGTGGCCTCGGCCAACCGAGTGACGGCGTCCCAATCCTCCTGCGCGACGGCCGAAGCCGGAGTGAGCCACGATCCGCCCACACAGCCGACGTTCGGCAGCGCCAGGTAGCTCGATGCATTGGAGGTCGAGATGCCACCCGTCGGGCAGAAGCGTGCGGCCGGGATCGGCGAGTGGATCGACTTCAAGAAATTCGCGCCACCGGATGCTTCGGCCGGGAAGAACTTGAGCTCGGTGTAACCGGCCTCGAGCAGAGTGAGCACCTCGGACACCGTTGCGGCACCGGGCAAGTGGGGTAGTCCGGTGTCTCGCATGGCCTTCGTCAGGGAAGGCGTACAGCCGGGCGAGACCAGGAACTGTGCGCCCGCGTCGGCGGCCTGCTTGGCCTGGCCGGGAGTGATGATCGTGCCGGCACCGATGAGGATGTCGGGAACCTCGGCGGCGATGCGCTCGATGGCATCGAGCGCCACCGGTGTCCGCAGAGTCAACTCGATGACGGGCACTCCGCCCGCCACCAGAGCGCGAGCGATCGGAACGGCATGGTCGAGATCGTCGATGACGACGACAGGAATGACGGGTACACGGTCGAGCAAGGATGCAGTCACGGTCTTACTTTCTCTCGAATCGGGTTCTCGGGTCAACGCATCACGAACATCGCACCCTCGTCTGCCGGACCGACGAGAGCACGCATCCCGGAGAACAGGTCACGGCCGGTGCTCGACCACTCGTCTGCGTCCAACACTCGACCGGTGACCGGTCGGGCTTCGAACTCGTCGAGCGGAACGTCGATCGACAATGTGCCACCGAGAGAGTCCACGGTGATCACGTCACCGTCGAGGATCTTCGCTATCGGTCCACCGCTCGCCGCCTCGGGTGTGAGATGAATTGCCGCAGGCACTTTTCCGGAAGCTCCGGACATCCGGCCGTCGGTGATCAGCGCGACGGACCGGCCGCGGTCCTGCAGGATACCCAACGCGGGGGTGAGCTTGTGGAGTTCTGGCATGCCGTTGGCCTGCGGTCCCTGGTACCGCAGCACCGCAACGAAATCGGTGTCGAGCAGTCCTGCATCGAACGCCGCCAGGAAGTCGGCTTGGTCGTCGAACACCCGAGCCGGACCGCTGACCACACGATGTTCCGGTGCCACCGCAGAGGTCTTGATGACGCTTTTGCCGATCGGACCGGTCAACATCTTCAGCCCTCCGTCGGCACTGAACGGCTCGGTTGCACCGCGTAACACGGTGGCGTCATGACTGATTCGAGTTCCGTCCTGCCACATCACTCCGTCGCCGTCGAGCTTCGGCTCTTGGGTGTAGCGTCGCAGGCCCTGCCCAGCAACGGTTTTCACGTCCTCGTGCATCAACCCGGCGTCGAGCAGAGACCCGATGACGAACCCGAGTCCACCGGCCGCGTGGAAGTGATTCACGTCGGCCTTGCCGTTCGGGTAGATCCGGGCCATCAGCGGCACGACGGCCGACAGATCCGACAGGTCCTGCCAGGTCAGCGTGATTCCGGCGGCTTTGGCGATGGCGACGAGGTGCATCGTGTGATTGGTCGAACCACCGGTGGCGAGCAACGCGACGCAGCCGTTGACGATCGACTTGACGTCGACGACCTCCCCCACCGGAGTGTAGTTGTCGCCCAACGACGTCAGACCGGTGACGACGTGCGCCGCCTCGCGGGTCAACGCGTCGCGCATCGCGGTTCCGGGGTTGACGAACGACGATCCCGGCAGGTGCAGGCCCATGACCTCCATGAGCAACTGATTGGAATTGGCCGTTCCGAAGAACGTGCAGGTGCCACTGCCGTGATACGACGCGGCCTCCGCGTCGAGCAGGGCCTCGCGCCCCACCTTGCCCTCGGCGTAGAGCTGGCGCGCTTTTGCCTTCTCCCCGTTGGGGAGTCCGGACGTCATCGGCCCAGCGGGCACGAACACCGCAGGCAGATGACCGAAACTCAGTGCGCCGATGAGCATTCCGGGGACGATCTTGTCGCACACCCCGAGCATCAGGGTGGCGTCGAACATGTCGTGGGACAACGCGATTGCGGTCGACATCGCGATGATGTCGCGGCTGAACAGCGAGAGCTGCATGCCGTCACGGCCCTGCGTGATGCCGTCGCACATGGCGGGAACTCCACCGGCGAACTGTGCGATGCCGCCGGCGTCGATGACCGACTTCTTCAGCACGGCGGGGTAGGTCTCGAACGGCTTGTGCGCCGAGAGCATGTCGTTGTACGCCGAGACGATGGCGATGTTGGGCTTGACCATGCCGCGCAGTGCTTGTTTGTCGGCCTTGCCGGAGGCGGCGAAACCGTGGGCGATGTTTGCGCAGGCGAGGCGGCCACGGGCGGGGCCTCGATCTCCTGCGGCGTCGATTCGAGCGAGGTAGGCGGCGCGAGCGGACTGGCTACGGTCTGCGATGCGGTCGGTGACCTGCCGCAGGACCGGATGAAGTGTGTCCATGAGTATCTCCGATGTTCGGTATCTCATCACTCACCTTAAGTCCGCTTAGGTCGATCGACAACCCAACTTATGCTTTTCGAAGTTATAAGTGGCACTTCTTGGGTTGTTGCCGTAGAAGTTGCCAGTTGGTTGAATGGCGTCTATGTCGATGCCGCGCCCGAGCGCTCCACCTGCGACGGCAGGCGAGGTTTTCGCTCTGGTCCGCGATGGAGAAGCTGATACCCGGGCCGAGCTCGGCCGGATCACCGGACTGTCACGGTCTGCCGTCGCGTCCCGCGTCGCCGCGCTCACCGGCCTCGGCCTGGTCATCGAAACCGAGGACACGCACTCGACCGGCGGCAGGCCTCCGGCGAGACTGTCGTTCGACATCGACGCCGGAGTCGTGCTCGCCGCCGCGATCGGACGCAGCCGCTCCCAGCTGGGCGTCTTCACCCTCGGCGGCGAGTTGCTCGCGAGCGACACCGTCGACCAGGAGATCGGCGTCGGCCCGGACGAACTGATGCCGCAGATCACCAAGCGACTGCAGGCACTGCTCGACGAATCGCACCGAACCGGCCACCGCATCCTCGGGGTCGGGCTGTCCATCCCCGGCACCGCCGACACCGACCGAGGGTGCAGCCTGGACTCGCCGATCATGCACGGCTGGGACGGGGTGCCGCTGGCCCCGTTCTTCGCCGATACGACGTCGGCTCCGGTGTTTCTCGACAACGACGCCAACGCGATGGTTCTCGCCGAACGTCGCGACAACAGAGATCGCTTCCAGAACGCCCTGTTGGTCAAGGCCTCGACGGGTCTCGGAGCCGGGATCGTGGCAGGCGGTGCGCTGCAACGCGGATCACTCGGGGCTGCAGGAGAATTCGGCCACACCAAGACCGCAGCTGCAGCAGGTGTCGCCTGCCGGTGCGGCGACAGCGGCTGCCTCGAAGCCATCGCAGGCGGCTGGGCACTGGTGCGCGCACTCAACGAACAGGGCCGCGAAGTCGGCCACGTCCGCGGCGTCGTCGACCTCGCAGTGAGCGGCGACCCCGAGGCACGCAGACTCATCCGCGACAGCGGTCGCCACATCGGCGAAACTCTGGCCGGGGCCGTGAACCTGCTCAACCCCGAGGTACTCATCATCGGCGGCGACATGGCGAACGCCTACGACATCTTCGTCGCCGGGCTGCGTGAAACCGTCTACGGCAACGCCACCGCACTGGCCACCAAGGCCCTCACCATCCAGGCCACCACCCATGGCGACCTCTCCGGAGTCATCGGTAGCGCCGCGCTGGTATTGGATCAGGTGCTCAGCGCCAGAGCCGTCGACGACGCCCTCGGCGGCTGATCGTCACTCGCCATCGGCACGGTTGCCGCTCGTCGCACTCCAGCGACCGCCGGGCGCACGGCGATGCGTCGATTCGAGGACGTGCGCCCGTGCCGGACATAGGGTGATCGCAGTCACACCTGCGAGCCTGGAGACCCCACACATGTCACTGAAAGCGGCCGACGAACCACACGTCGAATTGCTGAAGACAGATCCCGATCTGCCGCCCGTCGGCGTCGTCGAGTCACATCCGATGACCCCGATCAAGCGCCTCATGCTCGTCGCCATCGGCCTTCTCGGCGGTGTTGCGTGGACGATCATCGCGATCGTCCGCGGAGAGAATCCCAACGCCGTCTGGTTCGTCATCGCCGCGGTGTGTACCTACATCTTCGCCTTTCGCTTCTACGCCAGGCTGATCGAACGCAAGATCGTCTTCCCACGCGACGACCGCGCCACCCCCGCCGAGATTCTGGAGAACGGCAAGGACTACATGCCGACGGACCGTCGGGTGCTGTTCGGCCACCACTTCGCCGCGATCGCCGGAGCAGGCCCGCTCGTCGGACCCGTCCTCGCCGCTCAGATGGGTTACCTCCCGGGCACCATGTGGATCATCATCGGCGTCGTGTTCGCCGGTGCCGTACAGGATTTCCTGGTGCTGTGGATCTCGACGCGACGCCACGGCCGCAGCCTCGGCCAGATGGCCCGCGACGAACTCGGAGTAGTGGGCGGCACCGCCGCCCTGGTCGCGGTGTTCGTCATCATGATCATTCTCATCGCGGTGCTCGCCCTGGTCGTCGTCAACGCACTCGCCGAAAGCCCGTGGGGTGTCTTCTCCATCGCGCTGACCATTCCGATCGCACTGTTCATGGGTGTCTACCTACGCTTCCTGCGGCCGGGCAACGTCACCGAGGTCTCGCTCATCGGCGTCGTCCTGTTGCTGCTCGCCATCGTGGCCGGCGGTTGGGTTGCCGAAACCGATTGGGGCACCGACTGGTTCACCCTCTCCAAGGTGACCGTCGCCTGGCTGCTGATCGGCTACGGTCTGCTCGCCTGCATCCTGCCGGTATGGCTGCTGCTCGCCCCGCGCGACTACCTGTCGACGTTCATGAAGGTCGGCACCATCGCCCTACTGGCCGTCGGCATCCTCATCGCGCGTCCCGAGATCCAGATGCCCGCGATGACCAGCTTCGCCACCGAGGGCAACGGGCCGGCATTCGCAGGGTCCCTGTTCCCGTTCCTGTTCATCACCATCGCCTGCGGCGCACTGTCCGGCTTCCACGCTCTGATCTCCTCCGGCACCACGCCGAAGCTGCTGGAGAAGGAAAAGCAGATGCGCATGATCGGCTACGGCGGCATGCTCACCGAGTCGTTCGTCGCCATCATGGCTCTGATCACGGCGTGCGTCCTCGATCAGCACATCTACTTCGCGCTCAATGCCCCGGCGACATTGACCGGTGGCACTCCCGAGGCTGCAGCTCCCTACGTCAACGGATTGGGACTGAGCGGCGGAGACATCACGCCTGCCGAATTGAGCCAGGCCGCAGCCGATGTGGGCGAGGAGACGATCATCTCCCGCACCGGCGGCGCACCGACACTCGCGTTCGGCATGTCCGAGGTACTGCACCAGGTGTTCGGCGGGCCGGGGCTCAAGTCGTTCTGGTACCACTTCGCGATCATGTTCGAGGCACTGTTCATCCTCACCACGGTCGATGCAGGCACCCGCGTCGCACGCTTCATGCTCTCCGACAGCATCGGCAACCTGCCCGGCGCATCGGCCAAGAAGTTCAAGGATCCGTCGTGGCGTCCCGGTGCCTGGATCTGCTCGCTGATCGTCGTCGCAGCCTGGGGCGCAATCCTTCTCATGGGCGTCACCGATCCACTGGGCGGAATCAACACTCTGTTCCCGCTGTTCGGTATCGCGAACCAACTGCTGGCCGCCATCGCACTGACGGTGGTACTCGTCATCGTGGTCAAGCGTGGCCTCTACAAGTGGGCCTGGATCCCCGGAGTTCCACTCGCCTGGGACCTCATCGTCACCATGACGGCGTCGTACCAGAAGATCTTCTCCTCCATCCCGGCCATCGGCTACTGGACGCAGCACTCGCAGTTCCGCGACGCCAAGGCGCAGGGCCTGAGCGAGTTCGGTAGCGCCAAGACACCCGAGGCCATCGACGCCGTCATCCGCAACACCTTCATTCAGGGCACGCTGTCGATCATCTTCGCGGCACTCGTCCTGGTGGTCGTGTTCGCCGGAGTGTGGGTCTGCATCAAGGCAGTGCGGGGAGACAACCTGCCCGACAACGAGGAGCCCGAGGTGCCGTCGAAGATCTTCGGTCCCACCGGGTTCGTCCTCACCCCGGCCGAGAAGAAGATCCAGGCCGAATGGGACGAGCTGATCGACGCGGGCACCGTCCGTCGCCCCGGATCGGCGCACTAGATGCGCGGGCTGTGGTGGTGGATCACCTCGGTGATGGGCGACCACGATTACGACCGGTACGTCGCCCATCTGGCCCGCCACCACCCCGGCCAGGAACCGCCGACCGTGCGGCAGTACTGGAAGGATCGGCACGCGGAGGCGGACCGAAACCCGGGGGCACGCTGCTGCTGACACGGTGATGTCCGATTTCCGCTAGCACCGACGCGTCCACGCTGACACAGTAGGTGCATGAGCAGCGAACGGCAGGTGCAAGAACTGGACTTCGATCGGTGTTATCGCGCGGTCTCCTCGCGTGACGCACGGTTCGACGGCCAGTTCTTCACCGCCGTCTCCACCACCGGCATCTACTGCCGACCCTCCTGCCCGGCCCGCACACCCAAGCCCGGCAATGTCTCGTTCATGGCCACCGCAGCGGCGGCGCAACAATCCGGCTACCGAGCCTGCCGCCGCTGCCAGCCCGACGCCACCCCCGGTTCCCCACGCTGGAACATCCACTCGGACCTCAGTTCTCGTGCCATGCGACTGATCTCCGACGGAGCCGTCGAACGTGGTGGCGTCGACGGCCTCGCCAGCACCCTCGGTTACTCGACCCGTCAGTTGACGCGCGTGCTGACGGCCGAAGTCGGTGCAGGACCGCTGGCATTGGCCCGCGCGCACCGCGCCCACACCGCCCGCACCCTGATTCAGACCACCGACATGTCGATGGCCGACGTCGCCTTCGCGGCCGGCTTCTCCAGCGTTCGGCAATTCAACGACACCATCAAAGAAGTCTTCGCCGTCGATCCGTCGACACTGCGCAGAGAAGCACACCGCACGGCCGTTGCGACCGCGGGTGGAACGGTCACCCTGCGCTTGCCGTACCGCCCGCCGCTGGATCGCGGCTGGATCGAGTGGTTCCTGCGGGGCCACGTGGTCGAGGGCATCGAATCCTTCTCCGAGGACGGCGAATACGTGCGATCGCTGCGCCTGCCGCATGCCGCCGGGCTCGTGGCGTTGCGTGTGATGGACGGATTCGTCAGCGCCGCAGTGACATTGCAGGACATGCGCGATCTTGCCCCGGCCGTCGCTCGGATTCGCCACCTGCTCGATCTCGACGCCGATCCACTCGCCGTCGACGACGCCCTGCGCACGGATCCGCAGCTGGCACCGAGCGTCGACGCCCACCCGGGCATCCGTGCCCTCGGAGTGGTCGACGGCGCAGAGATGTTGCTGCGCACCGTGATCGGACAACAGATCTCGCTCAAGGCTGCGGCCACCCACACCGCCCGGCTCGTCGATGCTCTCGGTGCGCCACTCGATCTCGGCAACGGAACCGTCACCAGGTTGTTTCCCGAGCCTGCCGTCATCGCCGAACGGGGCCACGAAGTTCTCACCGGACCTGCCGCCCGGGTGCAGACCGTCATCCGCGTCGCCGACGCCATCGCGGCGGGAACCGTCGTGCTGCATCCCGCGCGAGAAGGGCCCGAACTGGAGCGAGAGCTGCTCGCGCTCAAAGGGATCGGACCCTGGACCGCCCGGTACGTCGTGATGCGACTGCTCGGTGATCCCGATGTTCTGCTCGATACCGATCTCGTCGTCCGCCAAGGTGCTCAGGCACTCGGCATCTCGTTGAACGATTCCGCCCGCTGGGCTCCGTGGCGTTCGTACGTCTCGATGCACCTGTGGGTCACCGCACTGGAAAGAAGACAGCCATGACAGCCACCGCCGCCACCCAGGACACCCCGATCGGGCCGTTCAGCACCATCGTGGACGCCGATCAGCGCGTGCTCGCGTCCGGCTGGACCGCCGACGTCGACGAACTCCGCGTCCTGATCCACCCGACGATGCGACCCGACAGCGTGCGCACCGCGGCCGATCTCGGCGATGTGACGCGCGCCGTCGAGAACTATCACCGCGGTGAGCTGACCGTCATCGACTCCGTTGCCGTCGCGCAACGATCCGGCGAATTCCTCATGCATGCCTGGGGCGTCCTGCGCACCGTCGAACCCGGTGCGCCGGTGACCTACTCCCAGTTCGCAGAACTGTCCGGCAGACCGGCAGCAATCCGTGGTGCTGCGTCGGCATGCGCTCGCAACGCTGCCGCGCTGTTCGTGCCGTGCCACCGGGTGGTTCGAATCGGCGGGGCTCTCGGCGGTTTCCGCTGGGGACTGCCCGTCAAGGAATGGCTGTTGGCCCACGAGGCGGCCTGACCGGCCTCGCCTTGGACGGCGGTGGCACACAGCTGGGCAGGCCGAGACGTTATGGTTCTTCACGATCCGCCATCCGCCGAATGTGAGGAAGCCACAGTGACCGAATCGGCAGTGCCCGGTAGTACGTCGAAGTCCAAGACGTCCGGCAGTGATCGTGGTGACCTCATCGGGGTCGGCGGCCTGTGGCTGGCCAAGTGGTCGCTGATCCTCATCTCGATCGCAGCCGGGGCGTGGGTGTTGGGCTGGCTGATCGGGCACCTCTGGGTGATCCTGCTGCCGGTCCTGCTCGCCGTGATCGTCGCGACGGTGCTGTGGCCGCCGGCGAAGCTGATGATGCGTCTGGGATCTCCGCCCGCCCTGGCCGCGTCGGTATCGCTCGTGGTGTTCTTCGTCGTCATCGGCGGCATCATCACCTTGATCGTTCCGTCCGTCGCCGAGCAGGCACCGGAGTTGGTCGACCAGGCATCGGGCGGTATCGCGCAGGTACAGGACTGGTTGAAGGGGCCGCCGCTGAACATCGGCGACGACCAGATCGACTCGGCCGTGTCGGCGATCGTGTCGCGTCTACAGGACAGCGGCGAGGTCATCGCCACCGGCGTGTTCACCGGCGTATCCGCCGCAGGCTCGCTGCTGGTCACCCTGGCGCTGGTGTTGGTGCTGACGTTCTTCTTCGTCAAGGACGGACCGAAGTTCCTGCCGTGGCTGCACGGGTTCTCCGGCGGCCGCGCCGGAACCCATCTGGGCGAGGTGCTCTCACGGATGTGGGGGACCCTCGGCGGATTCATCCGAACTCAGGCCATCGTCAGTTTCATCGATGCATTCTTCATCGGTCTCGGACTGGTCATCCTCGGCGTTCCACTGGCCCTGGTACTGGCGACCCTGACGTTCATCGGTGGCTTCATCCCGATCGTCGGTGCGTTCGTGGCGGGCGCTCTCGCCGTTCTGGTGGCCCTGGTTGCGAACGGGCTGACCACTGCACTGATCGTGCTCGCCATCATCGTCGCGGTACAGCAGCTGGAAGGCAATGTGCTGCAACCGATCCTGCAGAGTCGCAGCATGAACCTGCACCCGGCGATAGTGCTGCTGGCCGTGACCGGCGGTAGCTCACTGTTCGGCATCATCGGCGCGTTCCTCGCCGTCCCGGCTGCCGCGGTGGCTGCCGTGCTGATCAGGTACCTGTCCGAGCAGATCGACGCCCGCTCGAACGAACCGGACCAGGACGAACTCGAGGACGAGATCCCGCCGCCCGAGGGGTTGACCGACGAGCAGGCCGGTCTGGACGACGAGGACGAGTCGAAGTCCGACAAACCTTCGTCAGGTCAGGACGCGACGACCTGAAGTGTCGATCCGGTGCGCTCCCGCTTGACGTAGAGGCGGCTGGGAATGCGTTGACGCATCTCGTCGACGTGGCTGACCACGCCGACGACGCGTCCGCCCGCACGTAGTTCGTCGAGAACCGACATCACCGATTCGAGGGTGTCGGCGTCGAGCGTGCCGAATCCTTCGTCGATGAACATCGTGTCGAGGACGACACCTCCGGATTCGGCGGCCACCACATCGGCCAGGCCCAAGGCGAGCGAGAGCGACGCGAGGAATGCCTCACCGCCCGAGAGGGTCTTGGCCGAGCGCACGACGCCGGTGTAGTCGTCCCTGATGTCCAGTCCGAGACCGCCCCGTTTGCCACGGACGCCTGCCTCGTCGGAGTGCACGAATTCGTAACGCCCCGAGGACATTCGACGCAGCCTCGCGGATGCGGACTCGGCGACGTCCTCGAGTCGGGACGCGAGGACGTACGAGCGCAACGACATCTTGCGAGCATTCTGCCCCCGGCCTGCCACGACGTCCGCCAGGTTCGCCAGTTCGTCGAACTCGGCGCGTTGTGGCGCGATGGCCTGGGCGGCGGTGAACAGTTCGGTGATCAGTCGTTCCAGATCGTCTGCGCGCCTTCGGCATTCGGCCACTTCGGCAGCAGCGGCCCTGACCTTCTCGTCCAGCTCGGAACACGCATGTGCCAGCGGTTCCAGATCCACCGGCGGCCGGCCGGCCACGTCCACGATGGCGGGCTCGCGCAACACGTGCTCGGCATGTGCGCGCGCCTCCTCGGCGGTGCGCAGTTCGGTCTCGATCTGCTCGACGCGGTCCGCGGCCAACACTGCCCCGGCTGCCGCGTCGACGGACTCGAAGCTCGACGCCTGCACTCGCCGGTCCAGTTCGGCTGCCAGCTCATCGGCCCGCGCAGTGGCGTCGAGCCAGGCGATACGCGCCTCCTGAATTCGCCGGGCACCGTCGATCAAGGCTTCCCGCTCCGCGATTCGGTCCACCAGCGACGCGCCCTCGTTCACTTCCTCGGCGACCGACGCTCGCATCTGCGTCAGCGATTTCTCGGTGGCCGAGATGCGTTCGTCGACGGCACTGCGCGAGGCGACGAGGTCGTGGTGCCTGACCGTCAGCGCGTCCGACTCGCTCCGCAGCCGATGCAGTTCCGCGGTTGCGGGTTCGACATCGGCCGCACGCGCACGAGCGTCCTGCACTGCGGTGGTCGCGGCATCGAGAATCCGGGTCAGTTCCGCAGCGGACTCCCCTCCGGTGCGATCGTGCAGCAGGTCCACGCCGCGTTGCGCTTCTGCGACGACCGCGACCGCCTTTTCGAGCGCAGCAGCAGCCTTGCGTTCCGCGGCGGCGGCCTTGTCTTCCTGCGCCTTGGTCACCGTCGACGTCGACGCGGCAGCGGGATGCGGGTGCACCTCCGATCCGCACACGACGCACGGCTCCCCCGCCTCCAGACGAGCCGCCAGCTCGGCCGCCATCCCGTCGATGCGTCGCTCACGGAGATCGAGCAGGTGCGCCCAGGCCGTGTTGTGCGCTGCTCTGGCGCTGTCGCGCGCCCGCTCCGCCTCGGCCAGAGTCGCGCGTGTGCGCACCAGGGCGAGGGCGGACACGGCCGCCGCGCGGGCACGATCGCATCGCTCCTCGAGACCCGGCAACTCTGCCTCCGCCGAGGATGCTCGTGCCACCCGAGATTCGACCGCTCCGATCTTCTCTGGCATCGACGCCTGCGACTGCACGGTGCGTTCGATCGCCGCTGCGGTGGTGCGTTGCTGCGCACGACAGTCGGCGAGGGTGCCGTCGAGTCGGTCGGCTTCTCGGGCCAGACCGAGCAGCGACTGCAACCGCGCGACATCGGTGGTCCAGTCACGCACGAACTGTGCGACGACCGTGCGCTCGGCCGACGGATCCGCCGGTGCCGGTGGCCAGTGCAGTGCAGCGTGGAAGCGTCGGCCCTCCGCCGTCGACGGGAGGGCATGCTCCGCCGCCGCGAGTGCGGACGTTGCGGCGTCAGTCGCCAGTCGTGCGAGACGGAGGTCTGCAGCAGTGTCCGCGATCGGCCCGGCGGCCGCGGAATCGGCGAGCTCGATTCTGCGCGCTGCTCGCACCGTCTCGCCCTCCCGATACTGCACGAGTTGCCCCTCGGCCAGAGCGCGTCGACGCTGCAGATCTACAACGGCGGTGGCCTTCGTCAGCGCTGCCGACGCACGCCGAGCAGCCGCATCGATCAGCACCGCTCGACCTTGCGCGAGGGTCCGATTCTGCCGGGCTTCGTCGAGGACGTCGGCCGCCCATTCGAGGGGGTCCGGCTGTTCGCCGTCCTCGCCTGCGGGCTCGGGCACACCCGATGCCTGCGACACCCGGCCGAGCATGATGTCGATGGCGTGGTGAGCTTCGGCGAGTTCGGCGGCGAGCTCCCGGCGGCGCTGCGCGAACCACTCCTCGACATCACCGAATCTGCCTGTGTCGAAGAGTCTTTCGAGCAGGTTCCCGCGTTCGTCGCTGTCGGCTCGAAGGAACCGCGCGAACTCACCCTGCGGCAGCAGCACCACCTGAAAGAACTGGTCGGCACTCATCCCGAGCAGCGCGTTGACGGCGTCACCGATCTCGCTGAGCCGGGTGAGGTTCTGCCCGCGGCCGTCGAGCCAGGTGAGACTGGCCTTGGCGTGCTGCTTGGTGGTACCCGTACTTCGCAGCTTGGGCCGCAGGAATTCCGGACTGCGCACAATTCTGATCCGACGCCCACCGAGTGTCGCTTCCAACGTGACCTGTGGCACCGCACCCTTGGCCGCGTGATCGGACAGCAGCCGCTTGCCCTCGCGACGAGCTCCGGGCACCGTTCCGTACAGCGCGAACGCCACGGCGTCGAGAACCGTCGTCTTGCCGGCTCCGGTGTGACCGTGCAACAGAAACAGCCCGTCGGCCCCCAGCGCATCGAAGTCCACCGTCTCCGTGCCCGCGAAGGGGCCGAAGGCGGTGATCTCGAGTGAATGCAGCCTCATGCAGCACCGCGGTCGGCCGTGGTGGCCGACCCGCGGGTGGCCTCGGTCTCCCGTTGCACGGAGGCCAGAGCGCGGGACAGGAGCGCGGATTCCGCGGCCGTCGGCACACTGCGCATGTCCGTCACGAAGGAGGTGGCGACGTCGAGATCGCTGCGGCCGCGCACACGGTCGCGGTAGCGAAGCTCGCCGGATCCCTCCGGCCGACGCCATTCCAGGTGGATCGCGTGCGGGAAACGCTGCTGCAACAAGCGCATTGCGTCGACCGGTCGAACCTCGTCGGTGAGCACGGCGGAGACGTAGTGATCCTCGAACTCGCAATACGCTGCGTCCGTGGTCAATTCCTCGAGCGTTCCTTCGATGCGGGCGAGGCCGCGGACCACCGGCAGATCCACTCGCTCGACAGTGCCGAGCCCGTCGGCATCGAGATCGACGATCCATACCGCCTTGTGGTGCGACCGCTCGCCGAACGAATAGGGCAGCGGCGAACCGGAGTACCGCACCCGGTCGGTGAGGGTCTGGGGCGAATGTAGATGTCCGAGCGCCACGTAGTCGACTCCGTCGAACGCCGACGCAGGCGCGGTCTCGATACCGCCGGAGGAGATCGACCGCTCCGATCCGGTCGCTTCACCGCCGACGATGAAAGCGTGGGCGAGCACGACCGAGCGAACACGTTGCCCTGCCTCGCTTCTCGCCGCGAGGTCGCCGCGCACCCGATCCATCGCGGCACCGAGAACGTCGGCATGAGTACGCGCAGTGGGAACGTCGAGTTCGAGGCGAGTGGTTTCGGGCTCGAGATACGGAATGCCGTAGAACGCAACGCACCCGTGCTCGTCGTCGATGACGACCGGGGTCGCGACATCGCCCACCCGCGTCATCAGATGCAGCCCTCCTGCCGACGCGAAGGCCGCGCCTGCGCCCAGTCGAGCGGGTGAATCGTGATTTCCCGACGTCGCGACGATCACGGCACCGGCCGCGCGGATGGCCTCCAGTCCGCGGTTGCAGACCAGGACGGCATCGGCACTGGGAACAGCGCGGTCGTAGATGTCGCCCGGCACCACCACCACATCGATCGATTGTGCCGCAACCAGTTCCGCGATGGACCTCAGCACAGCGCCCTGATCGGCCAACAGGTCGACACCGTGAAAGGTGCGACCGATGTGCCAGTCCGAGGTGTGCAGAATTCTCATGCGTTCGACGCTATCGGCAAGCACCGACAAACTATTCGAGGCTCGTCGGCCTGTCGGACGTGAGCTGCGGTCCACAGCCATCGAGAACCGAAGTTGTCGGTACCGTCCTGCATCATCTGCCCCATGAACATTCTCACCGCGTTCGGACTGCTCGTCGCACTCGGTATCGGCGCGGTCGTCGGCTGGTTGTTGCACGCCTCGCGGATGGGCGATCGCGCCGTACGAGCCGAGGCCCATTTGGCCGCGCTGCGCGAGCACGAGAGCATGCTTCGGCAGTCACTGAGTGCGGTCAACGAGGACTCGGCTCGACGCAATTCGACCGTGATCGGCCAACAGGTCTCGCACCTGGTCGAGCCGTTGCACGACGCCGTCGATGCGCTCTCCGAGCACGTCCGGCAGGTCGAGCACAATCGCATCCGGGCGTACGCGGGACTGTCGGAGCAGGTCACCGGTATGCACCGTGCATCGATGCATCTGTCCACCCAGACCGGTCAGCTGGTCACCGCCCTGCGCGCACCGCAGATCCGGGGCCGGTGGGGCGAGATCCAACTCGAGCGAGTCGTCGAGCTGGCAGGCATGCTCAAGCACTGCGATTTCGACACTCAGGTCAGCAAGGACGGCATCAGACCCGACATGATCGTTCGTCTCGCCGGCGGACGCCAGATCGTCGTCGACGCCAAGGTGCCGTTCGCGGCGTATCTCGACGCCGCCCAGGACGAGGATCCCGGCGCGCGGGAGAAGAATCTGCGACGCCACGCCAAGCAACTGCGAACCCACATCGACCAGTTGGCCGACAAGGCGTACTGGCAGGCGTTCGAGCCGACCCCGGAGTTCGTCGTGCTGTTCGTTCCCGGCGACCCGTTTCTCGACGCGGCCCTGACATCGGACACCGGTCTGCTCGAGTACGCCTTCGGCCGGAACGTGATCCTGGCCACCCCGACCACCCTGGTCGCGCTGCTGCGCACCGTCGCCTACACGTGGAAGCAGGAGTCACTGGCCGAGGACGCCGCACGCATCCAGCAGTTGGGACGCGAGCTGTACACGCGGATCGGTGTCGTCTCGACGCACCTGGACAAGCTCGGTGCCCACCTCGGCAAGGCCGTCGAGTCCTTCAACTCCACCGTCGGGTCGGTCGACACCAGGGTGAGCGTGACGGCGAGAAAGCTGCACGAGCTCGAACTGTTCGACGCCGAGCCGGTGGACATCGCCCGAGTGGACGAGCGTCCCAAACTGTCCGATTCGTCCCGCTACCGGCACGACTTCGGTCATGTCAGCGATGCAGTCGGCTGAACAACGGCTAACCTCGGGGGGTGTCTACCTCCCAACGTGCCCGCTCCGGGGTACCGCTGGATCACCGATCCATCCTCGCGACCCTGCCCGGCGTTCCCGCATGGGGTGCCGTCGCGATCGCCGCGGGACTGACTTTTCTCGGATTTCTGATCGATGCCGCACGCGGTACCGAGCTGACCGGTGCGTTCGCGTTCATGTACATCCTCGGCTGCATCGCCGGCGTCCTTCTGGTCCGCTTCCGCGGACTGTTCACGGCGATGGTGCAAGCCCCACTGATCCTGTTCGTGGCCGTGCCGCTGTCGTACCAGTACTTCACCGACAACGCAGGCACCAGCCTCAAGGACATCAACCTCAACGTTGCCATTCCGCTGGTCAACCGGTTTCCGCTGATGCTGCTCGGCACCGTGGTCGCCGTCGGACTCGGAGTCCTGCGCATCGTGCTCAAACGCCAGAACACGCATGCCCCCACCCTTCGACGAAGCCAGAAGACCGAGGGCACTGTTCGACGCAGCCGCAAGCCCGGTGACGACAAGGCGACCAGAGCCCAGCGCCGGGTACAGGACGAGCGCCCGGAACGGTCCCGCAGGCGCGCAGCTGCAGCCGATCGCAGCACCGACTCCGCGGCCGAGGCCACCGACATCGTGCCCGGGCCGTACGTCGGTCGCAGAAACACCGATTCCCGCCCGCGACCCGACACCGAACCTCGCTCGAGTTCGAGCCCACGACGATCGGCCGCGTCGGCACCACAGACTCGATACGCCGCCACCGACTCACCCCGGCAGGACTACAAGCCCGAATACCAGAAGCCCGAGTACCCGCGAACGCAGTATCCGCAGGGACAGTCCCGCGAGGCACAGCGACCGCAACCGTCCGAGCCTCGTTTCTCGGCAGAGCCCCGCTATTCGACCGAACCTCGTCGCGAGCGCTCGGCCCGGGTTCACGCTCCTCGCGAGGTCGCCGATCCGTACAGCACCGGAGCCAGGCCCGTCGTGACTCCTCGGACGAACGCTTCCTCGGCACCCGGTTCGCCCGCAGAGGACGGCCAGGGCAATCACGCTCTACCCACCCCGCACCGGGACGACATTCCCCCGCATCCGGTGCCGCGGGTTCGCTACCGCGACCGCCACAGCGACTAGCCCGAACACGAACGAACGCCCCGTATCGGTTCCTGCTCCTGCGCAGGTTTCCGATACGAGGCGTCGACTTTTCGCTGACGTCGCTTCTAGCGAGCGGGACGCAACTCTCGGGGCAGAGAGAACACCAGGGTCTCGTTCGCGGTGGTGACCGGCTGCACGTCTGCATAGCCGTGCTCGGCGAACAGTTCGATGACGCCCTGCACCAGGATCTCCGGTACGGACGCACCCGAGGTGATACCGATCGTCTCGACCCCGTCGAGCCAGGCCAGGTCGATTTCCTTGGCGTAGTCGACGAGGTAGCTCGCTCGCGCACCCGCACCGAGCGCGACCTCGACCAAACGCACCGAGTTGGAGGAGTTCTTGGAGCCGACGACGATCACCAGATCGCATTCCGGTGCCATCGCTTTCACGGCGACCTGACGGTTCTGTGTGGCGTAGCAGATGTCGTCGCTGGGCGGGTCCTGCAGCGTCGGGAAGCGCTCACGCAGTTTCGCGACCGTCAGCATCGTCTCGTCGACACTCAGCGTGGTCTGGGACAGCCAGATGACCTTGTTCTCGTCTCGAACGGTGACGTTGTCGACCGATTCGGGCCCGTCGACCAGCTGAATGTGCTCGGGAGCCTCACCTGCGGTGCCCTCGACCTCCTCGTGACCTTCGTGGCCGATGAGCAGGATGTCGTAGTCGTCTCGGGCGAAGCGCTTGGCTTCCTGGTGCACCTTGGTCACCAACGGGCAGGTGGCGTCGATCGTGCGCAGGTTTCGCTCGGCCGCAGAGGTGTGTACGGCAGGTGAGACACCGTGCGCGGAGAACACCAGCAGCGATCCCTCGGGAACCTCGTCGGTTTCCTCCACGAACACCGCGCCGCGATCGGACAGCGTCTCGACCACATGCCGGTTGTGCACGATCTCCTTGCGCACGTACACCGGCGCACCGTGCTGTTCGAGCGCCTTCTCGACGGTCTCGACCGCACGATCGACACCCGCGCAGTAGCCCCGCGGCTCCGCGAGCAGCACTCGCTTACCCCCGGCGTACGAGGACGCACCCGTACCGGCGGACTGTGCAATACCAAGATTCAGTGGAACAGCCGAAGACATACCTACCAGGATACGTGCACCGAGCGCGGCTACCTCGTTTCCGTGACCTCGAGCCCCGGCTGGAGTGGGTCGTACCGCCTGTCGGCTACCCAAAGTTCACGGTTTCGGGCAGTCTGGTGCACATGACTCGAGTCCCCTTTGCAGCGCGCGTGGCTGCAGGCGTCGCCGTGACCGTCGTGGAAGAGGCTCGCAAGCTTCCCGGTTCCGCCCTGATGCTGCCGATGACGGTCGTCAGCGAGGCACTGGCGCGTGGCATGCGATTCCAGCAGCAGGTGACGGCGCTGGCCATCAAGGGCGATCTGATCATCGCGACCCTGCCGGTCATCGGGACCCCGACCGAGGAGCAGCCCGCCTGGGCCAGCTTCGACGACGACGGAGACGAGACCTTCGACACCGAGTCGAGATTCGACGCCGCTGTCATCACCGACGACGTCGATGTGCCCGACGCCCCCGTGACCGAGCCCGTCGCTGCGAACGGCCGCTTCGCTCTGTACTCGACGCCTCCGCTGGACGAGCCGGTCCAGGACACCTCGGCCAAGCGCGCTCCCTCCGCCGACAAGCCCGAGATCGTCGAGATGATCGACTTCGACACCCTCGCCCTGGCGCAGCTGCGCGCGCGCCTGCGCACACTCTCGATCGAGGACCTCGAAACTCTCCTCGAGTACGAGAACGACACGCTCTCCCGCGCACCGTTCCAGACGATGCTCGCCAACCGCATCACCACCGCCAAGGCCAAGTGAGCACTCCCCCTACTCAGTCCGGTCCCACCCAACCAGGCGCGAGCACCGCCGAACAGCCATGGCCGGTGCGTACCGTCGCCATGAAGGTCGCCGGCTGGATCGACAAGCTCGGCTCCATCTGGGTGGAGGGGCAGCTCACCCAGATCAACGCTCGCCCCGGCACCAGAACGGCCTTTCTGACACTGCGCGATCCGTCGGCCGACATGTCGCTGTCGGTGACGTGTTCGCCGCAGTTGCTCGATCGTTCACCCGTTCCGCTGACCGAGGGTGCCCGCGTCATCCTCTACGGCAAGCTGTCGTTCTTCACCGGCAGGGGAACGATCTCGCTGCGCGCCACGGACATTCGCGCGGTGGGCGTCGGCGAACTGCTGGCTCGCATCGAACGACTCAGAGCCCTGCTCGCCGCGGAAGGATTGTTCGACCCGCGCCTGAAACGTCCGCTGCCGTTCCTGCCGGGCACCATCGGCCTGATCACCGCACGCGCCAGCGCAGCCGAGAAGGACGTGCTCACCGTCGCGCAGAGGCGTTGGCCCGCGGTCCGATTCGAGGTTCGCAACACACCTGTTCAGGGTCCGCAATCGGTGCCGGCGATTCTGAACGCCCTGAAGGAGCTGAACGACGACCCCGCCGTCGACGTCATCATCCTCGCCCGAGGCGGCGGTAGCGTCGAGGATCTGCTGCCGTTCTCCGACGAGGCCCTGTGCCGCGCCATCTCTCGCGCCACCACGCCGATCGTCAGTGCGATCGGCCACGAGCCCGACAGCCCGCTCAGCGATCACGTGGCCGACCTGCGGGCCGCAACCCCTACCGATGCCGCCAAACTCGTGGTGCCCGACGCCGTCGCCGAACAAGCTCTCGTCTCGGAATTGAAGTCGAGAAGTGCTGCAGCGCTGCGCAATTGGGTCGAGCGCGAGGCACGCGGCCTGGACATGCTTCGACACCGACCGGTGCTGGCGGACCCACTGGCCGCACTCGAGCAGCGTCGCGAGGAGATTCGGCGGCTGCTCGATGCGGCCCGACGCGACGTACAGCGCGAACTCACCACACAGGACACGCTCGTCGAACATCTGCGGGCCAGGCTGTCGACGCTGGGGCCTGCTGCCACACTTGCTCGAGGCTATGCCGTCGTACAGCGGGTGGTCGCGGGTTCGGATCCCGAGGTTCTGCGTTCGGTCGAGGACGCGCCACCGGGTACACAGATCAGAGTGCGCGTGGCCGACGGTGCCGTCACCGCCGCAGTCATGGGGCGAGTCAAATGACAGAAGGAGTACGCATGAGCGAGAACGACAAGCCGGTATCGGAACTGGGCTACGAAGAGGCCCGCGACGAATTGGTGGGCGTGGTGAAGATCCTCGAGCAGGGCGGGCTCGATCTCGATGCCTCCCTGGCCCTGTGGGAGCGGGGAGAGCAGCTGGCCACTCGCTGCGAGGAGCAGCTCGCCGGTGCCCGCAAGCGAATCGAGACCGCGCTCGCGAGTACCGAGAAGCACAGCTAGGGCGTGAGCGGTTCGGTCACCTCGAGGGACTCGGCCAGCGTGGTGAAGTCCTCGGTGCCTGCAGTACCGCCCAGCAGGATTCGCACGTCACCGAAGTCCGAGACCCAGTACTTTCGCGAGCCCTCCTCGCCGTAGACGACCCAGTCCCGACCCGACACGTTCTGCGTGCCCGACGCGTACACCGTCTCCTCGCCGGCGACGAAGGGAACCAACACTTCCTCGACGGCGCTGGTCTGGGTCAGCTGCAGATACGCACCCGATCCGGTGATGTATCCGACAGTCGACACCGGTCCGCCGTTGTCGCCTGCGATCGTCGGACGACTGCCCGAGTTGGGGGTCCAATCCTCGGGAACAGCCGGATTGCGCACCGGAAAGCCGATTTCGGACGCGTCGTACTGCAGCGCGGTGTCGATGTCGAAGTTGGGGATGGGGCCCTGCTTGGGCCCACCGGGGCTCAGCGAGCACTGACTGGCGATACCGGCGATCAGCAAACATGCGATGACCAGCGGTATGAGCGACCACACCATGTCGCGGCTGTTGTTGAGAATCCGGGGTTTGCTGTTCGCCACCTCACCAGTATCCCCTCTGCGCAGCAGTGCTCGGTCGGCGCGTGCCTCACAGACGACCCGACCCCACCGCGGGCATCACAGAAGTGAGATAATCGCGCCTGGGTAACACCCCACCAACCAGGAGGCTACAAACCGATGACGGCCAGCACCGAGTCCACTCGCGCCATGGCGCCAGATCGCAACCTCGCACTCGAACTCGTACGCGTCACCGAGGCCGGTGCGCTCGCCTCGGGTCGCTGGGTCGGTCGCGGCGACAAGGAAGGTGGCGACGGAGCAGCAGTCGACGCCATGCGTCAGTTGGTCAGCTCGGTCTCGATGCGCGGCGTCGTCGTCATCGGCGAGGGCGAGAAGGACGAAGCGCCGATGCTCTACAACGGCGAACAGGTCGGCAACGGCAACGGCCCCGAGGTCGACTTCGCCGTCGATCCCGTCGACGGCACAACGCTGATGGCCAAGGGCATGCCCAACGCCATCTCCGTTCTCGCGGTCGCCGAGCGCGGTGCCATGTTCGATCCGTCCGCCGTCTTCTACATGAAGAAGATCGCCGTCGGACCCGACTTCGCCGACGTCATCGACATCACCGCACCGGTCGCGGAGAACATCGCCCGCGTCGCCAAGATCAAGAAGGGATCCTCCTCCGACGTCACGGTGTGCATCCTCGACCGACCCCGGCACGCCGAACTGATCCAGCAGGTGCGCGACACCGGCGCTCGCATTCGTCTGATCTCCGACGGCGACGTCGCGGGTGCCATCGCCGCCGCCCGACCCACCTCCCCCATCGACATCCTCATGGGCACCGGCGGAACTCCCGAAGGCATCATCGCGGCGGCCGCGATGCGCTGCATGGGCGGCGTCCACCAGGGCATGCTGGCTCCGACCGACGACGACGAACGCCAGAAGGCGATCGACGCCGGACACGATCTCGATCGCGTCCTGTCCACCGAAGACCTGGTCTCGGGCGAGAACGTCTTCTTCACCGCGACCGGCGTCACCGACGGCGACCTGCTCCAGGGCGTCCGATACTCGGGCGGCGGTGCACACACGCAGTCCATCGTGATGCGCTCGAAGTCCGGCACCGTCCGCATGATCGACGCGTACCACCAGCTCAACAAGCTCAAGGAGTACTCGACCATCGACTTCGACGGCGACACCTCCGGCGCCATCCCGTCCTTCTGACCGTCCGCTCGACGAAGTTTCCGCTCCCCTACCGAGGCAAGAGGTCAATGACAGAGAACGAACAGCAGTTCCGGATCGAGCACGACACGATGGGAGAGGTTCGCGTTCCCATCGATGCGCTCTGGCGTGCCCAGACACAGCGTGCCGTGGAGAACTTCCCCATCTCGGGCCGTCCGCTCGAGCGCACTCAGATTCGCGCGATGGGCCTGCTCAAAGCAGCCTGCGCGCAGGTCAACAAAGACCTCGGTCTGCTCGACGGCACGCTGGCCGACGCGATCATCGCCGCCGCCACCGAGATCGCCGACGGCAAGCACGACGACCAGTTCCCGATCGACGTCTTCCAGACCGGCTCGGGCACCAGCTCGAACATGAACGCCAACGAGGTCATCGCGTCGATCGCCAAGGCGGCAGGCGTCGAGGTGCACCCCAACGACCACGTGAACATGTCGCAGTCCTCCAACGACACGTTCCCGACGGCCACTCACGTCGCCGCCACCGAGGCAGCCGTGACGTCGCTCGTGCCCGCGCTGCGTCACCTCCACGAGGCTCTCGTGACCAAGGCAACGGAGTGGAAGCACGTCGTCAAATCCGGCCGCACCCACCTCATGGACGCCGTTCCGGTCACCCTCGGTCAGGAATTCGGCGGTTACGCCCGTCAGATCGAAGCCGGCATCGAACGCGTCGAGGCCACCCTGCCGCGGCTCGGTGAACTGCCCATCGGCGGCACCGCCGTCGGCACCGGACTCAACGCACCCGACGGCTTCGGCCCGAAAGTCGTTGCAGCACTGGTCGAGTCGACCGGCATCGACGCACTGACCGCCGCCAAGGATTCGTTCGAGGCGCAGGCCGCACGTGACGGACTCGTCGAGGCCTCGGGCGCACTGCGCACCATCGCGGTCTCACTGACCAAGATTGCCAACGACATTCGCTGGATGGGATCGGGACCGCTCACCGGACTCGGCGAGATCGCCCTCCCCGACCTGCAGCCCGGCAGCTCCATCATGCCCGGCAAGGTCAATCCCGTTCTGCCCGAAGCTGTTACGCAGGTCGCGGCTCAGGTCATCGGCAACGACGCCGCAGTCGCATTCGGTGGCGCGTCGGGCGCATTCGAGCTCAACGTCTACATCCCGATGATGGCGCGCAACGTCCTCGAGTCGTTCAAGCTGCTCGCCAACGTCTCGGTACTGTTCGCCGACAAGTGCGTCGTCGGCCTCGAAGCCAACGTCGAGCACCTCAAGACCCTCGCCGAGTCCTCGCCGTCCATCGTGACGCCGCTGAACTCCGCGATCGGCTACGAGGAAGCCGCCGCAGTCGCCAAGCAGGCACTGAAGGAGAAGAAGACGATCCGTCAGACGGTCATCGACCGCGGACTGATCGGCGACAAGCTCAGCGAAGCCGAACTCGACAAGCGCCTCGACGTCCTCGCCATGGCGAAGGTCAAGGACTAGCTTTCCCGTTCGCCCGCCGAACCCCTGAACGCGTGAATGGTCCATTGCACCGCCGAGACGTGTGCAATGGACCATTCACGCTTTCGAAAGGGGCCGAACAATCAGGCGAGGTGAGCGAGTTCCTCGCGTGCCTTCAGGCCGTCCTCGCCCAGATCGGTGCGATCGAAGATCTTCCAGCCCGCGAGCAGCGGCTTGAACACCTTCTCGCGTTCCTGATCGGCGTCGTAGATTCCGGCTTCGGCGAGAGCGGCGGTGCTGCTGCCGCGGTCCGGCAGGTCGACCTCGGGAATCTTGAATCCGTTGATCCGGTCTGCGATGGCGCGGGCGGCCTGATCGGGAACCACGGCGAAGGCCTCGTTCAGAATATTGGCGTAGAACGTCGACTGCAGGGCGTCGTCGTCGGCGATCTTGCCGAGGATGGTGGCCAACACCGGATCCTTGCCGAGAGCGATGGTGTTGCGGTTACGCAGGGCGGCAGCGGCCTCCTCGATGGCGAAATGCGCCAGGATGTCGAGCAGATGCTGACTGGGCGCATCGTATCCGAGCGTCATGTGCTCCATCCGTACCCGCTCCAGGGCGACCGGATCGACTGCGCGGGTGAGCACCAGGAAGTTGCGCAACACTATCGACTGCCGGTTCTCCTCCGACGTCCATCGGCCGGTCCACTTCCACCAGGCACCGAGGCCGGTGAGCGCGTGGGCCAGTTCGCGGTGGTACGCAGGCAGGTTGTCGGCCACCAGCACGCCGACCGTGGCGGACAGGATTTCGACATCGCTGAGATGCGACTGCTCGGGCGACCAGTCCTCGCCACCGAGGAACGCGAAATTCTTGCCGTCGTCGAACGGCGCGAGGTCATGGGGGTGCCAATCGCTCGCTGCCTCGATGTGGCGTCGTAGATTCTCTTCGACCGCGGGCTCCAAACGGACCAGCAGATCACCGTCGGACAGGTTCGTAGAC
Source organism: Rhodococcus sp. 15-725-2-2b (assembly GCF_002259075.1). NCBI lineage: Bacteria > Bacillati > Actinomycetota > Actinomycetes > Mycobacteriales > Nocardiaceae > Rhodococcus > Rhodococcus sp. 15-725-2-2b. Next base: position 162,999 of record NZ_NPFL01000011.1, on the reverse strand, counting down.
ATGCGGTAACCGTAGCGCCTACACCCGAGCGCCCGACGTCGCGCCCCTGACCATTGTGAATTCTCCTAACGCCAGGTCGTTGCGGGTCTATTCTCAGGTGCATCCAGTCATCGAAGTGAGGACTCCTCGTGATGCGGTCGGGTCGAAATTTTCTGTGTCTTGCTGTTGCATGCTCCATGATCGTGCTGGTCGGATGCTCGAACGACGCCCCGACCGCAGACAGTCCACCCACCTCCGAGCCTGCACCGACCAGCGATCTCTCGCCTGGTCAGGTCGCAGGAGTCGACGTTCCCGACGGCCGCGTCGACGACGCGGTCGGCAAGCTCGACGGCATCGTCGAGGAGCTGATGGCGTCGTCGAACATTCCCGGGATGGCCATAGCCGTCGTGCACGGATCCGACGTCGTCTACTCGAAGGGGTTCGGCGTTCGCGAAGTGGGCACGGACGACCCGGTCGACGGGGACTCCGTGTTCCAGTTGGCGTCGCTGTCCAAATCGGTGGGTGCGACGGTCATCGCGTCCCAGGTGGGAGCGGGCGTGGTCGACTGGTCGACGCCGGTGGTCTCGCAGTTGCCATGGTTCGCGCTCGACGATCCATGGGTGACCCAGAACGTCACGGTCGGCGACTTCTATGCACATCGAAGCGGGCTGCCCGAGCACGAAGGCGATCTGCTCGAGGACCTCGGTTACGACCGCAGGCAGATTCTCGAACGCCTGCGCGAGGTCCCCCTCGACCCGTTCCGCTCCACGTACCACTACACCAACTTCGGCATCACGGCTGCGGCCGAGGCCGTCGCTGCGGCGTCGGGCAAGGACTGGGACACCCTCAGCCAGGACACGATCTACGGCCCGCTCGGCATGACCTCGACCAGCTCGTCGTTCGCGGACTACATCGCGCGGGCCGACCGGGCCGTACCCCACGTACTCGTCGACGGCGAATACCAGGCGAAGTACCAGCGGGAACCCGATCCACAGACCCCGGCCGGCGGCGTCAGTTCCTCGGTGAACGACCTCGCGAAGTGGCTGACGATGCTGATCGCCGACGGAAACCACGACGGACGACAGCTCGTGGACCCCGAAGCCCTCCTGCCCGCGATCAGCGCGCAGATCGTCTCGAGCCCGTCGGAGACACCGGATTCACGCGCCGGCTACTACGGCTACGGATTCAACGTCTCCACCAGTGCCGCCGGTCGCACGACGGTGAGCCATTCGGGAGCATTCGCGCTCGGAGCGGGCACCAACTTCGTCTGGATTCCATCCCTCGACGTGGCCATCGTCGTACTGACCAATGCCGCACCCATCGGCATCGCCGAAACGGTGACCGCCGAGTTCGCTGACCTCGTCCAGTTCGGCGAGGTGCGGGAGGACTGGCGAACGCTGTACAAGAACGCCTTTGCCGGCATGAGCGAACCGGAGGGCGAGCTCGCAGGCAAGACCCCGCCCACGAATGCTGCTGCACCACAACCTCTCACGTCGTACACAGGGGTGTACCAGAACAGCTATTGGGGGCCTGCGACGATAACGGAGGTCAACGGGAAACTGGTGTTGGCCATCGGGCCGAACGGAACCTCCTACGAGTTGTCGCCCTGGGACGGTGATACGTTCACGTTCGAGCCGACCGGTGAGAATGCACCCGACGGAACCGTTTCCGAGGCGACGTTCGACGGGAACACGCTGACCCTGGAGTTCTTCGACGGCGATGGATTGGGACGATTCACCAAGTGACTGACACACAGCAGGCAACCGAAACCGTAGTAGATCTGTTCGACGCTTTGAGAAGTCGAGACACCGAGCGCGCCATGTCGCTCCTCGACGAACGCGTCGTGTGGCACAACGTCGGCTTACCGAAGGTTCGCGGCCACTCGAACGTGGGCAGGTTCATGGCGACGCTCGCCAAGCCTGCGTTCGGCTTCGACGTGATCGTGCACAACATCGCTGCAGACGGAGACGTCGTGCTCACCGAGCGCACCGATGTGCTGATCTGGCGACGACTCCGAATCGAGTTCTGGGTGTGCGGAACCTTCGAGCTGCGCGACGGCAGAGTAGCCGTGTGGCGGGACTACTTCGACAACGTCGACTTCCTGAAAGGGTTTGTGCGAGGAGCATTCCGGGCCGTGCTCGGCCGGTGACCCCTGTGAGCGGAACTTCGTAGTGGGGTACGAGGCAGGAGTGGAGCCTGCGAAACGACCCTGAAGGCAGGAGTGGAGCCTGCGGAACGACCCGCAGGCTCCACGCTCCCAGGGGGATCAGGCTCCCGAAGGCCCGAACTCTTCGAGCATTTCCGTCACCAGTGCCGCGATCGGTGAACGCTCGCTGCGGGTGAGGGTGATGTGCGCGAAAAGTGGGTGACCCTTGAGCTTTTCGATCACTGCAGCGACGCCGTCGTGTCGTCCGACGCGCAGGTTGTCTCGCTGAGCGACGTCGTGGGTGAGTACGACGCGTGAGCCCGAACCGAGCCGGGACAGAACCGTCAGCAGCACGTTGCGTTCGAGTGACTGCGCCTCGTCGACGATCACGAAGGAATCGTGCAGCGATCGGCCGCGAATGTGTGTCAGTGGCAACACTTCCAGCATTCCGCGGGCGATGACCTCCTCCATCACCTCCGGGCTCGCGAGCCCTTCGAGGGTGTCGAAGACCGCCTGACCCCAGGGACCCATCTTTTCGCTCTCGCTACCGGGGAGGTAGCCGAGCTCCTGGCCACCGACGGCGTAGAGAGGCCGGAAGACAACGACTTTGCGGTGCGAGCGACGTTCGAGAACGGCCTCCAGTCCGGCGGTCAGCGCCAGAGCGGACTTACCGGTGCCTGCTTTTCCGCCGAGCGAGACGATGCCGATGCTCTCGTCGAGCAGAAGATCCAGCGCCACTCGCTGTTCCGCCGAACGGCCGTGCAGGCCGAACGCCTCACGCTCACCGCGCACGAGTTGGATCTGCTTGTCCGGCGTGACGCGACCCAGTGCACTCTGCCGTCCGGCAAGCAGTCGAACTCCCGTGTGACACGGCAGGTCTCGCGCTTCCACGAGGTCGATGACGCCGTCGTTGAACAGCGTGTCGACTGCGTCGGACGGTACTTCGAGTTCGGTCATTCCGGTCCAACCGGACGGCACCACGTCGTGTGCGTGGTATTCGTCGGCGGGGAGACCGACGGCACCGGCCTTGACGCGCAACGGAATGTCCTTGCTGACGAGCACGACGTCCTTGCCCTCTGCCTTCAGATTGAGGGCACAGGCGAGGATTCGAGAATCGTTGGAGTCGGTGCGGAATCCGACGGGAAGTACCGAGGGATCGGTGTGATTGAGCTCGACTTGCAGTGTGCCGCCCGATGTTCCGATGGGAACCGGCTGGTCGAGTCGACCGAACTCGACGCGCAGGTCGTCGAGCATGCGCAAGGATTCCCGCGCGAACCATCCCAATTCGTGATGGTGGCGTTTGCCCTCCAACTCGCTGATGACGACCAGCGGAAGTACCACATTGTGCTCGGCGAACCGGATGACTGCCCACGGATCCGAGAGCAGAACCGAGGTATCGAGCACGAATGTCCGAAGAGGGGCGGAAACGGAGCGTGAAGTGGTCACGTGGGGCTCCTACGTCTGCGCGGTACCGCGCAAACTCTGTCGCTCGGCCGGTCGGGTCCGATGTGTCAGGTGACACGAGGACCGGGTACCGGCCCTCTCGCGCTCACTAGCTCAGTCACGTATCAGAACCTCCCGCACAGGTAGCTTCCCCGCTGCCTGTTACTGCCGACGGTACCGCCGAAATCGAGGTTCGGCTCGTTGGAAGTCTGGCGTGTCGGTGAACAACGCGTTACGGCCGAATCGACCCAGGTCGGCAATCGAGCGGTGCCGAGAGTGCCCTCCCCGGATGCGTCAATGGACCATTGCACACGTCTGGGCGCGGCAATGGTCCATTGACCCAGACCAGGGTTCTGCGTGAATGGACCACTGCATACGTCTGGGCGCTGCAATGGTCCATTGACGCGGACCGGGTGGGCGAGAGTGCTGGGTCAGCCCAGCAGTCCCCAGTCTTCGAGGCCCTCGTACAGTGGCTTGCTCTGTGCCAACTTCACGACGCGGTCCTTGAGGGAATCGCTGGCCTCGCCGGTGGCCAGGGCGGTGCCGATGATGTCGGCCACCTCGGTGAACTCGGCCTCGCCGAATCCGCGGGTTGCCAGTGCGCCGGTGCCGATGCGCAGGCCGGAGGTGACCATCGGCGGGCGCGGGTCGAAGGGCACTGCGTTGCGGTTGACGGTGATGCCGACCTCGTGCAGGAGGTCCTCGGCCTGTTGGCCGTCGAGCTCGGAGTTGCGCAGGTCGACGAGCGCGAGGTGCACGTCGGTGCCGCCGGTGAGGACGGAGATGCCCTTGTCTGCCACGTCGGCACCGGTGAGGCGATCGGCGAGCAGCGACGCCCCGAGGAGGGTGCGTTCCTGGCGTTCCTTGAACTCGGGCGTCGCAGCGATCTTGAAGGCGACGGCCTTGGCGGCGATGGCGTGCATCAGCGGACCGCCCTGCTGGCCGGGGAACACCGCGGAGTTGAGCTTCTTGGCCCATTCCTTCTTGGCCAGGATGATGCCGGAGCGGGGTCCACCGAGGGTCTTGTGCACGGTCGAGGAGACGACGTCCGCGTACGGCACGGGCGAGGGGTGCACGCCTGCGGCGACGAGTCCGGCGAAGTGCGCCATGTCCACCCAGAGCAGTGCGCCCACTTCGTCGGCGATGGAGCGGAACGCAGCGAAGTCCTGGTGGCGCGGGTAGGCAGACCAGCCGGCGATGAGCACCTGCGGCTTGGCGGCGATGGCCTGCTTGCGCACCTCGTCCATGTCGATCCGGTGGTCTTCCTTCGACACCCCGTACGACTCGACCTCGTAGAGCTTGCCCGAGAAGTTGAGCTTCATGCCGTGCGTGAGGTGGCCGCCGTGCGCCAGGTCGAGGCCCATGATCTTGTCGCCCGGGTTGATCAGGGCCATCAGCACGGCGGCATTGGCCTGTGCACCTGCATGCGGCTGCACGTTGGCGAACTCGGCACCGAAGAGTTCCTTCGCGCGGTTGCGCGCGAGATCCTCGACGATGTCGACGTGCTCGCAACCGCCGTAGTAGCGGCGGCCTGGGTAGCCCTCGGCGTACTTGTTGGTCAGGACGCTGCCCTGGGCCTGCAACACCGCGCGGGGGACGAAGTTCTCCGAGGCGATCATCTCGAGAGTGTCGCGCTGACGCCCCAGCTCACCGGCCATCGCCTCGGCGACCTCGGGATCGAGTTCGGCCAGTGACAGGTTGTTGACGTCAGTCATAACAGGAGTCTCCAAAGGGACAGCAGAATGAAGGGGGCTCGGCCAGTTTACGAGACGCGCACTGCACCGGGTGTCAGTGGCTCGTCGAGCAGCCTGCCGAACAGCTGTGCGCGCTCACTCGCCGTCTCGCCACGGTCGAGCCAGCCGGCCAGCAGCTTGTAGCCCTCGACGTAGGTGCTGATGTACGCCCGCCACAGCGGGGAGGACAGAAACCGCAGGCTGTGCCGGGCGCGCTGCGGCGATGCCAACGACCATCGCTCCAGGTAGGCGGCTACGTCGTCCTCGCTCTTGTGCTGATCGTGCAGGAGCAGCGCGGCGTCCTGGCGCACCCCCAGCAGCCGGCTCGACGCGGCCGCGAGACGCTCGGCCTTGTCGCCGTCGAACCGCAGACCCAGATCGGCGTAGATCTCCTGCGCCCACAGGCCCCAGCCCTCGCCCACGATGGCCCCGAGGGCGTGATCGGCCAGGCCCTCGGCCATCAGGCACTGCGGGGTGTTGACCAGGAACAGCGTCTGCTCCAGCTGGCCTGCACCGACCAGGCCGGTCTCCTTGCGGCAGTGCTCGGTGTGGTGGCCGGGATAGGACTCGTGTGCGATCAGGTGCGGCAGATTGGCCATCTGCTGCTCGATGTCGGAGTTGAGCGCGACGGTCGACCGGTAGTCACCGAGGTAGTAGTTGAACCCCGACCACGGCTTGTCGCCGACGACCTCGTAGGTCACTTTCTCGGTGTCGGGCAATGTGTACTCGGCGCGGACGCGGTCGCGCAGTGCGGACGAGAACGCCTCGACACAGTCCTGCAGTCGGTCGGCCGGAATCACGTCGGCTCGGCGATGCGCGATCAACCGTTCGCCCAGCGACCCGGGACCGGCGAGGACCTCGTCCATCATGCGGTGTGCCTGCAGGTACTGGTCCTGATCGCCCGCGGAGATTCGGACGTCGAAGTAGGCGTAGACCTCGTCGACGAAGCCGATGTCCTCGCCTGCGAACTTGCGTGCCGAGCATTCGAGTGCGCGCAGGTGGACGTCCAGGAACGTCGTGCGCTCGGGCGTCAGATCGACGTTGCCGAGCTCGGCGCGCAGTGTCTGTGCTCGACGGATCAGCTCACGCGGCTCGGGCGCGGGGGCGTTCTCGGTGATACGACGCAACTCGGGATCGCCGGTGTACGCGTCGACGAATCCGTCTTCGAGCCGGTCGAAACTCAGGCCCAGCAGCAGGTATTCACGAACGAGGGAAGCAGCATCCATAACCGAACCCTAGTACGGCGAACGACCCCGCCCGTGCGCGATCGACCGGCACCGAGCACAATCTGGAACCATGCGACTCGCGCTCGACAGGAGCTCAGCCGAACCCTCCGCTGCTCCGACCTGTTGGAGCGGTGCGTGAGCGAGTCCAGTCCGTACGTCGAGTTCGACCGTGTGCAGTGGCGCACGCTGCGCCAATCCACGCCGTTGGTGCTGACCGAGGAAGAACTCGTCGGTCTGCGTGGTCTGGGTGAACAGATCGATCTCGACGAGGTGGCGGAGGTCTATCTGCCGCTGGCACGATTGATTCACCTCCAGGTCGCGGCTCGGCAACGACTCTTCGCTGCGACCGCGACGTTCCTCGGCGAGAAGCACCCCGACCGTCAGGTCCCGTTCGTCATCGGTGTCGCGGGCAGTGTCGCCGTCGGCAAGTCGACGACGGCCCGTGTGCTGCAGGCACTCCTGGCTCGATGGGACCACCATCCGCGGGTCGATCTGGTCACCACAGACGGATTCCTGTATCCGACGGCCGAGCTCATGCGTCGAGGCATACTGCACCGCAAGGGATTTCCCGAGAGCTACGACAGGCGCAAACTGCTCAGATTCGTCACCGAGGTCAAGTCCGGTACCGAAGAGGTCGGCGCACCGGTTTATTCGCACGTCTCGTACGACATCGTCAAGGGCCAGTACCACATGGTCCGGCAGCCGGACATCCTGATCGTGGAGGGGCTCAACGTTTTACAGACCGGACCACGGTTGATGGTCTCGGATCTGTTCGACTTCTCGATTTACGTCGACGCGCGGATCGAGGACATCGAGAGTTGGTACGTCAAACGCTTTCTCGCATTGCGTAAGACGTCCTTCACCGATCCGTCCTCGCACTTCCACCACTACGCAGGCCTGTCCGACGACCACGCGCAGATCGCGGCCGAGGATCTGTGGCATTCGATCAACCTGCCCAATCTGGTGGAGAACATCCTGCCGACGCGACCGCGAGCGACGATGGTGCTGCGCAAGGACAACGACCACGCGATCAACCGGCTGCGGCTTCGTAAGCTGTAGAGCCGAACTCGATCAGATACCGAAACGGCGGTGTCTGGCCGCGAAGTCGCGCAGCGCACGCAGGAAGTCGACGCGACGGAATTCGGGCCAGTAGGCCTCGGTGAACCAGATTTCCGAGTACGCGCTCTGCCACAGCAGGAAGCCGGACAGTCGCTGTTCGCCCGAGGTGCGGATGACGAGATCCGGGTCGGGTTGGCCGGAGGTGTAGAGGTGACTGCCGATCTCGTCGACGTTGATCGACGCCACCAGGTCGTCGCCGCTGACGCCCTCGGCGATCTTCTCGCTGACCAGGGACTGCACGGCGTCGGCGATTTCCTGCCGCCCTCCGTATCCGACGGCGACATTGACGTGCGTTCCGGATCGTCCCTCGGTCAGCGCTGCTGCTTCCTTGAGCCGACGCGCGGTCGACGCGGGGAGCAGATCGAGGGTGCCGACGAGTTTGACGCCCCAGTTCATCTCGGGTCCGCAGATCTCCTCGACGACGTCGGTGATGATGTCGAGCAGTGAATCCAATTCGTCCGCGTCTCGGCGCAGGTTCTCGGTGGAGAGCAGGTAGATGGTGGCCATCTCGATTCCGGCCGCGTCACACCAGCCGAGCATCTCGGCGATCTTCAGGGCTCCCATCCGGTGCCCGTGCGCGACGTCGGTGAATCCGTTCTCGCGCGCCCAGCGGCGATTGCCGTCGCACATCACCGCCACGTGCCGAGGGTGCTGAACCCCTTCGAGCTGGCTCAGCAGACGCCGCTCGTACACGTTGTAGAGAACGCCGCGGACCTTCTGCGGAATGATCACCACTGCTTCGTCACCGCTGCTCTCATCACCACGAAGGATCACCTTACGCCGACGTCTGCGAGCCGGTCGCCGGTACAGTAGCGTCAGAACCTACGGTGGCGTAGGTTTCGCCGGCGGTACGGAGAGGTCATCTTTCATGACGATGTTCGGACTGGACGAGATTCCTGTCAAACCACGTATGCGCGGCTGGATTCACCTGTATGCGTTCGGCGTGGCGGTGGTGTGCGCGATCACCCTCGTCACCCTCGCGTTCAGCATGGTCTCGGTCAGTGCGGGTGTGGCCGTGAGCGTGTATTCCGTCACCGTCTGCGGCGTGTTCGGGGTCAGTGCCACCTACCATCGCGTGCACTGGAAGACCGCGGCGTCGCAGATCTGGATGAAGCGCGCCGATCATTCGATGATCTTCCTGTTCATCGCAGGTAGCTACACCCCGTTTGCCGTGCTGGGTCTACCCGCCTCGACCGGACGCGTGCTGCTCGTCGTCGTGTGGGTCGGGGCCCTCGCCGGGGTGGCACTGAAGATGTTGTGGCCCGCAGCTCCCCGATGGGTCGGGGTACCGCTGTACCTACTCCTCGGCTGGGCGATCGTCCCGGTCGCACCCGCGCTGATCGAGCACGTCGGCTTTGCACCGTTTCTGTTGCTGCTCGTGGGCGGGGTGTTCTACAGCGTCGGGGCCGTGCTGTACGCCACCAAGTGGCCGAATCCTTGGCCCACCACCTTCGGCCATCACGAGTTCTTCCACGCCGCGACGGTCCTGGCGGCAACCTGCCACCTGGTCGCCGTGTGGCTCGTACTGTTCTGATCCGCCCTCAGGTGCTTCGAGCTGCCTTGTCTCGATACATCAGTGCGTCGGCGCGCTGAATCAGTCGATCTCTCGACTCCCCCGGCTCACGCACGGCAACGCCGACACTCACCGACACCCCGAGCAGATTCGATCCGAACGGCACCGGCTCTCCGCAGATCGCCGACCTCACCGAATCCGCGATATGGGCGCTGTCGGTCCCCTTCGCCCCGTCGAACGACACGGCGAACACGAACTCGTCTCCCGCGTACCGACCGACGACGCTCCCGCGCGGCGACCACTGGTGCAGGCGACGTCCTGCTGCCTCCAGAATGGCGTCGCCCGCAGCGTGACCGTGCACGTCGTTGATCGATTTCAGCCTGTCGACGTCGACGAATGCCAGAGCGACCGGCAGATCCTCGGCGATCCATTCGTCGACGTGGGCGAGCAAGGGCCCACGTCGCAGCAATCCGGTCAACTCGTCGCGCTCGGCGCGATCGCGCCAACGAACGGTGTCGTCCGCGACCGGATTGACCAGATCCAGCAGCGCGACGATGAACCGACGCCCGGCGATCTTCGCGATTCCGACATGCATCCAGCAGGAGACGACCTCCCCGTCGCCGCGGCGCACTCGACGCAGCGCTCCGATCGGTCGACCCTGATCGGCGGAGCCCGCATCGGGATACCGGTGCTCGAGTTCGACCGCGATGCGCGTCGCGGACGCGCGATCGCCGAGCGGCACGAAATCCGCAACGGGTCGACCGACCATGTCGTCCACCGCGCACCCGAGCACACCCTCGCACAGGATGTTGGCACCGACGACCTCGTACTGCATCGAATGCACCATGGCCGCCATCGGAACCGCGGCCACGAACTCGGCGACAGCAGCGCGTTGTTCGTCGGTCACTGCCTCGTACACGGTGCCCGCACGCATCACACCCTCATTCATGACACCTTCACTCATGACACCGTCGATCCGTTAACAGACGTTCGACCACCCCAGGCCGAGGAAACTCCCGGCAACAGTACTGTTCTCCCGTCGAAGCATCGACGAGCGTCGTCACCTCTGCAGTGCGAACGGCAAATCTTCGGCAGACGTCACAGGACGGTCGCACACGAAGCCACGACACACGTACGCCGTTTCGAGGCCGTCGACGGGTGGACGGTCGGTCAGCAGCGCCGACGAATCCGTCACGCCTGCCACCACGACCGAACCGCCAGGAGCCAGCGCCCGCACGGCCGAGAGCAGATCACCGCCGGGTGCCGTCGACACCGCGATCTGAATCGGGCCACGAACGGACGCTTCTGCGACCGCCAACCAGTGCCCGCCGGACCTGGGCGCTCGTTCGAGAATCGACGCCGATCGTGCCAGCGACGCAGCCGCCAGTTCGGCGTAACGCGCAGAGGAGCTGTGATCGACCAATGCCGCTGCGGTGAGCAGCGCCTCGGCCATCGTGGATGCTCCCGACGGGGTGGCCCCGTCGATCGGGTCACGAGGGCGGGTCACGAGAGTCTCGGCATCGTCGGCGGTGTCGAACCACCCGCCGACGTCGTCGGGGTCGGCGAAGTGCTCGACCGCGGCGTCGATGATCGACGTCATGCGCTCGGACCAGACCGAATCTCCTGTGGCCTGGAACAGCGCCGCCGCGGCGACCGCGAGACACGCGTAGTCCTCGAGCACACCGGTGGCCTCACCCACCGCTCCGCCGAGAGAGGCACGGCGGACCCGCCCGGACTCGACGTGGCCGGCGAACAGCTGCTCGCCGCACTCGACTGCCGCGTCGACCCAACGCGACTGCCCCAGCCCGGTTCCGGCCTCGACCAGCGCGGTGATCGCCAACCCGTTCCATGCGGTGACGACCTTGTCGTCGCGGCCGGGTTGCGGCCGAGTCGCGCGAGCGGCCGACAGTGCTCCGCGCACCCGGGCGAACCGGTCGTAGTCCTCGGGTTCGGCGGGCAGTTGCAGTACCGACATACCTGCCTCGAACGTGCCTGCCGAATTCACCGCGAACAACCCCGCTGCCCAGACGCCGTCCTCGAAACGGAGAGTCTCGATCAGTTGCTCCGGGGTCCACGCGTAGGTCAGACCCTCTATGCCTTCGGTGTCGGCATCGAGGGCCGACGCGAAACAACCATTGTCCGTGCGTAGTTCACGGAGCATGAACTCCGCAGTGTCCGACGCCACCCGCCGGGCGAGCGCATCGTCGTCGACCCTGGCCGCGTGCGCGTAGAACCGCAGTAGCAGCGCGTTGTCGTAGAGCATCTTCTCGAAGTGCGGGACGACCCACTCGGCATCGACGGAGTAGCGCGCGAATCCCCCGCCCAGCTGGTCGTAGATGCCACCGCGTGCCATGGCCGACGCGGTACGGCGAACGACGCCGAGGACCTCGGTGTCGCCGGTGCGCTCGTAGTGCCGGAGCAGACCCTCGAGCAGCGCGCCGGGTGGGAACTTCGGTGCCCGGCCGAAGCCGCCGTACGTGGTGTCCTCGTCCGCGCAGATCGCCGAGACCGAGGCCGCCAGAGCATCGGCGTCGATCGGGCGTCCGCCCGCGGGCACGCCTGCGCTGTGTTTGCGCAGTTCGGTGACGATGTCGGCGGAGGCGTCGAACACTTCCTGTCGCCGCGTCGACCAGGTGTCGGCGATCGCGGTGAGCAACTGCTGGAACGACGGCATTCCCTGACGCGGGGCCGGCGGGAAGTACGTTCCGCAGTAGAACGGCTCGGTGTCGGGGGTCAGGAAACACGTCATCGGCCACCCCCCTTGGCCGGTCATCGCGACGGTGGCGTTCATGTACACCGAGTCGAGGTCGGGTCGTTCTTCGCGATCGACCTTGATGCACACGAAATGCTCGTTCATCGATGCCGCGGTCGCCTCGTCCTCGAACGACTCGTGAGCCATGACGTGGCACCAGTGGCACGCCGAGTATCCGATCGACAGCAGGATGGGAACATCGCGATCACGGGCGGACTGCAGAGCCTGCGGTCCCCATTGCTGCCAGTGCACCGGGTTGTCCGCGTGCTGCCTCAGATACGGGCTGGTGGACTCACCGAGGGCATTGGCGTCGAGCATCAGGGCTCGTCGGTGGCGGCGGGTTCGGTTCGAGTCCGTTCCGGCGGAGACGGATCTGCGATCCCGCCGCGGTCGGTGCCTTCGTCGAGGGCTTGATCCAACGTCGGATCCTCCTTCTCGAACGTGGCGGGCAGACGCTTGATCTTCTTGTTCATGGACCAGATCAACAGTGCCGTTCCGACCAACAGCGCAACCAGGATCACCAGGCCGATCGGCGATGACTTACCGAACTCGGGACCGGTGGGCTGCTGGGCGAGGATCGACACGATCATTCGGTGGTCTCTTCTATTCCGGCGAACAGGTCCGTCTCGGGCAGCGACGTCGTGACCCGAGTGCGAGCCAACTCGAACTCCTCGGTGGGCCACAGCTTGCGCTGCACGTCCAGCGGCACGGCGAAGAACGACCCATTGGGGTCGATCTGCGTCGCGTGTGCGCGCAGTGCGTCGTCGCGTTGCTCGAACCAGTCACCGACGGTGACCTGCGTGGTGATGCGACCCATGATCTCGTCCCGCTGGCCGTCCCAACGCTTGAGCCAGTCGACGAACGGGCTCTCCTCGCCGCGATCGATGAACCAATCGTGGAAGAGCTGCATGCGCTTACGGATGAACCCGTGCGAGTAGTAGAGCTTGAGCGGAGTCCAGGGCTCACCGGCGTCGGGGAAGCGTTCGGGATCGCCCGAGGCCTCCCATGCGGCCATCGAGACCTCGTGGCAGCGGATGTGGTCGGGATGCGGGTAACCGCCGCGCTCGTCGTAGGTGGTGATGACGTGCGGCTTGAACTCGCGCACCACCTTCACCAACGCCTCGGTGGAGACCTCCAACGGGACCAGCGCGAAACAGCCCTCGGGGAGAGGCGGTAGAGGATCGCCCTCGGGCAACCCGGAGTCCTCGAAGCCGAGCCACGTCTGCCGGACGCCCAGGATGCGGGCGGCCTCCGCCATCTCCTCGCGTCGAACGTCCCGGATGCGCTCGTGCACACCCGGAATGTCCATCGCCGGATTGAGGATGTCGCCCCGCTCGCCGCCGGTGAGCGTGACGACCAGAACCTCGTGCCCTTCGGCCGCGTAGCGAGCCGTTGTCGCAGCACCTTTGCTGGACTCGTCGTCGGGATGGGCATGCACTGCCATGAGCCGCAGTCCGGACACGTTCTTCCTCACCTCGGATTCGCCTGGTTCTTGCCTGACCTATAGTTCCACCTGATGCCGACAGGCACCCAGCGGCACCCCCGAATCGACCCCGAGAGCTGACATGACCAACGCACTTCCCGCAGGTAGATACCCGTCGGGTTCCGGTCCGAGCGGCGTTCGGCAGGCCCCGAAACGTGCGACGAAGATCGCACTCGTGGCGTTGGTCCTGCTGGTCGGAACGGGTGTGGCCTACTACGCGTACAGCAAGTTCTCGGTCAAACCCATCGAGGGCAGTCAGCTCTCGTTCGACATCGTCGACGAGCAGACGATGTCGATCAGGTTCAGCGTCACCCGGCAGGATCCCGAGCAACCGGCCGTGTGCATCGTCCGCGCCCGATCGCGCGACGGCTCCGAGACCGGTAGACGTGAGGTGTACATCCCGCCGGAGTCGGCGTCGACCACCGTGGAGATGACCACCGAGGTGACGACGTCGGCCGCACCCGCCGTCGGCGACGTCTACGGCTGCAGCCTCGATGTTCCCGAATATTTACGAGCCCGATAGGCGAACTGCCTGTTCGTGGTAAGCTCGGCCCATACACGGCCACCGCAGTAGGTGCCGTGTATTGCTGCATTGCGGGCAGGGTTCACCTGCGAACGACGACGACGGCTCCAGGATGTGGGCCGACCAAGGGGATCCAACCATTGGAGTCCCCTGTTCGTTGCGTGCCCTACCTGCTCAGAAACCGGAATCCGAACTCGAGATTCCGACTACGAGGGAGTGATCGAGATGACCGAGACCCAGGTGACCTGGCTTACCCAGGAATCACACGACAGGCTCAAGAGCGAACTCGACCAGCTCATTTCCAATCGCCCCGTCATCGCCGCCGAGATCAACGAGCGTCGCGAAGAGGGCGATCTGAAGGAGAACGGCGGCTACCACGCTGCGCGTGAGGAGCAGGGCCAGCAGGAAGCACGTATCCGCCAGCTGCAGGAGCTGCTCAACAACGCGAAGGTCGGCGAGGCACCCACTCAGTCCGGTGTCGCACTGCCCGGGTCCGTCGTCAAGGTCTACTACGACGGCGATGAGTCCGACACGGAGACTTTCCTGATCGCCACTCGCGAAGAGGGTGCCCGCGACAACAAGCTCGAGGTGTACTCCCCCGCGTCACCGCTGGGCGGATCGCTCATCGACGCCAAGGTCGGCGACACCCGCGAGTACACGCTGCCCAACGGCAAGACCATGAAGGTCACGCTCGTCAGCGCGGAGCCGTACCACACGTAAGCCTTTCCCCAGAAGACATCGAAGCACCCCCGGTCGCCGAGCGACCGGGGGTGCTTTTCTGCGTCGATGTCAGGCGGTCATCGTCTTCTGGTACTTGCGTACCGACAGCGGCACGAACACCACGAGCATCAACACCACCCAGATGAGGGTGTAGAGCACGGGGTTCTGCAGTGGCCAGACCTCCGGCGGCGGCGCCATCGGGTTTGTGTTGCCGAACTGCTCTCGCACCGCGAGCGTCACCGACGAGATCGGATTCCACTCGGCGATCGTCTTGAGCACGCTGGGGAAGTTGTCGATCGGGACGAAGGTGTTGGCGATGAACGTCAACGGAAAGATCACGATGAACGACGCGTTGTTGAAGATCTCCGGCGAGCGCACGATCAAGCCCACCAGCGCCATCACCCACGAGATCGAGTATGCGAACAGCAGCAGCAGCACGTACCCGAGCAGGGCGTCGAAGAACGACGACGTGATTCGCCAACCCACGATCAGGCCGGTGATCGACATGATCGTGATGGTGACGATGTTGTTTCCGACATCGGCGGCGGTGCGCCCGATGACGACGGCCGAACGTGCCATCGGCAACGACCGGAACCGATCCATCACGCCCTTCTGCAGATCCTCGGCCAGCGAGGACCCGGTGATGGAGGCACCGAAGATCATCGTCTGCACGAAGATGCCGCCCATCAGGAAACTCTTGTAGTCGATGCCGGGAACCTCGATCGCGCTGCCGAAGACATAGGCGAACAGCAGGACGAACATGATCGGGGAGAGCGTGGCGAAGAACAGCAGATCGGGAACTCGCTTGAGCTTGATCAGATTTCGCTTGGTGATGATCGCGGAATCCAGAAGGACGTTGCTCATTTCTCTTCCTCCGCCGTCTCGGGCTCGCCGGTGGTCTGACCGGTCAGACTCAGGAACACATCGTCGAGATTCGGCCGTCGCAGACCGACGTCGACGACCTCGATTCCGTTCGTTTCGAGCTCGACCAGTGCGGTCGACAGGTCCTTCGATCCCCCGTTGACGGGCATGACGATCCGGCCCACCTGATCGTCGAGGGTGGGCGGCTCGACGCCGATCGGGGCCAGGATCTGCATCGCGCGATCGGCCTGAGATCGATCGGTGAGTACGAATTCGACTCGCTCCCCACCCGTTTGCGCCTTGAGCTCGTCCGCTGTGCCGCGGGCGATGATCTTGCCCTTGTTCAACACGATGATCGAATCGGCCAGCCGGTCGGCCTCTTCGAGGTACTGGGTGGTCAACAGAATGGTGGTTCCGTCACGGACGAGATCTGCGATGAACTCCCACATGGTGATCCGGCTGCGCGGATCGAGTCCGGTGGTGGGTTCGTCGAGGAACACCACTCGTGGTCGCCCGATCAGGCTGGCCGCGATGTCGAGTCGCCGACGCATACCTCCCGAGTACTGCTTGGCGGTGCGGTCACGGGCGTACTCGAGATCGAAACGCACGAGCAACTCGTCGGCGCGCTTCCTGGCTTCGGCCTTGCGCAGGCCGAACAGTCGGCCGACCATCTCGAGGTTCTCGTACCCGGTCAAGTACTCGTCCACGGCCGCGAACTGGCCGGTCAGTCCGATCGTGCTCCGCACCTCGTTCGCCTGCGAATGCACGTCGAGTCCGAAGATTCTGGCCGAGCCCGATGTCGCCTGCAGCAGGGTGGCGAGAATACGGACCGCCGTGGTCTTTCCGGCGCCGTTGGGGCCGAGCACACCGAGCACCGTGCCCTCCGGAACGGTGAAATCGATCCCGTCGAGCGCGACGTTCTTGCCGTACCGAAGTACGAGGCCCTCTACTTCTATAGCGTTCGCCATTGCCCTATCCCCGTTTCTCTCCTGGTCGGTGTAAGGACTTCCGAACGCGTAGAGATTAACCGGTCTTGATCGGACCGGGCGTCCACAGACCCGAACGCTGCACCTCTTCTGCTGTGATCTGCGCCGCCTGCGCCGACTCGTCGTACGGGGTGTACTGCTCGATCGACCCCCAGTCGCGGTCCCAGTCGCCGGACAGATACGACGGGATGGTGCGGGCGGAGGCAACGATGTCGATCCACCCGAGCGGCCCGCCGCCGAAGTGGTCCTGCCATGCGTTGGTGATGACGGCACCGCTGCGGTCCGGCAGTACCCGGTACTGCGGAATTTCGGCAACCCCGAGACGATGGTCGAACGGATGCTGGCACGGGAAGTTGAACCCGACCTCCCAGTCGAGCATCACCGGAGCGTCACGGCCGACGACCTCGTTCAGCGTCTGAGTACGCGGAACTCGGGGCGGCGTGATCGCCAACCACTGGTCGGGATCGCGATCGGTATCGGAGAGCACCAGGCGAATCATGTTGGTGCCGGCCGGAATCCGATCCATGGGTACACGCAGGTTGCGCCAGGACGGCGTCGGACCGATGTCGATGGGCGTCACCCGCCCCTGCGCCTGCCCGTCCACTCCGTACTCGAGTTCGAGGCTCTGCCCGTAGGTGACGATGCCGTCGGAGTCCACCGAGCGGATGCGGCCGGCAGCGGCGATGGAGATCAGGTCGCCGGGATCGGCGGGCAACGCGTACCAGCCGGTCGTCAGGGTGGCGGGGGTGTCGGACCCGAACGAGCCGAGCACCGGCACGGACTCCGGATCGAGGCCGTACGGCAGTGCGCTGCCACCGGTTCCGGCACCGGTGGTCGACGCCGGCTGCTGTTGCTCCTCGGTGTCGACGGTGTTCGAGGTACCCGATGCCGACGCCTCCTTGTCGGCCGTCAGATCACCCGCAACGCCGTTCGGGGTGAATCCGTCGTTCTCGGCACCCAGCGCGGCGAATGCGTCGCCGCTCACCGGTTGCAGCACATCGGCATTGGGGTCGGTTTCGAGCAGTACGTCGTTGGCGAGACCGCACGTGTTCCCGGCCAGCGCGGAGAGGTTCGACTTCGCGATCGAGTACGACGGCCATTGCGCCACCGCGCCTTTGGCCATCGATGCCACGGCCAGCAGCACCAGCAGAGCGGCCGCCACCGCGATCGGCGGCACCGACCACCAACGTGCCATCGGAATGTCGGTGCGCACATAGGGCGCACGAAGATGGAACCAGACCGCTGCGAGCAACAGCAGCAGGGTCAGGCCGAGGAACATGGTCGAGATGCCCAGGCCGGCAACGAGGATCGGCTTGTCCCAGAACGGAACTCCCCACGCCGATACGTACCAGTAGCCGTTGGTTCCGGTGAACGCGACGGCCAGCAGAAACGAGACCGCAGCAGCGAACAGGAGTCGGTTGCGTCGCGAGCGCAGCACCGCGGCACCGGTCGCCACCGCTGCCAGTACTGCCACCGATGCGGCGAGTCCGGCGAAGACACCGAAGTGGTGGGTCCACTTGGTGGGGGTGATCATCATCAGGGCCATCGCGCCGACGGTGATGCCGACGATCCGCCGTGCCGGACCCGTTGCGGTACCGGGGATCTTGCCGCCCTTGCGCAGCATCGCCACGACCACTGCGATCAGCGAGACGATCATGACGAACACCCCGAAGCGACGCGCGAGCGAGCCGTCGATGTCCAGGTTCATCAGCCACTGGTAGCGCAGGTACTCGTCGAACCAGGCCTGGCTCGGACCGGCCGCGTTGTGCACACGCTGCATCTCGAGCATGCCCGCCACGGTCTGGTTGCCGAACGCGAACACCAATACAACCGTGCCCGACGCGACCAGCGGGGCCAGCAGCGTCACCGCTCCCAGTGTCGTGCTGCCCGGTGTTCGATAACCCAAGTCACGCGCGCGGGCGACGACGATCTGCAACACCGGCCGAGCCCCGGCGATCAACGGCGCGAAGCAGATGAATCCGGAGGGTCCGCACGTGACCGTCAACGCCGCGATCAGAATCGCCGCGGCTGCGGGCAGCAACCTGCGGGTGGCGATCGAGCGCTCCACCGAGCACCACGTCAGCAACACTCCGAGCGCCACGAACGGCTCAGGGCGCAAGCCGTTGTTGTACGGCAGCCAGAACGCGAGCATCACCAGACCGCCGGTCCACAGCGCCGTCTTCGACGCGCGAGCGGCCGCACCGAACCGCGGGATCACCTCGCGGCTGATGACGAGCCATGCCACGACAGCGCAGACCAGCGTCGGCAACCGCATCCACACGCTGGCCGTGGAGACGTGCGAGAGGAGGGTGAACATGTCGTACAGCGGTGTGCCGAAAGGTGTCTCGGGAACGCCGAAGTAGCGGAAGTAGTTGGCCATGTATCCGGCGTGATCGGCCGTGCGCGCCATGCCCAGCTGGTAACCGTCGTCGGAGGTGTTCGCACCGATGAGGTGCCACACCAGCAGGGTCCCGATCACCACGCCGTCGGCCACGCCGAACGTCCACCATCGACGAGGGAGGAAGCGTCGGGCGCGCCTGCCGTCGGACAGGTCGAGGCGGTGCAGCGCCACCAGCGAGATGCCCGTGGCGAGCACACCGACGATCATCGCGAACCACTTCAGCGCGCTCGGGGTCGACGAGAATCGACTGTCGAGCTGGGCTGTCAGCGTGAGGCCGTCGACGGTGCCTCGAAGATCGCTGAAGACTCCGACCAGCTGCGGCCGAACATCGCCCTCGCGAGTGGTGGTCTCGGCGTCGGTCAGCCCGACCGTGGTCGCCGTACCGTTCGAGGTGATCGTCAACGCGCAGTCGGTCAGTTCGGAGACCGGCTTCTCGAGGAGGACCGAATCACGCAACGTCACCTTCAGTCGCGATGCCTCACCGCCCGTCACCTCGGCAACGAGACCGTAGCGATAGGCGTCGGGCGATCCCTTGGGCGAGGTCGACAACAACAGACCGCCGCCGGGCAACTGTTCGACGGCAGCACACGGAATCGTCGCGTCGACGCCGATGGGGGTGTAGCCGACGAGCGGAGCTTCGACGCTGCCGATCGTCTCGCCCTGCGGCCAGGTCAGCGAGGACTGCTGTTGCTCGATCGGCAGCAGCGGTATCGCGATCGTCAACAGGATTCCCAGGACAGCGGAGACGATCGCGACGAGCCGAGCCATGCAAATATCTCCCACCGATGTCCTGGTTCAAGTCGCTGCTCAAGCTACCAGCCGGTCCTGAAGGGGCCCGTCGAGACGAATCCGGTCTGGACAACTCTCCCTGTGGCACACTCTCCACCGTGATCAGCCCGATGGCGGTGCATGTCGAAGGCACCGACGCCGACCGCATCACCGCGCGAATAACGACTCCGTCGGGTGTCGAGACTCGAGTGACGACGGAGTCCAATTATTCGCTCGACCATTCCGCCACCCCCTGGCTTCCGCCGCTCCTGACGGCCGGAATGCGCAAGGGTTGGGACGTCACGTTCGACGGCCCCGTGGATTCGACCGCACTTCGAGGTGCATCCGGGGCTCAGAAGGTCTTCCTCGACTGGTATCCCAAGCGTTTTCGAGAAGTGTCGATCTCCGCCGAACCCGGCCGAGTCGCCACCGGCGCGACAGGAGTGGGGTGCTTCTTCAGCGGCGGCGTCGACAGCTTCTACTCGGCGATCACGGAATCGGATCGCATCACTCACCTGATCTTCGTGCACGGTTTCGACATCGATGTCTACGACGAGAACCTGGCGGCCAGAGCCTCGGCCGCAGCCAGGGAGTCGGCGGCGGAGTTGAACAAACCGTTGATCGAGGTCAAGACCACGATGAGGTCGGCCTTCGGCGACCGACTACCGCTCGACTGGGGATACGACTTTCACGGTGCCGCATTGGCGCACGTCGGTCTGGCGTTGTCGCAACACCTGAGCACTGTCATCATCCCGTCGTCGAACTGCCGCGAGGAACTCACACCGTGGGGCTCTCATCCCGACCTCGACCCCTTGTGGTCGAGTGGCACAGTCGAGTTCGAGCACCACGAACTCGAACTGCACCGTCTGGGCAAGATTCGTCGGATCGGCGAGAACCGGACCGCGATGAACCATCTGCGGGTCTGCTGGGAGAACCTCGACGGAGCCTTCAACTGCGGCAGATGCGCCAAATGCGTTCGCACCCGGATCGGGTTGGCGGCCGCAGGCGCACAGTGCACGACGTTCCCCGAGATCATCGATGTACGCGCTGTTCGTCGAATGGATCTGAGAAGCCGCGATCGCGGCTACCTGAGAACCGCACTCGCCGCGATGGACGCGTCCGGTGTCACCGACGTCGACCTGCAGCGGGCCGTGCACACAGCGATTCGACGAAGCTACTGGACCCCGGCCCTGTTCTTCATGCGTAGCGCAGGTTCACGTGTCGGCCAGGTGATCCGTCGAAGCCTGCGTCGTTGAATCGGTCGTCTCGATAACCGGGTCAGTTCTCGACATGCACCGCGTAGCCAGCCGCACCCAAGGCATCGAGCACCGAACCTCGATGGTCGGGTCCGCGGGTCTCGACGGTGAGCATCACGTCGACCTCCTCGAGCCCCAGGCGTCCGCCGGTACGGGAGTGGACGACGTCGACGACGCTGGCCCCGGCATCACGCACCACTCCGAGTACGCCGGTGAGTCCGCCCGGCTTGTCCGAAATGGTCACGCGTACAGCGAGATAACGTCCACCCGCCCGGAGACCGTGGGTGATCACGTGGGTGAGCAGCAGCGGGTCGATGTTCCCGCCCGAGAGGACGGCACACACGGAGCCGGTCAATCCGAGTTCGTCCGCGGAATGCGTCATCAGCGCTGCCACCGCCGCGGCACCCGCCGGCTCCACGATGAGTTTCGCTCGCTCGATGCACAGCACCAACGCGCGAGAGAGCGCATCCTCGCTCACGGTCACCACGTCGTCGACCCAGCCCTGCACGTGATCGAACGGCACCGATCCGGGCAGGCCGATCGCGATGCCGTCGGCCATCGTCGACATCGATGTCAACGCGATGGGATGGCCCGCCTTCAGCGACGCCGGCCATGCGGCAGCACCCTCGGCCTGTACCCCGACGATCCTGATATCGGGTTTGGTCAGCTTGACCGCCGCGGCGACGCCGGCCAGCAGTCCCCCACCGCCGGTGGGAATCACGATGGTGCCGACGTCCGGCATCTGTTGGAGCAGTTCGGTACCGAGCGTCGCCTGCCCCGCGACGATGTCGAGATGGTCGAACGGATGAATGAGAGTGGCACCGGTGCGTTCGGCGAACTCCCGCGCCGACTTCAGTGCCTCGTCCACCGTGTTGCCCACCAGATGAACCGTTGCGCCGTAGGCCTTGGTGGCGACGAGCTTGGGTAGCGACACTCCGACCGGCATGAACACGGTCGAGTCGATCCCCACCTGCGACGCCGCCCAGGCGACGCCCTGCGCATGATTGCCGGCACTGGCCGCGACGACCCCGCGTGCACGCTGCTCGGCGTCGAGCCGGGCGATGCGGTTGTACGCCCCGCGCGGCTTGAACGATCCGGTGCGCTGCAGGTTCTCGCACTTGAGGCGCACCTCGTGGCCGGTGAGGTCCGACAGAATTCGCGAGGCCACCACGGGGGTCCGGCGCATGACCGGCTCCAGCAGCTCCTCGGCCGACGCAATATCCGACGCGGTCACCCGCACAATTTCCGACACGGTGGCAGTATGCCAGGAACAATTACTCTCGTGACATCATCCGCAGACGGTCGTCACTACAGTTGTGGAGCGCGTGCCGCACCACAGCGACCCGCGACCGGCGCAAAGGATTCTCGGTGATGACGCAGGCTGGACCCGACGAGGTCGACGACGGCCGCGAGATGCGTGGCAGCGTCGAGATCAAGGATCGGGCCATTTCTCGGACCGCCATCGCGGCGGCACTGAAGGATCCTCGGGTCACGCGCACCACCGGCGGCTTCTCGCGACTGACGGGTCGAGAACTCCCCCGCGCCGACGTCACCCTCGGCGAGGACACGATTGCAGTCAACCTCTACATCGGTGTGACCTGGCCGTCGCAGATCACCGAGGTGACCGAGTCGGTGCACGCCACCGTCGAGGCCGCCTTGGCGACGATGACGGGGCTGCACGTGCATCGAGTGAACGTCCTGGTATCGGACGCCACACTGGACACCGGTTCCTCGTCGATCTCGGATACCGAAGAATCGCAAGCGATTCCACCTCGTCCACCCACGGCCGGGCCCGCCGCGATGCCGGTGGCACTGTTGTTGGGATTCGCGCTTCTCGGTCTCGCCTTCGTCGCCGGTAGGGAATTCCTGATCGCGCACGGCCACCTCGGCGGACGTCGATGGATCGCCGACGCTGTGTCCTGGGCAGCCGGATTGCACTGGCAGAGTTGGATGGTCGCCGCCGCGATCGCCGCCGTCGTCGCCGGGCTGATCCTCGTGTTCATCGGGGTCAAGCCGCGCACGAAGACGCATTCCGGCCTGGGCGCGTCGACGGTCTGGGCCACAGCCACGGATATCGCCCGATTGTGCAGTGCTGCAGCGCAGTCCACGCGCGGAGTGGTGGACGCCCACACCGTCGTCACGCGTAAGAAAATCGAGGTGCGAGTCGAGCGGGATGCTGCTTACGATGCCGACCGTGTAGACGTCGACGTGCGCGAGGCACTTGCTCCGACACTGTCGGTTGCTGCGGGCGGGCGACGCCTGACGGTGAAGCAGTCGTTGGCAGCTCCGACGAGGGTGTCGTGATGAAGACGTTCGTCGCCGGTGTCGATCGACTGCTCGCGATCGTGGCCGGAGTGGGGTTGATCGCGGGTGGCGGATTCGCGCTTGCCTGGCACTACGACGTTCCGTGGGCGCGAGAAACGCTGTCTCGCTTCGACCGCGCACAGATTTCGGAACTACCGGAACAGGGCTGGTGGGAGCCGACGCTGGCTGTGGTTGTCTGCATCGCAGTGGTCGTGGCGCTGCTTCTGCTGATCGGCAACTTCTCTCCACGCACGACCGGAACAGCAAGCGTCATCGAGGAGCCTCATTTCTCGGCGCACGTGGATCTGAGCGCCATCGCCTCGGGCGTCGCCGCGGAGTTGGCCGAGTTCCCCGGTGTTCGACGCGCCCGAGGTACGGCGATCGACGATCGCGGGATGCCCACTGTTGCTGTATCCGTCTATGCTGCAGCAGATTTCGATGTCGTTGCATTCACCGACCGAGCCGAATCACGAGCCGCCTTCGTGGCCGAATCACTCGCCGGTACACACGTCGCCACCCGCATTCAACTGCACGTCGACAAGCGGCGGTAACGGTCCGATCGGTATGGTTGCGTCATGGTTGCAACGACGCGCAGTAGGTTCGAGCGATGGTCCGGCGGAATGCCACTCGCCGTGCCCGTGGCATTCGGAACCGTACTGCTGATCGCCACAGTGTCATCGAAGCTCGGTGGCAGTTCGGTCTTCTTCTTCGCTCCCCTCGCCTTCGCCACCTCGGGAACGATGGTGTGGCTCAGATCGCGCCGTGATCCCCATCGTGTCGACGCAACACACGCTGCCGTCGGGTCGGGTCTGCTGGTGGGATGCGGCGTCGTCGTCGCCGCGTGCGGTCTCGCAGGCGGTCTGCTGCTGGGCTCACCGACGTTCTGGGCGTCCATAGCCATCGTTGCAGCCATCGCGGCACCGATCAGCGCAGGTATCGGTCCGTTCTAGTGCCTGTTCGCCTATAGCCATCGACTGCTTGTGTCCCACGTTTCGGTTGCGCGGTGCCGTCGGTCCTAATCGGTGTAATCGGCAGCAATGATCAGCCGCAGGAACTTTCAGCCATGAATCTCGATGCCGGGCTGCATCTTTCCGCGTGGAGTGTTCACTGTCGGTTCGACGACCATGGCTTGCAGCAGCCTCGGCCCTGATATTCGCTCACGAAACCGCGGCGTACTCGGTCTTGATCAGGCGCCCTCCGCTTCGGCAGACCACGGCGGTGAATGAACCACTGCATACGTCTGACCGCGACAAGGGTCCATTGACGCACGGAGGGTGACACACCTCGGACCGCGTCAATGGACCACTGCATACGTCTGAGCGGTGCGAGGGTCCATTCACCCACCGTGGGTGGCACACCTCGGACCACGTGAATGAACCACTGCATACGTCTGACCGCGACAATGGTCCATTGACGCCAACGGGGGGCGCACGCAAAAGCGGCACCCACCCTTTCGGGTGAGTGCCGCTTCGGTACAGCTGGTGGAACTAGATCACTTGATGATCTTCGTGACGCGACCGGCTCCGACGGTACGACCGCCCTCACGGATTGCGAAACGCAGGCCGACATCCATGGCGACCGGCTGGATCAGCGTGACGGACATCTCGGTGTTGTCACCGGGCATGACCATCTCGGTGCCCTCGGGAAGGGTCACGACGCCCGTAACGTCCGTGGTACGGAAGTAGAACTGCGGGCGGTAGTTGTTGAAGAACGGCGTGTGGCGGCCGCCCTCGTCCTTCGAGAGGATGTAGGCGTTGCCCTCGAACTCCGTGTGGGGAGTCGTGGTGCCCGGCTTGATGATGACCTGTCCACGCTCGACGTCTTCGCGCTTGATGCCACGAACAAGGAGGCCGACGTTGTCGCCTGCCTGACCCGAGTCGAGCAGCTTGCGGAACATTTCGATTCCGGTGACGGTGGTCTTGGTCGAGCCGGGGCGGATGCCGACGATCTCGACCTCTTCGTTGACGTTGACCGAGCCGCGCTCGATACGTCCGGTGACCACGGTGCCACGACCGGTGATGGTGAAGACGTCCTCGACGGGCATGAGGAACGGCTTGTCGGTCTCACGGACGGGGTCCGGCACGGAATCGTCGACGGCCTGCATGAGCTCCAGAACCGACTCGCCCCACTTCTCGTCACCCTCGAGTGCCTTGAGTGCGGAGACCTTGATGACCGGTGCGTCCTCGTCGAACTCCTGCGAAGCGAGGAGCTCGCGGACCTCCATCTCGACGAGCTCGATGATCTCGTCGTCGTCGACCATGTCGGCCTTGTTCAGTGCGACCAGGATGTACGGGACACCGACCTGGCGGGCGAGCAGCACGTGCTCGCGGGTCTGCGGCATCGGGCCGTCGGTTGCTGCAACGACCAGGATTGCGCCGTCCATCTGTGCCGCGCCGGTGATCATGTTCTTGATGTAGTCGGCGTGACCCGGTGCATCGACGTGCGCGTAGTGGCGCTTCTCGGTCTGGTACTCGACGTGGGAGATGTTGATCGTGATACCACGAGCCTTCTCCTCCGGAGCCTTGTCGATCTGATCGAAAGCCGAGGCCTCGTTCAGGTCCGGGAACTTGTCGTGCAGAACCTTGGTGATTGCAGCCGTCAGCGTCGTCTTACCGTGGTCAACGTGACCGATGGTGCCGATGTTGACGTGCGGCTTCGTCCGATCGAACTTCGCCTTCGCCACTGTGTGTCCTCCTGGACTGATCTGTGCCGGCCCCGACGGGGCAAGCACGCGTATGTGTTGTTACTTATTACAGGTCGAGCGTGGTCCAGCAGCTGAAGAGAGTTACTCTCCGGTCGCCTTCGCGATGATTTCCTTCGAGACGTTCGCAGGAACTTCTGCGTAGGAATCGAAGACCATGGAGTAGTTAGCGCGGCCCTGCGTCTTCGACCGAAGGTCTCCGATGTAGCCGAACATCTCCGACAGCGGAACCAATGCCTTGACGATACGGGCACCGCTGCGTTCCTCCATGGCCTGGATCTGACCACGGCGGGAGTTCAGGTCGCCGATGACCTCACCCATGTAATCCTCGGGAGTGATGACCTCGACGGCCATGACGGGTTCGAGGATGACGGGGCTGGCCTTGCGAGCAGCTTCCTTGAACGCTTGTGAGCCGGCGACCTTGAAGGCCATTTCCGACGAGTCGACGTCGTGGTACGCACCGTCGAGCAGTGTGACCTTGACGTTGACCAGGGGGTATCCGGCGAGAACACCGTACTGCATGGCGTCCTGAGCACCTGCGTCGACCGAGGGGATGTACTCCCTGGGCACACGACCACCGGAGACCTTGTTCTCGAACTCGTAGGTCGCACCGTCTTCGCCCTCGAAAGGCTCGAGCTTGATGA
Organism: Rhodococcus sp. 15-725-2-2b; assembly: GCF_002259075.1. Classification (NCBI taxonomy): domain Bacteria; kingdom Bacillati; phylum Actinomycetota; class Actinomycetes; order Mycobacteriales; family Nocardiaceae; genus Rhodococcus; species Rhodococcus sp. 15-725-2-2b. The sequence goes on along the minus strand of NZ_NPFL01000011.1, from coordinate 136,441 downwards.
TGACCTTCGCGAACTGGCCGGAGCCACCGGTCTGCTTCTTGTGGGTGTAGTCGTGCTTGTCGACCGTCTTGCGGATGGTCTCGCGGTACGCGACCTGCGGCTTGCCGACGTTGGCCTCGACCTTGAACTCGCGACGCATACGGTCGACGAGGATGTCGAGGTGCAGCTCGCCCATTCCGCCGATGACGGTCTGGCCGGTGTCCTCGTCCAGCTTCACCGAGAAGGTGGGATCCTCTTCGGCGAGCTTCTGGATCGCTGTTCCCAGCTTCTCCTGGTCGGACTTGGTCTTCGGCTCGATCGAGACCTGGATGACCGGGTCCGGGAAGCTCATGGACTCGAGGATGATCTGGTTCTGCGGATCGCAGAGCGTGTCACCCGTCGTGGTGTCCTTGAGGCCGATGACGGCGTAGATGTGACCGGCAGATGCGGTCGCGATCGCGTTCTCCTTGTTGGAGTGCATCTGGAAGAGCTTGCCCAGACGCTCCTTCTTGCCCTTGGTCGAGTTGATGACCTGAGCGCCGGAGTCGACCTTGCCCGAGTACACCCGGACGTAGGTCAGCTTGCCGAAGAAGGGGTGGGTCGCGATCTTGAACGCGAGAGCTGCGAACGGCTCGTCTGCGGACGGCTTGCGAGTGATCTCCTTCTCCTCGTCGCCGACGGCGTGTCCGATGGTCTCGGCAACGTCGAGGGGAGACGGGAGGTAGTCGATGACCGCGTCGAGCATGGGCTGAACGCCCTTGTTCTTGAACGCGGATCCACACAGGATCGGGTACAGCTCGCTGTTGACCGTCATCTTGCGGATGGCAGCCTTGATCTCGTCGACCGTGAGCTCTTCGCCACCGAAGTGCTTCTCCAGAAGCGCTTCGTCGGACTCGGCGACGGTCTCGAGCAGCTGGGTGCGGTACTCGTCCGCGCGCTCCTTGAGGTGTTCCGGGATCTCCTGGATCTCGTACTTCTCGCCGAGCTTGGTCTCGCCACTCCACACGAGAGCCTTCATCTGCACGAGGTCGATGACGCCCTCGAAGTCGTTCTCTGCGCCGATGGGCAGCTGGATGACCAGCGGCTTGGCACCGAGACGATCGATGATGGTCTGCACGGTGTAGTAGAAGTCCGCGCCGAGCTTGTCCATCTTGTTGACGAAGCAGATGCGCGGTACGTCGTACTTGTCGGCCTGACGCCAGACCTGCTCGGACTGCGGCTCGACGCCCTCTTTGCCGTCGAACACTGCGACCGCGCCGTCGAGGACGCGGAGCGAGCGCTCCACCTCGACGGTGAAGTCGACGTGACCGGGGGTGTCGATGATGTTGATCTGGTTGTCGTTCCAGAAGCACGTCGTGGCAGCAGAGGTGATCGTGATGCCACGCTCCTGCTCCTGCTCCATCCAGTCCATGGTGGCTGCGCCATCGTGAACTTCACCGATCTTGTAGGAGATACCGGTGTAGAAGAGGATGCGTTCGGTAGTGGTGGTCTTGCCGGCATCGATGTGGGCCATGATGCCGATGTTGCGGACCTTGTTGAGGTCGGTCAGCACGTCCTGTGCCACGAGTTAACCCGCCTTGGTGTTGGAAGAGGTATTGCCTGAGCTGATCAACGCTCCGGCGGCATCGGATAGTTCCGGATGCCGCCCGAGCGAGGAGATCACCAGCGGTAGTGGGCGAACGCCTTGTTGGCTTCGGCCATCTTGTGAGTGTCTTCGCGGCGCTTCACAGCGGCACCGAGGCCGTTGCTGGCGTCGAGCAACTCGTTCGCCAGACGCTCGACCATGGTCTTCTCGCGACGAGCGCGCGAGAACGTGACCAGCCAGCGCAGTGCCAGCGTGGTGGAGCGGCCGGGACGAACCTCGACGGGCACCTGGTAGGTGGCGCCACCGACGCGACGGCTGCGAACCTCGAGGGCCGGCTTGACGTTGTCGAGTGCACGCTTGAGCGTGACGACGGGGTCGGTGCCGGTCTTCTCGCGAGCCTGCTCGAGCGCCTGGTAGACGATGCGCTCTGCAGTCGACTTCTTGCCGTCGAGGAGGATCTTGTTGACGAGCTGCGTGACCAACGGCGATCCGTAGACCGGGTCGTTGATCAGCGGCCGCTTGGGTGCTGGGCCCTTGCGTGGCATATCAGCTCTTCTCCTTCTTGGCTCCGTAGCGGCTGCGAGCCTGCTTGCGGTTCTTGACACCCTGGGTGTCGAGCGAACCGCGGATGATCTTGTAACGCACACCCGGGAGGTCCTTCACACGACCACCGCGAACGAGCACCATCGAGTGCTCCTGCAGGTTGTGACCCTCACCGGGGATGTATGCGGTGACCTCGACCGAGGAGGTCAGGCGAACACGCGCGACCTTACGGAGAGCGGAGTTCGGCTTCTTGGGGGTGGTGGTGTACACGCGAGTGCACACACCACGGCGCTGGGGACTGCCCTTGAGGGCAGCGGTCTTCAGTTTCGCAACCTTGTCGGTGCGTCCCTTACGGACCAGCTGGTTGATCGTTGGCATGAACCGGCTTTCTTCGTGTCGATAAACAGGGATCTAGCAGTTGGAGCAAGAGAACACTGCTCCTCACCCGGTACTGCTGCTGCTCCAGTACTGCTACCGCGGGTCTCTTGCACCCCGCGGTCGGGTGTGTCGCATACCCCCACACGTCCAGCCGGTTGCGCGCTCTTGGAGCGAACGTGCGCACGGCTGTACCTCGCATAGGCACACAAACGGTCCGGGCAGGCCGGACACGACCCATAACGATACCCGGCGGCGTGACCTCGGGTCAAAACACCCCTCGCGTGGGTACTCGATCAACGACTGAGGTTCAGCGTGAGATCGGCGAGCTTCGCGGCGGCCTGGCACGGATCGGGATGGGCGGCGTCCGGCCGGTACTGCACCCACCATCCGAAGATGCCGTCCCGATCCGCCCCGGCCGAGACGCCACACGCCGCTGAGTCGTCGGGACGCTGGGCCTGGATTGCCTTGCGGCCCTGCACTGTTGTGTCGGTGACGGTGTACATCATCTTCTCGTCGGCGGCTCGTTCGGCCGCCAGAGTTCCGGACTCGAACCAGTTGAAGGTGACCTTCACCGTGCCTGCGGAACCGACGAGATCCCACCGGCAGATGGCCCCGAAGAAGCCGCGAGCGATGGCGTCGGCACCGGTGGTATCGCGGATCTGGTCGTCGGAGACGGCGTCGCACTCGGTCAACAAGTCGGTGAATTCTCGGCCACCGGACCCACCGAAACTCGCCGGCCGCGGCGTGCCCTGCACGGTCTGGGAACAGCCTGCGACGAGCAGCAGGGTCGCTGCGGCGGCGAGGACGCGTCGGATTCTCATTGCTTGCGCTCCACTGTCAGTGTCGCCAGCTCGTTTCCGACCTCGCACGGCGGGCGCGCCGCAGGTTGGTCGGAGTACGTGATGGACCAATGGAAGAAGTCGTCGCCGAACTGCACGCCGATCTCGCACAACGCACCCTGCTCGGCCTCGAAGCCGGGGTTGCCGTCGATCTCGATGTCCTTCGCCGGACGGCCGATCAGCTCGGAACCGGCGCGTTCGCGTCCGATGGGGCTGCCGCGATACCAGGAGAAGCTGACACCCGGTCCGCCGAACCCGACCGTCTCCCACTGGCAACCGACGGAATTACGGGTGATCTGAGCGAACGGGCCCGCGCCGAACGCGGACTGCACCTCGGCGTCGGTGATCGATCCGCATTCGCCGAAGAAGGGACCGGGCTCGTATGCCGCGGTGGTCGGGGCAGTGTCCTCCGGCGGCGCAGCGTCGTCTTCCGCCCCGCCGCACCCGGCGATCAGCACCGCTGTTGCCGCCACGACCATCGCGAACCGTCTCGTCATCCAGTGGCTCACATCTACGGGGCCGAGAATCCGCCGACGCCCGGAATGTCGAACAGAATGCCGGAGGCCAGAACATGAGCGGTGAACAGAATCGGTCCGCTACCGGTGTCTGCGACGACCGGGCCCGAAGGCACGAACACGCCGTTTCCCTGCTGGCAGATCGGTGCGTTCACCGACCCGGTGCGTCCGTTGGCGATGTTGACGAAGTCCACCTGCAGGCTGGCGAAGTTCTGGTAGGACGCGCAGATCCGCGGCTCGGCGGCGCGGCCCCAGATGTGGGTCTGTCCCGGCGTGTCGGTGCTCGCGACCTCGATCGTGCCGATCCACTGATCCGGAACGACGAGTCCGCCGACGGTGACGCCGAGGTTGGGGATCTGCAGGACGGGGACCGAAACCGGTCCGGGCGGGGGCGCGTTCTCGATGGGTGCGGACGGCGCATCGGCAGGCGGTTGGGCCTGTGCGACCGGCGCGAGGGCCATGGTGCTCACAGCCGCGAATGCAGCTGCGAGTAGACCGAATCGAGTCAGACGAGCCATACCTGTGTGTCTCCTGATCCTGTGGACGCGAGTCGCCATACGTTACCGCGAAGCGGCGAGCTTCCGGCCCCGGACGTAGACGCCGACGATGGCGGGTTCGCGCATCGCCATCAGCAACGCGAACAGGGTCTGATCGCGGGCGAGCTCGGGATCGTCGGCGCGGACACCGTGGTCGACGGCCACCGCGAGCTGCGGCCATGCGGACGGATCGACCACGACGAAGTCGGCCTCCTTGCCCGCGTCGAAATTGCCGATCCGGTTCTCCATGTCCAGCGCTCGGGCTCCGGCGAGTGTTCCGGTGAACAGCAGTTCGGCCGGATGCAGCGACAGACCCGCGTCGCCCGGCTCGGAGATGTGCACCTTGAACGCATCGGCGAGAACCTGCGGCAGCAGCCACTCGTCACCACCGCCGAAGTCCGAACCGATGGCGATGTTCACCCCGGCGGCGACGGTTCGCTGCCACGGCATCGTGCCCGAGCCCAGAAACTGTTGCGAGGTAGGACAGTGCGCGACGGAGGTGCCTGTCTCCGCCATTCGCGCGAGTTCGACGTCCTGACAGTGCACCGCGTGGGCCAGGATGGTGCGCCGACCCAGGAAGCTCTTTCCGCCGACCTGCGAGCCCGGCAGAAACTTGCCGTCGTAGGTATCGAGGTACGTGGCCACACCGTAGGCGTTCTTGGTGGCGTCGATCTCTCCGGTTCCCGGCCGGTTGTTCTCGTTCAGATGTGTGTGGAAGTAGACACCGCGCGCGCGGACGGAATCGTAGAGCTCACCGAGGTTCTTCAGCGTCTCCGTCGTCACCGACAGCGAGAACCGCGGTACGACGGCCACGTGCAGCATCGCCGTGTCGACGTCGCCGGTGTCGGCTGCGTGCCATTTCTCGATCTCCTCGGACACCAGCCGGATGGCCTCGTCCTCGCCGGTGATCAAGGCCTGCGCCGACGCCGGTCCGGTGGTCTGGACCCCGCGTCCACTGACGATCCGCAGTCCGTGCTCGAGCGTCTCGGCGAACAGCGAATCCTGCGCGTGCGGGAACGCCGATCCGAACACCATCGCCTGCGTCGTTCCGGCTCGGATGCGCGCGGCGCAGAAGTCTCGGGCCGCAGCGGCAGCGAACTCCGGATCGGCGAAGCGGGACTCCGACGGGAAGATGCAGGTGTTCAACCATTCGAGCAGTTGCCCGCCGCCGTAGGAATCTCCGGCGTAGGTCTGCGGAAAGTGAATGTGAGTGTCGACGAAACCGGGCAGCAGAAACCCCGGACGGTGATCGACCACCGGGACCTGCGCGAATCCGGTTGGGAGAGAATCGAACTCGCCACAGAACTCGACATTTCCCTCATCCGACACCGCGAGCGCACCGTCGGGAATCGACACCAACGCGGCTGCCGCGTCCGTCACCGTGGGCGAGCCTGCGACGTGGAAGATGTGGCCGCGGTACACGCGTGCGATTTCGGAAGTCACCCGCCAGACTCAAGCACAGGTTGCGCAGTGCTGCAGACCGTGTGGGTCTAGAGCGCTCCCGCCGGAGCTGCGGACATCCGAGCGTTCAACGACGCATCCAATACCTCTGCCCACGAGCGCACGACCTCGGCTCGTCGTCGTGCGTCGTCGGTCAGGACATCGGCCAGACCCAGTCCACGCGCGAGGTCGAGGGTCGCCTGGACGAGACGGTGCGAGACGGGATCGTTGTCGTCGACACCGAGGTTCTCGACGGCCATCTGGTGGGCACGGCGACCGAACCGCTCTTCGAGAGGGACGATCCGATCGCGCAACTCGGGGTCGGCCGATGCCGCCGTCCAGACCTGAAGTGCCGCTTTGAACATCGGTCCGGTGTAGTACTCCACGAGCCGCTCCACCACCAGTTTCGTCCGGCCGGGGCCCGCCGGAATCTCCTGCGCCTCGCGGCGAGCACTGTCCATCCGAGTGTCGAACATGTACTCGAGTGCTCCGGTGATCAGGTCCTCACGCGTCGGGAAGTGGTGTTGGGTCGCGCCGCGGGACACGCCGGCCCGTTCGGCGACCACGCCGACCGTCGTTGCACCCCAGCCCTGCTCCGCGAGCGAATCGATCGTCGCCTCGAGCAGTCGCTGACGCGTGACCCTGCTGCGGTCCTGCTTGGGTTCGCGCGCCATCACCATCGCCGTACTCCCTCCTACCGACGCTCGGCCGACCTATTTCTCGACCGCTCTACTTTTCGGCCGCCCAGGACGGTGGCCTCTTCTCCAGAAAGGACATCATCCCCTCTCGGGCCTCGTCGGACGCAAACAACCTGGCCGATTGCTCGGCGACGGCCGACCCGCGTTCGTCGAACTCGCGCCGGATCGCGGCCGTGGTGAGGAGCTTCGACTCGGCCAGGCCCTGCGGCGAACACTTCCGAAACATGATCATGTAGTCGGCCACCGCTGCCGCGGGAACGGCGTCGGCCACGGTGACCAGACCGATCGCCTCGGCGGTGGCACCGTCGAACGTCTCCCCGGTGAGAAAGTAGCGACTCGCTGCCCGGGAGCTCAGTCGCGGCAGCACGGCCACCGAGATGACCGATGCGGCCAGGCCGAGGCGAACCTCCGTCAGCGCGAACGAACTCTGGGGTCCGGCCACCGCGATATCGCACGCCGCGACCAGCCCCATCCCGCCGGCCCGCACATGTCCGTCGATCTGCACGACGACGGGTTTCGGGGTGTCGATAATCAACCGCATCAGGTCCAGCATCTGCCTGGTGCGCAGTTCCGGCGACGAGCCGGCCTCTCGGAGGTCGGCCCCGGCGCAGAACGTGGTGCCGGTGTGGCCGAGCACGATCGTTCTGACGTCGTCGTCGTGCGCCGCAGCGATGAGTCCCGCCGTCAGCTCCTCGACCAACACCGACGACAGCGCGTTCCGATTCTGCGGCGAATCCAACGTCAAATACGCCGTGTCCTTGCTCGATTCGACGAGAACGGCCATCAGTAGCTTCTCGGCAGTCCGAGCGAGTGCTGGCTCACGAAGTTGAGGATCATCTCCCGACTCACTGGCGCGACACGGGCGATGCGGGCGGCCCCGAGCATCGCAGCCAACCCGTACTCACTGCTCAGGCCCGCGCCACCGTGGGTCTGAATCGCCTGATCCAGCGCCTTGATACTGGCCTCGGCCGCAGCGTATTTCGCCATGTTCGCCGCCTCGGCAGCGCCGAAGTCGTCGCCGGAGTCGTAGAGCACCGCGGCCTTCTGCATCATCAGCTTGGCGAGTTCGAGTTCGATCTTGCACTGCGCCAACGGATGAGCGAGACCCTGATGCGCTCCGATCGGCGTCTTCCAGACGGTGCGCTCGTTGGCGTACTTGACTGCCGCGTCGATTGCGTACCGACCCATACCGACAGCCATCGCGGCACCGAGAATGCGCTCGGGGTTCAGTCCCGCGAACAACTGCATCAGGGCGGCGTCGGGCTCACCGACGAGTGCCTCGGCGGGAAGCCGAACGTCGTCGAGGAACAGCACGAACTGATGATCGGGCTCGACGATGTCCATCTCCATCTGCGTCTTCTGCAGCCCCGGAGCGTCGGTGGGCACGATGAACAGGGCCGGCTTGAGCTTGCCGGTCTTGGAATCTTCGGTGCGCGCGACGATGAGGACCGCGTCGGCCTGATCGACACCGGAGATGTAGATCTTGTTGCCCCTCAACAACCACTCGTCGCCGTCGCGACGCGCCGTGGTGGTGATCTGGTGAGAGTTGGATCCGGCGTCGGGTTCGGTGATGCCGAAGACCATGATTTTGGACCCGTCGGCGAGGGCGGTGAGCCACTCCTGCTTCTGATCGGGCGTGCCGTACTTGCCGATGATGGTGCCGCAGATGGCCGGGCTGACTACTACCAGCAGCAGACCGGCACCGTGCGCGGCCAGTTCTTCCTGCACGAGCGCGAGTTCGTAGATGCCTGCGCCACCGCCGCCGTACTCCTCGGGCAGATTGACGCCGAGGAAACCGAGCTTGCCCGCCTCGTTCCACAGTTCGGTCAGCGGCTCACCCTTGCGCGCCTTGGGCAGAACGTAGTCGATGTAGTTGTAGCGCTTGCCCAGTGACGAGACTGCGTTGCGCAGTCCCTTCTGCTCTTCGGTCTCGATGAAACTCATGATTGTTCTGCTCCTTCGGTTACCACGGCCAGCACTGCGCCGACTTCGACCTGTTGACCTTCTGTGACGTTCAGTTCGGTGAGCACACCGTCCGCGGGTGCGGTCACCGTGTGTTCCATCTTCATCGCCTCGAGCCACAGGATCGGCTGCCCGGCCGTGACGGTATCGCCCTGCGCAGCAGCGATTCTGATGACACTGCCCGGCATCGGTGCGAGCAAGGAACCCGCCGCGACCTCGTCGGTCGGATCGGTGAACCGCGGGGCCTTGATCAACCCGACCGGGCCCAGTGCGGAATCGACGAACACGTCCGATCCGTAGCTGCTCACCTTGAAGATGCGACGGATTCCGTTGTCGTCGAGCGTCACCGAGGTCGGCGTGTACTCGACCAGTTCGACGCCATCGAGTTCGACGCCTCCCACCGAGGAGGTGAGTCCGCTGCGTCCGATCGAATATTCGACGGTGATGTCGTTGTACGTCTTGCGCTGCGGTTGGGACCGGAGATTGCGCCAGCCACCTGGCAATCCGCGATTCACAAGGGCGTTCCGGACGTTGCTCGCGGCATCGGCCAGTGCCGCTGCGAGTGCGGACAACTCCTGGGCGCGGCCCTGTGCGATCGGCCAAGCCAGGACATCGAGCCCGTGCGTGTCGAAGAACGCGGTGTCGGTGTCCCCGGCCAGGAACGCCGGGTGTCGCAGGATGTTGACCAGTAGATCGCGATTGGTCTTCAGACCGTGAACGGTGGCCTTCTGCAACGCTTTCGCCAGTAAGTTCGCTGCCTGATCCCGCGTCGGCGCGAACGAAATGACCTTCGCGAGCATCGGGTCGTAGTGAGTTCCCACCACACTGCCGGTTTCGACGCCGGAGTCCACTCTGATGCCGGACTTGTCCAGCACCTCGAACTGCGCACCGGGGATCTCGAATCGGTGCACGGCACCGCTCTGCGGCTGCCAGGCATGAGCCGGATCCTCCGCGTAGAGGCGAACTTCGATGGAGTGTCCGCGGGTCTCCGGCTGCTCGGCGGGCAACCGCTCCCCCGCGGCGACCCCGATCTGCAAGGCCACCAGGTCGAGTCCGGTCGTGCACTCGGTGACCGGATGCTCCACCTGCAGGCGCGTGTTCATCTCCAGGAAGAAGAAGTTGCCCTTCTCGTCGGCGAGGAATTCGACGGTGCCTGCACCCTCGTAGCCGATGGCCTCGGTGGCCAAGGTCGCCGCATGGAACAGCTTCTCGCGCATGCCGTCGATACGTTCGACGAGCGGCGACGGTGCCTCCTCGACGACCTTCTGATGCCTGCGTTGGATCGAGCACTCACGCTCGCCCACCGTCCACACCGTGCCGAATCGGTCCGCCATGACCTGCACTTCGATGTGTCGGCCGGTCTCGATGTACCGCTCCACGAACACCGTTCCGTCGCCGAATGCCGAGAGTGCCTCGCGCCCGGCCGCTTCGAGCTCCGAGTCCAGGTTCTCGAGGTCGCGCACGATGCGCATGCCGCGCCCGCCTCCGCCTGCGGAGGCCTTGATCAGCACGGGCAGTTCGTTCTCGGTGACCGACTCGGGATCGAGCTGGGTCAGCACCGGTACTCCGGCGTCGGCCATCATCTTCTTGGACTCGACCTTCGAACCCATCAATTCGATCGCCTTGACGGGCGGCCCGATCCACGTCAGGCCCGCGTTCTGCACCTGCTGTGCGAAATCGGCGTTCTCGGAGAGGAATCCGTATCCCGGGTGCACCGCGTCGGCTCCGGCGTGTACCGCGGCGGCGATGACGAGCTCGCCGCGCAGGTAGGTCTCGGCCGAACTGTTGCCGGGCAGACGGACGGCCGCATCGGCCTCCCGCACGTGCGGGGCATTCGCGTCGGCGTCGGAGAAGACCGCGACCGTGTCGATGCCCTCGGCGCGGCAGGTGGTGAAGACGCGTCGGGCGATTTCGCCGCGGTTGGCTACTAGAACGGACGTTATGGTCATGGCTTCACATCCGGAAGACACCGAAGTTGGCGGTGCCTTCGATCGGGGCGGTGGCGATGGCCGACAGGCACATTCCCACCACCGTGCGGGTATCACGGGGGTCGATGACGCCGTCGTCGTAGAGGCGTCCGGAGAGGAACATCGGCATCGACTCGGCCTCGATCTGGCCTTCGATCATCGCGCGCATTCCGGCATCGGCTTCGGCGTCGAAGGCCTGTCCGCGAGCCTCGGCGGCGGCGCGTCCGACGATCGAGATGACACCTGCGAGTTGCGCGCCGCCCATGACGGCCGATTTGCTCGACGGCCACGCGAACAGGAACCGCGGATCGAATGCCCGTCCGCACATGCCGTAGTGACCGGCACCGTACGACGCACCGAGCAGAATGGAGATGTGCGGCACCGTGGAGTTGGACACGGCGTTGATCATCATCGCTCCGTGCTTGATCATCCCGCCCTCCTCGTACTCCTTACCGACCATGTAGCCGGTGGTGTTGTGCAGGAACAGCAGTGGGGTGTTCGACCGGTTCGCGAGCTGGATGAACTGCGTCGCCTTCTGCGATTCTTCACTGAAGAGCACACCGCGGGCGTTGGCCAGAATGCCGATCGGGTATCCGTGCAGCTCGGCCCATCCGGTGACCAGCGATCCGCCGTACATGGGCTTGAACTCGTCGAAATCGGAACCGTCGACGATGCGGGCGATGACCTCGCGCGGGTCGAACGGGATCTTCAGATCCGTGGGAACGATGCCGAGCAGATCCTCGGGGTCGGCCAAAGGCTCGATCACCTCGACGCGAGGCTCCGGGCCCTTCTTCTTCCAGTTCAATCGGGAGACGATGCTGCGTCCGATGCGGATGGCGTCCTGCTCGTCGACGGCGAAGTAGTCTGCGAGACCGGACTTTCGGGCGTGCATCTCGGCCCCGCCGAGGGACTCGTCGTCCGAGTCCTCGCCGGTGGCCATCTTCACCAGCGGCGGTCCGGCGAGGAAGACCTTGGAACGTTCCTTGACCATCACGACGTGATCGGACATACCGGGGATGTACGCCCCGCCTGCGGTGGAGTTACCGAACACCAACGCGATCGTGGGGATGCCCGCCGCCGAGAGCTGCGTCAGATCACGGAACATGCGACCGCCGGGGATGAACACCTCCTTCTGCGTCGGTAGATCGGCTCCACCGGATTCGACCAACGAGATCACCGGGAGCCGGTTCTGCGTGGCGATGTCGTTGCCGCGGAAACCCTTCTTCAGCGTCCACGGGTTGCTGGCTCCGCCGCGGACCGTCGGATCGTTGGCGACGATGAGGCACTCGACCCCGCAGACGACGCCGATGCCCATGACGGTGCTGGCTCCGACGGGAAAGTCGCTGCCCCAGGCCGCGAGTGGGCACAGTTCGAGAAATGCCGAGTCCTCGTCGATCAGCAGCTCGATGCGTTCGCGGGCGAGGAGCTTGCCACGCTTCTTGTGGCGCTCGATGTACTTCTCACCGCCGCCGAGCAGAGCCTTCGAGTGCTCGGCGTCGATCTCGTCGAGCTTGGTGTTCATCGCGTCGACATTCCCGGAGAACTGCTCCGAGGCCGTGTCCAGCGTGGACTTCAGCACGCTCATGCCTGATACCCCAATCGTTTTGCTGCCAGCCCGGTGAGAATCTCGGTGGTGCCGCCGCCGATGCCGAGGATGCGCATGTCGCGGTACTGCCGCTCGACCTCGCTCTCGCGCATGTAGCCCAACCCTCCGAAAAGCTGCACTGCCTGATTGGCGACCCACTCTCCCGACTCGACGGCGGTGTTCTTCGCGAAGCACACCTCGGCGATGAAGTCCTGGTTCTCCTGCAGGGACCGCTCGACGAGGGATCGGGTGTAGACACGTGCGATGTCGATCTTGCGCGCCATCTCGGTGACGGTGTTCTGCACCGATTGCCGTGCGATGAGCGGCTTTCCGAAGGTCTCGCGATCACGAACCCACTGCAGCGTCAGATCGAGACACCGCTGCGCGCTGGCGTAGGCCTGGGCCGCGAGCGCAATGCGCTCGGTGAGAAACGCCTGCGCGATCTGCGCGAAACCACTGTTCTCGGCACCGACGAGGTTGGCGACGGGAACACGGGCGTCGACGAACGACAGCTCAGCGGTGTCCGATGCGCGCCACCCCATCTTGTCGAGCTTGCCGGTTACCTCGAACCCGGGTGTGCCCTTCTCGATGACTAGCAACGAGACACCGGCTGCACCCTCCCCTCCGGTGCGGACCGCGGTGACGACGAAGTCTGCTCGGCACCCCGAGGTGATGTAGGTCTTGGATCCGTTGACGACGTAGTGCTCGCCGTCCTTGACCGCCCTCGTCCTGAGGTGGCCGACGTCGGAGCCGCCACCCGGCTCGGTGATCGCGAGCGAGCCGATCTTCTCCCCCGCCAGCGTGGGCCGCACCCACTTCTCGATCTGGTCGGCGTCACCCGCTGCAACCAAGTGCGGCAACGCGATTCCGCTGGTGAACAACGACGCGAACAGGCCACCCGACGCTCCGGCCTGATGCATCTCCTCGCAGATCACGACTGCGTCGGCCAGATCTCCACCGTCGCCGCCGACCTCCTCGGGGAAACCTGCGCCGATCAACCCCAGAGCGGCCGCCTTCTTGTGCAGCTCACGCGGTATCTCGCCATCGGCCTCCCACTGGTTCATGTGCGGAGCGATGTCCTGCTCGACGAAACTGCGGACGGTCTTTCGAAGCTGCTGACGCTCCGGCGTCGTCCAGATACTCATGTGAAGTCTCCTTTGAATGCCAGGGTTTCGGGGATGTCGATGTACCGCGACCGCAGCCACTCGCCCAGTCCCTTGGCCTGTGGATCGAATCGGGCCTGCGATGCCACGCCCTGTCCGAGGATGCCCTCGATGACGAAGTTGACGGCCCGCAGATTCGGCAGTACGTGCCGGGTGACGGTGAGCGGTTCTGCCTCGGGAAGCATCTGCTTCAGGGTTTCGACCGTCAATGCATGGACGAGCCAGACGAATTCGTCGTCGGTGCGCACCCAGACTCCGACGTTGGCGTTGCCGCCCTTGTCTCCGCTTCGGGCCGCGGCGACGGTGCCGAGTGGGAGCCGGATGGTCGCCTCGTCCGCTCGCGGTGCCGGTAGCGCCGGTTCTGCGAGGGGCTCGAGTGCCCGCGTCTCGGTCGACGGTGCGACGGCGCGCTCGGTGCCGTCGGCCAGGTGCGCGACGTGCGGTACCTCGGCTGCGTCGACGAAGCCTGCGGTGAAGACTCCGTACGGGGCTCCGTTCCCGGGTGGCGCGGTGACCGAGAACCCCGGATAGCTCGCCAGTGCGAGTTCGACTGCCACCGCGGAGAACTGACGTCCGACGGCGTCGGGGTTGCTGTCACGGGCGACGCAGCGCAGCAGAGCACTGGCCGTCTCCTCCGTCTCGGCATCGGGCTTGTCGGTGCGTACGAGCGTCCAGTCCAGCTCGGTCGGCCGCGCCGTGAGCCAGGACTCGAACTGATGCTGTGCCAGTGCGGCTTTGGCTTCGATGTCCAGTCCGGTGAGCACCATGGTGAATTCGTTGCGGAAGCCGCCGAGCGCATTGAGCGAGACCTTGTAGGTGGGCGGCGGCGCTTCGCCGGTCACACCGGTGATGGACACCCGATCGCTGGATTCCTGCGTCAGGATCGCTGAGTCGATCCGTGCGGTGACGTCAGGGTTCGCATAGCGGCCGCCGGTGATTTCGTACAGCAACTGGGCAGTCACGGTGCCGACGCTGACAGCACCGCCGGTGCCCTCGTGCTTGGTGATGACGGACGATCCGTCGGACTCGATCTCGGCGATGGGGAAGCCGGGACGGGACATGTCGGCGATCTCGGTGAAGAAGGAGTAGTTGCCGCCCGTCGCCTGTGTTCCGCATTCGATGACGTGCCCGGCGACGACGGCCCCGGCCAATGCGTCGTAATCGGTTGTAGTCCATCCGAAGTGAGCCGCCGCAGGTCCGACGATGACACTGGCGTCGGTGACGCGCCCGGTGACGACGACGTCCGCCCCGGAGTTCAGGCATTCCACGATGCCCCACGCGCCGAGGTAGGCATTTGCGGTCAGCGGGCTGCCGAGGCCGAGTTCGGCCGCTCTGCCGAGGAGGTCGTCGCCGTCGACGTAGGCGATCTTCGCGCCGGAGTCCAGCTTCTCCAATGCCTCGGCCAGGCCGCGGGGGTTGAGTCCGCCTGCGTTGGCAACGATCTTGACACCCTTGTCCAGTGCCAATCCGAGGCAGTCCTCTGCTTGGCGCAGAAAGGTTTTGGCGTAGCCCCGGGTCGCGTCCTTCATCCGATCGCGGCCGAGAATGAGCATCGTCAGCTCGGCGAGGTAGTCGCCCGTGAGGTAATCGAGTTCGCCGCCCTCGAGCATCTCGCGCATCGCGGACAGCCGGTCTCCGTAGAAGCCCGAACAGTTGCCGATTCGTACGGTCATGCTGTCTCTCGTCCTGACTGTGGCCGTCCGGCCCCGGGAGGGCCTGCGAAGGCTTGGGCGATGGTGATCCAGTGCGCGGCGTCGGTTCCCTCGGCGCGGATGTCGAGGTCGTCGCGGTGGGCGCGCTGGGTGACGAGGAGGCAGAAGTCGAGGGCCGGTCCGCTCACGCGTTGGGCAGCGTTCTCGGGCCCCCACGTCCAGAGCTCACCCGACGGTGCGGTGAGCTCGATGCGAAACGGTTCGGTGGGCGGAGCCTGATCGTTGACGGCGTAGGCGAAATCCCTTGTCCGGACGCCGATGTGCGCGACGCCGCGAATTCTGTCGGTGGCGACGCGGGTGACGCCCAGTGCGTCGGCGACATCCTGACCGTGCGCCCAGGTCTCCATCAACCGGGCTGTGGCCATCGACGCGGCGCTCATCGGGGGTCCGAACCAGTCGATCTTGGTCCCCGACGGCACCTGCATCAGTGCGTCCGCCATGGCGATGCGTCGGGTTCGCCATTCGTTCAGGAGGTTCGGGTTACGAGATTCTTCCTCGGCGGCCTCGTCGACGAAGCCGGTGGGGTTCTCCCATGCCTTCTTCAGGGTGAGAGCGAACTCCTCCTTGGCCTCGATATCGCCGGACGCTGCGGACGTAGTTCGCTCCGCGACGTGATCGGTCCAGGAAAGATGTGCGATCTGATGCGCGACGGTCCAGCCCGCGGCCGGTGTCGGTGCCGCCCATTGCTCCGGGGTCAGTTCGGCCACGAGTGCGTCGAGGTCGTTGCCCTCGGCGCGTAGGTCGTCGACGAGAGGGTCGAGGTCTGCCATGAGCCCAGCTTCACAGGAGGTCCTGAAAAAAGCAAGCACGCTTGCTTGTTAATTCGTAACCTTACGTTCGCTTGCCGTCTCTACGGTGCGGAACGTGAAAATGTCGAGACTCGCGGCCGTCGCCGTTACCCTGACCTTCATGGCTGCCGGTTGCTCCTCTGCGGACACCGCCACCGACGAACCGTCGAGCATCCGGGTGGCGACGTTCAACGCCAGCCTCAATCGATCCGCAGCCGGGCAGCTGATGACCGACCTGCAGGGCGAGAACGCTCAGGCTCGCGCGGCAGCCGATGTGATCGCCGCGAACTCACCGGATGTGTTGCTGGTCAACGAGTTCGACTATTCGGGCAACGACGCAGTGGCCTTGTTCAACGACAACTACCTCGACGGGCAGTACCCGCACTCCTTCACTGCGCCCGTGAACACCGGCGTCGATTCGGGGCTCGACCTGGACCGGGACGGCGAACTCGGCGGACCGGGCGACGCATGGGGGTTCGGTCAGTTCCCGGGCCAGTACGGGATGGTCGTGTACTCGAAATATCCGATCGCGACCGATTCGGTACGCACGTTCCAGAATTTCTTGTGGAAGGACATGCCGGATTCGCTGTTGCCGCGCGACTATTACGGGGACGTGTCCGACCGGCTTCGACTGTCCAGCAAATCGCACTGGGACGTGCCGATCGACGTGAACGGGAAGACGCTGCACGTGCTGGCGTCGCACCCCACTCCCCCGTCCTTCGACGGACCCGAGGACCGCAACGGCAAGCGCAACCACGACGAGATCAGGCTCAGTGCCGACTACATCTCGGGTGCGGACTACCTCTACGACGACAACGGTGTGCGCGGTGGGCTCGAGGACGGTGCGTCGTTCGTCATGCTGGGCGATCAGAACAGCGATCCGGTCGACGGTGATTCGGTTGCCGGTGCCATCGCGCAGGTTCTCGACCTTCCGCGGGTTCAGGATCCGGCGCCCACGTCGGCCGAACATGGCACGGACACAGCAGATTTCGCTGACCCTACGCCGGGTGACCTGAGGGTGGACTACGTGTTGCCCTCGGACGACCTGACGGTCATCGATTCGCAGGTGTACTGGCCGAATCAGCCCGAGCATCCCTCGGACCATCGACTGGTGTGGGCCGACCTCGAAATATGATGGGTGCGTGATCGATCTACCGATTGTCGAATTCGCGTATCCCGGCCCCCTGCGGGATGCCCTGGTCGCGGCCGTTCTCTCCGGCGAGAAGACCAGTACAGCAAGCCTGTTGGTGCAGTACGCCGACGAGGAGCTGCCGAGAGTCGGCGAACGCGGCGCGGTGGTGGATTCGGCCGGTGTCGTGGTCGCAGTCATCGAGACGACAGGCGTCGATATCGTTGCGCTGAGCGATGTTTCACTGCAGCACGCGCTCGACGAGGGCGAAGGATACGTCGACGTCGCGCAGTGGCGAGGCGGGCACGAGAAGTTCTGGCAGTCGGCGGAGGTCCGCGAGGAACTGGGCGATCCACACTTCACCGTGAACGACGACACCCAGGTGGTACTGGAGCGGTTCGCACTCGTGTGACCGCGCGCCCTGACGCAGCGTCCGGGTCAATACATCGTGTCGGTGGGTAGGTGTATAGGCACTCACAGTTCGATTCTGTTTCGCCGCAACACTATTGGTGTTGACGAACGTTTTACAGGGACGTACTATCGAACACGCGTTCTACTTTTGTTGGACCATCTGCCGGGGGGCGATGACACAGTGACCACATCGACGCGCAGTCGGTTCGCGGCCTATCTCGGGCCGCAAGCGAAGCCGTACATCGAGCCTGCTTCGTTGGCCGAGATTCGAGATGTCGCGATTCTGGAAAATCAGGCGTGCGCTCGCAAGGTCGCTCTGGCCGCCGCCATCTGGGACACGTGCATTCATCAGAACGTCCTCGTCGGTGATGTCATTCAGGACGCGGGCAACTACGCGGCTTCCGAAATTGCGCACGTCCTGGGTTGCTCGAAGACCGTTGCGAACACATACGCCGAGGTCGGAATGGACCTTCGACTCCGGCTTCCCGCCGTCGCCGCAGCATTCGAGGCCGGCGAACTCGACCTACCCCGCGTCCGCGCGATATACCGCTGCACCCACAACCTGACTCAGGACGCGGCGACGGCCGTCCAAAGCGAGGTCCTGTACGCCGCCCGACGCCTGTCACCCGGTCCTCTGGCGACGGAAATCTGGTCGATCATGTTTCGAATCGCACCCGAACAGGCTGCCGCTCTACGCAAGGACTTGGAACGGCACACCAACGTCACATACACCGACAAAGATGTGCTGTCGACGCTGAAGGCCGACCTCACCGCGGCGGACGCCGCCGCGGCCTGGCAACTCATCAACGAGATGGCCGCTACCGTCTGCCGACGCGATCCGCGAAACAGAGGGCAGAAGCGCGCAGCCGCGTATGTTGCTCTGCTGCATCAGGAGTCGTCGATAGCATGCTTGTGCGAGCCCGACGACGACAATCCGTGCACGGCAGATACCTCACGCCCGAATCGGCGTGCGCCGCTGACCGTGATCACGGTCGACCTCGCCACGCTCGCCGGTCTGCTGTCCAATCCGGCTCACCTGTCCGGGCACGGCACCATCGATGCCGAATACGCCCGAGAACTCGCCGACAACGCGCACTGGCAGATTCTTCTCACCGAGGCACGCAACCTCGCCGACAAACTCGGCTACGGCGACGACCTGGAATCACTCATCGATCTCGAGACCGACACCGACACCGACACCGACACCGACACCGACACCGAGAATGACGCAGGTAAGGAAGACAAGGCTGTCGACAACAGGACCGACAGCGGCAGCGGTGGAAAGAACCACGGCGGATCGAGAGGTGCGAAGCCACGAGGATCGAAGGCACGTAAGAACAGCCGGTCCGAGGGCAGCAGGCCCGAGGGCAGCAGGTCGCATATGGTGTTCCATCCCCTGGGGCGCAGTCGTCGTCGGGTCGGCGGTTCTGTTCCTCGGCCCCCGCAAGCCCCGAAGTCCGCACAATCACCGCGAAACAGCTGTGTCGCAACCCCGTATCGCGGCACCTACACGTTCGTTGCCGAACTCGAAGCGGCAATCGCAGCAGAACCCACCCTCGGGGTCGCGCTGCACCCGGACGGGCACGGCGGCCTGGTGCTGCCACCACCCGGAGCGCTCGACTATCGGCCCACTATTGCACTCGCAGAACGTATTCGGTACCGCGACCGCACCTGTCGACACCCGGGCTGCGATGTCCCGGCCCAGCAATGCGAGATCGACCACATCGTGCCGTATCTCCATCGCGACCCCTCGACGGGAGGATGGACCATCGATACCAACCTGCACTGCCTGTGCCGCTATCACCACAGCCTCAAGACAATGGGTGTGTGGACTCCCGTCATGCTCGCGGACGGTGTCGAGTTCTGGCTCTCGAACGCCGGCACCACCGCGATCACGGTTCCCGGCACGACACAACTCGCGGACTTCAGCCACCTACCGAGGATCCACTCGAAGCCGAGAGGGTCGGCACCTCGGCGCGATTCGTCGACTCAACAGCCAGCGGATCCACAACCGACCCCGGTGCCCGCCTGGGCACCCGAGGACGAGCCACCGCCCTTCTGACCGGGCCCGGGAGTGCACACAGGTGTTCCGCCGCAGTCGAGTATGTCTGCGGCGGAACACCTGTGCGTGGTCGTTCGTGGGTGTCAGCCTGCGTAGGTACTCAGGTCGTACACCGTCGCGCTGCCGACCGTGGTCGCCGTGAAGTTCGCCTCGACCCACTCCTGGATCTGTGAGGACGTACTCTCCGAGTCGCCGCCCATTCCTCCACGAGCCATCCCGCCACCCATGCCTCCGGACACGTAGTACGTCACCTCGTGGTTGGAGACGTACTCGATGAACTCGTCGAGCGACGGCGCAGGATCACCACTCCACCCGCCGATGGCCATGACGGCCGTATCGGACGACAACTCGTATCCGGCTGCGGACATCGAACCGTTCACCGCAGCGGACCACCTCGTGGTCGTGGATTCGAGCAGAGCCGTCAACTCCTCGTCGGTCTCGCCGCCCATGCCACCCATGCTGGGCATGCCGCCTGTGCCGACGTCACCGGTGGCGAAGCCGGCCGGAAGATCGGCCGCATCGGCAGGCATGGCCGCATCACCGCCCAGCACAGCATCATTCGGCACAGCATCATTCGGCACAGCATCATTCGGCACAGCATCATTCGGCACAGCATCATTCGGAGCAGCATCACCCGGCATCGCTCCCGTCGGCATTCCACCACTCGGCATGGCACCGCCCGGCATCCCACCACCAGGCATACCGCCGCCCGGCATTCCACCCAGGCCTCCGTCGCTGACTGCACCGGTCGGACCTGCAGTGGGGATGGAACCACTGTGCGCGTTCGTCGTCGTAGCGATGGCATACGACGCGCCGCCGCCGAGACCGGCCACGGCTCCGAGGATCAACGCAGCGGCGGTGAGCTTTCGGTACCGCCCCGCGAACAGAATCATCACAGCAGCGACGATTGTTCCCACCAACAGGATCCATTTCAGTGCCGGCAGCCAGTCCGCGTTGCGGTGCAACAACACCCAGCTCCAGGCACCGGCCGCAACCATCATGGTGGCCATACCGGCTCTGCCCCACATCGATTCGCGTCGAAGCCACAGCGCGTAGCCGCCGGTTCCGATCATGCCCGCGAGTGCA
Organism: Rhodococcus sp. 15-725-2-2b; assembly: GCF_002259075.1. Classification (NCBI taxonomy): domain Bacteria; kingdom Bacillati; phylum Actinomycetota; class Actinomycetes; order Mycobacteriales; family Nocardiaceae; genus Rhodococcus; species Rhodococcus sp. 15-725-2-2b. The sequence goes on along the minus strand of NZ_NPFL01000011.1, from coordinate 116,063 downwards.
GGGGCGAGCGCGACGGTGTAGTACGGGTGGATCGTTCCGGACATGTAGCTGAAGATCAGCGCTGTCACCAGGAACCAGCCGCCCCACAGAATCAGCGAGGCACGGAGAAGGTCGGTACGTGGCGCTCGGCCACGAGCGATCAACCCGAAGACCAGCGCCACCAGGGCCGCCGGGATGAGCCAGGAGATTTGGATTCCCATCTCGCTGCCGAACAGTCGGTCCAGACCGGTCGAGCCGCCGAAGCTGGACCCGGCTGCCCCGGCACTCATTCCGGCCGGAGCCTCCATCCCGCCACCGCCGGTGTTACCGAAAATTCGGCCCAGCCCGTTGTACCCGAGCACCAGATCCATCACGGTGTTGTCGGTGGATCCGCCGATGTACGGTCGGGCACTCTCCGGCCACAACTGAACCGTCAACACCCACCACCCCGCAGCGACGATCAGCGCTGCGAACGCGCCGACGAGATGCAGCAACCGGGCCCGCAACTGCGCCTGTCCCGCAACGAGATACGTCAACCCGAACGCGGGCAGCACCAACAATCCCTGCAACATCTTGGTGAGGAACGCGAACCCGAGCGCCACACCGGCCAACGCGAGCCACATCGCTGCCCGACGCCCGGCCGAAGTCTGCAGAGACCGCACGACGAAGTAGCCGCCGAGTGTCATGAGAAGAACGAGCAGCGCGTCGGGATTGTCGAAGTCGAACATCAACGCCGCCGCAGGAACAGACGCCAAGGCGAAGCCGGCGAGCAAACCGGCCGCGGGGTTCGCGACGCGTTTGACCGCGGCATACACCGTCGCCACCGAGGCAACACCCATCAGCGCCTGGGGAAGAAGCAGGCTGAAGCTCGAGAATCCGAAGACCCGAGCCGACAGTCCCATCACCCACAGTGCGGCCGGCGGCTTGTCCACGGTGATGAAGTTCTCGGAATCGAGCGATCCGAAGAACCACGCCGTCCAGTCCTTGGTTCCTGCCTGCACCGCAGCGGCGTAGAAGGTGTTCGCGTAGCCACTTGCCGTCAGGTTCCACAGGTACAGCGTTGCCGTGGCCGCGAGCAGAACCAGCAGCCCGAGCAGGTGCCGGCGGCGATACCACCACCTGTCCTGCCAGGACGGCTGGCGGGCGTGCGACGGAGGCATCGCGGCCGGTCGGTCGAGTTGGGCAGTCATCGCAGATCCTGTTCGTCGAAGTTGTCGACTACGAGAATGTGCGGCGGACCGTCGGCCGGGCTGGGAGCAGCCTGCGAACTTGCTGTGAGCGAGAGAGCTGGCTCAGACGCGATCGGCGTACACGACGATGTTGTCGTCGTAACTGGAGATATCCGAGTCGAATTGGCCGCCACAGGTGATCAAGCGCAAGCCTGGGTGGTCGATGTCTCCGTAGACCTTGTCGGTGGGAAACGCATCCTTCGGATACTGCTCCACCGCGCTGACGACGAACCGGACCGTGCTGCCGTCCTGGCTGACAACGGTGACATCGTCGCCCAGTTCGAGATCGCGCAGCCGGTAGAAGACACCGGGGCTACCGCCCCAATCCACATGCCCCGCAACGATCGACGGTCCCAGTTGCCCCGGAACCGGCGACCCGGTGTACCAACCGGCGGGGAAACCGCCCGCGGGTACCTCCATCGAGCCGTCCGGACGCAGACCCAGACCCATCACATCGGAGTCGACGCCGATCGCACCGATCTCGAGGCGCGCAGGCGGGGACCCGGGCGCCGACGACGATCCGGCGCCGACCTCACCCGACGGCGTGACGACGGCGGGAGCAGAAGCCGAGGGCATCGACTCGTTCTGCGCGGGGCCGGCATCCGAGGGCGTTGCGCAGCCGGCAACCAGCGACAGCAGCACCAGGAACGCCGCTGCCACCGCCCGCACCACGACCCGATGACGGGTCGCGGTGCGGGCGGATTCGACCGGAGGTACCGATACCTCGACGGTAAGTCTCACCGATCAGTTCCGACGACGAGTCAGAGCGAAGGCAGAGAAAGCACCGACCGCGAGTACCGCCAGCAATGTCCACATCGGAGCGAACGACGTTGCAGTCGAACGGTTCACGGTACTGCCGTCACCGGTGTCGACACCACCGTTCGGGATCTGTGTGATCTGGCCACCGGGGTTGTACGTGCCCGGCTGATCCGGGCCACCCGGTGTGATCGGCTGATCAGGCGTGTTGGGCTGGTTCGGCACGTTCGGCACGTTCGGCTGATTCGGCACGTTCGGCTGATTCGGCACGTTCGGCTGATTCGGCACGTTCGGCTGATTCGGCACGTTGGGCTGATTCGGCACGTTCGGCACGTTCGGGACACCCGGGATCGGCGGGATGGTGATCACCGGCGGCACACCCGGAATCGGGGGCACCTCGATGACGATCGGCGGCGTACCGCCACCGTCACCCGGCGTACCGCCACCGTCACCCGGAGATGTCGTGGTCACGGGCGGCGTGGTGGTCACCGGAGATGTCGTGGTCACGGGCGGCGTGGTGGTCTCCGGAGATGTCGTGGTCACCGGAGGCGTGGTGGTCTCCGGAGATGTCGTGGTCACCGGAGGCGTGGTGGTCACCGGAGGCGTGGTCGTTATCGGAGGTGTGGTGGTCACGGGCGGCTCGGTGGTTCCGCAACCCGGGTTGGTGATCGTGTTCGAGTCGAGGGTGACAGCTCCGTCCAGAGCCAGTAGCCGTCCCTGCACATCGGCATTCGTGGTCGCCGTGATCGACGCCCGTGCCATGATCGTGCCCACGAAATCGGTACCGGTGCCGAGTGTGGCCGAGCTTCCGACCTGCCAGAACACGTTGCACGGGTTGGCCCCGTTGATCAGCGAGACACTGCTGTCGGATGCCGTGATCAGCGTCGATGCCGCCTGGAAGATGAACACGGCGTTGGAGTTGCCCTGCGCGTCGAGTGTGAGGGTTCCGGTCAGGCCGAACGTGCCAGAACCGTACAACCCGGCCAACAATGTCTGTCCGCCGAGTTCGACTCCGGTCGAGGTTGCTCCCGGTCGACCGGCCGCGTCGTCGTATCCGGTACTCAGATCCGCTTTCGCCTGCGCTGCAACCGAATTGCGGTCGTCGATAACTCCACTGGTGAGCTCTCCCGGTGGGAATCCGGTGATGAACGGTTCGACACCGACGCCTGGGCTCACTCCGACGTTGCCGCCGATCCTCGACGGGCCGGTGTTCGTGATCTTGGAGCCGGCCAGAACGGCGTAACTCTCCGCGGTGCCGAGTTCGACGGTGGTGGGTTGAGCCTCGGCTGCGGGGACGTTGATCAGCATGAGTGCGCTGGTGGCCAAAGCGACCGAACCGGCAAGCGGAACGAGGGTTCTTCCCCTGCGCTTGATGGGGGTCGACGTGCACGTGTGCTGTGAAGCGGGCATGGATTGCATACCGTTCTGCTGGTTGGGCGAAGCGGACTTGTTGCCGGACTTCGTGAACCGCGCAATCGATCCCCCGACGAGTTCGATTGCGCAGCAATTGATGTCGCGACGCTCAACGGCCGCCCCGGACCGATCCGAGTGCGTGGAGGTATCGCGGTTCCGTATTCGATGACGTCACCGGCCGACGGAGTTCGGCAAGGTGACACAACTATGCGATCAGCGGAGGCTCGTGCCCACTCCGCAACTAAGAGTTTCCCCGTATCTCTACGGTGTAGAGCTACAGCACACCATGTGTAGGATAATGAGTCAAGCGAAAAGTGTTGTCGAACAACAAGTTTGTTTGCCCCCTACTTACCGGTCGGTTCACTGCTTTCGAGAGGTTGCCTACCGATGTCCACGACGAACCGCCCGGGCCCACACTCCAATATCAAGATCGACCGCGAGTACGTGGTATCCGCCGCCCTGAGCATCGTCGATCGAACCGGCCTCGACAGCTTGACGATCCGGAGCCTCGCGGCATCGATCGATCGCGATCCGATGACCGTCTACCGATACCTGCCCACCAAACAGGCGTTGCTAGACGCCATCGCAGATTCGGTACTGGGCACACTCGTCTGCGTCGACGGCGCAGACCCCGATTGGCAGCGTCAGCTCAGAATTTTTGCGCGGCACTACCGTGAGCTCGCCCTCCAACACCCACACGCGGCGGTGCTGCTGACCACCTGCCCTCAGGCGACCCCACTGGGGTTGGGCACGCCCCGGTCACTGGCCTCACTCGAGAACATTCTGATTCTGCTGACCACCGCGGGATTCACGCTGCCCGAGGCCCTGACGAGCTATCGGCTGATGATCTCCTTCCTACGCGGCCATCTACTGAGCGAGACCCAGGAAACGACCGCCAACCCGGACGAGACCGGCGACCGCCTCAGCCTCGCTCTGCGCCGACTCCCCATCGACACATTTCCCCTGCTGTCGACGCTGCCACCTCTGATCACCGAGTACGACGGTGCCCTCGAACTCGAGTTGGGTCTCGACGTGCTGTTCCGAGGCATCACCGCACCTTCGACCTGAGCGGATCGACGCTCCCGGGGCCCGCACCGGACCGAGCCGTACCTTGTCCCAGGATCACGGCATCGGCCTTCACGCCATCAGAGCAGTCCGGTGCCTGCCTCGTTCGCTCGTTCTTCGTCTCGTTCCTGCTGCGCAGCGGCCAGGCCGGACATCGTGCGCAGCGGAACCTCCTTGAGGAAGAGCACCAGTACGAATCCGAGGACCATCAGGATCGACACGGCCAGGAACACGTAATCCATGGCGTCGGAGAACCCGATGCGGAACGGCTCGGCCAGAGCCGGTTCGAGCTTCTGAATGAACGAGCTGTCCTGCAGTGCACTGCCTGCGACGGAGGCGTCACCCGAGGCGATGGCTCGAGCGAAACCCGATTCGAGCGGATCGGAACTCGTGGCGGCGCTCTGTACTGCCTGCTGGAATGCCGGGGTCGAACTGGCGGCGATCAACGCGTCTCCCGTCTTCGGGGTGAGCTGGGTGAACAGCATCGACAGGAAGACGGCAACGCCGACCGTCGCACCGATCTGCCGGAAGAACGTTGCGGCAGAGGTGGATACACCCATGTCCTTGGGAGGCATCGCATTCTGGATGGCCAGGGTCAGCGGCTGCATCATCGAACCGAGCCCGAGGCCGAACACGCCCATGACGACCATCGTCTGCCAGAGCGGGGTATCGGCGTGCACGTAGTGGAAGACGAACATCGCGAGCGCCATCAGTGCCGTACCGACGATCGGAAAGATCTTGTAGCGTCCCGTCTTCGAGATCATCCGACCCGAGACGATCGACGCGACCATCAGGGCACCGACGAGGGGCAGGGTCTGGTAGCCGGCCAGCGTCGGCGACGATCCCTTGACCACCTGCAGATACTGAGGCAGCAGCGAGATGCCACCGAACATGGCCGCACCGGCGATCACACTGACGGCAATACACAACGAGAACAACGGGTTTCGGAAGAATCGCATGGGAATCAGGGCGTCGTCGCCCATCTTGATCTCGGCGAGCACGAACGCGATGACGCCGACGATGCCTATTCCGAAACACAGCAGGGCCCGCGGCGAGCTCCATCCCCACACGCGACCCTGTTCGGCGATGATGAGCAGCGGGACCAGGCCGACGCTGAGAAGCACTGCGCCCCACCAGTCGACGCGCGCCTCGCGGCGGTACACCGGCAAATTGAGCACTCGCCACACCACCACGAGCGCGATGATGCCGAGGGGGACGTTGATGTAGAAAACCCAACGCCAGCCGGTGATTCCGAGAATCGACGACTGCCCGGCGAGCAGGCCACCGATGACCGGTCCGAGCACGCTGGACGTGCCGAACACGGCCAGGAAGTAACCCTGGTACTTGGCGCGTTCGCGCGGAGGCACGATATCGCCGATGATCGCCAGCGCCATCGACATCAGACCGCCTGCACCGAGGCCCTGGATGGCGCGGAAGGCGGCGAGCTCGTACATCGACGTCGCGATGCCGCACAGCATCGATCCGACGACGAAGATCGAGATGGCCGTCATGAAGAACGGCTTGCGCCCGTAGAGGTCGGAGAGTTTGCCGTACAAAGGGGTCGAGACCGTCGAGGTGATGAGGTAGGCCGTGGTGACCCAGGCCAGCACCGAGAACCCGTTGAGGTCGTCGGCGATGGTGCGGACGGACGTCGAGACGATGGTCTGATCGAGCGCCGCGAGGAACATACCCATCATCAGGCCCGACAGAATCGTCATGATCTCGCGATGCGAATACTCGCCGGACGCGGGGGTCACTTCAGGCTCGGTTACCATCTCTTTGACGCACCTTTACGTAGCATTTGCTTGTGTCCTACAACGATATTGGGACACCAGCATGCGCGCAGAATGCCGTCAGTGCAAAGAGTTATTTGCGCCGGATCCGGTCCCGCACCTCACGCATCGTGTGCGGATGAATTCCCTCGGCCGCGAGAACTCGTCTGGTCTTGCGGCGCGTGAGCAGAACTCCGGTGATCGCGATGATCCACACCGGGAACTGCACGAGCAATGCGATCCGGAAGCTGTCGAACGTGTAGCCACCCATCGCGTCGAGAATCCATCCGATCCCCGCGATCACCAACAGTGACGCCAGGAAGCCGCCGATGTTCACCATCCCCTGAGCCGTCCCCAGGTTGGCGCTCGGATTGAACGTGCGGGCGAGGTCGAAACCGATCACCGAACCGGGACCACCCACGGAGATCACCACCACGAGCAGCACCAGCAACCACAGTGGCGCAGGCCCGGGAAGCGACAGCACGATGGCCCACATCGCGGCGTTGCTGATCATGATCGCCAGCACCAGCCACGACCGCCGCATCGGGTAACGCCCGGTGAGGAGCCCGACCACGATGCCCGACACCACCGCGGCCGCCACCGATACCGTCAGCAACGCTCCGGCCGTCGACGCCGACAGGCCCTGCGCCGACGTCAGATACGGCACACCCCACAGCAACGCGAAGACCGTGATCGAGAACTGGGTGCCCATGTGCGAGAAGAAGCCGAGCCGCGTGCCGGGCCGTCGCCACACCTCGGCGATGGAGGCGAGGGTCTGTCGCAACGTCGTCGGCTCGAACACGGGAGCAGCTCCGTCGTCGGGCCGATCTCGGACGAGCGCGAGAACCAGCACTAAGGCAAGCAGCCCGAGCGCCGCTGCGCTGCCGAACGCGAACGTCCAGCCGGGTCCGTTCAACAGAATCAGGAACGGGACCGCCGAGAGCACCTGGCCGAGCTGGCCCAGCAGACCCGTCAGCTGCGAGACGATCGGTACTCGCCGGGGCGTGAACCAGCGCGGCACCAATCGCAGCACCGAGATGAAGGTGAGCGCATCGCCCACGCCGACGAACGCTCGCGCGGCCACGGCGACGGGGAGCGATTCGGTGAGCGCCAGCGTGATCTGAGCCGTCGCCATGATCAGCGCGCCCGCGGCGATCATCTTCCGCGAACCGATGCGATCCAGCAGTACCCCGGCCGGGATCTGCATCCCCGCGTACACGACCACCTGCAGCACCACGAACGACGACAGCAGGGACGGCGACACCGAGAACCGATCGGCCGCACTCAGGCCCGCGACGCCGAAGGACGTCCGATGCAGCACCCCGACGATGTAGGCGAAGACACCGATGCCCCACACCACCCACACTGTTCTCACGCGGTCACTGTCCTCACGCGGTCACTGCCTTCACCCGGTCACTGCCTTCACCGGACGATTGTGTCAACCCGCTGTGAAATGATCGGACTCGGTAGTACCCGAAGCAGGAAAAGGAGTGACGTCGTGGCCAAGCAGGTGTTGGTGCTCAACGGTCCGAATCTGAACATGCTCGGAACCAGGCAGCCCGAGGTGTACGGCCACGCCACCCTCGCCGACGTCGTCACCCTGTGCGAGAAGACCGGTGCCGAGCACGGTCTCACCGTCCGAGCCGAGCAGTCCAACCACGAGGGTCAGATCATCGACTGGATCCACGAGGCCCGCGGGGTGGCGTCGGGCATCGTCATCAATCCGGGCGGGTTGACGCATACGTCCGTGGCGCTGCGCGACGCGCTCGTGATCCCGGAGGTGCCGATCATCGAGGTGCACATTTCCAACGTGCATGCCCGCGAGGAATTTCGGCATCACTCCTTCGTCTCCCCCATCGCCAGCGGCGTCATTGCCGGGCTCGGGATCGACGGATATCGGTTCGCCATCCAACGACTCGCATCCCTGGTCTGACTCATCTCTGGGCTGACGCCGGCTCTCATCCGGCACTCAGGATCGACTGCCTAAACTGGTCGCCGTGAACACGAGCAAGAACGTCTCCAAAGACATCAAGGCCATGCAGAACGGCGACAAGAATCGTCGGACTCTCGTTCAGGTGGTCGTCGCAGTCGTTCTGATCGCGCTCGTGGCAGCGATCGCTCTCTTCATCGTCAACCGAGATTCGACGTCGGGGGATGCATCTGCCGCCGGCTCCAGCGGGTCGACCGGTGCCCAGCTCACCCCCACGTCGCTGACGGACGACGGTGCCATCCGCTTCGGCAATCCCGACGCCACCACCGTCATCAGCGTCGTCGAGGACTTCCAGTGCCCGGCGTGCAAGAACTTCGAGTCCGTCAGCGGATCGACGTTGCAGCAGCTGGCCGACGCAGGCAATGTCGCCGTCGACTACCGTCCCATCTCCATTCTCGACCGGTTCTCGAACGGAACCATGTACTCGACCCGCGCGGCCAGTGCGTCGATCTGCGTCGCCGAGAACGACCGCGACAACTGGATGAACTGGCACACCGCCATGTTCGAGCAGCAGCCGTCCGAGGGCGGTACCGGACTGACCGACGACGAACTCGTCGCGATCGCCGCCGCTGCAGGTGCCGACTCCCCCGCCGTCGCGTCGTGCATCACCGACGGCAGCTACACCGATTGGGTCACCACCCAGACACAGTCGGTCCTCGGCGAAGGCATCAACGGAACACCGAACGTGCGGGTCAACGGCACCGACATCGCCAACCCGACGCCGGAGAACATTCTCACCGCCGCCGCCGGTAGCTGAGCAGCATCCGACGACCGACATGAGAACCCGCGCTGGTGCCGCTGTCTTCACCCTGTTCAGCGCTCTCGGCTTGCTCGCCGCGCTGACGCTGACGATCGAGCGATTCAAACTGCTCGAGGACGCGTCGTACGTCCCGTCGTGCAGCCTGAATCCGGTGCTCTCGTGCGGGTCGGTGATGGTGACGAAACAGGCTGCGCTGTTCGGTTTTCCGAACCCCATCCTCGGTATCGTCGCGTTCTCCGTCGCGCTCGTCGCCGGGGTGCTGTGGCTCGGCCGCGTCGAACTGCCGCATTGGTTCTGGCTCGGCATGAGCGGCGGCCTGCTGCTCGGTGAAGTGTTCGTGCACTGGCTGATCTTCGAGAGCCTGTACGAGATCAACGCCCTGTGCCCGTACTGCATGGTGGTCTGGGCGGTGACGATGCCGTTGTTCGTGCTGGTTCTGAGCCGACTGATCGGCTCCGGACCGAACAACGGCGGCACCGTCGGCCGCCTCTTCCTCGAATGGCGGTGGACGCTGCTCGCGGTGTGGTACGCAATCGTCGTCGCGCTCATCGGAATCCGCTTCTCGGACTACTGGGCATCCCTGTTCTGACAGTTTCGCAAAACTCATGAGTCGAACGTCTGCACCGTGCATGATGGGAGCAGCACCCGAGTGAGCCTGATCACAGCCACTGGCTCGGGGAAGGTCGTTCGAGTAGCAGGAGTCGATACATGGCAGGCGATCCATTCGCAGTCATCGTTGCCGTCATCGTGTCCGCCGCCGGAGTTGTCGCCGGAACCGACGCCCCGGCTCCGATTCCCGATCAGGCGGTGAAGGATCAGGCGGCCGCGATTGCCGCCGATGCCGAGGATCAGGCGAACACGATGAGTGATCAGTGGACCGAACTCCTGGGGACCCTGCCCGAACCTGCCGCCGACATCGCCGACCGCACCCTCTCCGACGCCGCCGAGGGCATACACACCGCCGCCGAACCGATGCTCCCCGATCTGCCGACGGTGGAAGACATCGAAGCAGCCGACGCGGAGGCGGCAAGCGCAGAAGCAGCAGGCACGGATACAGCCGAGGGTTCTGCGGTACCGACCGACCCGACGACTGCTGCCGCCCTGCCCGCCGCACTGTCGACCACGTCGACTGCCGGTTCCCCCTCTGCGCCACTGCCGTTCAGTGTGTTCTCGTCGAATGCGGTGTCCACCACCGCAGCCGCCCTCGGGGCGGGTGCCGTTCAATTCGCCGGCCGGACGTACACCGCCGCCGACATCGCCACCCAGACCGCGTTCATGGCGTCGGCCGAGGCCATTCGGCGTGCGCTGTTCCCCGGTCAACCCGCCACGTTCACCGGCATCAACGTGGGCCCGATCGGTTTGGGTGCAGTGGGAGCCATCACGGCCTTCGTGCCGTGGCTGCAGAAGGCAGGCAACATCTGCGGCGGCGTCAAGGCGACGACCATCGCGGCACTGTATGCCGCCGAGAACGGCTTTCGACACGGCCCAACCGCTCCGGTCTCGAGCACCGGCGCGCAGGGACCGGGGCAGTTCATGCCCGGCACATGGGCCACGTACGGCAAGGACTACGACGGCAACGGCGTCGCCGACGTCAACAGCATCGGCGATTCGGTGATGGCGTCGGGCACACTGCTGTGCGATATCTACGGACAGGTCGACGGGTGGAAGCGGGAGGGCAAGGTGTCCGGTGACACCTTGGATCTGACCCTGGCCGGATACAACGCAGGCGCAGGGGCTGTATTGCGATCGGGCGGCATGCCCTCGGGCACATTCGATTACGAGACGCAGACCAAGCCGTACGTCTCTCGCATCCGAGCGACCGAAGCGCAGTTCGCCGCGATCCTGACGCCCTTCGCCGGACTCGACCTCACCGGAATCGGCGGCCGATCGGTGCAGTTGGCGATGGACTACCTGGGACTGCCGTACGTATGGGGCGGCGGAAACATCAACGGACCGTCCGGCGGTGGATTCGACTGCTCAGGCCTGACGTCGTATGCCCTGTACAAGGCCTCGGGCGGGAAAGTGACACTGCCCCGCACCTCGGAAACCCAGTGGAACGTGGGCACCGAGGTCCCGATGGAGCTCGCGCAACCGGGCGACCTGCTGTTCGGAAACTTCGGCCCGGCCGGGCCGGGTCACGTGGCGATCTACATGGGCAACGGGCAGATGGTGCACGCTCCCACCACCGGAGACGTGGTGCGTGTGGCACCGGTGTTCGACGGCATGCGGGCCCGGCACATCGTCTGACAGTGCACATTCGGCCTGTCCGCGTACAGTGCCATCGTGACCAATGCACGCGTGGAACCGGCAGGCTTCGACGACGAACTTGCACCGGAGCCGCCGCCCGGTGAGGGTTTCGAGGCCAGCTGGCCGGTGCGGACCGGCGACATCGATCCGAACAACCGACTGCGGTTCGACGGCGTTGCCCGCTACCTGCAGGACATCGGCACCGACAACCTCGATGCCACACCGTTGGGCAAGACCGATCCGATGTGGATCGTGCGACGCACCGTCATCGACGTCTTCGAGCCGATCCACTTCCCGGACCGCGTCCATATGCGGCGCTGGTGTTCCTCGATGTCGACGCGATGGTCCAACATGCGGGTGGCACTGACGACACCGAAGGGTGGGCGCATCGAGACCGAGGGCTTCTGGATCAACATCAGCAAGGACACCGGAATGCCGACCCGCATCAGTGACGGCGCACTGGAAATGCTGGGACGCACCACCGATCAGCACCGGTTGCGATGGAAGGCGTGGTTGACCGAGCCAGTGCAGGCCGAATCGCCGACCGACCTCGAATTCCCCTTGCGCGCAACCGATATCGATCCGTTCAACCACCTCAACAACGCTGTCTACTGGCATGCGATCGAGGAGTTGCTGGTGGACGTGCCCGAGCTGGCTGCCGCGCCGCACCGAGCCGTCATCGAATACCTGAGCCCGGTGTTGGCGAACGAGCGTGTCACTCTGCGCCACCGCTACGACGGAGGGGCGCTCACCGTCTGGTTCGTCGTCACAGGAGCGTCGGGCGAGCCGACGGTGCGCACCGTGGCCAAGGTTGCCGCCAGAGCCTGACGATCGAGCTTGCCGCGCGGCGTACGCGGCAGCTGTCCACGACGGCGAGCACCACCGGCAGGCTGGGACCCGGCAGTACGGTACGTAGGTGCCGGCGAATCCGAGCCACCGATATCGGATCGTTCTGCGCCACAACGACTCCGGCCGCAGGTTCCTCGCCGGTTCGGTCGTGGGGCAACCCGACCACCCCGGCCTCGAGCACACCGGGAACTGCGAGCAGTGCTGCCTCGATCGGAGTCAACTCCACCGTGAGACCGGCCCGGACGATCGTCTCGCTGCCGCGGCCGCGCAAGGTCAGGCGACCGTCCTCGACTCTGCCGCGATCGCCGACCGTCATCCACCCGTTTCTGTCCGGACCGTTCGTCAGGGTCGTGTGGTCTCCCACTCGGCTCAGATAGCCGTCGAACAGCATGTCGCTGCGGACGTACAGCAGCTCGCCCCTGATCTCGATCTCGACCCCGTCGAACACCTGCCCACTGATTTCTACGCCATCGCGTTCACTTCGGTCGTAGGACACGAAACTCAGCTCGGACGCCCCGTAGAAGTGTGTCAGCCCTGCGTTGGGCAGTACCGCCGCCAGCGCTGCCCTACCCGATTCCGCCCACCGCGCCGCAGACGAGAGCACCTCACGGACACTTGCCGATCGCACTCCAGAACGAGCGATGTCCCAGGCAATGGTCGGGACCGAATACAGATGAGTCGCAGCATCTTCGAGCGCCGCTGTCGGCTCCCGCAGGTCGACCGTCGCACCCCGGGTCAGTCCGTGCAACGCACCGTAGAGGAAGTGCGTGTGATCGAGAGTGCCGGGCGCGGACACCCGATCCCCCGGACCGAGATCGAACAGGGCATCGGAGCGATCCAGCGTCGCCGCCCACGACGCCTGATTGCGCACGAACAACTTGGGCGGACCGGTGGTTCCGGAGGTGACGCCCACGAGCAACTCCGATTTCGGTGTGGGCGTGGCGATGATTTCGGTGGGCCCGAGTGCAAGATCGCCCGGTGCGACCACGTTGCCTGCACCCCAACCATGCAACCGCCCGTGCCGACGCGGATGCGCGACAATCAGCGAGGGCCGGCACACCGCCATGGCGTCGGCGAATTCATGAGCCAACAGATGTCGATGCAGCAGAACGACACTCACCCCGGCACGCATCGCCGCGACGACGACCACCAAGGACCCGATATCCGACGTCGGCAACACCGCGATGCGACTCGTGCCCGCCAACGAGCCCGCGGTGCATTCCACCGCACCCCAGAATTCACGATAGGAGATCCCCCCGGTCGCATCGACGACCGCCGCCTCGGGACTGTCGGCATGCCGCGCTATCCGGGCGGCGAGCAACTCACTCGTCATCGTCTCTTCTCACGTCATCGTCATCGACACCGCGCGCGACGAGCGCGTCTCCCATGGCGTCGGCGGTACGGAGAGCACGCACCAGGACCGGTGTTGCCAGCGCCGTCATCGACCACTGCAGTCCGCGTGCCTTACGCGCCTGCGACACCTCCTGCACGATGGACGCGAGCAGCGGGATGCACCGAATGGCGAGAGCCAGGAGCAGTCCGATGCGATCCGGATCGACGCCGAAGCGTCGGACGGGACCGAGCGCCCCGGTGACGGTATCGAGCATGTCGGTCACCCGGGTGGTGAGGGTGACCAGAGCCGCCAGAGCAACGGAGATCACCAGCACCCCACACACCACCACAGCGCGCTGCCAGGTAGTGATGATCACCTGGAACACACCGATGATCAACAGCATCCACAGCACCGGACGTAGTTGCGCCAGTGCCACTTTCGCCGGAATGCGAGCCACTGCGAACAACACCGCGACCAGCAGCGCCACCACACCTACTTCGAGCGGAGTGCGCGCGAAGATCACCGTCGCCAGGATCGCGACGATCAGTGCCAGCAACTTCGATCCCGGGCTCATCCGGTGCAGCAGCGAGGTCCCGGGCCGATAGAGACCGATCATCCGATCAGCTCTCGGTAGGCCGGAACGGCCGCGGCGGGAGCCCCGTCGAATGCGACACGCCCGTCGTCGATGACGATGACGCGCTCGAAGCTGTCCAACAGTGCCAGTTGGTGGGTCACGACGATCACTTGCTGATCCATCGAATCCAGAGCCTGCGCGACGACGCGACCATTGCGCAGATCGAGCAGGGTTGTCGGTTCGTCCGCAACGACCACCTCCGGCCGTCGGATGAGGACCGCGCCGATGGCGAGCAGCTGCTTCTGTCCACCCGAGAGCAGGTGCGCCGGATGGTCGCGGTGCCGATCCAGACGGAACCGGACCAGAATTTCGTCCACCCGCTCGGCTACCTCGGCCTTGCTCAGGCCGGACCTGCGTAACGAGAACGCGAGATCCTCTGCGACCGTGGGCATCACGATCTGCGAATCGGGATCGGTGAACACGAAGCCGACCTTCTTGCGGACCTGCGCACCCTTCTTCGCGGCATCGACGCCGTCGACCGTGACGCGGCCGGTATCGGGCTTGATCAGACCGTTGATCATCCGGGCGAGCGTCGACTTGCCCGAGCCGTTGGATCCGATGATGCCGATGCGCCGCTCGTCGAACTCGAGGTCGATGCCGCAGAGCACCTGCCGCTCCCCGAACGAGTGCGAAATGTTCTCGAACCTGACCGTACTCATACAACCTCGCTCATGTTGCCCGCTCCACCAGCATCGCTATCCCTTGCCCGCCGCCGATGGCGCAGGCCGCCAGGCCCAATGCCGGTCCTCCGGGTTGCAGCATTCGAGATGCCAACCGTACCAGTAGAATTGCGCCCGATGCTCCCCACGGGTGCCCCATGGCGATGGCCCCACCCTCCGGACAGATAAGACCCTCGTCGAGGCCCAATTCGTCCGAGACCGCGAGCACGACCGACGCGAACGCCTCGGTGATCTCGACGGTGTCGATATCGGCGATGCGCACCCCGGTGCGGGCGAGCAGTTTCTCGATCGCCGGCACCGGACCCAGTCCCGGAAGAGCCGGGTCGGACCCTGCGACCGCGCTACCGAGGATGCGCAACGCCGGCATCCCGGCTGCGCGCTCGGCCGTGGTGACGGCCAGAATCGCTGCGCCGTCGGATATTCCGCAGGAGTTGCCCGCGGTGACGGTGCCGTCGGAGGTGAAGGTGGGGCGCAGCCTCCCGAGCCGCTGAGCGGTCATGTTGGGGCGGATACGCTCGTCGGTTGCGACGTCGTTCACGGTGACGATCTCGGCCGAGAAGTCGCAGACCGCCGCGCGCGCGAAAGACTGTGCCGCGTAGGCATCTTGGCGTTCGCGTCCGATACCGCGGATTCGCGCGAGGTCGTCCGCCGCCACGCCCATGTCCGGGTCCGCGAAGCCGGGTGGCGCGAACGGCGCTCGCGTGTAGCGGACGGGTGCTTCACCGTCGACCGCTGGCCAGAATCGCCACGGGCTGGTGCTGGCAGATTCGACGCCACCAGCCAGAATCAGTGTCTCGTCGCCGCTGCGGATGCGCGACGCGGCCTGCACGACGGCGTCGAGTCCGGATCCGCACTGCCGATCGACGGTGACACCTGGAACGTCGAGACCGAGACCCGCGAGCAGCGCCGAGACACGTGCGACGTCGCCGCCGGGACCGAGGCAGTTGCCGAGCATCACGTCGTCGATCGGGATGTCGAGTGAGACAATCTCTGCCGCAACAGCTTTCAGCACAGGAGCGGCCAACTCGGGGGCGGTGACATCGGCGAATCCATGCCCGGCGATACCGATTGCCGTGCGTTTCGCCGCAACGATGACGGGCGCATGCACAGCAGGGATCATCATTGCAGGGCCGTTCCCTGCAATGCCCCTCGCGCGATCTTGCCGCTCGAGGTGCGGGGCAACTGCTGCACCACCGTCCACCGTCGCGGCAGTGCTTCCTTGGCCATGATGGCGCGGGCGTCGGCGCGGACGAGGTCGAGGTCGCGGGTTCCGTCGAGTTCGACTATGGCAGAGACTGTTTCGCCGAGAACCGCGTGCGGTGTACCGATCGCTGCCGCAGCTCGGACGCCGTCGAGTGCGGTCAGGATGTTCTCCACGTCCTCGGCGATCACGGTGGTTCCGCCCACGTTGATCGCTGCATCCCCGCGGCCGTGGACGAGGAGTTCGGACCCGTTCAGTTCGGCCAGATCACCGACGCCGAACCAATCGCGCGCACCCAGTGCAGCGTACGGCGATCGAACGAACAGATACCCGTCCTCGGTGCGTGCTTCGACGTCACGGAGCAGCCTCAGTGACGAGTGCTCGCCCACGACTCGTGCCGCCACCAGCGACAGCTCCGCCGAGCCGTAGTACTCGACCAGCCTGATGTCCTGCGCCGAGATCGTCTGCGCGGCAGCATCGTCGAGGCCGGCGCCGGCAGCGACGGCAACCCTCGCGCGAGGCATCCGGCGGAGGACGTCACGGAGTACCGCAGGCACCGCATGAACGGCAGTGGCCTGCGCAGGATCATCGGTGATACACGCCCCCAGCCACAGTGCGTGCACCGCTGCGAACAGGTGCATCGTGGCGTGCAGCGGTCCGGTGATCAGCACGGTGTCGGACTGTCGGATACCGGAGATGGCGGTGAATTCGGGGAAGCTGTTTACCCACGACGCGACGGTGCGAGCGAGCGGTTTCGGGCGACCGGTGGAGCCCGACGTCGCCACCAGCAGGAACGCGTCGGGACTCTGCTCGTCGGCACGTTCCGGCCTGATGGCCGGATCCTCGACCCGCACCGCGCTGCCCTGCCTGGCCGCCGCGAACACACAGATCAACACCTCGGGCAGATCGAGCGTCGATGCATCGTGCACCGGGAGGTGAGGCCACTGCTCGACGGCTGCGTCGAGGTCCGTGTACGTGAGCACGCGACCCGCCCGGACGATCGCGGTGCCGTTGCCTCGACCTCCCAGCTCGAGGGTCACGCCTTGATCAGGCCCGGGTACGCACGGTGGACGCTCTTGGCGACGACGGTCGCGACGACGACCTTGGCGATGTCACCGGGCAGGAACGGTCCGTTGGACGTGACGGCGGCCCAGAGTCCGACGTCGGTGCGCAGAACGAGCCCGATGATGCCGAATGCGTAGACGACCAGGATTCCGCCGACCGCGTTGATCAGCAGGCCGAGCACGATCGAGTACTTGGGCAGGATTCGCGCAGTGAGCAGGCCGATCAGGAATGCAGCCGGGATCCAGCCGACGAGGTACCCGACGGTGGGCCCGGCCACCGCTGCGAGGCCGGTACGCCCGCCGGCCAGCAGCGGCAGACCGATCATCGTCAGGGCGAGGAACACCAGGACCGCGGCCGTGCCCTTGCGGGGTCCGAGGATGGCACCGGACAGGATGATGCCGAGGGTCTGCAGGGTGATGGGCACACCCGAGAATCCGACCGTGATGGATCCCGGCAGGCCGAGCGCGGCGATGAGTGCGGCGAACACTGCGATCTGCGCCATGTCGCGGGCCGAGACGTTCATTCGCCCGACCTTACGTCTCGGTCGGCGAGTACTGCGGTCTACATCTGACACGGGTGGCTCCTCGAGGAGTGGGGCGGTGACCTGCCCCAGAGACTTGAACGGCGTTCAAGGTAGCAGGCCAGCGGCCTGTGCCACACCGGCGCGGTGTTGTTCAGAAGGGCGGAGGGTCGTATCGGGTGCGGTCGTACCGAACACGCGCATGGACGACACGACAGTGTTCGAGGTAGGCCCGCCTCTTCTCTGCGAGCTTCCGCCTCTCGTTTTCCGTTGCTGCACAACGAAAGTCCTCGAGTGTCGGCGGTGCACACCCGCTGTACTCGAGCTCCCAACGGGTGGGTTCGGCCGGGGACAGCGACGTCCCGGCCGATGTACTTTTGCGGTGGCGGCGGTGGCGTCGGTGGCGTCGGAGAGGCGAGGCGATCGAGAAGTCCGGCAACGAGACCGCACGTAGACCGACAGAGTTCGACCACAGAATCGCGCCTCCGGCGAGCATCACCGCCGACCACGCCCCCGAGGTCTTCGCCTGATGATGGAAGACGCACACCGGCTGAAGATTGGTCACGATCGTCCAGCCGCCGCGCTCGGGATCGTCGTGATCGAACGGAACCAGATGATCGATCTGGCACCGAGCCGACGGCACGTCGCAATTCGGAAACGTACAGGTGCGATACGCAGCCCTAACGAACGCGACGACGCGGGCACCGGGCCGATACGTCACCGCCGACTGCGACGGAGCCGATTCGCCGCCATGACCGTCGGGAAAGATGCCGCGAGCACGCTCGGGCTGATCGGCAATCCACGCAAGCCACCGTGCGACGAGCCCGTCACGGACAGACTCCTCCCCCAGTATCGGATTCACGGGTGGGCAACAGTGGGCATCCACGAGACGCGCGGACGGAAGCTCGGCGGCACCACGCACCCGGCCCATGCCGACGACCCGACGCGAAAGCGGCGGAGCCGTCGAGAACGGCCCGAACGGACCCGACACCGAACCAGACACATCGCCGCTGCGGACGCCGGCACGGCCGGGGCCGGAGTGCGAACGCCCGTCGGGGCGTTCCGGGGCCGGTCCGTCGGGGCTGCACGTGCTGCCACCACCGGCGAGAGGGCCACCAACGTCGGGGCTGCACGTGCTGCCACCACCGTCCGGGCCACCATCGTCTGGACCACCGTCATCGGGGCCATCATCGTCTGGACCGCCGTCATCGGGGCCACCGCTGTCCCGGCCGTCATCGTTCGATCCGTCGTCGCCCGAATTTCTCTGTTCGGGTTTCAGCATCTCGACCAGCTCGGTGAGCAGCGCCTGCCATTTCGCGTCGGCGGCAACGAGGCGCACCACTTCGGGGTCGATAGGTGTGCCGTCGGCGAGGGTTGCGGGCTCCGAGGACAGCCCCAGCAGCGTCTCCACCGCCACCACGATCTGGAGGAGATGCCCGCGTCGAGGAGGGATATCGTCGGCAGCGCCGGCCACCGGGCAGTCGTCGCCGCGATCGCACTGACACACCAGTGAATGCTCGCCGTGCAGCAACGCCATCAGACCCGCGGCCCGCAGCGTGCCCGTCGATCGTGGGTCGCGCTTGCAGACCGTCCCGACGATCTCGACGATGAGTGCGTCCGCTTCGGCTGCTTCGAGATCGGTGATCTTCGCAATGAGCGATGCGATGCCGCCCGGACCGGTGCGGTCGATCCGCACACCGACCTCCTCGGACTTCGCGGTCTCTCGGGCAGCTGCGGCTCCCACCGGATCGGCTTTCATCCACAGCCGCCAGATCCGGTTGCGCAACGCCTGCGGACGCATTCGGCCACCCGCCGCACAGACCTCGTACTCGATCGCTGCAATGGCCTCGTCACCGGCGCGGTGCAGCACCGAGGTGATCGTGACCACCGTCGACCAGTCGAAGCTGCCGGTCACGAATCGTAAGGCGGTCAACGGCATTCGATGCAGACGCTCCGCGACATCGTGCACAACGGACGCATCGCGACGCGTTCCGGTCATCGTCACGGCGAGATCGCACAGGGCACCGCGGACGGTCTCGCCCGGATCTCCGCCGTCGGCTTCGGCTGCTTCGAGGCGCATCTCGAGCACGTCGCAGTACGCGAGCACGGTCGCCGCCCTAGCAAGGTTCTCGTTGACACGGTTGAGTGCAATGACGTCGAGAAAGCCCGCGATGCAGTCGTCGACCGGCGGCGTCTGCGCCACCCCCCACCCACCATTATCGAACATGCATTCGATAGTACGAGAGGGGTCCGACAAGAAAATCCGACGAACAACACGAGCCGTAGCGGTACAACTACAACCGTGGCCGGCTACACGATTCGCGACATCCGCCCAGGCGACGAAGAACAGCTCGGTGCAGCGCACGTGGCGATCTGGAAAGCGACGTACGCGGGAATGATGAACAGAGCCAAGCTCGATGCAATCCGCCCTCGCGACCGCATCGAACGATGGGAGCAGATCATCGCCCGCCGCGACGAGCAGTCGAGCCGCGGTGTGCGGACCCGCTGCGCCGTCGACACCAGTAGTTCACGCATCGTCGGTTTCGCCACCGGCGGACCACCACGCGACGACGATCCGCCGGCACCGACCGAACTGTGGTCACTGAACGTCGTGCCCGAGCACCACGGCACCGGAGTCGCAACAGAACTCATGGACACCGTCGTCGACCGGGAGGCATCGACATACCTATGGGTGGCAGCGGCCAACGATCGTGCGGTGGCGTTCTACCGCAAACATCGATTCGAGCTGGACGGCACCGAGAAATTCGACCCGATCTGGGAGTGCCTCGAAGCCCGCATGGTCAGGGCTTGACCGGCGGCTCTCGTCTGGACTCGTCGGGGTCGAGTTTCTCGGGGTTCAGGACCACCTCGGCCACCACCGGAGTCGTCTCGACGGTCGCATCGCCGTACCGAACGGCCACCGTGTTCGGCAGGAACGCCTCCAGCGCACGCGGGGTGAGCCACCACAGCAGTGCCGCGAACAGGATCAGAATGTTGATCCACTGCAGAACGGTCGCCGAATTCTCGGATGGAATCACTCGATCGAACACCTGGATGTTCATCACCAGTCCGTGGACGGCGATCAACACCCACAGCCGCCGGTAGCGGTAGAACACCCAGACCGCCGCGGCACCCCAGCACAATGCCCACAGAAATCCGCCGCCACCGAAGTACATGTAGAGGAGGCCTCGCATCGTCGCCGACAACGCCATGATCGCCCAGATCGGGAGCCGGCCCACGAGCAGCAACACCGGTAGCGCCACCAGAATCGGCTCTTCGCGTAGACCCACTGCGAGCGCAGAAACCACAGCGAGCCAATCGGATTCGACCGAGGCCGGAACCGAGAAGCTGAATCGGACGATGTCCATGCGAGACAAGACGAGCAGCGCAGCAGACGCGGCACCGATCGCCGCGCACCAGGTGAGCGCGGCCTCGAGCGCAGTGCCGCGACGCATCGGCCACACCGCGGGCAACGTGCGACGACGAACGAAATACACCGCAGCGATTGCCGCCGCCCCTACCGCCACCTGCACCAGACCGACCGCAAGGTCCATCCATTGATCCGACAACGTGAGTACGGGCGCAGGTGCATTCGGCTCGCGGAAACGCCACAGCGCACCCACCAGGCCGATGAAGTAGACGACGCCCCAACCGGCCACCAGGCACAGAATCATCACCGTAGTACCGGTTGCAGTCAGGCCTCGCCGGCGCGAGTGAGCCATGGCATTCGCATCAAGACTGCTCGCCACCAGGTCACCACCATCCACTCAGCACCGCATCGCCTGTTATCGAACAGCTGTCGACCCCCGGACCTGTTTATCACGGGGGGACCGAAAATTCAGTACCGTCGCGGGGATGTGAGTCACCGTCGACCATCGCGGTCCGGTGTGTCGGTCGAATCCTCGCGTCCGAAAATGTCGTCGCGCAATTCCCCGACAATTGCTCGCCTGCCGGTGGCGCGCCGCGAGTCCCATACGTCCACCACAGCGAGGACCATCAGGACACAACCGAGTGGTCCGCCCTGGAACCAGAACACCCGCAGGTCCCAGAAGAACAGCGCCAAGACTGCCCCGACGACCATCATGACGATGCTGCGCGCATCGGTTACCCGAAATTTTCCTGCCCTCATGACCCATCCTTTCCTCGAGTCGACCGGGGCCGACGTCACACCAGGTTCATCTCGATGGCCGCATCTGCGACCAGCAGCGCACCCACGACGAGCACCACCGTTCCCACCATGTCCTGACTCCAGCGTTGGACGCGGTGCATCAGACGCCGCTGAAGCGACGGAAACTGTTGCGATGCAGCCACTTTGACGGTTAGCAGAAGCAGAGCAGGCAGCAGGGTGATGAGTACGTAGACCGCGAGAATCGAGACCGAGAACGCCCGTCCCCGGCCGGACGCGGCCACCGCGTCGATCGCGGCGACGTAAGGCAGCATCGTCGCCACCTCGACCGTGCCCACTGCAACAGCGAGGAGGGCCACCCCTCGAGCGCTCGCCGGTGCCCGCATCCACCACGTACCGCTCGGGCGTCGACGTCCCCGATCGCAGACGAGGCCCGCAACCAGAACGACCACACCCACTGTCATCCGCACCCACGCATTTCCGGGCACGGCATGGGCCATGGACGTAAGGGTCACGTCTTCGAGCAGCGTCAGCAGCATGAGCCCGACCCCGAGATACAGCAGCCCCAGCACGCCGAGGTGCACCAGTACCACTCGAACTCGAAATGACGGCCGCAGCATCATCCAGAGCGGAACCGCAAGGGTCCCGACGCCGATGCTGTCCACCAGCGCAAGCCCGATCAGCTGAATTGACACAGCTGTACCGTAACAGGATTTTGGCACAGCTGTATGAAAAAGATTTCTTCGTGCTAGAACAGAGCGATGCCGAAGATCGTCGACCACGATGCGCGCCGGGCGGAGATCGTCGCCGCCGTATGGCGCGTCATCGAACGAGCAGGAATGGACGGGGCGACGGTACGCAGCGTCGCCGCCGAAGCCGGCGTGTCCCCCGGATCACTGCGGTACTACTTCTCCGACCAAGGAGAACTCGTCCTGTTCGCGGCCGAGGCCATGACGCAACGCGTCGTAACGCGGCTGGAGGCCCACTCCACCGAGGGCGACGGCCTGGCGCGAGCTATCCGCGTCCTCGAGGAGATGCTGCCACTCGACGAGGACCGCCGCGCCGAGGCGTCGGTGTGGCTCGAAGCGATCGTGCGCGCCAGAGTCGACGAACGACTCTCCACCCTCAAGACGGCCGGGTGGTTCGGCAGCCGGTATCTGTGCCGACTCGCGTGGGCACACCTGCACGACCTCGATCGACCGAACTCCCCCGCCTTCACCTTCGACACCGCCACGGACGAACGCGCGGCTGCCGAACTGCACGCCTTCGTCGACGGACTGACGTTGCAGGCAGTGACATATCCCGAGCAACTCGCGACCGAAGAGGTCCGTCGAATGCTGCGGGACCACCTGAAGACGCGGCTCTAGGCCCTCTTCGCAGCCGCGACGAATCCGGCCCGATCCGTTACTCGAGGTAACGTCGATGGGATGCATGTGTCCGACCGCCTCACCGACCACGTTCCCCAGCGCTGGCTCGAGCCCCTCGTCAAGCACGCCGAGGCCCTCAAGTTCCTCATCGTCGGAGCGATCACCTTCGTCGTCACCGTCGTACTGTTCTTCGGCCTGAAGTGGACGATCCTGCAGGACAAGCCGGTGACAGCGAACGTTCTGGCCGTGCTGATCGCGACGATCGTGTCGTACATCCTCAACCGGGAATGGTCGTTCACAGCACGCGGCGGACGACGTCGCCACCACGAGGCAGCGCTGTTCTTCGCCGTCGCCGGAACCGGCCTGGCAATCAACCAGCTACCGCTGTGGGTGTCGAGTTACATGCTGGATCTGCGTTCGCCGAACGTGTCCTTCCTCACCGAGAACATCGCCGACTTCGTCAGCGGATCCATCATCGGCACGTTGCTGGCAACCGCTTTCCGATGGTGGGCGATGCGCAAGTTCGTCTTCCCGGAGCAGGTGGACGTTCTTCCCGATCCCGCCGCCCTGACCGTTTACGGTGGACGGCATGGCGACCACTAGGACCCTCGTGCTGATGAGGCACGGCAAATCCGGCTACCCCGACGGAGTACCGGATCACGAACGCCCCCTGGCCGCCCGCGGCCAACGCGAGGCGGCGCTCGCGGGAGCCTGGATCGGCGAGCACGTCGGCACAGTCGACGCAGTGCTGTGCTCGACGGCTCTGCGCACCCGCGAGACCCTGGCTGCTACCGGTCTCGGCGACTTACCCACCCGCTTCGAGCGAGACATCTACGGCGGATCCGCCGACGAGATCATCGACGAAATCCGGTTGGCCGACACCTACTTCGACGACGTGACGGTATCGACCTTGCTGGTCGTCGGGCACGAACCCGGAATCCCTTGGACCGCACTCGAACTGGCGGCCGACGACGACACCGACCTGGCCCGCGAGGTGCGACACCGCTTTCCCACCTCGGCCATCGCAGTGCTGACCACCGAGGCGTCCTGGGCAGAGCTGGCCGCAGGCTCGGCAACCATCACAGAGTTCTGCATCCCGCGCGCCGATCAGTGATCAGTGTCTGTCGGTAGTCAGCGACGCCCGGCGTAGAGGTACCGAACTCCGCCTGCTGCGATGAGAAGCAGCAGGAACGCGGGGAACCCGAGCAGCCACCAGACCAGTCCCGCTACCGCCAGTACTGGCACGGCGGCGATCAATGCGATGCCGGGGTTCTCGCGCACCGTCTCCAACGCGGACTGTGCGTGCACTCTGTCGATCTTCTTGCCTGCCATGACGGACTCCCTGTCGCCTGCGTGTCCTGTATGCGTAATTCCACAGTAGCGCGTTCGGCTACGACTTTCGGTGGAGAGCCGCGTCGTACCTTCGGCCGAACCACCAGGTACGACGCCTCCGCGGGGGTATCGCAGCGGCGTCCGCTGAGGTGAGATCGGGTCCATGAACAATCCGATTCTGCTCACCATCGCGATCTGTGAGGTCGGCTTCTGGGTTCTGGTGATCGGCGGACTGTGCCTGCGCTACGTGGCACGGATGCGGCGCGCCAGCACCCTCACCCTGGCTCTGCTCCCGGTCCTCGATGTCGTCCTCGTCGCCGCGGTGGCACTCGACCTACACCGCGGCGGGGAGGTCGAATTCGCCCACCGCCTCGCGGGGATCTACCTCGGCTGGACGGTCGTATTTGCACACTCCACCGTGGCGTGGCTCGATGCGCGGTTCGCGCACCGATTCGCCGGTGGACCCGCACCGGTCAAGCCCCCGAAGACCGGCCCGCAGGCCTACCGCAACGAGATTCGGGGATTCGCGAAATGGCTGTGCGCCGCCGCCATCGCGCTGGTGATCACCTACGCATTGGCCTACACCGTGGCAGACTCGGAGCAGGCAGCAGCGCTGAAGACCGTGATCCAGCCACTGGGCGTCATCACGTTCTTCTGGTTCGTCACCGGACCGCTGTGGGTGCTGGGTTCCAAAACTGCAGGTACGAAGAGCTCGAGCTCGAAAGATGCGGCAGGAGAACGGAGTCGACTCTGATGCTGGGTGGTGCTCGGGTGCCGGCTGGTTCCAGGATGCTGCGCAGGTTCAGACCCGCGTGGCGGCCGCGCAATCCCGTGGTACTGCCGATCGAAATGCTCCTGGCCACTCTCTTCTACGCCGGATTCCAACTCTCCACCGGCACCGTCGGTGACACCCGGGACGAACTGGTCAGCAGCCCACCACTGATCGCGGTGAGTGTCGTTGCCCTGCTGGCGATGACCGCGGTGACGTGCGTGCGCCGATCCTTTCCCGTCACGGCATACCTGTCGGTGGTGGCGATCAGCGTCGCGCTCATACTCGTCCTGCCGGACCGGACTCTCGGGTTCACCCCGCTGTACTGGTTCGCCATCGTCGCCTTGGCAATTCGGGTGACCGGGCCACGCCTGTTCGCTCCCATCGCCGTCGGGCTGATTCTCGAAATCGCAGTCAGCGTCGACACCCGCCTGTCCTACCCGGATGCCGCGGCCGGCCCCGGTGGCACGATCGGCGTGGTCGCCGAGCAGATCGCGAACCTCGCCATCAACTACACGGTGCTCATCGCACTGGGCAAGTACATCGCACGAAACCGCGCGCAGGAACTCGAGAGTGAGGCCGCCTTGGGCCGAGCCGAACTCGAACACCGGCAACAGCTGAACGCAGCCCTGGACAACGAACGAAGAGCCATGGCACGCGAATTACACGACGTCGCAGCCCACCACCTGACCGGCATGCTCATCCAAGCCAAGGCAACCAAGACACTCATCACGAGCAACCCCGAGCAGGCACGCGAACTACTCACCGGCGCAATCGATCACGGCCAACGGACCCTCGACAGCCTACGCCAGATCGTCGGCATACTGCGCCCAAGCGAGACGAACAACAGCGCTCCGCAGCCGATGATCGCCGACCTTCCCGAACTGATCGAGCAGTCACGAATGTCGTTCGGGCGCATCGACACGAGCATCCTCGCAGACAGCGACGACACCGACAGCGCGGTGCAGTTGACGTGCTATCGCGTCGTTCAGGAATCGCTGTCCAACGCCCGACGCCATGCGCCGAACTGCGATGTCTACGTCGAGGTATCCAACCTAAACTCGGCCATCGAGGTGACCGTCACCAACACGCTCACGCCGGACAGCTCCGAGCTGCGCGAGTCCTCGGGTCAGGGGTTCGGCATCCCCGGAATGCGTGAGCGCACCGCACTACTCGGCGGCACCCTCGATGCAGGATCGTCCGACGACCGAGCGACGTGGACCGTGCGTGCTCGACTACCTGTCGGCGGAAAGATCTCTCGACCACAGGAGATGCCGGCATGATCACCGTACTCATCGCGGACGATCAGCCCGTCGTTCGGCAGGGATTCGAGCTGTTCCTCGCCGGCCATCCCGACATCGAGGTCGTCGGGCACGCGAGCTCGGGAAGGCATGCCGTGCAGCAGGTGTCGGCACTGCGACCGGACGTCGTACTGATGGACATCAGGATGCCGAACGGCGACGGACTGACTGCAACGCGCGAGATACTCGCACAGTTCGACAGCGTTCGCGTCATCGTCGTCACCACGTTCGACCTCGACGAGTACGTGTTCGCAGCTCTCGACAGCGGAGCGTCCGGCTTCCTGCTCAAGGACGCCGACCCCGACGAACTCGCCGACGCGGTGGTCACCGTCGCCGACGGCGGAGCGGTCCTCTCTCCACGACTGACCCCGCGCTTGATGACAGAGTTCGCTCGCCGGGGCAGGCCGATTCGAACCACTCCCGTTGCACCGCAACACGACCTGAGTCTGCGCGAAATGGAAGTGGTTCGACTACTTGCGGAGGGACTGGGCAACAACGAGATCGCCCGTTCACTGCAGGTCGAACAGAGCACCGTCAAGACCCACATCGGCAACATCTGCCGCAAACTCGAGGTCAATACCCGAGTGCACGTGGTGATCTGGGCCTACCGCAACGGCATCGCGACCTAAGTCTCCACAACTAGGCCGCTCTGCGCTCGTCTTCGTCGGCAGTGTCGCTGGTGTGCTCCTCCAGCGAAGCGGAATGGTCGGTGTACTGGAAGTGCGGTCGCTTGTCACCGATGTACGAGGTCATCCACGACACCACCGCAACGTAGCGGTTCCGGAAGCCGACCAGGTACATCAGGTGCACCGCGAGCCACATGATCCACGCGATCGGTCCCGACATGTCGACCTTGCCGAACAGCCGCGCCACCGCGCTGAAGCGGCCGACGATCGACATGCTGCCCTTGTCGGTGTACTCGAACGGCGTTCCCGCGTCGACCTTTCCGATGATCATCTTCGCAACGTGCCTGCCCTGCTGCATCGCCACCGGCGACTGACCGGGCAACTTGTTCAGCGACGTCACGTCGCCGATCGCGTAGATGTCCTTCGCCGAACCGACCGTCAGGTCGTCGTGCACGAGAAGCCGTCCGGCACGGTCGGTCTCACACCCGGTCCGCTCGGCAACGGTGGCCGCCAGGTCACTGGCCTGCACGCCCGCCGACCAGATGACCGTCTTGGCGGCGAACGTCCTCGACGTCTTGGTGTCCACGTCCTGCACCGTCACCACGTCGTCGGCGATATCGGTGACCATGGCACCGGTGACGACGTCGACGCCCGACTTCTCGAGCTTCGTACGGGCGTACGCGCTGAGCTTGCCGCCGAACGCCGGCAGCACTTCCTTGACACCGTCGACGAGGGTCACCGTGACGTCGTCGGGATCGATGTCCGGGAACGAGCCGGCGAAGTAGCGGTGCGCGAGATCCCTGATCTGACCTGCGAGCTCGACACCCGTCGCGCCTGCACCGACGACGACGAAGCTCAACAGCTCCTTACGAGCAGCCGAATCGGTTGTCAGGTGCGCGGATTCGTAGCAGCTCAGAATCTGCTCACGCAGAGCGATCGCGTCGTCGACGGTCTTGAGCGCGAACGTGCGGTCCTTGAACTCGTCACGACCGAAGTACGCCTGCGTGGCTCCCGTGGCGACGATGAGACGACCGAAGCCGATGGTGTGGCTCTGCCCGGCACCGATGTAGGTGACCTGGTGCGCCTCGGGATCGACATCGACGACGCGTCCGAGACGCACGTCGGCCGACTCGTACTGCGCGAGAATGCGCCTGATCGGCGGGGCGATCTCGCCCGTCGAGAGCATTCCGGTTGCGGCCTGGTAGAGCAGCGGCTGAAAGAGGTGTTCGGTGGTGCTGGAGATCAGCGAGAACGTCACACCGGCCTTGCCCAGAGACTTGGCGGCGGCCAATGCTCCGAATCCCGATCCCACGATGACGACGTCGTACGTTTGCACAGCACTTTCCTTTTCGGCTCGAGTCTTTTCCTCTACGAAGAACTACCTCCATGAAACTCCGACCGCGATGCTCTATCAACGCGGAAGTTGAAATAGCATCTATGAGCAGAACTCATGATTGAATGGCCGCATGGAACTGCGGCAGCTGAAATACTTCCTCGCGGTCGGGGAGGAACTGAACTTCTCCCGCGCTGCCGAACGCTGCTACGTCTCGCAATCGGCGATCAGCCTGCAGATCTCCAAGCTGGAACGAGAAATCGGTGAGCCCCTGTTCGAGCGAACCTCTCGTACCGTCCGATTGACCGTTGTCGGAGCACAATTGGTGTCCATCGCCCGGCACATGGTGGAGCTCGAGCAAGCCGCCCTGGCGCTGACGACGCGCAAACGTAATCAGCTGCGCCTGACCGGAAACATGACCTTCGCAGCCAACGCCATCTCCGCCATCGTCGCGGTACGCGAGCGCCATCCCGACGCCGAGATCGACTTCGTCCTGAAACGATTCGCAGAACAGATCGAAGCGGTGACGTCCGGCGACTGCCAGGTGGCGTTGATCCGCGGCAGCGTCGAACGCTCCGGTCTGCACGTCACCGAGCTGTGGACCGAAGACCTCGTCGTCGTCCTCCCCGAGGGGCATCCTCTGGCGGGTGAGAGCAACCCGAGTCTGAGTCAGCTCGCCGGCTACCCCCTGCTACTTCCCAAACGGAGCGAGCAGATCCTGCTGCACCGGGTGATCGAGCGTGAGATGAAACGGAGCGGACTGCCACTGAGCTTCGGACCGCCCGTGGCGTCCGATCACACCGCGAGCGCCGAACTCCTCAAGAACCCACAATGCTGGTCCATCCTGTACGCCAGCACCGCCGACAGCACCCCCAAGACCGGCCTGGTCTTCCGCACCGAGGCCGACCGCAGGCTGCGACTACCGGTATCGGCAGTGGTCGACGCGACCGTGCCCATCACCGACATTCAACGCGACCTGGTGGCCGCCCTGGCAGCGACGGCACCGGTTCAACCCGCCACCCCTGCGAGCTGAGCGAACGCGGCATCGGCGTCGAACAGTTCGGCGCGATCGTACGTCGACGTCGACGCCATGATCTCGTTCGCGCGGGTGCGCTCGACCACCTCCTCCAGCCGCGGACGGACCTGCCCGGCCGTGCCGAGGATGCTCGACGCCAACGACGCCTCGATTCGGTTCCGCGTCTGCGGCGTCCACTGTGATTCATCGATCCCCGACGCCGGTTGCAGAGCCGGGAACTCACCCTCACGTCTGGATCTGGCCATCGCCCACGCCTCCGGGACGGCGAGCCTGCGGGCATCGGCGGTGTCCGCTGCGATGGTCACGTCCAACGAAACGATCACGTACGGTGAGGGATTCGACGGCGAGGGACGAAAATGCTTGCGGTAGAGCGCCAATGGATCGTCTTGATGCACTATCGGTCCGCCGACGACGACCGGAAGCCCAGCGCGAGCGGCAACCTCGAGACCGGCTCCCGTCGCGAGTACGAACACCGGCGGAGACGGGACAGCGGGCCGGGCCGTCACCGAACCCGAACCGTCCAGATAGGAACGCAATTCGGCGATGTCGGCCTCGAACGTGTCGGTCCGCTCACTGCGCAATGCTGCCCGAACCGGCTCGGTGAAACCGAGGGAGCGACCGACACCGAGGTCGATCCGGCCGGGAAACAGCGACTCCAACATCAGAAATTGCTCGGCCACGACCAGCGGCTGATGGTTGGGCAGCATCACCCCGCCGGATCCGACGCGAATGCGCGAGGTGCGCGACGCCACCGCCGCCGCGAGAACCGCAGGCGCGCCCGACGCGATCCCGGGAACGCCGTGATGCTCGGCCACCCAGAACCGATGCAGCCCGATCTTCTCCGCATGTACCGCTCGTTCGACGGTATGACGCAGAGCCGAGGCGTCGTCGAAACCGGATCGCGTGCGGGACCTGTCGAGCAATGAGAAGAACACGGATATCTCAACCGACGAGGCGTCGGGCATATTTCTCGAACTGTTCGTTCGACGCGGACCGAAGTTGTCCGCAATGGTCGTCACTATTGCTTCATGAACCTCACCATGAAGCTCGAACTCGTCACCCTGGCCGTCACCGACGTGGACCGCGCCAAGGACTTCTACGTCTCGATCGGTTTCAACGCCGACCACGATGCCCGCCCCTGGGACGGCATCCGGTACGTCCAGCTCACTCCCCCGGGCTCGGCGTGCTCCATCGCGATCGGCGAGAACATCACCGACGCCGAGCCGGGCAAGGGCGCGCCGGAATCCTGATGGTCGTCGACAACGTCCAGCAGGCCTACGAGCACCTCACCTCAGCCGGCCTGACCATCGACCCGCCGAAGGACGAAGGCTGGGGCACGTTCGTGTACTTCGCCGACCCCGACGGCAACAAGTGGTCGGTGCAGCAACTGCCCGCACAGTCCTGATCAGCGCTGACCGGGACCGAAGGCCAGCCGAGCCAGGATGCCGCGGTGGTCGGAGCCGGGAATCGTCACGGCTTCCACCGATCCAACGGCCAGATCTGCCACCAGAACGTGGTCGATGGCGATCACCGGCGGATACCACGTGTGCGCCGGGTACGTCCTGAGCATGCCCGCCCCGGTGGCCACCGCCGCATCGACGAACCGGCCGTCCTGTAGATCTCGGTACCGCCGATGGTCCTGCGTCGCGTTGAAGTCGCCCGCCACCACCACCGGACCGTCGTCGACGGGGATCTTGGCCAGCAGCTGGCGCAACAGCCCCAGCTCACGTACCCATTCGGACGGCTCCCGCGGCCACGGCGGCACCGGATGGACTGCGAACACCAGCGGCCGGCCCGGCATCTCCACCCGCGCGGAGAGCAGTTCTGTCACGAAACCGTCGTGACGCTGCTCGTCGACGAGCGGGAAGCGACTGTAGATTCCGGTGCCCTCGCCGCCGGGAGCAGCGCTGACATGCGCGTACGGCAACGAGCCGGACAGCACCGGGCGAAGGCGGGCGTCGGCCTCCGGCGTCAGTTCGACAAGAGTGAGCACGTCGGGTCGGTGCCGCTCGACCAGCGCGACCAACGCGTCGGGATCGGCCTGACCCAACCAGATGTTGGCATGCAACACCGTCAGCTCCGACTCCGCCGCCGTCCGGGAGCGGTGCCTGTACAGAGGAATCTGTGTGGCGGCGGCGCCCACCGATACAACTACGCCCGCCGCCAGCCCCCACCAACCGAACGCCACGGCCGCGAGAACAGT
This sequence comes from Rhodococcus sp. 15-725-2-2b, assembly GCF_002259075.1. Taxonomy (NCBI): domain Bacteria; kingdom Bacillati; phylum Actinomycetota; class Actinomycetes; order Mycobacteriales; family Nocardiaceae; genus Rhodococcus; species Rhodococcus sp. 15-725-2-2b. The sequence continues at coordinate 84,477 of NZ_NPFL01000011.1, read as the reverse complement.
GCCCGGCACCGCGGCGAGCATGAGGACATGTGCCAAAGCACCGAAGACGAGCATCGCCTGCCCACGGGCGTCGACAAGGTGCGCTGCGATGCCCACCACCGCTGCCAAGAGCAGTAACAGAGCCACCGATGCCGAAACCATGAGCGGAGTGTGACAGGCAAACCTGAGGCCGAGCTGGGAGCCGTCCCTATATCCGACCGAAGTGTTCGCTTTCTTACAGCAAACACGACACAATCGAGAGCGCTGTCCGCACGTACTAGGGGGAAGTTTTCCGTGAATCGAAGGCAACTGCTGCGTTTGGCCGCTGCCGGAATGCTCGGCGCTGCCGCCGCTCCGGTCCTGGGCTCCGCCGGGGCACCGGGTTCTTCCACAGCAGGCGCACTCCCCATCGGCGCCGAACGAATCCGATCACTGGTCCCCGAGCTGTTCGCCGATCCCCCGCGCCCACCGGACCACTCTCCCGTCCTCGTCATCGGCTCCGGATTCGGTGCCAGCGCTGCCGCCCTTCGTATGGCACAGGCCGGCACCCAGGTCACCGTCCTCGAACGTGGACTGCGCTGGCCACGTGACCCGTGGCGCGAGATCTTCACCGCCGACATGACCGCCGACGGACGCGGACTGTGGCAGCAGACCTCGTTCACCAACATCACCGGAATGCCCGTCGGACCGGTCGACCTGTTCGGCGGCGTACTCGACACCACCCGGTACGAAAACCTCTCGGTCTGGCGCGGCGCTGCCGTCGGCGGTGGCTCGATCGTCTACACCGGCGTCACCATCGCCCCCGACAAGAAGTTCTTCGACGCCTCCTTCGGCGGACGCCTGAAGTACGACGAGATGGCGGCCACCTGGTACCCGAAGGCGCGCTCGATGCTCCGGCCGTCGCCGATGCCCGAGGACGTCTACAACAGCCCGAACTTCTCGCACTCGCGCACCTGGGACGACCACGCCCGGCGGGCCGGGTTCACCCCACAGGCAGTGGACGGCAACTGGAACTGGAACGTCGTCCGCGACGAGCTCGCCGGACGCTCGCGACCGTCCGCGACCGTCGGCGCGAGCACCTTCGGCAACTCCAACGGCGCCAAGCACGACCTGACGCAGAACTACATCCCCCAGGCCGAGGCCACCGGCCGCGCGACGGTGTGCCACAGCCACCGCGTCGCAGCGATCGGCACCGAATCCGGCGACCGCTACCGCGTCGAGATCGAACGCCTCGACCCGTTCGGCAACATCGTCGAGACACGCACCGTCACCTGCGACACGCTCGTCCTCGGAGCCGGATCCATCGGCACCACCGAACTGCTGATGCGCGCCCGCACCACCGGCGCACTGCCGAACCTCAACGAATTCGTCGGCACCGGCTGGGGCACCAACGGCGACGCGTCGATGACACGGTCGCTGGGGCTGATGTCCGCCGGACCGCAAGGTGCGCCCTGCGCCTCCCGCATCGTCGACGACTCCTCACTGCCACTGACCGTCGAAAACTGGTACGTGCCAGGCGTTCCCGTGAACCTCGGATTCATCGGCTCACTCGGCATGACCATCGACCCACTGCGCGGAAACTTCGGATTCGATTCCGCCACAGACCGATTGACGCTGAATTGGCCGAAGGGCGGCAGCCGGGACACCGTCGAAGCCCTACGCGCAGTTCAGAATCGGATGGCCCAGGCCGGCGGAACCATCGTCGCGGCCGAACCGTTCACCCGCGACGTCGACGACACCTTCACCGCCCACCCCCTCGGCGGCGCGGTACTGGGCGACGTCACCGACGGCTACGGCCGGGTGAAGGGTCACCCCGGGCTCTACGTCGTCGACGGTGCGTTGATCCCGGGCAGCACCGGAGCCGCGAACCCGTCGCTGACCATCACCGCACTCGCCGAACGCAACGTCGCACAGATCATTGCCGACGGTCGCTGACCGGCCGACATGTGGGTAGACCCGCGCTCAGCGGGTAACCCACCGGTATGCCCGCCAACGATCCGACCGAACGCACCATCGCCGACCGCGACGTCGAAAAGCGCTGGAACGACCCCGTCGTCTTTCGCAGAGCGGCCGGATACTGTGCGGTCGTGGTGGCGGTGGCTGCGGCACTGACCGCGCTGTTTCTGGTCGTCGACCGCACGAATCCCGTGTTGGCCGCGTCGGTGCCCGCAGTGCGCTTCCTCGGCGGCATCGGAGCTCTGACGTTGGGATACAGGTCCTACCGTGCCGGTGGCACGTGGCCGATCTGGCAGGGCGCCGCATGGTTGCTGTTCACCGTGATGCTGCTCGGTCTGGCGATGCCGATGTTCGCGATCCGTCAATGACCGGCGTCAGCCCAGCTGAATCTCGGGGCGGCCTTCGGGGACGGTGACCGTCGCTGCGGTTCGTACCGATGCCCCCGGTGTGGAGACGCGATCGAGAACCCTGACCTCCGAACGCCATTCGGTGTTCGTCAGCGTGCCACGGAGATAGCCGCGCCGAGCATTTCCGTACTTGACATGCGGAGAACCTTCGGCGATGGCCGCACCGGCCGAGTCGACATCGGCACCGTCCTTACCCGACGCGATCGAGGTGGTCGCGATCTCCACACCTTGGATCGGCGACGCCTGATCCTGGTAGTCGCGGCGCAGTTCGGAGACGATCGTGCGATGAATGTCGCCGACGATCGACGCGACGTTCTTCGTGCCGCGATCCCTGGCCCCGTCCAGAATTCGGTGCCGCGATGCCTCGTATCCGCTCCACGGGTCCATCCCGACCTTGCGATCGCTGCCGAGCCCACGGGCCAGGTCCGAGATGACCGTCTGGTGCGCCAGGAAGTTCCACCTCGACGGTGATCCGAAACCGTCCAGTATCCACTTCTCCTGCGCTGCACCGGTGATCGTGCGCGACGGATCTGCCGTCTCGGCGTCCTGCGCATGCTCGCCGTCGCCGTGCGCCTGATCGCTGCGGTACTGCCGCGTGTCCAGTACCGAGAAGTCCACCAGATCTCCGAACGAGAACCGGCGATAGACCGTCATGTCCGGTCCGACGGGCTTCAGATTCGCCCGAACCGGAGTGTTCTCCCACCACGCCTTGAACGCATCGGCTCTGCGCAACAGGAACTCTCGCGGATCGTCGTCGTCCTGGCTGATCTGCGAGGCCCAGTTGTTGTCCACCTCGTGATCGTCGAACGTCAAGACGAACGGTGCCGACGCGTGGGCCGCAGCAAGATTCTCGTCCGCCTTGTACAGCGCATATCGGTCGCGATAGTCGCTGAGCCCCATGGTTTCTCGGGCAGCGGATTCGGTGCGCGGCTCGCCCTGCCTGGCACCCTCGTCCTTGATCGCGTACTCGTAGATGTAGTCGCCCAGAAAGAACACCACATCGAGATTCGACGCGGCCAAGTCCTGGTACGCGCCGAAGTAGCCGTCCTCCCACTTCTGGCACGACGCCCACGCGAAGTCGAGCTTGCTCAACGGTTGACCCAGTGCCGGTGCAGTTTTGGTGCGGCCCACCGGGCTGGCATGCGGCCCGACGAGGAAGCGATAGAAGTACTCGCGAGCTGGCTCGAGACCTCGGACGTCGACGTGAATCGACCAGCCGTCGAACTCGGTGGCCAGCTCGATACCTTCGCGGGTGATGCTCGCGAATCGCTCGTCCGCCGAGATCTGCCACCGCACCGGCACCACGCCGGGAGTCATTCCACCACGTGGCGCGAAGGGATCGGTGGCGAGTCTGGTCCACAGCACCACCGAATCGGGCAGTGGGTCGCCGGATGCCACGCCGAGGCGGAACGGGTAGTCCGGGGTCACCACGGACTGCGCACCTGCCGTCGCCGTGGTTCCCGCGAGTTCGGGAGTGAACGCCAGCGCCCCCACCAGCGCACTCCATGTCAGGAACTGTCGACGCGTGGCCCCGGCACGCAGAGAGATGTCCTGCCCGAACCGTATCTCGTTACCCCGTCTCACCATCCTTCGAGGCTCTCGCGCCCGAGCGAACTGTGCCCGTCATCGGTCGAACGGGAAAGTGAACACGACGTTGTCATTCGATTCAGGACCGAAGTCGTCCGCGACCTCGGCCACACTTGAGCGCATGACGAACATCGACCGCACCGGCTCCCAAATCGACCACCTCAACATCGGCGTCACCGATCTCGCCGCCAGCGCCGAGTTCTACGGTGCTGCACTCGCACCGCTGGGGATCAGCGAAATCATGCGGGTACCGCACACCCCCGAGGCCAATCAGCTCGCCATGATCGCGTTCGGCTGGGCGAACGTGAAGCCCTTCTTCTGGATCGTCGACGCACCGGGATCGGCTATCGGACCCCATACCCATCTCGCGTTCAGCGCCCCGGATCGCGCCACCGTCGACGCCTTCCACGCGGCAGCAGTCTCGGCAGGAGCAGTCGAGCTCCGGCCGCCGGGACTGCAGCCGGAATACCACGCCACGTACTACGGATCCTTCGTGCGCGACCTCAACGGCATCGACCTCGAAGCCGTCTGCCATCACGAGTGATTCGCCCCGTAGCCACCTGATGAAGGTGTCACTGCGGCCGAGGCAGCGTCCCGTTGGTTCGCACGTGGTCGCGCAGACGAGTGAGAATCGATCCGAGAGCGTCGACCTCCTCGGTTGCCAACCCGTCGAAGAACAATCGATGCACCAGCTCGACGTGACCCGGTGCCGACGCGCCCAGCGCCGCCCGACCCGCCTCGGTCGGAACGGCATCCGTGGCGCGGCCGTCGGTGGTCGAGACCGTCCGCTCGGTGAGTGATCACCGCACTCCTCACCGACGCTGCCGGCCTGTCCTTCTCCGTCACAGTCGAACCCGCCGTGCTCGGCGACGTCGCACGCATCTCCTGGGCACTCTCGCCACCCGACGCCCCAGCCGTCGTCACCGGCCAGGACTTCGCCGTCATCAAGGACGGCACGATCGCCGAGCTGTACACGTTCATCGACCGGAGATAGCCGGTCGAACCGTCAGGCTTGCACGACCCACACCGAATTGCCGTCGGGATCACGCAGCGCGAACATGGGCGGAACACCGTCGACTTCTTCCATGAAGTCGTCGAGATCGACTCCGCCGAGTGCACTCAGACGCTTGTGTTCGGCCGCGACGTCGGCTGTCTCGACACCGATGGATCCGCCGCCGGGCGTTCCTCCCATCGGCGGATTCAGGGCGAGCCGCGCCGTCGAACCGGGCGGAGCCACCTCGACCCACCGGTATTCGTTTTCGGGGCCGAACCGCAGATCGCCGCGAATCTCGAAGCCGAGCACGCACGAATAGAAGTCGAGAGCTGCGTCCTGATCTGCGACGGTGAACATGGCCACGCCGATGTTCACGATGGTGCTGGGTTCTTGGTTGGTCATAGCGATACAGACCCGAGCCACGCCGAAAACTAAGCGCCCCACGGCGGTAGCTTCTGTACATGGACGATGCGCTCTCGCGATCCGTCGGCTCACGACGGATCGCTTTCCTGGTGTTCGACGGGGTGAAGATGCTCGATTTCGTCGGACCCGCCGAGGTCTTCGTCGAATCGAATCAGCAGCCCGCCGTCGAATACGAGGTGGTGATCCTCTCACCCGGCGGCGGAGACGTCAGCACCTCGATCGGGACGACGGTGTCCACTCGTCCGGTCGCGGAATCCGGACGATTCGACACCGTGATCATCGCCGGTAGTGAATTCGATCCGATTCGCCTGGTCACGGCCGAACTCGTCGGAGCCGCAGCCGATCTCGCTGCACGGACCCGTCGGATGGCATCGGTGTGCACAGGGGCGTTCGTACTCGCCGCGGCCGGACTACTCGACGGCCGGCGAGCGACGACGCACTGGAAGTTCACGTCCGACCTGCAACGCCTCTACCCCGCCCTCACGGTCGATCCGGACGCCATCTTCGTCCGAGACGGCCGCCTGTACAGCTCGGCGGGCGTTGCGGCCGGCATCGACCTCGCACTGGCTCTCGTCGAGGACGACCACGGCCCCGAAGTGGCGCGGGCTGCGGCGCAGGGACTGCTGGTGTACATGCAGCGAGGCGGTGGACAATCGCAGTTCTCGTCGTCGCTGTCGGGCCCGATCCCCCGTACCGGAACAGTCCGCCGAGTGGCCGACCACATCCGGGACAACCCCCGGCTACCCCACACCGTGGCAGAGCTGGCTCGGTTCGCGGCACTCAGCACCCGTCAGCTCACCCGCCTGTTCCAGTCCGAACTCGGCAGCTCGCCGGCCGAATTCGTCGCGTCGACAAGATTCGAGTTGGCTCGTGAGGCCCTGCACACCGGTTACACCGTCGGCGAGGCCTCCCGTCGAGCCGGGTATTCGAGCTGCGAAGTGATGCGACGAGCGTTCGTCGCCCGAATCGGGACCTCCCCGCGCAGCTATCAGCAGCGGTTCGCGCCCCAACTGCCGATGTCGCAAAACGAGCGGTTCTCGACCCACACGGTGGTACCGCGCAGCTAGCAGTCCGGGCAAGACTGCTTTCATGCCAACCATCACAACACCGGACAACGTCGAGATCTTCTACAAGGACTGGGGGTCGGGTCAGCCTGTCGTCTTCAGCCACGGCTGGCCACTGTCGTCGGACGACTGGGACGCCCAGATGATGTTCTTCCTCGAGCACGGCTATCGCGTCGTCGCCCACGATCGACGCGGTCACGGGCGGTCCCAACAGGTCGGTGACGGGCACGACATGGACCACTACGCCGACGACCTCGCCGCCGTGGTCGAAGCCCTCGATCTGACCGACGCGATCCACGTCGGCCACTCCACCGGCGGCGGCGAGGTAGTCCGCTACCTGGCGCGCCACGGAGAGGAACGCGCAGCCAAGGCGGTGCTGATCAGTGCGGTACCGCCGATCATGGTCAAGACCGACGACCACCCCGGCGGTATCGAGAAGTCGTTCTTCGACGACGTCCAGGTTCAGGTCGCCACGCGCCGCGCCGACTTCTTCCGCACCTTCGCCGAGGGCCCCTTCTACGGCTACAACCGGCCCGGGGCCACCCCGTCGGAAGGCGTCATCGCCAACTGGTGGCGTCAGGGAATGATCGGGGGTGCGAAAGCCCACTACGACGGCGTGGTCGCCTTCTCACAGACCGACTTCACCGACGACCTGCGTGGGGTGAACATTCCGACGCTGGTGCTACACGGCGAGGACGACCAGGTGGTGCCCTACGAGAACGCGGGTGTGCTCTCGGCGAAGCTACTGCCCAACGGCACGCTGAAGACCTACCCCGGCTTCCCGCACGGCATGCCGACGACGGAAGCAGCGACGATCAACGCCGACATGCTGGAGTTCTTCCGGTCCTGACGCATCACGGTCACAACCGACGACAAAGCCCCGCATCGACCGAAGTCGATGCGGGGCTTTGTCTGCAGGCTCTGTCGTCGTGAGCGGAAATTCGTAGTGGGCTACGAAGTTCTGCTCACATGCGACGGAGTCGCTCTAGCGGTATTCGTTGGAGAAACCGTAGTCGTCGAGCGGCACTGCAGCGCCGGTTCCCTGGCCGAAGCCATCCGGGCTGTAGTACTGATCGTCGTACGACGGCACCGCGTATGCCGCGGCACGCGCCTCCTCGGTCGGCTGCACCGTGATGTTCCGGTACCGGTTGATGCCGGTACCAGCCGGGATGAGCTTACCGATGATGACGTTCTCCTTGAGACCTATGAGCTTGTCGCTACGGCAGTTGATCGCCGCATCGGTCAGCACACGAGTGGTCTCCTGGAAGGACGCAGCCGACAGCCACGAGTCGGTGGCCAGCGATGCCTTGGTGATACCCATCAGGACCGGACGTCCGGCTGCGGGCTCGCCACCCTCGGAGACGACGCGACGGTTGCTCGACTCGAACTCGCTGCGCTCGGTCAGTGAACCGGGCAGGAACTCGGTGGAGCCGCTGTCGATGATCGTCACGCGACGGAGCATCTGGCGCACGATCGTCTCGATGTGCTTGTCGTGAATCGACACACCCTGCGACCGGTACACCTCCTGGACCTCGTTGACGAGGTGGATCTGCACCTGACGGGGACCCATCACACGCAGCACCTCGTGCGGATCGGCAGCACCTTCCATGAGCTGCTGGCCGACCTCGACGTGGTCACCGTCCGCCAGCAGGCGCTCGGTGCCGTCGTCGTGCTTGAAGACGCGCAGACGCTGACGCTTGGAGAGCTTGTCGTAGACAACCTCTTCGCCGCCGTCGTCCGGGACGATGGTGATCTTGTAGAAACGATCGCCGTCCTCGAGCTGGATGCGTCCCGACACGTCCGCGATCGGAGCCTTGCCCTTCGGCACACGTGCCTCGAACAGCTCCTGCACGCGAGGCAGACCACCGGTGATGTCATCTCCGGCGACACCACCCTGGTGGAAGGTACGCATGGTCAGCTGGGTTCCGGGCTCACCGATGGACTGCGCGGCAACGATACCGACGGCCTCACCGATGTCGACCAGCTTGCCGGTGGCCATCGAGCGGCCGTAGCAGGTGGCGCAGACGCCGGTTCCCGTGGTGCAGGTGAGCACCGAGCGAACCTTGACCGACGTGATGCCCGCAGCGAGCAGCGCGTCGATGGCCGGGTCACCGAGATCATGTCCGCGAGCGACGATGACCGTGCCGTTCTCGTCGACAGCGTCGTTCGCCAACGTGCGGGCGTACGTGCTGGTCTCGACGTGAGCGTCGCGGATCATCTTGCCGTCGGCGGTCTTCTCGGCGATCGTCGTGACGATGCCGCGCTCGGTGCCACAGTCGGTTTCCCGAACGATGACATCCTGCGAGACGTCGACCAGACGACGCGTCAGGTAGCCCGAGTCGGCGGTACGAAGCGCCGTGTCGGCCAGACCCTTACGAGCACCGTGCGTGTTGATGAAGTACTCGAGAACCGTCAGGCCTTCCTTGAAGGAGGACTTGATCGGACGCGGGATGAACTCACCCTTCGGGTTGGTCACCAAGCCCTTCATGCCGGCGAGCGAGCGAACCTGAGTCATGTTTCCGGCTGCGCCGGACTTCACGATCATCGGGATCGGGTTGTCGTCGGGGAAGTGGGCCTCCATGGCCTTACCGACCTGCTCGGTCGCGTCCTGCCAGATCTTGACCAGTGCGGAGTTGCGCTCGACCTTGTCGAGTGCGCCACGCTGGTACTTCTTCTCGATCTGATCGGCCTGAGCCTCGAAGGTCTCCATGATCTGCGGCTTCTCCGGCGGCACGAGGACGTCGGAGATCGAGATGGTGACACCCGAACGCGTGGCCCAGTAGAAGCCTGCGTCCTTGAGCTTGTCGACGGTCTGCGCGACCACGATCATCGGGTAACGCTCGGCGAGATCGTTGATGATGGTCGACTGACGCTTCTTCGGCATCTGCTCGTTGACGAACGGGTAGTCCGCCGGAAGCAGCTCGTTGAACAGCACGCGTCCCAGAGTGGTCTCCGCAATCCACGCGTCGCCGCGGTTCCAGCCCTCGGGGAACAACTCGTTCTCGATGTCACGCGGCGGGCGCTGTGTGGTGAGACGAACCCGAATCTGCGACTGCACCGTGAGCGCTCCACGGTCGACGGCCATCTGAGCCTCGGCCGGGGAGGAGTACGCCCCGAACTCGGCCTGATCGGTCGATGCGTCGACGCGCTCGCCGACAGCACCGGCGTCGAGACGCGTCAGGTGGTATAGACCCGTCACCATGTCCAGACGCGGCATGGCGAGCGGACGGCCCGATGCCGGCGAGAGGATGTTGTTCGAGGACAGCATCAACACGCGTGCCTCGGCCTGAGCCTCGGCGGACAGCGGGAGGTGGACAGCCATCTGGTCACCGTCGAAGTCGGCGTTGAACGCCTCACACACGAGCGGGTGCAGCTGGATGGCCTTGCCCTCGACGAGCTGCGGCTCGAACGCCTGAATGCCCAACCGGTGCAGGGTGGGTGCACGGTTCAGCAGCACGGGGTGCTCGGCGATGACCTCTTCGAGAACGTCCCACACCTGCGGACGCTGACGCTCGACCATGCGCTTGGCCGACTTGATGTTCTGCGCGTGGTTCAGATCCACCAGGCGCTTCATCACGAACGGCTTGAACAGCTCGAGAGCCATCAGCTTCGGCAGACCACACTGGTGCAGCTTGAGCTGCGGGCCGACGACGATGACCGAACGGCCCGAGTAGTCGACGCGCTTGCCGAGTAGGTTCTGACGGAAGCGACCCTGCTTGCCCTTGAGCAAGTCGGACAGCGACTTGAGCGGACGGTTACCCGGTCCGGTGACCGGACGCCCACGACGGCCGTTGTCGAACAGGGCGTCGACCGACTCCTGCAGCATCCGCTTCTCGTTGTTGACGATGATCTCGGGGGCACCGAGATCGATCAGACGCTTGAGGCGGTTGTTGCGGTTGATGACGCGGCGGTACAGGTCGTTGAGGTCGGACGTCGCGAAACGTCCACCGTCGAGCTGCACCATCGGACGAAGCTCCGGCGGGATGACCGGGACAGCGTCGAGAACCATGCCCATCGGCGAGTTGCGGCCGGCCTGGAACGCAGCGACGACCTTCAGACGCTTGAGCGCACGCAGCTTCTTCTGACCCTTGCCACTGCGGATGGTCTCGCGAAGAGACTCCGCCTCGGCATCGATGTCGAAGGTCTGCATGAGCTTCTGGATCGACTCGGCACCCATGGCACCGGTGAAGTACTCGCCGTACCGGTCGATGAGCTCGCGGTAGATGAGCTCGTCCACGATGAGCTGCTTGGGAGCGAGCTTGGTGAACGTGGTCCAGATCTCTTCGAGACGATCGAGCTCACGCTGCGCGCGGTCACGGAGCTGACGCATCTCACGCTCGCCACCGTCCTTGACCTTGCGGCGCACGTCGGACTTGGCACCCTCGGCTTCGAGCTCGGCGATGTCGGCTTCGAGCTTCTGCGCACGAGCCTCGAGATCGGCGTCGCGCTGATCTGCGACGGCCTTCTTCTCGACCTCCATCTCGGCCTCGAGCGTCGAGAGCTCGTTGTGACGGAGCTCGTCGTCGACCGTCGTGATGACGTAGGCAGCGAAGTAGATGATCTTCTCGAGATCCTTCGGAGCCAGGTCGAGCAGGTAGCCCAGACGCGACGGCACACCCTTGAAGTACCAGATGTGCGTGACGGGAGCCGCCAGTTCGATGTGGCCCATGCGCTCACGACGCACCTTGGCGCGAGTGACCTCGACGCCACAGCGCTCACAGATGATGCCCTTGAAGCGGACGCGCTTGTACTTGCCGCAGTAGCACTCCCAGTCCCGAGTGGGGCCGAAGATCTTCTCGCAGAAGAGGCCGTCCTTCTCGGGCTTGAGCGTGCGGTAGTTGATGGTCTCCGGCTTCTTGACCTCGCCGTAGGACCACTGACGGATGTCGTCCGCAGTGGCAAGGCCAATGCGAAGTTCATCGAAGAAGTTGACGTCGAGCACGTAACTTCCTTTCCCCGTTATGGGTGTTGTGATACCGAATCAGAAAAAGCGTGATCACCCCCGTGCCTGCGGTGACGCAGGCACGGGGATCACAGAACTACTGAGCGAGGTCGTCGACCGTGGCTGCTTCGTTGCGGGAGAGGTTGATTCCCAGGTTGGCTGCGGCACGCTCGAGGTCTTCGTCGTCACCGTCGGCCATCGTGATGGCTGCGCCGTCCGAGGACAGCACCTCCACGTTGAGGCACAGCGACTGGAGCTCCTTGAGGAGCACCTTGAAGGACTCGGGGATACCGGGCTCCGGGATGTTCTCGCCCTTGACGATCGCCTCGTACACCTTCACGCGGCCGACAACGTCGTCCGACTTGATGGTGAGAAGCTCCTGCAGCGTGTACGCGGCACCGTAGGCCTGCATGGCCCAGCACTCCATCTCACCGAAACGCTGACCACCGAACTGTGCCTTACCACCGAGGGGCTGCTGCGTGATCATCGAGTACGGCCCGGTCGAACGAGCGTGGATCTTGTCGTCGACCAAGTGGTGCAGCTTGATGATGTACATGTAGCCCACCGACACCGGGTACGGGAACGGCTCGCCGGAGCGGCCGTCGAACAACGTGGCCTTTCCGTCGGGTCCGACCATCTGCTCGCCGTCGCGGTTGGGGATCGTGCTCTCCAGCAGGCCGGCGAGCTGATTCTCCTTGGCACCGTCGAACACCGGAGTGGCGATGTTGCTGTCGGCCGGAGCCGCCAACATCTCCTCGGGCAGACGCTCGGCCCAATCGGGCTTCGTGCCGTCCGCGGCGATCTGAACGTTCCAACCGGTCTTGCCGATCCAACCCAGGTGGGTCTCGAGGACCTGACCGATGTTCATACGACGCGGAACACCGTGGGTGTTGAGGATGATGTCGATCGGGGTGCCGTCGGGCAGGAACGGCATGTCCTCCTGCGGGAGGATCTTGCCGATGACGCCCTTGTTGCCGTGACGGCCGGCGAGCTTGTCGCCGTCCTGGATCTTGCGCTTCTGAGCCACGTAGACGCGGACCAGCTCGTTGACGCCGGGAGGCAGATCGTCGTCGTCGTCGCGCGAGAAGACGCGGATGCCGATGACCTTTCCGTTCTCGCCGTGCGGAACCTTGAGCGAGGTGTCGCGAACTTCGCGAGCCTTCTCACCGAAGATGGCGCGCAGCAGGCGCTCTTCGGGGGTCAGCTCGGTCTCGCCCTTCGGCGTGACCTTTCCGACCAGCACGTCGCCGTCACGAACCTCGGCACCGATCCGGATGATGCCGCGCTCGTCGAGGTCTGCGAGGACCTCGTCGGAGACGTTCGGGATGTCGCGAGTGATCTCCTCGGCACCGAGCTTGGTGTCGCGAGCATCGATCTCGTGCTCCTCGATGTGGATCGAGGTGAGAACGTCCTCTTCCACGAGGCGCTGCGACAGGATGATCGCGTCCTCGTAGTTGTGGCCCTCCCACGGCATGATCGCCAGCAGCAGATTCTTGCCGAGTGCCATCTCACCGTTCTCGGTGCAGGGGCCGTCGGCGAGGACCTGGCCGGACTCGACACGCTGGCCCTCGTCCACGATCGGACGCTGGTTGGCGCACGTGCCCTGGTTGGAGCGCGCGAACTTGCGCATCCGGTAGGTCTTGCGCGATCCGTCGTCGGCCATGACCGTGACGTAGTCGGCGGAGACCTCTTCGACGACACCGGTCTTCTCGGTGATGACGACGTCACCGGCATCGACGGCTGCACGCAGCTCCATGCCGGTTCCGACGATCGGCGACTCGCTGCGAACCAGCGGGACGGCCTGACGCTGCATGTTGGCACCCATCAGGGCACGGTTGGCATCGTCGTGCTCGAGGAACGGAATCATCGCGGTCGCGACGGAAACCATCTGTCGCGGTGAGACGTCCATGTAGTCGATGTCGTCGGACGAGACGAACTCGACCTCTCCACCCTTACGACGGACGAGAATCTTGTCCTCGATGAAGTGGCCCGAATCGTCGACCGGAGAGTTCGCCTGCGCGAGCGTGTGGCGATCCTCCTCGTCGGCGGTCAGGTAATCGACCTCGTCGGTGACCTTGCCGTCGACGACCTTGCGGTACGGGGTCTCGATGAACCCGAACGGGTTGACGCGTGCGTACACCGAGAGCGATCCGATCAGGCCGATGTTCGGGCCTTCCGGGGTCTCGATGGGGCACATGCGGCCGTAGTGCGACGGGTGAACGTCGCGGACCTCGAGGCCGGCGCGCTCACGAGAGAGACCACCGGGCCCCAGTGCCGACAGACGACGCTTGTGCGTCAGGCCCGACAGCGGGTTGTTCTGGTCCATGAACTGCGAGAGCTGGGACGTTCCGAAGAACTCCTTGATCGCAGCGACGACGGGACGGATGTTGATCAGGGTCTGCGGCGTGATCGCCTCGACGTCCTGAGTCGTCATACGTTCGCGCACGACGCGCTCCATGCGGGACAGGCCCACGCGGATCTGGTTCTGGATGAGCTCGCCGACGGTACGCAGACGACGGTTGCCGAAGTGGTCGATGTCGTCGACCTCGACCGGAACCTCGACGCCGTCGGGTGCGGTCATCGAGGTCTCACCTGCGTGCAGACGCACCAGGTACTCGATGGTCGCGACGATGTCTTCCTCGGTGAGGGTCGACGCCACGATGGGCTGACCCGAGTTGAGGCCGAGCTTCTTGTTGATCTTGTAGCGACCCACGCGAGCGAGGTCGTAGCGCTTGTCCTTGAAGAACAGGTTCTCCAGCAGGGTCTGCGCCGACTCCTTGGTCGGCGGCTCGCCGGGACGCAGCTTGCGGTAGATGTCGAGGAGTGCCTCGTCGGTACCGGCGGTGTTGTCCTTCTCCAGGGTGGCCATGAGGATCTCGGAGAAGCCGAAGCGCTCCGTGATCTGCTCGGTGGACCAGCCGAGAGCCTTGAGCAGCACCGTGACGGGCTGGCGACGCTTGCGGTCGATACGGACACCGACGGTGTCGCGCTTGTCGACGTCGAACTCGAGCCATGCGCCGCGGCCGGGGATCACCTTGACGCTGTGCAGGTCCTTCTCGGTGGTCTTGTCGATCGAATGATCGAAGTAGACGCCCGGAGAACGCACCAGCTGCGACACCACGACACGCTCGGTGCCGTTGATGATGAAGGTGCCCTTGTCGGTCATCATCGGGAAATCACCCATGAAGACCGTCTGGCTCTTGATCTCACCGGTGTTGTTGTTGATGAACTCGGCCGTGACGAACAGCGGAGCCGCGTACGTCATGTCCTTGTCCTTGCACTCATCCGTCGAGGCCTTGACCTCGTCGAATCGTGGGTCGGAGAAGGACAGAGACATCGAGCCCGAGAAATCCTCGATCGGAGAGAGCTCGGTCAGGATGTCCTCGAGTCCACCGGCGACACTGCTGTCTCCCCGGGCGGCGGCACGGTCACGCCAACTCTGCGCACCTACCAGCCATTCGAACGAATCCGTCTGTACATCGAGGAGACCGGGTACCTCCAACGGCTCGCGAATGTTCGCGAACGAAACCCTCCTCGGGGCTCCCGGTGTTCCGACAACTGCCTTGGTCTGGCTAGAGACTGCCAAGATGCGTCCTTCCAGCACCTCACGCGGGTCGCTCGTGCAGTGCGACCGCCGCTGTATCTGTTTGCTATATGTGGGGCGAATTTCGGCTGGTGCAACCAGACCGAATCCCCATCACAGCGGCCCGAAAACGTGCTTTCGGGTAACAGCGATCGAGAGGTGGACAGGAGGCAGCCAGCGCAACGTCCAAAGGTACCCCAAATGTGCGCACAGCGCAACGGGGGCATCAAAAGTAGCACCCGGGGTCCATTCACGCGCTGACTCGGCGAAAGCGTGTCGCCTGCCGGACGCCCGATGCCGAAACCACTGCGCTTCGAAAACCACTGGGGGTGCTCCTGACGACAAGACTGACCCGTGCCGCCCCCTTCGTCAAGAGGTTCGGCCCGATCCGTTTTCCGTGAGACCGCACTCGAACCGGTCGCGTCGATGGACCACTGCACCGCCGAGACGTGTGCAATGGTCCATTGACGCAGCCGGGGGCGGGGACCCCGACGCGCCCCGCCCCCTGTCGTCTACCGGTCGGCCTCGCGCCACCGCGTGGCCTCGGCGAGCGTGAACCCGTGGACATCTGCCAGTTCACCCAACCGCTCCACGCTGTCGCCGTCGAGGGTGGTCCCGATGCTGCGCAGACCGAACTCACCCGACAACGCGATCAGCATCGTCTCGGCCATGCAGGCGTACGTCAACCCCGGAGCCAACCCGTAGGTCAACCCGAAATCCGAACCCGACGGCACCCGAACGATGCCACCGTCGAACACCGTCACGTCGGGCCGCTCACTGCGCACGTCCCGGCCGATGTTCGGTGGCTGCGCCACATCGCAGACGATGGCACCCTCCATCAGATCCGTCGGATCGATCAGCGCATGCGGTGCCGACGTGGCAGCGATGACGATCAACGAATCACGCACTGCAGCAACGGGATCGGTGAAGAACTCGACATGACGCGACCTGATCAGATCGTCCAGATCGCCGTCGACCGCGTGCGCGGCCCCGGCCAGATCCCCCGAAGCCGCACCGACCCGAGCACTCGCCACCATCTCCTGCGCAGCCGCCCACAACTTGGGCGCGATGACCGAACTCTCCCCCTTCCTGCCGACCAACACGATGCCGCCGACCTCGCCCGCCAACTGCTTGCCGATGGTTCGCCCGATCGCCCCGGCGGCACCGAGAATCGTCACCCGAGCCCGCGCGACATCGATACCGCGTTCACGACACACGCGCCGGACCGCCCGCAGACTCGCCGCAGCGGTGAACGTGTTGCCGGTGGTGATCGGACGCGTCGTCGCGCCGAGGCCCAACCCGTTCCCGGTGATCACCGACGAATAGCCGCCCAACCCGACGACCGTCGCACCGCGCGAGATCGCCAGCTCGACGGCCCCGCCCACCACAGCGAGCGCACGCTCGGTCGGCAGACGCAGCAACTGCTCGGAGGTGTACGGCAGCCCGACCAGATCGCCGTGCGCCGTCGCCTCCCCACCTCCGACGACCCGGCCACTGCCGATGACGAACGACGCAGGTTCGAGCTCGGACGTCGACGCCGCGAACCGCTCGAGCAGATCCTGCCGCTCGCCGTGATCGAACACCTCGAGTGCCGGATCGAACGCCGCGAAGAACCCCAGATCGAGAGGGTGCGCGATGAACGCGAAGCGCCGATCCGTCGCCCGCACCGCGATATCGGGCGTTCGACCTGGACGCAACGCCTCGAGAGCAGGCGGAGTGGCGACGGTCGGGCGGCCGAGCAGATGCCCGAACAACCCGTCCATGTCCCCCGCTGCCGCGTACCCCAACGCCCGATCCAGTGCTGCGACCAGCCGCGAGCACTGCACCGCCGACACCGTCAGCGGCGGTTCGATCCGAATCACCCTGTTACCGAACAGGGTCGGAGCCACTCGAATCCCCTCGACGTTGAGCAGGTACGAGCAGATCACCACGGCCAGATTGTGTTGATCGGCAATCGATCCCAGCAACGACTGCCGCCCGACCATGTTGACGTCCGCGGTGAATTCCAGGCCGAGCAACAACCCGCGTCCGCGCACCTCGGTGACCACCGACGGGTACTTCTCTGCCAACGCACTCAGATCGTGCTTCAACTGCCGCCCGAGAACGGCCGCGTTCTCCACCACCGCGCAGTCGTCCCGGGTCAACTCGTCGAGAACCGCGATACCCACCCGCGCAGCCAATGCGTTGCCCGCGAACGTGGACGTGTGGCGCAGCGCGAAACTCTCGTTCACCAGCCTCGGCGCACACAACACCGCACCCACCGGCACGATGCCGCCACCGAGCGCCTTGGCGACGGTCAGAATGTCCGGCACCACGCCCTCGTGCTCCGCCGCGAACATCCTGCCGGTCCGGCCGAGCCCGGTCTGCACCTCATCGAGGGCCATCAACACCCCGTGCCGATCACAGATCTCCCGCACGCGGCGCAGGTAACCGTCGGGCGGACACACCACGCCACCCTCACCCTGAATCGGTTCCACCAGAAACACCGCATAGTGCCCGGGGTCCGCCGCCAGTGCCGCGTCGAGCGCATCCGAATCACCGAACTCGATGTGATCGAAGCCCTCGACCGGAGCACCGAAACCGCTCTGGTACTTGACGTTTCCCGTCGCAGACAGAGCACCGAGAGTCTTGCCGTGAAAACCGTTCCCGGTCGTCAGTACCCCCAGCCGACCGGTGTGCGCTCGCGCGATCTTCAGCGCCACCTCGGTGGCCTCGGTACCACTGTTGACGAACGTCGTCCGCGTCAATCCGTCGGGTGCGATGCGCCCCAACCGATCCGCCAGTTCACCGGCCGCGCTCAACACCGAAGGCTGTACGAAAATCGCCTCTCCACTGCAACGAACGTCGTTGACCGCCTGCCAGATCGGAGTGGGACCGTGCCCGAACGGGAGTGCACCGTACGCCCCGGCGAAGTCGAGATAGCGACGACCCGACGCGTCGAACAGGACCGTCCCGTCGCCGCGCACGTACTCGCGATCCAGATTCAGCGCAGACAACAGCCGATACAGTTCGGGATTGACGTGCTCGGCAAACCCCGATCGACCGGACCTGGATTCCACCACGGAATATTCGATAGTTGTGTCAGTCATGACCAGCATGCTCCGTTTTCATCGGATCCACCCCTGGCTGTCGAGCTTCGATTGGTTGTCCCGAACAACCAGGGCTCGTCCCAAGCCAGGACGCAATCGCGATGGTAACGCGATGGAAAGCCGGTGACAGATGGCGGAAAAGCCCACGAAAAAGCCCCGTCCGAGCAGGGCTTCTGCGTCGAACGGGGCCGGATCGAATGCTGGCCGAGCTCCTACTGATCGTCGATGGCCGACAGCTTCCAGGTGCCGTCGACCTTCTCCATGTTCACCGTCAACGGACCCTCGGCACTGCCCGAGGCAACGCCGTTCTGGGTGGCACTGATGTTCACGTTGGCGATCAACTCGGCCATGCCGTCCTCCAACCGCGTGACTCCGATGTCGGTGACCATCGCTTCGGTCCCGGTATCCGTCTGCACCACAGCAGATTTGGTGGTTTCGGCAGTGGAGTTGAACTCGTCGAGCATCGACTGATTGAGCACTGCACGCGCCGCGTCGAAATCGGCGTCGATCGTGGCGGCCTTGTACGTGTACAGAGTCTGCAACGCATCGGTCGCAGCCGAGGTGACTTCCTGCGTCGCCGCGGAATCCACCCAGGCCGCATTGTCGATCGTGGCGAACGGCTTGAACGCGGCAACGGCAGCGAACGCGCCGAGCACGACGGCAATGACCGCAACGACGATCACGTGCTTCCAGCCGATACCCGACCCCGACGCGGTGGACGAGCCAGCGACAGTGGAGGACTCAGCGGCGGTGGACGACTCGGCTGCGGTGGATTCGTCGGCAGATTCGCCTTCTGCAGGCTTGTCGAGTGCGGGTTCCTCGGTCGCGGCCTTGTCGAAAGCAGGCTTGTCGAGAACAGGCTTGTCCGTTGCAGCCTTGTCCGTTGCGGGCTTGTCGAGAATCGGCGTGCTCGGCGGCGGAGTCGTGACAGCCGTCGTGTCGTCGGCCGCGGATCCCTCGGTGGTCGAGCCCGTGACGGTGGATCCAGCAGTCGGCTTCCCGGTGCCGGCCACCTTGCGGCGCACTTTGCTGGTGGTGGTGGGTGGAACGATCTTGCGACGCTGGGGAGGCACTACAGAACTCCTTCGAAACTCACTTCGGTACAGACGGAAGACACCACTGCCGGTACCTCAGTTGCCGCCGGTGTCCGGTTGGGGAGCCGGCGTCGCTTCCGCACTGGGGTCGGCCGCGTTCGGGTCGGCGGGGCCGCCCGGATCGGTCGGGACGACGGGGTTGGTGTTCGGGTTGTCGAGCGAGATCCGTGAACCGATGGGGTCGACCTTGTTGGTCTTCCACACCCCGTCGACCTCCTCCATGGCCAGACGCATCGTCAGCTTGCTTCGCTCGACGCGATCGGGCCAGGTGGTGGTCGTCGCAATGACCACCAGAGCAGTGGCGGTGTTCTCGTCCGTGCTCAGCTCCGTCAGAGTGCCGTGCAGGACCTCGGCCTCGCTCTTGGCACCGGACTGACGAACCTGATCGGTGATACCCGACCGCGTCTGCTCGAGGTCGTTGAGCATCAGGTCGCCGGTGATGGACGACTTCATGTTGTCGAACGACTGATCGATCTGCGCCGCGTCGACCGTGTTGAGGTTGACTGCCGCCTGCTGCGCTCCGGTGAGCGCCGCGTCCCTGGTGTCCGCGGTGGGCTTCTGGCTCAGAAGCGCGTTGCCCCAGCCGTACCCGAAGAACACTGCCGCTGCGAGGGCGGCCACGGCGATCACCGTCACGACGGCAAACAGGATTTTCGCGGTCTTGTTGCGCCCTGGAGTCGCTGGGGACTCCAGGGCTTCGGTGCTCGAGTTCACACTTTCCACCCTACTACTCGGTAATATCCGGCCGAACCGCCCTCGGCCCGACGATAGTGCTGAGCAGCAGTTTCACCGATTCCACTACTTCGGCGTCACGCCGATCAGCGGTGCCAACTGGGTGGCGATGGGGTTGAGGTTGAGCTTCTCCGGATCGACCTTGGGCTTGAGGTCCCACGGCTGCGGCACGTCCGGATCGGCGAACACGATGCGGTTCGCGCTACGCACACCCGTCACGCTGCCCTGCGGTGTAGCGCAGTTCGCGTCGAGGTTCAGCGGGTAGTTCTCCCGAGTCGGATCGAAGTTCGGGTTCTTCCGCTTCTCCTCGTCGAGGATCGCCTGGCTTCCCTCGTAGCCGACCGTGCACGGCGGCGGATTGTTGACCTCGAGCAACAGACCCTGATGGATCGTGCCGTCGTTCGGGACGATCGTCGAGATACCGGCACCGAGGGCAGGCAGGAACGTCAGGAACGGACGAAGCGCGACGTAACGCGGTTCGGCCTGAGCGGCAACCAGCGCAAGGTTGTTGATGTCGGTGGTCAGCGCCGGACCCGCATCGGTGATGAGACCACCGAGCTGATCGCCTGCCGCGGTACCCGTGTCGATCAGGCGGCGGATGTCGGGATCGCTGGACTTCAACTGAGCCGTCACCTGATCCAGACTGGTGCTGAACTCACGAATGAGATCCGACTGCTCGGACTGCGTGTCGAGCACCGGCACCGCGTCACGGACCAGAGCAAGCGTCTGCGGCAGCGCCTCGTTGCCTGCCTCGGAGATGTTCCCGAGCGAATCGACGAGGGATGCGAGATCCGTGCCCTTGCCGTCGAATGCCACGCCGAGCTCGTTGACCACTCGAGTCAACGTGTCGAGCGGCACCGACCGAACCAACGTGTTCGTGTTGGCGAGGACGTCCTCCACCGGCACGGGTGTGGTGGTGTCGGCCTGAGCGATCTGCGAACCGTCGACCAGGAACGGGCCCTGATCGGTCTCGGGCTGGAGGTCGACGTACTGCTCACCGATCGCAGACCGGTTGGCCACGACGGCCTTCGTGTCGGCCGGGATGTCGGGCCCGCCGTTGTCGAGCATCAGTGCGACACGGACACCGTCCTGCGTCAGTTCCAGATCTCCGACGGTTCCCACCGGGACACCTCGGTAGGTGACCTCGGCGTTGGAGAAGATGCCACCGGAATCGGCCAGGTTCAGATCGACCTGGTACTGCCCGAAGCCGAGCATGTTGTCCAGACGCACGTACTTGGCACCGACGAAAACCAGACCCAGAACCGCTACGACGACGAATAGGACCAACTGAATACGAACCAGTCTCGATCTCACTGTCCAACTCCGAATCGCTCGAGCAGATCGTTCAACGGTGCCAACGGATCGGCAGGCGCGGGCGCAGCGGCTGCAGCGGCCTGCTCGTTCGCAGGTGCACCCGGGCCGGGAACCGGTGACGGGATGATCGGCGGCAACGGCAGCAGTGAGATCGTCGGCCAACCCGGCCGAGGTCCGTTTCCGTTGTAGTACGGATTCGACGGGTCGACCACCGGCAGCGTGTTGCCGTACTTGGGCTGGATGTAGACCGGATCGCCTTCACCGACGCCGAAGTTGCGCAGCGCAGTTCCGATCGACAGGTCCAGTGAGAGGAACAGGTTGGCGGAGTTGCCCTCGATGATCTTCTCGGTGCCGTCGGCGAACGGCAGCGTGGGGATGACCGCGAGCGAGGTGACCACGTCGTCCGCCGAATCGGCCAGGGCCTGCAGCGTCGGGCGCAGTGCCCGCAGGTCTGCGATCAGATCGTCCTTGGAACGGTCGATCACGTCGGTGCCCACGGCTCCGAGTCGGTCGAGCGCGCCGAGCATCTCGGTCAGCTGCGGACGCTGCTGCTCGAGAACTTCGGTGGCGATCGGCAAGTCCTTCAGCACTGCGTCGATCTTGTCGGTCTGCGTGTTGACGCGGCCGCTCAGAGTGTCGAGACCATCGATGGCGCGGGTGATGTCGTCCCGCTGCTGGTTGAGGCCGTCGATCAGCGTGTTCGCCTGCTGCAGAAGCTCTTTGGTCCTACCTTCGCGACCGTCGAAAGCCGTGCTCAGTTCCTTGATGATCGGCGATAGCTGCCCGACGCCGCCACCGTTGAGCAGCAGCGACAGCGCGCCGAGTACCTGCTCGATGTCGGTGGCATGACGGGTGCGATCGAGCGGAATGGTGTCGCCGTCCTGCAGCCGCGCTGCCGACTCGTCACCGGGAGGTGCCGAGAGCTGCACGAACTTCTCACCGAGCAGGTTGGTCTGCTGCACCGATGCGATCGCGTTGGCGGGCAGATCCACGTCTGAGTTGAGGATGACCTCGACGTCGGCCGTCCACCCCTCGTTCGGCACGGAGATGGAGTCGACCCGGCCGACGGCCACACCGTCGACCTTGACGGTCGACTGCGGGACGAGGTCGAGCACGTCGTCGAACTGCACCGTCAGGTTGAACGGGTTGTCACCGACATCGGCACCGCCGGGAAGCGGGATGGCATAGATGCCTGCCGACGAGCAGGCTCCGGCCGACAGAGCGACCACACAGACGCCCGCTCCGACGACCAAGGAACGCTTCACACGAGCTCGATTCCGTTTCACAGAGGTTCTCACTGTCCCCCACCTCCGATGTACGACTGCTCCAGTCCGGGCATCGTGCTGTTTCCGAGCCTCGGCGAGACGACGCCGGGAACGGTGCCGGGAACGGACACGTTCTGCTCGATGTCGTTGGTGAGAACACCGAACGGCAGCACGATCCGGTTCTGGTCGGCGATCGGGGCCTGGATCATCGTGGTGATGTTGGCGCACTGATCGATAATCGGCTGGATCTGCGCACCGAGGGCCTCGAAGCGCGGATCGCCGGGAACGAGCTTGCCGAGATCGATGAGCCGGCACACGGTGCCGAGCGGATCCTGCGTCTCGTTCTGGAGGTTGGCGCGCGAGGCGAGCGTGCCGGACTCCGCGTCGTAGGCGTTCACCAGGTTGCTGATCGCCAGCGGCAGCAATGTGAGCGTCTGCACCAGCTGCTCACGTTTGTCGGCGAGCGTCTGAGTCGGAACCACGAGACCGTTTGCGGCATCGGTCAGTTCGGTCCGGTTGTCCGCGACGAACGTCGCCACGTCGCCGAGCGAGACCGACAGCTGTTGAAGTGCAGCTCCCAGGTCCTCGCGCTGGCCCGACAGGAAACCGGTCAGGTCGGCCAACTGGGTGTTGAAGTTGCGTACCTGCTGGTCGTTGACGGCCAGGGCACTGACGAACGTCTGCAGGTTCTTGATCGTGTCGAAGACGTCGGTGCGCGAGTCGCTCAGCGTGCGGCCGGCAGCCGAGAGCTGAGTGATGCTGTCGCCCAACGCTTCACCGTTGCCGTCGAGGTTCGCCGCGCCGGTGTTGACCAGGTCGGTGAGCGCGCCGTCCTTGTTGGCACCGTCGGGACCGAGGGCGGTCGAGAGGTCGTTGATGGACTTGTACAACTCGTCGACCTCGACGGGGGTGGCGGTGCGATCGCGACCGATCGTCGTGCCGTCGGCCATGGTGTCGCCGCCGGTGTAGACGGGCGAGAGCTGGACGTAGCGATCGGCGACGAGCGACGGGCTGACCTGTACGGCCTTGGCGTCGGCCGGAATGTCGATCCCGCGGTCGACACGAAGCACGACCTCGACGTCGTCACCGAGCGGCGTGACGGAGTCGACCGTGCCGACCTTGACGCCCAGCACCCGCACCTCGGAGCCGGAGTAGATGCCGACCGATTTGTCGAAGTACGCGGTGATCTTGGTCGTGCCGGCCCTGGTGAACAGCCACCAGCCGGCGACGGCCAACACCAGCGCCACGATCACGACGACGGCGATGAGCGCGAGCTTGTTCTTGTTTCTCGGTGCTGCCTGCGTGTCTGTCATCATTCCCCCGGCAACTTGTCGAGCGAGGGCTGGCGGTAGCCAGGTATCAACGGAACTCCGGGAGGTGTGAGGTTGGCCAGCGTGATGTCGAGCCATCGACCGTTGCCGGTGACGTTCGTGTAGAGCCGAATGAACGGTTCGTACAGCTCGAGCGCGCGGTCGAGGTTGTCGTTGTTGCGCTGCAGGATCTCGATGACGCCGTTGAGCTGCTGCAGCATCGGGTTGATGGTCGCCTCGTTGTCGCGAACGAGACCGGTCAGCTCCTGCGACACGCGCTGCGTGCCGGTGAGCAGCTGCGAGATCGCCTGCTGGCGGTTGTTGAGCTCTTCGAGAAGCGGACCGGCATCGGTGATCAGCTTGTTGAACTGCTCGTTGCGGTCGGCCAACACCTTCGACGTCTCACCGGTGGCCTCGAACAGCTTCTTGAGCTCCTCGTCGCGGCTGGCCACGGTCTGCGACAACCGGGTGACGCCGTCGAGCGAGGCACGGATGTTCGGAGGCGTCTCGGAAAACGCCTCGGACAGAGTCCGCATACTCGTCGCGAGCTGATCGGTGTCGATGTCGTTGATGGTCGACGCCGCATCGGAGAACGCGTCGATGACGTCGTACGGGGACGTGGTGCGCTCGAGCGGGATCGGGTCCTTGGGGCTCAGTGTGTCCGGCCCGCTCGGGTCGAGCGCGAGGTATTTCTGTCCCAGCAGGGTCTTGATCGCGATGGCGGCCCGTGACTCGTTGCCGACCCAGGCGTCCTGCACCGTGAAGTCCACGAGTACTCGGTCGCCTTCGAGACGCACGTCGGTCACCTTGCCGACCTTGACGCCCGCGATGCGTACTTCGTTCGACGGCTTGAGACCCGCTGCCTCGCTGAACTCGGCGGTGTAGACCGAGCCGGCACCGATGATCGGGAGCCGGTCGAGAAAGAAGACCGACATCGTGGCGAGCAGGATGATGGCGATGCCCAGTGCACCGATGGTGGCCGGACTACGACGAGATGTCATTGTTTGATCCCCCCAGCTTTGCAACGCTCTGCCGAGTTCGTGTACAGCGGCTGGTTGACGGTCGGAAGCCCGGTCGGCAGATTCAGGTTCGGCGAGTTACCCGGTCCGGCGACGATGTCGATGCCGCAGAGGTAGAACGTGAACCAGGATCCCTGCTGGGCCGTGCGAATGAGCTTGTCGAGTTTGACGGGCAGATTTCCGAGGACAGCGTCGACGTCGTCGCTGCGGCGGTTGATCGTCTCGGACAGTGTGTTCAACGCAGTCACCGATCCCTGGATCGACGGCCTGGTCGGCTCGAGCAGGTCGGCGGTCGCGTTGGTCAGACCGGCGAGCGAGGTGACGGCCGAGCCGACCACATCACGATCGGCCGACAGACCCGAGACGAGCTGCTGGGTGTTGACGATCAGGCTGTCGAGCTGGCCGTCGTTCTGGTTGACCGTCGCCAGCACGTTGTTGAGATTGGTGATGACCTGGCCGATGACCTGATCCTTGTCGGCGACGGTGTTCGTCAGGGTCGCCGTGTTGGTCACCAACTCGTTGATGGTGCCCGACTCCCCCTGGAACACCTGGATGATCTGGTACGACAGCTTGTTGACGTCGTCGGAGCTGAGCGTGGTGAACAGCGGCCGGAAACCGTCGAACAGCGTGGTCAGATTCACCGCAGGCTTGGTCCGCTCCAACGGAATGGTCGCACCTTCGGTGATCTTCTGCCCCTGGTCCCCCGAGCCCTGCTCGATGGCGATGTAGCGCTGACCGACCAGGTTCCTGAACCGGATGGTCGCCGTCGAGCTGGCGGGCAGCCAATCCCGACTGCTCAAGGTGAAGTCCACTTTGGCTTCGCGCTCGTTGGCGATCTCGATCGAGTCGACCTGGCCGACGCGAACGCCGGCGATACGAATCTCGTCGCCCTCGTTGAGCGAAGTGACGTCGGTGAAGATCGCCGAGAACTTGGTGCCGCCGCCACCGCTGGAATTGGCGATGGTGAAGGCGAGGGTGGCCGTGGCAAGGATCGTGATCACGGCGAACACGATCAACTTGATGATCGGCGCGAGAAGGCCTCTCATGGCACGGTCACCTCCACTCCCCTCAATGCCGGTGCGCCGATAGCGGCCGCCCACGACGGAATACTGTCCGGTGCAACACCACTCGCTTGTCCGTAGATCACGGCGAGAGTGTCACGCTCGAAGTCCGAGCCCTCGTAACTCGCCGGCTGCGCAGACGCGGAAACGGCGGGAACGATGGAGCTCTGAGCCGACTTCGGGGGTCCCTGTCCTTCGATCACCTGCGGGCCCGGGTTGCGGGTCGGCACCTGGTAGGAACCGTCGTTGATCGAACCTCCCGGATACTGCGGGAAGAACTCACCCGGTGCAGCAGGCTCGAAGCAGGTGGCTCCGCGATCGTCGAACAAGCGCGGCTCGTCCTGGTTCGGCAAGTAACGGCCCTTCGGGTTGACGAACGATGCGGACACGTTGATGCCTGGGTACTCGTCGCCCTCGCCGAGCACGACCTTGCCGCGCCTGGCACCTTCGGCGAACTGGGTGAACGTGCAGCCGAACGTCGGGGAGAACTCGGCCAGCAGCTCGAGGGCTTCCCGAGAGTTCGCGGCCAATCCGATCAGATTCTCGGAGTTGGTCTGGAGGAAGTCCGCGGTGGTGTAGGACGCAGAGGTCAGCGAACCGTACAGCGTTTCCAGGCTGGACTGCCGCTCCACCACGGTGTTGCCCGTCGTCCGCAGGTTGTCCAGTGCCGAGATCAACTCGGGCGCAGCGTCCGCGTACGTCTGGGAGAAGTCGGCAAGCCCGACGAGCGTCTGCTGGATGTTGGGCAGCTCGGTGTTCAGACCGGAGACGACGTTGGTCAGGTTGTCGATGGTCTGTCCGAGCTGCTCGCCGCGTCCGCTGAGGCCCTGCGCCAACGACCCGAGGGTGTTGGCCAGATCCTGCGGCGGAATCGCCTGCAGCAGCGGGAGCAGTCCGTCGAGCAACTGCCCGACCTCGATGGCGTTTCCGCTGGTGTCCTGACGCAGGACCGTACCGTCGGTGATCGGCGACGCCGAGTCGTTCTCGGGCACGATCAGCGAGACGTATCGCTCACCGAACAGCGTCTTGGGAAGCAACCGCGCCGTGGCGTTGGACGGAATCAGTGGAGCCTTGTCCGGGTCGATCGCGAGCTGCGAGGTGACCACGCCGTCGACGGTCGATGCCGAGCGCACCTCACCGACGATCATTCCGCGGACCTTGACGTCCGCGTTCATCGGCAGTGCATTGCCGACGGAGTCGGTTTCGAGACTGACGTTCACCACCGACTTGAACGTCTTGTTGTAGGACGTGATGCTCCATCCCAGGAACAGGATGAGCACCAGGAAGAACGCCAAACCGAGCAGTACTCGCTTCAGTCGCGACGGCGAGTCGATCATCCCGCAACCCTCACTGTGGTGGTCGTGCCCCAGATGGCGAGGCTCAAGAAGAAGTCCAGCACCGCGATCGTGACGATCGCGGTACGAACGGCACGGCCCACTGCGACGCCGACACCGGCAGGTCCGCCGGAGGCGTGGTAGCCGTAATAGCAGTGGATCATGATCAGGACGAAGGCGAAGATCAACACCTTCAGGAACGAATACAACACGTCTTCCGGAGGTAGGAAGAGGTTGAAGTAGTGGTCGTAGGACCCGGTGGACTGCCCGTTGAAGATGGTGCTGATCCCTCGGGACGCGACGTACGACGCCAGCAGTCCGACGATGTAGAGCGGGATGACGGCCACGAAGCCGGCGATCATGCGGGTGGTCACCAGGAACGGCACGCTGGGAACCGCCATCACCTCGAGGGCATCGATCTCCTCCGAGATCCGCATGGCACCGAGCTGGGCCGTGAAGCCACAGCCGACAGTGGCCGACAGCGCGAGTCCGGCGACGATAGGCGCGATCTCACGGGTGTTGACGTATGCGGACAGGAAGCCGGTGAGCACGGAGCTACCGAGCTGCTCGAGTGCGGCGTAACCCTGCAGACCGACGACGATGCCGGTGAAGCCGGACATCATCACGATCACGCCGATGGTTCCGCCGATGACCGCGAGCGCGCCACTGCCGAAGGTGACCTCGGCCAGCAGGCGGAGCACCTCCTTCTTGTAGTGCACAGCGGTCTTGGGAATCCACCCGATGGCCCGAAGGTAGAACGACATCTGCTCGCCGGCGCGGTCGAGCACGTTCAGTGGGGCATTGCCGACGCGCTTGACGCGCATCAGCGTGCGGTCACCGCGACCTCGTGCGATCGTCATCGCGGTTACGCTCCCTTTGCTGGGACGACCTGGAGATACACCAGGGTCAGGATCAGGTTGGCGAAGAAGAGCAGCAGGAACGTGATGACAACCGTCTGGTTCACTGCCTCGCCGACGCCCTTGGGTCCGGGATTGGGATTGAGCCCCTTGTAGGAGGCGATGATGCCCGCGATCAGTCCGAAGATCGCCGCTTTGGCTTCTGCGACATAGAGATCCGGGAGCTGCGCCAGCGCACCGAATGACGCCAGATACGCACCGGGGGTACCACCCTGGAGGATCACGTTGAAGAAGTATCCGCCTGCGATACCGACGACCGAGACCAGCCCGTTGAGCAACAGTGCGACGAGGATCATCGCGAGCACTCGCGGAACGACGAGACGATGCACGGGGTCGATGCCCAACACCCGCATGGCGTCGATCTCCTCGCGAATGGTGCGCGAGCCGAGGTCGGCCGTGACTGCAGAGCCGGCGGCACCGGCCACCAGCAGCGCGGTCACGATCGGACTGCCCTGCTGAATGACCGCCAGCACACTGGCCGCACCGGTGAACGACTCGGCACCGAGTTGCTTGATCAGCGATCCGGTCTGCAGCGAGACGACCGCGCCGAACGGAATTGCGACGAGCGCCGTCGGCAAGATGGTGACGCTGGCGATGAACCAGGCCTGTTCGATGAACTCTCGAAACTGGAACGGCCTACGAAAGGTGTTTCGGACGACCTCGACGAACAGTTCGACGATATTGCCGGCTTGTGTCAGAGCGGCGTTCGCCGGAGCGAACGCGGACTTCTTCGATCCCGCCATGTCTGCTATTGACCCCGACCTTGAGTCGGAGCCTGGTAGCCCTGCTGGTCGTAGCCCTGCTGGTCGTAACCCTGCTGGTCGTAGCCTTGCTGGTTGTACCCCTGCTGGTTGTAGCCCTGCTGGCCATATCCCTGCTGGTCGTACCCCTGCTGGTCGTAGCCCTGCTCGTCGTAGCCCTGCCGGCCTGCGTACACCGGCTGCTGACCCGGATCGGTGGTGTCGAGGCTTTCCTGGATGGCGACCTGCGCGTTGTGCGGCAGGGTGTGCATGATCTGGCGCACCCGTTCCTGCCTACGCCCGACGGCCTGACGAACCGGAGTACCGGGAGTGGCCTTCATCTGCGGCACGATGCCTTCGACGTCGTCGACGCCACCGGCGTGGTGCCCGGCGTCGACCATGGCCTGCTCCTGCGCCATCTGCGCCTCGTCCTTCTCCTCCGACATACCGATCGGGCCGATCATCGTTCCGTTGAGGAACTGCTTGACCACCGGCTCGTCGCTCGTCAGCAGCACCTCGCGCG
The DNA here is from genome assembly GCF_002259075.1 of Rhodococcus sp. 15-725-2-2b. NCBI lineage: Bacteria > Bacillati > Actinomycetota > Actinomycetes > Mycobacteriales > Nocardiaceae > Rhodococcus > Rhodococcus sp. 15-725-2-2b. The sequence continues at coordinate 55,144 of NZ_NPFL01000011.1, read as the reverse complement.
GACCGAACATGACCAGCTGGCGACGGAAGAGCATACCGATGTTGTCGGGCACCGTCCGGGCGAGGTTGATGTTATGCGAGACGATCAGGATCGTGGCATCGATCTCGGCGTTGATGTCGATCAGGGTCTGCGAAATGTAGGTGGTGCGAACGGGATCGAGGCCCGAGTCCGGCTCGTCGACCAGGATGATCTCGGGATCGAGCACCAGGGCGCGGGCCAGTCCGGCGCGCTTGCGCATACCGCCGGAGATCTCACCGGGCAGCTTGTCCTCGGCACCGAGCAGACCGGTCAGTTCGAGCTTCTCCATCACGATCTTGCGGATGTCGGACTCGGACTTCTTGGTGTGCTCACGCAACGGGAACGCGACATTGTCGTAGAGGTTCATCGAGCCGAACAGTGCGCCGTCCTGGAACAGCACCCCGAACAGCTTGCGGATCTCGTAGAGCTCTCGCGAGGAGCACTGCAGGATGTCGGTTCCGTCGATGAAGATCTTGCCCTGCTCGGGACGCAGGAGACCGATCAGCGATTTCAGGAAGACCGACTTGCCGGTACCGGACGGACCGAGCAGAGCACTGACTTCACCCTTCGGCAGGGTCAACGTCACGTCCTGCCAGATCTTCTGTACCCCGAAAGACTTGGTCAATCCCTCGACCGAAACCTCGACTCCCACGCTGACCTCCACAATTCGTACACATCGACCCAGATGTGGGTTGCGTCACTGTAACCCATGCACGTGTCCGCTCCGACACAGGAGCTTACCGCCCAGTAAGAACTTCCCCGAGTCAGGCTGTAGAGCTTGCATCAGTGTGGCTCATCTCACGCGACACGGACGCCGACTCGCCAGAACTGTGACAAGTCCCTGCGTGAGGAAGCTGTGACACACCACAAAAAATGACGGCCGAAACCCTTCGGAACGCTTCGGACTTCGGCGAGGTCGAGTAAACAGCGGCGCAGAGCGGGTGTCACGCGATCCGGCGGAGTCCGTGACCGATCACAACGACGAGTCGGTCGGAGCTACCGGAAACACAGAAAAGGGGCCGCCCCCACCTGAGTGGGAACGGCCCCTCGACTCGCTCTCGAATTCAGAGCGTGAAGTACGACTGCAACGAAGCGGTCTTACTTGACGGAGATCTTCGCGCCGGCAGCTTCCAGCTTCTCCTTGGCAGCATCGGCTGCGTCCTTGGCGACCTTCTCCAGGATTGCCTTCGGAGCGCTCTCGACGAGGTCCTTGGCTTCCTTCAGGCCGAGGCCGGAGACGACCTCACGGACGACCTTGATGACCTGGATCTTCTTGTCGCCGGCCGACTCGAGGACGACGTCGAACTCGTCCTGCTCCTCGGCAGCGTCAGCGCCACCGGCTGCCGGTGCACCGGCAGCGGCGACGGCGACGGGAGCGGCTGCGGTGACCTCGAAGGTCTCCTCGAATGCCTTCACGAACTCGCTGAGCTCGAGGAGGGTGAGCTCCTTGAACTGGTCGAGCAATTCTTCGGTGCTGAGCTTCGCCATGGTGGCGGGTCCTTCCTGTAAGTACCTGGTCGCTGATCCGCGACTGGTGTTCGGTGATGGTGTGGAGCTGAGCTGTTCGCCGATACCAGCGGATCAGCTTTCGGCGGGAGCTTCCGCCGGTGCTTCTGCTTCTGCAGGTGCCTCGGCCGCGGCGGGTGCGCCGGCAGCCTTCTTCTCCTGCAACGCGAACGCCAGACGCGCGAACTGCGATGCGGGAGCGTTGAACAGGCCTGCAGCCTTCGACAAGTTGCCCTTCATGGCGCCGGCAAGCTTGGCCAACAGGATTTCGCGCGACTCGAGGTCTGCGATCTTGTTGATCTCGTCCACGGACAGCGTTGCGCCGTCCATGTAGCCGCCCTTGACGATCAAGGCCTTGTTGTCCTTGGCGAAGGCCTTGATGGCCTTCGCTGCGTCGACCGGCTCGCCCTTGATGAATGCAATGGCGGTCGGTCCGACGAACAAGTCGTCGAGGCCGGTGATGCCGGCCTCGGCTGCTGCGCGCTTGACCAGGGTGTTCTTGGCGACGGAGTACGTGGCACCTTCGCCGAGCGCACGCCGGAGCTGAGTCAGACCGGACACCGAAAGACCACGGTATTCCGTGACGACGGCAGCCGTCGAACCCTTGAACTGTTCGGTGATCTCCGATACTGCTGAGACCTTTTCGGGCTTTGCCATACTTCGCCTCCTCTCGTGGGAAGTTGTGTCGATCGCGAGAGGGCCGGAAAACGACGAACGCCCCGGCGCAAGAAGCACACGGGGCGTGAACGAGCGGGCAGCCACGAGGGCTGCATACAGGTTCCCTACCTCGTTCTCCTGCGTGGGCCGTCCGAAGCGATCTCGGACCTTCAACCGCGCAACTCCCGGAAGTGAATCCTTCGAGAAGGCGGTGACCAACGGTCTTGGGTAGAACTTGATTGGGCGATCAGGGCACGAGTGCGAGCATTCGTGTTCCGGACCGTCGACCAGGCTACAACACGTTCGGTGCCAACTCCAAAACGTTCGGCGTTCGCACCGTCAGATGCGCACCCCGTAGAGAACCAGGTTGCGCTCGTAGCTGCCCACCGCTGCATCGAAGTCACCCGAACAGGTGATGAGCCGAATCTCGTCGGCAGGCACCGCTCCGAAGACCAGTGCGGTCGGGAACTCGGTTTTGCCGTAGTCACCGATCCGATCGATTCGGTACGTGGTTCGGCCACCCGCCTCGTCCTCGACCTCGACGACATCTCCGGTTCCGAGTTCCGAGAGGCGATCGAACACCGCAGGACCGGTCGTCGAGTCGACGTGCCCGGCTATCACCGTCGGACTGCCGATCGCACCGGGTCGGCCACCTCCGGTGAACCACCCGACGTCGTCGTAGTCGGTGGGCACCTGCATCTCCCCCGACTCGGTGAGCCCCAGGCCGATCAACGGCTCGTCGAGACCGATGTCCACGGCGCTCACCCGCGTCGGGGCCGGTGTCACCGAGTCCACTGCGGGCGCAGTCGGGGCAGTGCCCGACAACGGCTGCGAGGACACGGGGACGGCCGGTGGTGACGGCTGCGACGGCTGCGGTGACGGTGAGGAACAACCCACCACCACCATCACCGCCGCCGCGATCAGAACCGAATATCTCAGCTCCGCACCTCACGTCGAGCCGCGAACGTCACGCCCGCGACGACCATCGCACCCAGAGCCACTGCACCGACGACGGGCAGCACCGAGCTCGACGCCGTATCGGCCGCCGCGAGCGACGATCCACCGCCTCCGGTCGCAACGGACCCGACCGGAATCTGGGTGAGCTGGCCGCGCACCGCTCCCGCCGAGAAATCGACGGTGTGAGTGTCGGCGGCGAAGGCCGCGGGATCGGCTTCGATCCGATCGAGCGTGAATCCGGTACCGCTGTCGGCGGTGGCACCGGCCGGAGTGAGCCCGGTGGTGAACGGTCCCTGCATGCAGCCGCTGCTGGTGCGTGGGCCGTCGCCGATGGGCGTCGGGTTCGGGAATGCCAGACGCGGAGGTCCTGCTGCGCCCGCCGCAGCCTGGTGAATGTGCGTGGCGGTCTTGGCCGGGCTCATGTAGTCGCCGGTGACACCATCGAGCGCAATGTCGTAGCAGACGATGTCGAGGTCCGAGTTGATGCGCAGCGTGAAGGTACCCATCGCGCCGGGCTGCCCCGGAGTGGCGACGCCCTCACCGTTGAGCACCTGGTCGGGAGTGGCCATGGCCGTGAACGCGCTGGTGAACGAATCCGGTTCGGCGACAGGCGTATCGGCACCGGCCGGGGCAGCGGCGAACAGCATCAGGGCCGCGGTACCACCGACGAGCGCTGTGGCGGTGGATCGGATCGACGTGGCCGGGCGTGGAATCGAGCGTCTGGTCATCTCGTGTGCCTTCCGTGGGAGTATCGGGCAAGCGAGCCCGTGCAAGGTGTACGAGTGCCGATGCCAGAATGTTCAAAGCTCGGTAAAGAAATATTCTCCGCCCTCGTCGTGAACGTCCGAGGGTCCACCGACGTATCCACTGTCATGAGCATCGGGAGCGTGATCGAACTGGACTTCGACGTCGCTGCCGCGTACGACGAGCACGCGTCGGCCATGCTCGGGTTCGCCGTCAACGCTCTGCGCGACAGAACTCTGGCCGAGGATTGCGTTCAGGAGACCTTCTTTCGGGCATGGCGAGCGCGATCCCGATTCGAGCCGAGTCGCGGGTCGCTGCGAACGTGGTTGTTCGCCATCGAACGCAATGTGATCGTCGACGTTCAACGGTCGCTGACGAGGATGCCGATGCCGGCGTCGGACCGGATCGAGGACATCGATCGGGGGTCGGGTGGGGTCACGCGTGACACCAGTCCCGACGTCGACGAGCGGCTCCGAATCATCGCCGCACTCGCCCTGCTGTCCCCCGAGCATCGGCAGGTCGTCGTCGCAGTGCACCTCGGCGGCAGCACCTACGCCGAACTCTCGGAATCGACCGGAGTTGCCGTACGAACACTGCGCACCCGCACCTTCTATGCACTGCGGGCCCTACGAGACCACCTCGACGGACAGGAGGAATCATGAGCGCATCACCCGATCGCCGAGCCGAGTTGATCGCCGCTGCCGTCGGCGACGATCTCGACGACGCCGAAGCCGCCGAACTGCGCGAACTCGCTGCGGCGGATCCCACGGTCGACACCGAGATCGCCCAATTGCGCGAGATGACGGACATCCTGGGCCGCCGTGGACCGACCCAGCCCTGGCTCGAATCCGCGACGCCACCCGACCTGCGCGAGCGAATCCTCGTCGCGACGGGCCGCTCCCCGCGAGAGCGATCCGGATCGCCGCGATTCGGTATGCAGCGATTCGGAATGCAGCGCAGATCGGCAGGTCTGGCCGCTGCGGCCGCGATCGTGGGGGTGGTGGTCGGCGGTGGGGCCGTGCTCGGGGTGGACGCCTACCGCCAGCCCGCGGATCCACCCACCGCGATCACCGGTCCACCCGGAACCCTCGGCGCGTACGAGGAAATCGCGTTCACGACGAGTGCGCCGAGCGTCGACGTAGAAGGAGGTCTGGTCGCCCACACCTGGGGCACCGAGACCGTTCTGGAGATGGAGGGCATCTCCGATCGTGGACCGTACGAGGTGGTTCTCGTCGACCGGTCGGGTGTCGAGCGCCCGTCCGGCACGTTTCTCGGTAGTGACATCACCATCGAGTGCCGCATGAACGCCGCGGTACTGCGCCAGGATGTGACCGACATCGAGATCCGCTCGGCCGGCGGCGAAATCCTCGCGAGCGCTCAGCTGCCGACGGCCTCGTAGCACCCGGAGTCGACTCTCCTGCGGTTCGACCCGGGCCACCAGTTCCGCTCACCGAAGAGCTTCATCATCGCGGGCACCATCATCATCCGCACCAGCACCGCGTCGAACAGCACTGCAATGGCGAGAGCGAAGCCGAACTGTTTGAGCTCGAGAACGTCGGCGGTGAGGAAGCTGGCGAACACGGCGATCATGATCGCGGCGGCGGCCGTGATCGGTCTGGCGGTGTGCTCGATACCGTCGACGACGGCCACGTCGTTGCTCGCTCCCCGCACGAACACCTCACGCATGCGGCCGATGAGAAACACCTCGTAGTCCATCGACAGGCCGAAGACCACTGCGAACACCGTCACCGGTAGATACACCTGGATGTAGCCCGGGCTTTCGAAGCCGAGAAGGCCCGACCCCCAACCCCATTGGAAGACGGCGACGGTCGCACCCAACGCTGCTCCGGTGACGAGCAGGTTCATGGCGACCGCCTTGAGCGGAATCACCACGCTGCGGAAGACGACTGCCAAGTACACGAGCGAGAAGGCGAGAACGGCGGCGACTACCCAGGCGAACTTGCCCGAGATCTCGTCGGAGGCGTCGACCACCAGTGCGGTGGTGCCACCCACGGAGACGCTCGTGCCGTCCGTCTCGCCTGCAGCGACCGCCTGCTCACGCAGGGATCCGACGAGATCGGAGGCCTGAGTCGAGTCGATCGGCACCGACGGAACCACGATCAGCAGCGACCGCCCGGCCTCCGGCTGCGCCAAAGCGTAGGCGACGCGATCGTCCCCGCGCACGGAGTCGGCGAAGGCGTTGACGGTGGCCATCTGCTGCGGTTCCAACGGACTGTCGTTCTCACCCGTGAACACGATGGTGATGGGTGAGATGGTCCCGGGCGCGAACTTCTCGGTCAGGACCGTGTTGGCCCGTCCCGACGGTTCGGCGCTCAGCGCTTCGGCGCCGAGGTCGACACCGTACGAGATGGAACCGATGGGAATCAGGCAGACGAGGAGGACCGCGGCCGACGCGGCCGTGTAACGCCACGGGCGCTCGATGACGTGCTGCGCCCATCTCGACCACCACGTGGGCACCGCGGCGTCGTGCTCGTCGACCGACGGGGGTTGGAATCTGCGCGGCAGCGACCACGCTCCGATGCGCGTGCCCAGTACCGCGAGAATCGCCGGCAGCAGGGTCCAGGCGACCACGACCACGGTGGCGATGGTGAGTGCGACGACCAACGAGATGCTGCGTACCGCGGGGACATCGACGATGGCCAGGGCTCCGAGTGCGATCAACACGACCAGTCCGGAGATGACGATGGTGTGCCCGGCGGTACCCATGGCCGCCCCGACGGCGCGCTCCGTCCGGTCCGGATCGTCCGAGGGTCCGGCTCGCCCGATCTCCTCCCGGAATCGACTGACGATGAACAGCGCGTAGTCGATTCCCAGACCCAGACCGAACATCGCCGCGACGGTGGTGACGAGAACGTCGAACGTCATCACGTTGGACAACAGCGCGAACATTCCGAATGCCGCCAGCACGCCGATGCCGGTGGAGACCAACGGCACGATGCCTGCGACCACCGACCCCACCGCCAGGATCAAAACCACGAAAGCGATGGGAAGACCGATGCTCTCGGCCCGTACGGCATCCTCGGACTCGACGCGGGTGAGATCGACCGTCATCGGGGAATACCCTGTCACCGCCACCTCGACGCCGTCGCCGGATGCCGCGTCGATCATCTCCTGCACGCGTTCTGCGACCGCGATCCGATCGCTCGCCTCTCCGCCGATACCGACGAACGCCAGCGCCGACGTGCCGTCCTGCGAAATCGTCGGGACGAAGCCCGCGGTCTCGTAGGGGTCGACGACCCGCAGCACGTCCGGGGACTGCCGGAGCCGACCCACGACCTCCCCCACTCGCTCACGGAACGCCGGGTCGGATGTGTTCACCGATTCGGAGGTGAACGTGACGACGAGTTGTTCCGAGCCGAACGACTCGAAGTGACGCTCGATCAGATCGTCGGCCCGGCTCGATTCGGTGCCCGGCACCGAGAAGTTGGCTCCGACCAGCGAATTCTGCAGCGCCGGATACAGAACCGCCGATCCCACCGCCAGCAGCGTCCAGATCGCCAGCACCACCCAACGCCGACGCGCCACGAGCCGACCCCACCGGTCGCCGATGTTTCCCCTCGTCACCTGCGGGTCGAATCGCGAGATCGTGTCGGTCATCTACATCAACTCCCGGCTGAAGATGCGGTAGGTGCGATGCGGAGCGAGCTTCGTTCGGGTCAGGACCGAGCCCCTCATCCACGGACTGTCATCGAGCACGGGAGCCGCTTCGACGCGAGTGAACCCGAGGTCGCGCATGCGCACCGACATCTCCATGATCAGCAGGGAGGACACGGCTCGATCGGGGCAATCGGGATCGACGAACAGCATGTCCACCCGCACGCCGTCGATGACCTCGGTTCGACCCGGACGCTTGACGTGCCACAGCGTCACCAGGTCTCGCGCCCAGCGAGACTTCAGGTGCGCCGCCTTCGCGGCGGCCTGATTGACGTCCGGGATTCCCATCAGGAAGCCGACGGGCTTGCCGTCGAGTTCGGCCAGCAGGGTCAGCCTGCGGTCGATGACCGGAAGCATCATCTTGAGCAACTCGAACAGCTCGGTGTAGGACAGCGGCGAAAAGCCCCAGAAGTTCACGAACGTCTTGTTGTAGAGGTCCCGCACGATGCGCGCGTCGCGCCGCAGCGTCCGGTACTTCATCGACCGGAACGTCACCTCGGATCGCGCCTTGATCTTCTCGAAGATCTGCATGTGCCGCGCGTATTTGGGGTCGTTGTAGATGATGCACGGGTCGTCGAAGAGGTAGCTGTAGAAGTCCTTGACCGCCATCAGACCCCACTTCTCGAAGTGGGCGGCGTAGTAGTGCGGATTGTGCGGCATCCCCACCAGCGGCAGTGCCGGGGTCTCGTCGACGACGATGCCTGCGCTGTAGAACATCGACGGCCCGAAGGGTCCGGAGATGGTCGCGAGCCCGCGAGCCGAAAGCCATTGCGCCGCAGCGTCGAGCAATGCTCTCGCAACGTCGTGATCGTCGACGGCCTCGTAGAAGCCGAAGAAGCCGATCGACTCCCCCGTGTACTCGGTGAACGACAGGTCGTGGATGGCCACGACGCGACCGACGGCGATTCCGTTCTCGCGCGCCAGGAATGCTTTCGTGATGCGAGTGGCGGCGACCGAGGACGGCGGTGCGATGAGCACTCGACGCAGGTCTATCGACTCGTCGGGAAGGCGGTGCGGATCGCCTTGGTAGACCAGGTCGGAGACGGCCTCGAACTCGCGCCAGCCTGCTTTGCCGTCGACCTCTTCGATCGTGATCATCGTTCCTCTTCGTTCTGTTGACTGCCGTCGACGAGGATCGGTGAACGGGCCACCGTCGTCTCCCCGGCGAACACGTAATTGCCTGGCCGGACGGTGATCTCGTCGACGAGTGCGTCCGGCACGAACACATCGCACTGAGAACCGAAGCGGATCATCCCGTACTGCTCGCCGCGTTCGACGGTGTCACCGACGGCGACGTGCGCGACGATGCGGTCGACCCAGAGATCGGCAATCTGCGTCACCGTCACCACGGCACCGGACTCGTGCTCGATCGAGATGGTGAGCCGCTCGTTGGTGAGCAGGTAGTCGCAGCCCTCGTCGTACGGAGTGCGTCGGGTCAACAGGTTCGCGCCGACCCTGGCCATCGACTTGTTGAACGGTGCAGCCGACCGGTGGCGACGCATGCCGACGGTGCCCGCAATCGGAATTCGATTGCGGTGCACCGAGTATTCGGACATGTAGATCCCGATCAGGTAACCGCTGTCGGTCGAGCTGACTCCGGCGATCTCGTCGAGAACGATCGTCCGCCCCTTCTTGACGGCGAACGCGGTACTGCCCGCCTCCACGCGTTTGACGTACGTGACGAACCCGTCGGCCGGCGCGACCACCACCCGCGGATCGGCGGGCGGTTCGCGGGGCGGATCACGGAAGAAGAACCGCGTTCGCCAGTACACGAACAGCCCGAACGGAGCTGCCGGCACCACGGCGAGGCCGAGTGTCCACCGAATCCACGACATCAGCTGTGCCGCTGTTCGTCGACGCTCTCCGACCAGGTCACGAAGGCATCGGCCGCCCGGATCCGCACCGAGGCGGGCAGCAGCCCGATCAGCCCGCACACCACGTAGAACCCGAGCGAGAGAACGCCGTTGGTCACCTCACGGCCGATGGGTACGTCCCGTAGGCGCACCGAGGTGGGTTCGAATCCCTCCGACACGTCAGTTGACGGCGGCGGGCGTGAGCGTCTTGAGCTGTGCTTTCTCGAAGTAGAGCTCGAAGAGGCGACGGTGATCGCACCACGAGATGTCGTGGTCGACCGGCAGAATGGCCTCGGGCTTGTGCACCAGGCGCATGAGCTTGTCGATGTTGTCGGCCAGCATCGTCTCGGCGAACCGAGGTGAGATGCGTACGCTGACGCGCTCCTTGAACTCGTCCCAGCTCACCAGATCGAGCCCCAACAGTTCGGCATAGAGATCGTGACCGTAGCCGGTGGGATTGCTCGGCAACAGCCTCGTCAGAGGATGACCGCGCAGCGAGTTGCTCGCCATCACGTCACACATCACGTCGACGGGGACGTAGTTCATGCCAGGGCCGTCCCAGATGGCACCGGCAGCGATCGCCAGTTCGATGATCCGCCAGAAACTGTAGACCCGGCCAGGATCACGCCCGAGTTCGGTGCTGCCGAGGATGTAGGGGGCTTCGCACAGGGTGACGGAGTAGGTGTCCGACATCGACAGCCAGCCCAGCAGCGTTGCGTTGACCCACTTCATCTGCGCGTATCCGGAGTACCACCACGAATCGGGACGACGGAAGTCCTCGGGCTTCTGGTACAGGTGGGCACCGATGCTTCCCACGTACGTCAGGTGCTTACGGGTGGAGGTGATGCTGAATTCGAGGATGCGCAGCACGCTGACGAACCAGTCGTCGCGCAGCTCGGCGTAGCTCTCGGTGTAGTCGGTCGAACTGGCGCAGTTGAAGATCTGCCCCACTCCGGCAGCCAGGTCGTAGTAGGCGGCCTTGTCCAGACCGAACCGGAACTTCGTCGGCGTGCCCTCGACGATGCGGATCTTGCCGGCGTCCACCACGATCTCGTACTGATCGAACGTGCGCTGCAGACGCTCGAGAGCCGTCTCTTCCTCGGTGGAACGAACCATCGCGTAGACGACCTCGACGGCGGAATCACGAGTGAGGCGGCCGATCAGGTGAGCACCGAGAAAGCCGTTGGCTCCGAACACGAGTGCGGTATCGGTGCGCGGCGCTGCCATGTCTGCCACCCGTCTGCGAGTGTCCTCGTCGACGAACGGTCGCAGCGCCGTCGGATCGCCGTTGCTCAGAGCAACGACGTCGGCGTACTTCCCGGCGAACCGTAGCCCCGGGCATTCGTTGGTGATCAAAGCGTCTGCGTGCGGCCAGATCGGACGCAACGATCCGTCTCCGAACAGTGCTTCTACGTGCATTCGTGCTCCCCTGCAACGGTCGGTGTCCCACATCACTCGGACGGGCAGACGTTAGCAATGACGGAGCCGGACAACCGGATGACCGAGAAAGTCTGGTATAGCCCACAGTGACGCTCAACTGCCGTTGAGAGGATTCCCAACAAGACACAGAAAGTCGGCGTTCTGATTGGTACGCGTTACGACCGAAACGCGTTATGCAGGACAAGATGGGTCGTTCGAAGGTCTAATCGGTCTTCATGACTGCCGTAGAGCCACACCCCCTCCTGCAACCCGTACGCGATCCGAGCGGCGGGGACGCTGCGGCTGCATGGGCGGCGATCGTGCGCGAGGAGCCGCGCTACCCGAGAGTGTCGGTCGCGGCGAACGTCCGCATTCCGATGAGCGACGGAACTGTGCTGCGCGCATACGTCTTTCGCCCCGCGGACGCGTCGGGACGGGCGGTGGAGGGTGCGTTTCCCACCGTCCTGAACCTCACGCCCTACAACAAGCTGCTGATCAAGGGCATCGACACCATCCTCGAGACCCCGGTTCTGGGTCGTGCGATCCGAGCCTTCTCGTCCGCGTTCGACCTGACCGGAACCCGGTTCGACGGCATCACCGAGCTCACCCGGGTGGTAGCGGGCGGGGCGGCCGACCTGCTCTCGGTCAACCGTCATCTCGTGCGCAGCGGGTACGTGCAGATGATCGTCGACGTCCGCGGCACCGGAAGTTCCTCGGGCACCTGGGACGTGCTCGGCCGCCGGGAACAGCTCGACTCGCTCGAGGTGATCGAATGGGCCCGACGCAGGCAGTGGTGCAACGGCAGGATCGGGATGGCCGGAATCTCGTACTCCGCCATCAACGCCCTGCAGGCCGCAGCCAAGCAGCCTGCCGGCCTCGACGCGGTGTTCGCGGTCGAGGGGTCGGTGGACATCGTGCGCGAGATCTTCGCCACCGGAGGTGCCACCTCGGCATTCATTCCGCTGTGGCTCGCCGCCGTCAACGGGCTCAAATGGGCACCTGCGATCGGCGGAATCGACCCGCTCGCCTGGCTCCGCGATCGCGCTCGATCCCCGGCCACGAATCTGCTCGACCTGGCCAAAGGCTTTGTCTCGGGAGGAGATCCGCGAATCTACGACAACGAGTACTACGACACCATCGATGCCGTCATCGAAGACATCGCGGCACCGACATTTCTGTACGGCTGCTGGCACGACATCTTCGGCGGGTCCGCACCCGACATCTACAACCGCCTCCCTCTCGAACGCGGATACAAGCAGCTGCTCGTCGGCGACGGATACCACGGCAACCCGGGAATCGGGTTCGGCGAGCCGGGCTTTCCACCTCGCCTGGACGTACTCGAACGCGCTTGGTTCGACAAGTGGCTGCGCGACGTCGACAACGGAATCGAGAACTACGGCCCCGTCACCCTGCGTCAGCAGGGCGGCAATTGGACTGCGCACGGGCGCTTTCCGGCTCCCCAGGCGCAACCGCGCCGGCTCTACCTGTCGGCAGCGGCATCGGGCACCGCGCCCCACGCCGTCGCCGACGGCAGCCTCACCGGCCTGCCGAGCGCCGAGTCCGATGTCCTGACGGTGCGCCCCTCGCTGCGAGCCGTCGTATCTCGGGACACCACACAGGTTCTCGCCGGTGTGACGGCAGTCCTGGGCGGCGGCTTCACCTACGACAATCGATTCGCCGAGGGCGGCGCAGTCACCTTCACCACCGCGCCTGCCGAGTCGGACACCGTGCTGTCCGGCCCCATGAATCTGCATGTGCGCGTCGTCTGCCATGCGCCGGAAGCGATGTGGGCCGTCATGGTCTGCGACGTCTCCCCGAGCGGCCGGTCGATCGTGCTGAGCAACGGTGCCCTGCTCGCCTCACGCCGTGCCGTCGACGACGAACGCTCACTGTTCGCTCCGAACGGCGATTACACCCGCCCGTACCATCCGCTCACCGAGGCAGCGCTGCTCCCGGTGCCCGTCGGCAGACCCATCGAACTCGACATCGACATCCTCACCACCGAAGCCGTCATCGCATCCGGCCACCGCCTCCGCGTGAGCGTATTCGCCACCGACACACCGCGGTTCATCCCGATTCTGCCGGATCTGGTGCGTACGCGTCTGCGCCGACAGGACATCGACATCGACCCGGACGATCCGAGCTACCTGGTGGTGCCGGTACTCGGTGAGCCAGGCTGGTAGGAACGAGACCATGAGAATCGAACAAGGTGTCGCGCCGACGAACTCCGTCGAGATCGCATACGAGGACATGGGGTCGACCGACGATCCCGCAGTGCTGCTCATCATGGGCCTGTCCGCGCAATTGACGTTGTGGCCCATGGACTTCTGCACCCGTCTCGTCGACGCCGGCTACCGGGTGATCCGCATCGACAACCGCGATATCGGGTTGTCCACCAAGATGACCGGGCAGAAGGTACGAGGTTCCCAGATCCTTCGGCTGATCCGGCACGAGTTCGGGATGTCCTCGGACGTGCCGTACACGATCACGGACATGGCGGCCGACGCCGTCGGCGTGCTGGACCATCTCGACATCGACTCGGCGCACGTCGTCGGTGCCTCCATGGGCGGAATGATCACCCAGGTGTTCGCCGGAAGTTATCCCGACCGAACGAAGTCTGTGGGCATCCTCTTCTCGAGCACCAACGAGCCGTTTCTACCGCCACCCGACCCACGCGCGCTGCTGCCGCTCATCGGCGGCGTCGGGAAGGACGCCACCAAGGACGAGATCATCGCGCACTCGGCGAAGACGCTCGCCGCGATCGGCTCCCCCGGCTACCGCACTCCGCCGGAAGAGCAGCTCGAGATCGCACAGGTGATGTACGAGCGGAACTACAACCCGTCCGGTGTAGTCCGGCAGATGGCCGCCATCACCGGCACCGGCAGTCTGCGGCCGTACACGAAGAAAATCACCGCACCCACCACGGTCATCCACGGCACCGCGGACAAACTGGTGCGACCGTCGGGAGGCAAGGCCATCGCCCGTGCCGTCCCCGGGGCCGAGTTGACGCTGATCGACGGCATGGCCCACGACCTGCCCGCAGCACTGCTGGACCGCATCGCCGGGATCATCCTGGCCAATTTCGCGCGAGCTGCGTAGCACCACGGACCTCATCACGCAACGAAGGCCGGCACCCGATGAATCGGTGCCGGCCTTCGTGATGATGCTGAACTGATTTACGCGTTCGCGTCGTCCTCGAGGAGGTTGCGCGTGCGGTTCGGATCGACCTGGACGCCGGGTCCGGTGGTGGTCGAGACGGTGACCTTCTTGACGTAACGACCCTTGGCCGACGACGGCTTCGCACGCAGGATCTCGTCCAGCGCAGCGCCGTAGTTCTCCACCAGCTTGGTCTCGTCGAACGAGGCCTTGCCGATGACGAAGTGCAGGTTGGCCTGCTTGTCGACGCGGAAGTTGATCTTGCCGCCCTTGATGTCGTTGACGGCCTTGGTCACATCGTTGGTGACCGTGCCCGTCTTCGGGTTCGGCATCAGGCCACGCGGTCCGAGGACACGGGCGATACGGCCGACCTTGGCCATCTGATCCGGGGTGGCGATCGCGGCGTCGAAGTCCAGGAATCCGCCCTGGATGCGCTCGATCAGATCTTCTGCGCCGACGACGTCGGCTCCTGCTGCCTCGGCCTCTGCAGCCTTCTCACCAGCGGCGAAAACAATAACCCGAGCGGTCTTGCCGGTGCCGTGGGGAAGGTTGACGGTGCCGCGCACCATCTGGTCGGCCTTGCGAGGGTCGACGCCGAGACGCACTGCGACCTCGACGGTGGGGTCGAACTTGCTCGACGCGGTCTCCTTGGCCAGCTTCGCGGCTTCGAGAGGCGAGTAGAGGTTGTCCTGGTCGATCTTTGCGGCCTGCTCGAGGTAGGCCTTGCTGCGCTTTGCCATGTCTTACTGTCCTTCGTTCGAGTTCAGTGTGGTTGACGAGCCTGGCCGGCTCTCCCACGTGTCTTGCTTGACGGCTGAGAATCAGCCTTCGACGGTGATGCCCATCGAGCGAGCAGTGCCGGCGATGATCTTCGCGGCCTGATCGATGTCGTTGGCGTTGAGGTCTTCCTGCTTGGTCTTGGCGATCTCGCGCACCTGGTCCATGGTCACCTTGGCGACCTTGGTCTTGTGCGGCTCGCCGGAACCCTTCGCCACGCCTGCGGCCTTGAGCAGCAGCTTGGCAGCGGGGGGAGTCTTCAGCTTGAAGTCGAACGTGCGGTCTTCGTAGACCGAGATCTCGACCGGCACGACGTTGCCGCGCTGCGACTCGGTCGCGGCGTTGTACGCCTTGCAGAACTCCATGATGTTGACGCCGTGCTGGCCCAGCGCGGGGCCGACGGGCGGTGCCGGGTTGGCGGCACCGGCCTGGATCTGAAGCTTGATGATCCCGGCTAGCTTCTTCTTCTTCGGGGGCATTTCTTTTTCCTTGTATTCGCTCGGGTTTCTTGCGGTTGCTACTGCAAGTCTGTGTGCTCGGCTACTAGATCTTGGAGACCTGCGTGAAGCCGAGCTCGACCGGTGTCTCACGGCCGAAGATCGATACCAGCACCTTGAGCTTCTGCTGCTCGGCGTTGACCTCGCTGATGCTGGCGGGGAGGGTGGCGAACGGGCCGTCCATGACGGTGACCGACTCGCCGACCTCGAAGTCGACCTCGATGGCCGGCTTCGACGTGGTGTCGCCGCCCTGATCGGTTGCGCCTGCGGTCGCTTTCGCGTCCTTCTTGGCACCTTCCTGCGGCATCAAGAACTTGACGACCTCGTTGATGGTCAACGGTGACGGCCGCGAAGTGGCACCGACGAAGCCGGTGACGCCCGGGGTGTTGCGGACCGCTCCCCAGGACTCGTCGTTGAGCTCCATGCGAACGAGGATGTAGCCGGGCAGAACCTTGCGGTTGACCTGCTTGCGCTGACCGTTCTTGATCTCGGTGACCTCTTCGGTGGGAACTTCCACCTGGAAGATGTAGTCACCGACGTCGAGGTTCTGCACGCGGGTCTCGAGGTTCGCCTTGACCTTGTTCTCGTATCCGGCATACGAGTGGATGACGTACCAGTCACCGGGAGCGCGGCGCAGAGCCGCCTTCATCTCGGCAACGGGATCCTCGGGCTCGGCTGTCACATCTGCGTCGGCAGTCTCGCCGTCTTCGGCGGGGACATCCTCACCGGCGGCAGCGGCGACATCGGCCTTGATTGCTTCGTCGGTCTCGCGGTCCTGAGCGGCCTGCTCCGCTTCGAGGCCCTGCTTGGTCGCCTCGACATCGGCGTCGAATGCGGCCACTTCGGTGGCGTCGTTGTGCGGCGTGCTCACGTCAGCACCCTTTCTCTAGTTTCCTGCTCGGTTCGATCGTCGATGGGTCACGCAGCTGCGATCGGTCAGCCGAACAGCCAGCCGACGCCCTGGATGAAGAGCACGTCGAGGCCACTGATGTACGCGACCATGAACGTCAGGAAGACGAGCACGACGGTGGTGTAGGTGACCATCTGCTTCTTGTTCGGCCAGATGACCTTGCGAAGCTCGGCGACGACCTCACGGAAGAACTGCAACAGACGCAGAAACACGTTCGGCCGCTTGTCGGCTTTGACGTTGCCCGATCGCGTCCTACCGGTCTTGACCTTCGCCGGCGTGGTGGTCGCGGCCGGAGCCTTGGACATCGACACGCCCGCAGCGCTGCCGCGGGACCTGCTGGTCGATCGCTTGCCGGTGGGCACCACGGCGTCTGCAGCGGATTCACCGGCAGTGGTGTCAGCATCGGAAGGACGGCCCTCGGAGCCAGGTGCGACGTCGTCTGAAGCCGAAGAGTTCTCGAACTCCTCCGATCGACCGTCGCGCTTACCGCGCTCCTCGCTCACGTCGTTCCTCTCAGTTGCTGACACCTTGGGCAGGGGCGACAGGACTTGAACCTGCAACCTACGGTTTTGGAGACCGTTGCTCTACCAATTGAGCTACGCCCCTTCGGCCGAAACTTCTCGGCCGCTCTGGTGTCCATTCGGCCGGTCGCTGCCGCACTACCTCTGGAAGAGGACGCGGGCAGCGCAGAGCGCCGAATTACCCCAGAAATCTCAGTGTACTGCACACCCTTCGGAACAGATAAATCCCGTCGTCCCGGCCGTGAACGAGCTCGACCGGACCGACCCGTGCTCAGGCCAAGCGCACCGTTGCGGTGGCTCGCCCGAAGATCTTCTTGCCGGCGGACTTGGCGACGATGGCGACGGTCGCGGTTCGCGTCTCGGCGTCGGTTGCCTTGATCTTGCCGGTGAACTCCACCGACGCAGGCGAATCGACCGGGACGAGCACCGCACTGGTGAAGCGCACGTTGTACTCGGTGACCGCACCCGGGTCGCCGAGCCACGAGGTGACGAAACCGGCACCGAGACCCATCGTCAACATCCCGTGAGCGATGACGTCGTCCAATCCGGCCAATTCGACGACTTCGTCGCTCCAGTGGATCGGGTTGGGATCGCCGGACACGCCCGCATAGTTCACCAGGTCACCGCGGGTGAGCGAAACGACGCGCTCGGGAAGCTCGTCGCCGACCGACACGTCGTCGAAGTTACGAAGCGCCATGCCTGATCACTTCCTTCACCGCATGGGCGATGTTCTCGTCGATCTCACCGCCGGTACGCGCCACGATGGTCGTCCAGGTCGTCTGAACGAGATCGCCGTTCTGATCGGTGATGATGTTCTTGGTGGTCATGATGTCGCTGCCGCTCATCTGCCGGAACGACTCGAGATACACGTCGCAGAAGATTCGATCGCCCACCTGGAGCGGGCGATGGAATTCCAGCCTCTGATCGGTCTGCAGAATCTGACTCGGGTCGTATCCCGTGATGACCTCTTGCAACATCCGGGTCTGCGACATGATTCCGAGCAGCGACACGAAGGTCAAGGGCGCGATGAGACCGTCGTAGCCGAGGCCCTTCGCTGCGTCCTCGTCGTGATGCGCGGGATGAAAATCCTGGACGGCACGCGCATACTCACGAACCTTCTCGCGGCCGACCTCGTAGAAGTCGTCGACGCGGAAATGAGAACCGACCATGGACGCCGCGTGAGCGGACGCATCCATGGCCGGGACGTCGTGCTGAGCTTGTGACACGGAAAGACAACCTTTTCTACCCTGGACGCAAGAGCCGTTAGGGGGAGAAGTGTGTCCTAACGCCGGGCGCCGACTGGTGAACGGATCTGCGACCAGCGAGCCGAGCGGAACTAGCGAGATTCGCGGTGAGCCCGATGCGTGCCGCAGTTGGAGCAGAACTTCTTCAGCTCGATGCGGTCGGGATCGTTCCGACGGTTCTTCTTCGTGATGTAGTTGCGGTGCTTGCAAACCTCGCAGGCCAAGGTGATCTTGGGCCGCACATCGGTGGAGGAGGCCACTGGACGCCTACTTTCGGGTAAATCTGATCAGGGTCAATCAGGACTGTTCATGAGTGCTACGGGTCGTGCTTGCCTACTGTGTAGCGGTGACCGGACTTGAACCGGCGACGCAACGATTATGAGTCGTTTGCTCTACCAACTGAGCTACACCGCCTCAGGTGCTCACCGTCCACCATCCCACGCGGGGAACGCGACGTCGAGCCATCCAATCCAGCGAGCCCCCTAACGGAATCGAACCGTTGACCTTTTCCTTACCATGGAAACGCTCTACCGACTGAGCTAAGGGGGCGAGCAACTACGCATGTTGCCGTGCGCTGAAGCCTTCAAGAGGTTACACATTCGGAGCGCCCAGTACCAAATTGCGTGGTCAGCGAGCCCAACATGTCCCTCTTCACATGGAAACCCCAGCGAGGAAAATCCTCGCCGGGGTTCCAGGTGTGGCAGATGTAGGATTCGAACCTACGTAGGCATAAGCCGACGGATTTACAGTCCGCTCCCATTGGCCGCTCGGGCAATCTGCCGTGATGCGATCGAAGCCCGTACTGCTCTTCGGCGCGGTGAGAAGAATACAACGAACGTCCCCCCGGAACGCAAACCGGGTGGATACGGTCGGTAGCGGGCCGATAAAGTCCCTGCGGGATGTGGACCGACACCACCGCCAAACAACATTTCGATTCGACTGGAGAGTGTGAGAAGTGGCTGATTCGTCCTTCGACGTAGTGAGCAAGGTCGACCGACAGGAAGTGGACAACGCTCTCGGACAGGCCGCGAAGGAGCTGGCGACCCGCTTCGACTTCCGAGGATCGGACACCAGCATCGAATGGTCCGGCAGCGGCGAGTCCGAGACCATCGTGATCACCTCCGAATCCGAGGAGAAGGTCAAGGCCGCCCTCGACGTGTTCAAGGAGAAGCTCATCCGACGCGATGTCTCCCTCAAGGCGTTCGAAGCCAACGATCCGGCCGCGTCCGGCAAGGTCTACAAGGTCACCGGCAAGCTCGTGCAGGGCATCACCACCGAGAACGCCAAGAAGATCACCAAGAAGATCCGCGACGACGGCCCCAAGGGCGTCAAGGCCCAGATCCAGGGCGACGAACTGCGCGTGAGCAGCAAGAAGCGCGACGACCTGCAAGCCATCCAGCAGCTGCTCAAGAACGAGGACTTCGGAATCGCACTGCAGTTCGTCAACTACCGCTAGAGCGGCTTCGCCGCACGTGAGCGGAAATTCGTAGCAGGCTACGAATTTCTGCTCACATGGGTCGTTCCCGCAGGCTCCGTCAGTACGGCCGGTGGCCTGCCATCCGCTCGAGTCGCTCGATGCGGTCGGCCATCGGCGGGTGGGTGGCGAACAGTCGACCCGCCTTGTCGCCGATGCGGAACGGATTGGCGATCATCAGATGCGACTCGGCTGCCAATCGTGGCTCGGGCGGCAACGGTGCCAACTGCACGCCCCGCTCGAGTTTGCGGAGCGCCGAGGCCAGCGCCAGCGGATCTCCGGTCAGCTCGGCCCCCGACTGATCTGCCTGATACTCACGCGAACGAGAGACCGCCAGCCGTACCAGGGTGGCCGCAATGGGCCCCAGCATCGACACCAGCAGCAGCGCGATCGGGTTCGCGCCTCCGTTGCCGCGTCCGCCGAATACGTTGGCGAAGAAGGCCAGGTTGGCCAGGCCCGAAATGACGGCAGCCATCGCCCCGGCAACCGACGAGATCAGAATGTCGCGGTTGTAGACGTGCGAGAGCTCGTGACCGAGCACCGCTCGTAGTTCACGCTCGTCGAGAATGCGCAGGATGCCCTCGGTGCAGCACACCGCGGCGTTGCGCGGATTGCGTCCGGTGGCGAACGCGTTGGGGTTGTTGGTGGGGCTGACGTACAGCGCAGGCATCGGCTGATGAGCCGTCGTCGCCAACTCCCGCACGATCCGATACATCGCCGGTTGCTCGAGTTCGCTCACCGGCACCGCGTGCATCGATCGCAGGGCCATCTTCGCGCTGTTGAAGTACGCGTAACCGTTGACGCCAACCGCCAGGACGATCGAGCCGATCAGAATGGTCGCGTTACCGAACAGCGAGCCGATGAAGACGATGAGCGCCGACATCCCGACCAGCAGGCCGAATGTCTTTGCGCCGTTCGCGTAACCGTTCATGTCCGAAGTGCCTCCTCGTACCGGGTGCTACTACCCGATCAACGAAAACACCCCGACCGGCAGTTCCCGGTCGTCAGCCCACGCGTTCGACGGTGTAATCCACCAACCGGCCGAGCGCATCGTTGGCCGGTCCCTGCGGCAGCAGTGCGAGTTCTGCGTGTGCCCGAGCGGCGTATTCGCCGAGTGTCCTCTTGGCCGAGATCATTCCCGGTGACCGCTGCAGCAGCTCGAGAGCCTCGGTGACCAGAGCGTCCTCGGTGACCGGACCGGCGAGGATCTCGCGCAGTCGATCGCCGTCGGCACCGTCCTCGCGCAGCGCGAAGAGCACCGGCAGAGTGTGTACGCCCTCCCGCAGGTCGGTGCCGGGAGTCTTGCCGGACTGCTCGGTGGCCGAGGAGATGTCGATGATGTCGTCGGAGATCTGGAAGGCGGTACCGACCGCGTCGCCCAGGCGCTCGAGTCGTCCCACGTGCTCGGCATCGCCGCCGCTGAAGGTTCCGCCGAAGCGTCCACACGATGCGATGAGCGAACCGGTCTTCTCCCACACGACCTTCAGATAGTGCGCGACGGGATCGTCGGTGCTCTTGGCTCCGATGGTCTCGCGCATCTGACCGGTGACGAGTTCTGCGAAGGTCTCGGCGATGATGCGCACGGCGTCGGGTCCAAGGGTGGACACCAGACGAGACGCGTGCGCGAACAGGTAGTCGCCCGCGAGGATCGCCACACTGTTACCCCAGCGTGAGTTCGCGCTCTCGGCACCTCGACGCATCGACGCCTCGTCCATGACGTCGTCGTGATAGAGCGTCGCCAGGTGGACCAGTTCGACAACCGTGGCCGCGGTGACGATCGCCGGATCGGTCGGCGACGGTCCCAGCTGGCCGGTGAGCACGGTGAACAGGGGCCGGAATCGTTTTCCGCCGGCCTTGGCCAGGTGCAACGCAGCCTCGGTGAGAAACTCCTCACCATCGGAGAGCTCACTGATCATCAGCTCTTCGACGCGTGCGAGGCCGTCGGCGACGGATCGCGCGAGCTCCGGGTCACCCAGGTCGACTCCGGCAACGACCGTTGCTACGGCAGCGTCGTCTGTACTCACGATGTTGGTCCCTGTCCTGTCGTCGACATGCCGGCAGCAGCGACTTCAGCGCCGCTGCTCGCCTTCTACCGTAGTGAACCTAGCGTGCACACCGGTGCGACGGTGTCACCGACCACAGGTGACGCTTCACTCACCGAGGTTGCCGGAGATGACTTCCAGCGTCGCGGCCATCGCTGCCGACGCTCTGTCACCCAAGGCGTCCGTCAGAGCGGCCATCAGACCTTCGAGCAGGATCACGTGCGGAATCCGGCTGGTGACGGCGAGTTCGCGCTGGAAGCTGAGGTCGCGCATGCCCACCACCAGTGCGATGTCCGACGCGGCCGCCAGGGTCGAGCGAGCAAAGGACGTCACCGAGACCACGGTGGCTCCCCGATCCCGAGCGGCCTGAGCGGCCTTGGTCGATGCACTCGTGGCACCCGATCCGCTGATGATCAGGGCCACATCGCGATCGGTGAGAAGCCGGACGGCGACCTGCTGCGCGATCGAGTCGGTCGGTGCGTGCGAGCGCAGGCCGACCGAACGCATCCTGGCATCGGTATCGGCGGCCAACGCGGCCGAGAGTCCGTTGCCGATGACCACGACGGACTCGGCACCGGCGAGCGCAGCCACCGCGCGAGTGACATCCTCGGTGGTCAACAGTGCCGTCATCGCCGCGATGGAATCTCCGACATGGGCGAAGGTCTCCGTCACGATCGCGAACGGACCGTCCGCCGACCGCTCCTGCGCGGGCAACGCCCGGGCCGCATCGCGCGCGAGCAAGACTCGCAGCTGCTGATAACCACCGAAGCCGAGACTCTGACAGGTACGCACCACCGACGCCCGTGACGCCCCGGCCGCGTCGGCGACCTGCTGCGAGGACATCTCGACGATGTCGGCGGGACGTCGGAGAAACACCTCGGCGACGGCCCGCTCGGCCGGCAGCAACGACGGAATGATCGATCGGATGTGCGGCACGACTCCACCGGGCGCGAGATCCATGCTCATATCTTGCTCATACTTTTCTCTGCCATCCCCAGCTCCCGTCGATGATGCGTCGACGCACCTGACCGGAGACCTGGTCGATGAGCACGGTGATGACCACGACGACGATCAGCAGCATGCCGACCGCGCCCCACTGGCGGTACTGCACGTTGTCCACCAACATGCTGCCGATGCCGCCTGCACCGATCAGACCGAGGATGGCCGATGCGCGGACGTTGATCTCGAAGCGATAGAGCCAGAAGGCGAACACCTCGGGTGCGACGTCGGTCCACAGTCCCCACCGCACGATCTGGGCCGTCGAGCCGCCTGCCGCTCGGGCCGCTTCGATCGGACCTTTCTCCGCGCCTTCGATGGCCTCGTAGCCCCACTTGCCGAGAGTGCCGACCGAGCCGATGGCGATCGCGAGTGCGCCGGTGAACGCGGTCAGCCCGGTGACGGACAGAATGAGGATGGCAATGACGACCTCGGGGACTGCACGAATGACGGCGAACACGATGCGCAGCGGCCATCGCAGCCAGAGCGGCCCGATGTTCGCGGCTGCGAGGAAGCTCAGCGGAAACGACACGACGATGCCGAGCACCGTTCCGAACCAGGCCATCTGCACCGATTCGATGGTGGCCGAGACGGCCTTGCCGAGTGCGGACACGTCCGGTGGCGCGAACATCAGGCCGGCGTAGCGCACCAGGTTCTGTGGCAGGTCGAGCAATCTGTCCCAGCGAATCTCGATGCCGTACAACGACAGTGCGAACACGGCGAGGATGCCTACCCACACGGCGGTGCGCAGGGGGTTGCGTGGTTTGCGCGGCCGGGCCGGAGTGGCACGGGTGGTGCGGTCGATGACGCTCATCCGACCAACTTTCGACGGGCCCAGGACGAGATCAGTTCCAGCGCCAGGACGATGACGAGAATCTCGAGGATGATGAGGCTGAGCTGGTGATACTTGTAGAAGGTGCGGACGTTGTCGATGAGCATGCCGAGGCCACCTGCGCCGACGAGTCCGATGACCGCCGAGGCTCGGACGTTCAGCTCCAACGTGTAGAGACTCTGCGAGACGAACGCCGGAAAGATCTGCGGCGCAACAGCACTGCGATCGGCCGCAATCCAGGTGCCTCCGGCAGCGAGGGCCGCTTCCTGCGGACCGCGATCGACGGAGTCGAGTGCCTCGGAGACGAGCTTGACGATGATGCCGACGTTGAACACGATCAGCGCCAGAATTCCCGACAGCGCTCCCGTCCCGACCACCGCGACCAACACCGCTGCGTACAACAGATCAGGTACGGCGCGAACGACATTCATGATTCCGCGCACGACCGTCAGGAGCGGCCGATTCGGGTTGGTCACGCGTGAGGCCGCGAAGCTGAGCGGAAAGGAGATCGCGGCACCGATGGCGGTCGCGATGACGGCCATCTGCAGGGTCTCGAGGATGGCGTCGACGGTCTCGGGGAAGAACCAGTAGTCCGGCTGCATCAACTGGATCAGCTTGCCGGTGGCGTTGCCCCAGTTGTCGATGATGTCACCCAGGTCGGCACCGACACCGACGCCCGCCCAGACGGTGATCAGTCCGATGACGGCAAGTGTCACAACGGTTTTCCATGCCGAACGCGGCTTCACCGGCCGAGTGGAAACAGAAGCGCTCACAGCTCTGCCTTGGCTTCCAGCACGTCCTCGGCGGTCAGCGAGCGGCCGTAGATGCTCTCGAACACCGATTCGTCGGCGTCGCGGCCATGGCCGTCGAACACCACCTTGCCGTCGCGCAACCCGATCAGCCGGTCGCCGTAGCGGCGGGCGAGATCGAGGAAGTGCAGGTTGACCACCACGGTGATGCCGAGTTCTGCGTTGATGCGCTGCAGGTCTCGCATGACGACGTGCGACGTCGGCGGATCGAGCGAGGCCACCGGTTCGTCCGCGAGGATCACTCGCGGTTGTTGTGCCAGTGCCCGGGCGATGGCGACCCGTTGCTGCTGACCGCCGGAGAGGGACGACGCCTTCGCGTAGGCCTTGCCGACTATCTCGACTCGCTCGAGCGCCTGCATGCCCAGTTCGGTGTCTTCCGCGGACCAGGCACCGAGCAGGGTTCGCCACATCGGCGAGCTGTGCAGCCGGCCCATCATCACGTTGTTCAGCACGCTGGTGCGCTTGGCGAGGTTGAAGCCCTGGAAGATCATTCCGACGTCTCCGCGCAGATCGCGTAACCCTTTGCTGCTCAGATTGTTCACGGCGCGATCACCGACGGTCACGGTGCCGGAGGTGACCGGCACGAGGCCGTTGATGGTGCGGATCAACGTGGACTTTCCTGCCCCGGACAAGCCGACGACGGCAACCATCTGACCCGCCGGAATATCGAGAGTCACTCCGTCGAGCGCGGTGTGGCCGCCCGCGTAGGTAACCGAGACGTTGTCGAATGCGATGCCGTCGCCGCTCATTCGATCAGTTCCCCAGGCCGATAGTGTCCGCCTCGGTCTGCGCCTGCTGCAGCGCTGCAGGGTCCGCCTTGTCGAGACCGGTGATCTGGTAGATCGCCGTGAGGGCCTCGACGCCCTCGGGGGTGGACGCGTAGTCCTCCATCGCGTCCGAGATGCGCTGCTGCAGATCAGGGCTCAGCGAACTGCTGATCGAGACGCCGTCGTTGGGGATCTCGTTGGTCAGTGCGAACACCACCAGGTTCTTCGCCACATCGGGGGTGTCGGCGACGACGGTCTCGCGGGCGTCCCAGAACGACACGCCCACTTCGTCGTCGCCGTTGTTCACCGACAGCACTGCCGCCGGGTGCGAGGTGACCTGGGTCAGGTCCAGATCGGTGGTGGAGTCGATACCGGCCTCTTTCAATGCGGCGGAGGGGAAGACGAATCCGGCCGAGGACGCGGACTGCAGCATGACGGTCTTGGCACCGTTCATCTTGCTCAGCGAGTCCAATCCGGCCGGACCCGTGCCGCTTTCGGTTCCGTTGCAGTACAGCAGGCCGTTGGCTCCGGTGACGGGAGCGTCGTCGCAGTACTTGTCGGGGTTGTTGGTGTAGAACTGCGCGGCGTAGGTGGTCTTGCCCTTGCGCACGGTCTGCAGAGCCGGCTCGGCCCCGTACTTGTTGCAGGCCTGCACCATCTGCAGCGGCGGCAGCATGCCGATCTGGGCTTGGTTGGCACCGATGGCCTCCACCGCCGCCTGGTAGTCCTGTGTGATGACGCCGCGGACCGGGATGCCGAGGCGCTCGGTGAGCGCGTCCTGCAGCGGCTTGACGGTTTCGACGAGCTTGTTGGCGTCGCCCGAGGGGACGAGTGCCAGCGTCAGCTCCGACGGGTCGGCTGCATCTGCCGAGCTGGACCCGGTACAGGGCGACGCAGCCGAGGATTCGGTGGTGGACTCGTCGCGGGCTCCGCATCCGGCGAGCGAGGCGGCGAGCAGTCCGGTGGCAACCACCGCGAGCAAGGGAGTGCGGATTCTCATGACTGTCCTTCGTGGGTGAGTGCGAATGCTGCTGGATCGGTCGACCATTCGAGAAGTTCGTCGTACAACGCCGGAAACGACGAGGCGGAGAACGTCGCTTCAGGGCGGGGGTGACCGTGGCGGTCGATGTAAGCGGTGACGGCACCGCGCCGATGCGGTGCGTCGAGGTCGTTGCGCCAGATGTCGCCGACACTGGCCAACAGATGGGGTGATCGCGCGCCCAGTAGCGAGTCCACCAGCGCGGGCATCTTCTCGGGCTTGCCTGCATCGGTGACGACATGATCGACAGCCGCGGTCAGACCGAGCCGGTCGAGGGTTTCGATCACGCCGCGCCGCGGGGCATTGGTGGCCACAACCACGTCGGCGCGGACGAGATCGAGAAAATCCGCGAGCCCGGCCGGTGCCCACACCTCGAGCTCACCTGCGGCGAGGCGCTCGCGGGACTGCGCGTATGCGGCGGCGAGAACAGCAGCGTCCACTCCCACCGACAGCTGCTGGACGGCGGAGTAGCCGTCGAGGTACTCCCCCGCGCCGCGGTCCAGGAAAGCCGTCAACCCGGCACGGAGAGTTGCGGCGGAGATGCGGTCGAGAGATTCGGCCACCGCGTCTGCGTAGGCCCAGACCGGGTCGTCACCGAGGCAGACGGTGCCGTCGAAGTCGAGGAGGAGGATCGGTTGGTGCACGTGAGAGACGCTAGACCCGCCATGAACGATCCGTCCATAGATTCTGAATCTATGAAACAAGCGTTCACACGGCGTTAACCGGAGCCCCTTCACGGCACCGAGTCGCTCCGGTCGGGATACTGGAACTCGTGAGCACCCCCCACCCCGTCCCACCCACCGCGACCGACGTTCTGGTCGTGGGCGCGGGCCCCGCAGGATCGTCCGCTGCGGCATGGGCCGCGCGATCCGGCCGCGACGTCGCCCTGGCCGACGCGGCAGTCTTTCCCCGCGACAAGACGTGCGGTGACGGGTTGACGCCACGTGCCGTCGCCGAGCTCGATCAGTTGGGTCTGGGCGAGTGGGTGCGCGGCAAGGCGCGCAACCGGGGACTGCGACTGAGCGGATTCGGCCAGGAACTACAACTCGAGTGGCCGAGCAGATCGCTGCCGACCATCGGAAGTGCCGTCCCCAGAACCGAATTGGACGACAGGATTCGCGTCGTCGCGGTCGAATCCGGGGCCGTCATGGCCGAGGGAGCCAAGGCTGTCGCCGTCACCCGCGACGGCAATTCGGTCCGTTCTGTCACACTCCAGACCGCAACCGGAGCCCACGAGATCTCCTGTCGCACACTGATCGTCGCCGACGGTGTCCGTTCCACTCTGGGCAAGCAACTCGGGCGACAGTGGCATCGCGACACCGCATTCGGCGTCGCGGCTCGCGCCTACATCGACTCGGGCCGCAGCGACGACGAATGGATCAGCTCACACCTCGAATTACGTGACGCCGCAGGCACTCTGCAGCCCGGTTACGGCTGGGTCTTCCCGCTGAACGACGGGACCATCAACATCGGCGTCGGCACCTTGGCCACCGCCAAGCGGCCTGCACCCGGAGCGCTGCGCCCGCTTCTCGACCTCTACACCCACCAGCGTCGCGGCGAATGGGACCTCGGCGGGGAACTGCGCTCGGTGGCGTCGGCGCTGCTGCCGATGGGCGGAGCGGTCTCGGGCATCGCAGGCACCAACTGGGCCATCATCGGTGACGCCGCAGCCTGCGTGAACCCACTCAACGGCGAGGGCATCGACTACGGACTCGAAGGCGGCCGCATGGTCGTCGACCTGCTCGATCACCCCGACCTCACCGACGCGTGGCCGAGCCTGCTGCGCGAGCACTACGGGCAGGCCTTCTCCATCGCCCGACGCCTCGCCGGACTGTTGACCGTGCCGAGATTCCTACCGGCTGCAGGACCGGTGGGCATGCGCTCGCGGGCGCTGATGAAAGTTGCCGTCCGCTGCATGGGCAACCTCATCACCGAGGCCGACAGCGACCTCGTAGCGCGCACGTGGCGGGCATCGGGAAGCGGATCGTTGAAAGTCGATTCCCGGCCGCCGTTCTCGTGAACCGCGCTACGGTCGAGTTGCCTTGTGCAGCGCGACGATTCCGCCGGTGAGGTTGCGCCACTGCACGTCGGTCCAGCCGGCGTCGGCGATGCGCTGCGCCAACTGTTCCTGCGTCGGCCAAGCGCGGATGGACTCGGCGAGGTAGACGTACGCGTCGGGGTTACTGCTCACCGCGCGTGCGACTTTCGGCAACGCCTTCATCAGGTACTCCATGTACACGGTGCGGAACGGACCGAACACCGGCGTGGAGAATTCCGAGACGACGAGCCTGCCGCCGGGCTTGGTGACGCGGGCGATCTCGCGCAGTCCGGCATCGAAGTCCGAGACGTTGCGGAGGCCGAACGAGATGGTGGCGGCATCGAAGCTGGCGTCGGCGTAGGGCAGTGCCATCGCGTCGCCTGCGACCATCGGAACACCTCGCTGCAATCCGGCCTGCAACATGCCCTTGGAGAAATCGGTGGCCACGCACCAGGCTCCGCTGCGACCGAGTTCGACGGTGGAGACACCGGTGCCTGCAGCAAGATCGAGAACACGCTCGCCGGGTTTCAGATCCAACGCTCGCCGAGTGAGCTTGCGCCAACTGCGGTCCTGCCCGAACGAGAGAACGGTGTTGGTGATGTCGTATCGACGGGCGACGCCGTCGAACATCGACGCCACCTCGTGGGGCTCTTTTGCCAGGGTTGCGCGTGATGTCTGGGCCACAGGGTCCAGACTACTCAAGCAACGTTCACTGCCTGCGGCGCTGTGATGCCTTGCACGTCGTAGTAGTGCGAGATCAGTTCGTCGCAGATGGCGGGCCAGGTTCGGTGCAGAACGGATTTGCGGGCCGCGTCGCCGAATCGTGCGCGGGTGGTGGGTTCGGCGAGGGCACCTACGGCACTGGGCAGCAGCTCGGTGAACTTGTCGACCGGCAGCAGGTATCCGTTGCGGCAGTGCGAGACCAGGTCGCGCGGGCCCCCGGCGTCGGGTCCGATGACGGGGACGCCGCTGGAGAGGGCCTCTTGGACTGCCTGGCAGAAGGTTTCGTGTTCGCCGGGGTGGACGAAGATGTCGAAGCTGGCGTAGGCCCGAGCGAGTTCGTCGCCGCCGAGTTGACCGGTGAAGATCGCGCCGGGCATCAGGGTCTGCAACGCCGCTGTGTCGGGTCCGCCGCCGACGATCACCAACTGGATCGACGGGTCGGTGGCCAGTACGGCGAGCCGCTCGACGTGCTTCTCCGGGGCGAGCCTGCCGACGAATCCGACGATCAGCTTCTCGTTCGCTCCCCACTGGGTTCTGAGCGTCTGCGACGTGGCCGAGGGTGCGAAGCGGACGGCGTCCACTCCCCTGGCCCATCGGTGCACGCGCGGAATTCCGTGCAGCTCCAGTGCGTCGACGGCGGAGGTGGACGGTGCCAGGGTGCGGGCCGCGCCGCGGTGCAGTCTCCTCGTCCAGCGCCACGCGGCCTTGGACGTCAGGCCGAGGCCGTAACTGGCGGCGAAACCGGCGACATCGGTCTGGTAGACGGCAACAGCAGGCACATCCAGTCGGTTGGCGGCGGCGAGACCGCCTGCTCCGAGCAGGAACGGTGACGCGAGATGGACGACGTCGGGGGCGAAGGCGCGCATCGCCGAGACCATGCCGAGGCCCGGCACTCCGACGGGCAGCGAACTGACCTTGGGGACCATGATCGACGGCACCCGGTGCACCGGAACGTCGTCGTGCCACGTCGCGGCTCTGGGGCCGGACGGATTGTCCGGGGCGATGACGATGGCGTCGTGCCCCGTCTTGTCGAGGTGTTCGAGGACACGGATCACCGAGTGGGTGACGCCGTTCATGTTGGGCAAGAACGATTCCGCAACGATGGCTACTCGCACGGTCCTCAGTGTGGGCGGCCCCGCAGTCGGCCAGGTATGGACAACGTTACGTGTGGGCCAACGTCACACGAATTGCGCGAGCACCCACGACGGATCGGGGTTGGTGCGGTGTTCGGAGCCCACGAACACGGTCGGGACCGTCTCGTTGCCGTCGTTGACCGACCGAACCCGCGCGGCCGCAGCGTTGAATGGTCGTTCCGCAGGCTCCACTCCTGCCGGATCCTTGCGGATGTTCACCCACACGGCTTTCTTTCCGCGCAGCAGCAGCGCTACCCGCAACCGCAGGCAGAAGATGCATCCAGGACGCCAGTAGACCAACGGCACCGAATTCCGAGTCGCCAGAGTGCGCGAGGCGTCGTCGGACAGGGACCGGGGGTACAGCACCGGCGTCGTCAGGGCGAGAACGAACCCAACGGCGAGCACCAAGACCACGATCGAGGACGCAGTGTTGCCGAAGTTCACCAGCGCGAACCCGGCCACCGCGGCGAGGGCAGCGATGATCCACTGCTTGGCATTACGCATTCCGGGCCTCCTTGCGTCGTAACCAGAACAGCACCGGCCCGGCGATCAGCCAGGTGACGACGATGACCGACCCGGCCGGAACGATAGCGACGGTAGCGTCGCGGCCGGCGACGCGCACCAGTTCGACGTCCGGGTCTGCCTTGTAGTACTCGACCTCGATGCGTTGACCGGCGATGAGGTTGGTGGGGTACAGCACGCCGAGCGCCGGGTTGTGTGTCACGCCGTCGGGGGTGATGAAGCTGACGGCCGAGCGCAACTTGCCCGCGGACAGCACCTCGGCGGTGGCGGTGCCCTTGTCGGAATCGATGGTGACGTCGTTGCGCCAGGCTCCGACCACCAGAAGCACGGCGAGGACCGAAATCGCGCCGGCGACCACGAGCACGACCAGCCGGGTCCGGTACAGCGTTCGGCTGGCTCTGTCGGTAGCGGTCACAGCGATCAGGTTACTTCGCAGCCGACGCGACGCCGCTCGGGTAGCGTCTGCACTCATGTCGCGCAGCTTCGAGTTCACCGTCGAATCGTCCAATCCCCCCGCCGACGTGCACTCAGCACTCACCAGCGAGGCCCAGTGGGCAGCCCGTTTCGCCAAGGCGAAGAAGACGGACGGGTACGAAATGACCAAGCACGAGGACGGCGGTCTGACGGTCGACATCACCGAAGAGGTCGGCACCTCCGAACTCCCCGGCTTCGTCACGAAGGTCATCAAGGGCAAGCTGATCGTCTCCCGCACCGATCACTGGGGTCCGCTCGAGGGCGACCATGCCGAGGGAACCCTCATCGGCGGCACCACCGGTCTACCGGCCAAGGTGAACGGCACGCTGTCCCTTCGACCCGACGGAACCGGTGCGAAGTTGATCGTCAAGGGCGAATCGACGGTGAAGATTCCACTCGTCGGCGGCAAGATCGAGGACCTGATCAACAAGATGATCAAGGACATGATCGATCAGGAAACCGGCGAAACCCTCGAATGGGTTGCGGCGCAAAAAGGCTGACGACCTACCACGCGTTACAGCCGCGCCCTGATCGCTGTGTGTAGATCCCGCAGTCCCGATCGCTCGGTGGTCACTTCCAGCACTCTGATTCCCGTGGCACGGCCGGTGAGTTCGGTTGCCAGATCGGCCAAATCGACCAGTCGATGCTCCACACGGTAGGCACCGCACAGCGCGCCGAGATCCATGCCGTGGGGTGTGCCGAACACTCTCTCGAACACCCCCGCGTACTGCGGGTCGCCCTGTTCGAGGAGCTCGAAGATGCCGCCGCCGTCGTCGTTGGCGACCACGATCGTCAGGTCGTCGGGACGCGGTTCACCGGTGCCGATGAGCAGGCCCGCCGCGTCGTGCAGAAATGTCAGATCACCCAGAAGCGCTATGGTGCGGCGCTTTCCGGCCATCGCGGCACCGATGGCCGTCGAGACGGTGCCGTCGATGCCGGCCACGCCGCGGTTGGAGAGAACCTTCACGTCCGGGGTCGGGGTCGCCACCAGGGCCGCGTCGCGCACGGGGTTGGAGGCTCCGAGCACCAGCTGGTCTCCGGGCTGCAGCGCGGACATCACCACGTCGGCCACGTGCAGCCCCGTCGGCTTGGGATGCTCTCGAAGTTGTTCGTGCACAGCCAGTTCGGCCTTCTCGGACAGAGCGGCGCAGCGCGTGATCCAGGCAGGGTCGGGCGCGCCGGTGGTGACTGCCCGAGTGCCGGTGGCCAGGACGTTGCCGGAGACGTCGGGCCAGCGCGGTCCGGTGGTCAGCGCGATGACGTCGACCGCAGGGTCGGCCAACAGAGCCGAGACCTGGCGATGCAGCGTCGGCCGCCCGGTGATGACTGCCTGGCGCGGCTTCAACTGCGCGAGAGCCAAGGGATGCAACGGGATTCCGTGCAGGGGCGCCGTCGGCTCGGCGACGGTCGGCAGCCCGGCGAGCTCCGGACGCACGGCACCGCCGTGACCGGAGACGACCACGGTGTCGATCGTCAGATCCAGTTCGACGGGAACGTCCAGTGTCGCCTGGGTGGTCGAGGTCCACGGCATTCCGTCGGGCCGACCCTCCGGACGGGCACCCGGGTCTCCGACCGCAGGCACCAACGGCTCACGCAGCGGAATGTCGAAGTGCACCGGGCCCGCGTTGCCGGAGCGTGCGCCGCGCGCTGCGGCGATGACCCGTGAGACCGCACTGCGCCACTGACTGTTCTGCTTGGGCCCTTCCTCGGCGAGCCCGAGACTGATCGTCGCGCGGACCTGAGATCCGAACAGGCCGAGCTGCTCGATGGTCTGGTTCGCGCCGGTCCCGAGCATCTCGTACGGGCGGTTGGCGCTGATGACGATCAGCGGAATGCGTGCGTAGTTCGCTTCGAGGACAGCAGGCCCCAGATTGGCGACCGCGGTTCCCGACGTCATCACCACAGGGACGGGCTGACCGCTGCCCAGGCTCAGCCCGATGGCCAGAAAGCCGGCGGTTCGCTCGTCGATCCGCATGTGCAACCGCAGACGACCGGCGACGTCCGCCTCCTGCAACGCGAACGCCAACGGAGCGTTCCGCGAGCCGGGACAGAGCACGACGTCTCGGATCCCGCTGCGCGCCAATTCGTCGACGACTGCGGTGGCCTGTGCGGTGGACGGATTCACAGTTTCCAGAGTGTCAGATGCGTCGGTCAGCCGCCGCAACCGGGCTTTGACAGTATTGAGGTGTGCGTACAGTCTTTCGGCCCGACGAGGTCGCTCCCGGTCGCTTCTACCAGCTCCTGACCGCTTCGGTGGTACCCAGGCCCATCGCGTGGATCTCCACCGTCTCCGCCGACGGTGTGGCGAACCTCGCCCCCTACAGCTTCTTCACGGTGTCCTCGGTGGTACCGCCCGTCGTGCAGTTCACCTCGGTGACCCGCAAGGACAGTCTTCGCAACATCGAGGCCACGGGCGAGTTCGTCGTGAACCTGGCGACGGCACCGTTGGTGGATCAGGTCAACAGCAGTTCGGCGAGCTTCGACCACGGCGTCAGCGAATTCGAAGCCGTCGGGATCGAGAGCGAGCCCAGCACCGTCGTGACACCACCGCGCGTGGCCGCCGCTCCGATCGCCATCGAGGCGACGCTGCATCGCGTCGTCGAAGTGGGTAACTGCTTCGTCGTCATGGGCACCGTCGTCGCTCTGTCAGTCCGTCCCGAATATCTGGCCGAGGACGGCCTCCCCGAGTTCGACGCCATCGCCCCGCTGAGCCGCCTCGGCCGTACCGAGTGGGGCTTGCCGCCCGAGGTTCGCGAAATCGAGCGCCCTTCTTGATTCGCTGGTCGCTGCTGGTTCTCGTCACCGTCGGACTGACGGTCGGTGCGGACGCCCTCGGGGTTCCATCGGCAGCCCTGTTCGTCGCGTTGCTGGTGGGGGTGGTCTTCGCTCTCGCAGGTTGGGCACCGACCACGGGCACCGAGCGCGCTCCGCTGCCGCGACGGCTCGGCATGGCGGCTCAGGCGGTGCTGGGCGTCGAGATCGGGACGCTGGTGCAACGAGACACACTCGGCTCACTGGGCGATGCGTGGTTGCCGGTGCTGCTGGCATGCGTCGGAACGCTCCTGTTGTCCATCGCCGCGGGCGCGCTGCTGGGACTGCGCAAGGACATCGATTCACTGACCGGTGCGCTGGCACTGGTCGCGGGCGGCGCGTCGGGCCTGGTGGCCATCGCCCAGGAACTCGGCGGCGACGAACGCGTCGTTGCGGTGGTGCAGTACCTGCGGGTCGTTCTCGTCACCACCACCCTGCCGCTGGTGGCGACGCTGGTGTTCCGGGCGCAGCCAGGGCACTCGACCGCGATCGCCGATTCCGGAGCTCCGCTGTACGTGGACCTGGTTTTCGTGCTGGTCTGCGGCGCGATCGGCGTACTGCTCGCGCGTGCGCTGCGCTTTCCTGCCCCCGCACTGCTGGGCCCACTGATCATCGCCACGTGCGCCGATGTCCTCGGGTTCTCGTTCGACGCATCGGTTCCCACGTTGCTGCTGTGGGCGGCGTACATCGTGATCGGGTGGCAAGCGGGTCTGCGATTCACCGTCGCGAGCCTGAAGTCCATCTCGCGGGTGCTGCCGTCCGCGTTGCTGCTCATCATCGCCGTCACCGTCGGGTGCGCGTTGCTGGGGCTGTGGTTGGCCTCGTCGACGGGCACCAGCGGATACGAGGGCTACCTCGCGACCACCCCGGGTGGGGTGTACGCGGTACTGGCGATCGCGGCATCGACCGGAGCGAACGTCACGTTCGTCGTGGCAGCGCAGGTGATCCGAGTGTTCATGATGCTGTTCGCGGTGCCGATGGGAGCGAAGGTCGTCCAGCACTACCGACGAGATCGACCCGAGTGAATCGACGCGACCCCATTCGGAGTTAGGGTCCACTAATCTCACCGGCATGGCCAAGTACGTCAAACCCGATCACCCGGCGTTCTACCGTCTGCACGTCCTCGCCGCCGAGAAGGTCAGTCCCGGTTTCGTCAGAATCACCCTCGGGGGCGAGTCGCTCGCGGACTACCGGTACATGGGCTACGACCAGTGGTTTCGACTGTTCCTGCCGCAACCGGGGCAGAGCGAACCCCGCATACCCAGCACGACCTCCAAACTCTGGTATGCCCAGTATCTGACCTTCTCCAAGGACACCAGACCGGTGGTTCGCAACTACACCGTCCGCGACTTCCGGCCCGCAGGCCAGGGCCGATTCAGCGAGGGTGCGGAGCTCGACGTCGACTTCGTCGCACACGGCGGCGAACACGGCGAGGCAGGTCCGGCGTCGTCGTGGGCTGCGCAGGCCGTACCCGGAGACCGAGTCGCGATTCTCGACGAGGGGCGCATCTACAACCCGGACACCGAACCCTCGTGGCAGTTGCTCGTCGGCGACGAAAGTGCTGCTCCTGCAATTCTCGGCATACTGCGATCCTCGCCTGCGGACCTGCGGGCCGTGGCGTTCGTCGAAGTCCCCACCGAGGCAGACATCCAGCATCAGGACGTGCCGCCGGGCGTCGAGCTGAACTGGATCGTCCGACCCGACCGGCATGCCAAACCCGGCGAGGCCGCACTGACCGAGGTGCAGCAGGCCGAACTTCCCGGCGGCACCCCGTACGTCTACGTGGCCGGCGAGCAGGGCCTGGCGACGGGCCTGCGCAGATACCTGGTGAACGACCGCGCAGTACCGAAATCCAGCATCTGCTTCACCGGATACTGGAAGTTCGGTAAAGCCGCCGGATAGCACTGGATTAGTGTCATCTCACATGTCCGGCTTGGGAAAAGGTCACACGGTCGTCACCGACTCGGTCGAGGTGGACGGCGCGTCGTTCGCCTCGCTGCGAGCCCGTCCTCTCCCCCGCGCCGAGCGCTACGAACTGGGTCGACGCCTACGCGAGAAGGTTCCGATCGCCTCCCTGGGTGACTGGGCGGCACCACCGGATCGACCCGACCCGGTCAAGCAGATCGACTACTCGCACCAGGGCCGCATCGAGTGGCTGATACCGACGCGCCTCGAGCGGATGGTGGAGTCCCCCTACGGCTTTCTGCGCGGCACGGCCATCGTCATGGCCCGAGACGTGGCGATGCTGCCGTCGACCGGCATCAACCCGGTCATCAGCGGCGACGCCCACCTCGGCAACTTCGGTTTCTACGCCTCACCGGAACGTGACCTCGTCATCGACCTCAACGACTTCGACGAGGCCCACCCGGGAGCCTGGGAGTGGGATCTACGACGCCTCGCCGCGAGCATCTGGGTGGCCGGGCGGCAGAACGGCCGCACCGAGGATCAGTGCCGTGACGCCGTCACCGCCTGTGTGTCCGCGTACCGCATCGAGGTGGCCAGACTTGCCGACGAGCCGCTGATGTCGCGTTCGTTCCAGCGTCTGACCGCCGAGAAGCTGCAGCGTGACGCCACCGAAGGCTCGCTGCGCAAGGAGATCAAACGCGCCACCAAGAAGGCGCGTCGACGCACCAGTGACCGCGTTCTGCCGCGTTTCACCGAGAAGCACGAGGGCAAACGCAGAATCGTCGAGGAGCCGCCGATCACCACGCGCATCTCGGCGAAGGACGAGGAGCTTCTCGCCGTCGGACTGGACGAGTATCTGCTCACCCTCACCCCACACTGGCGTCGAGTGCTCGGTGGATACACGTTGATCGACGTGGCGCACCGCGTGGTGGGCGTCGGCAGCGTCGGCCTGCGGGCGTATGTGGCTCTGCTCGAGGGCACCAGCGAGGACGACGTGGTGTTTCTCCAGCTCAAGCAGGCCAGACGCTCGGTGCTGGCACCGTACGTGCACGGCGAATCGGCCTGGCACGACCATCAGGGGCAACGCGTCGTCGAGTATCAGCAGGATCTGCAGACCGTCAGCGATCCGCTACTGGGCTGGACGACCATCGCCGGACGGCAGTACTACGTGCGGCAGTTCCGCAACATGAAGGGGACGATCGACCTGTCGTCGATCGATGCACCCGCGCTGGTCGACTACGCACGGGTGGTGGGCCGTCTGCTGGCGAAGGGTCACGCGCGCACCAGCGGCGCGTCGATGATCTCGGGATACGCGGGTGATTCCGATGCCCTCGAGGTGGCGCTGTGCCGCTTCGCGCAGCTGTACGCGGATCAGACGGAAGCCGACTGGGAGCGATTGAGCGCTACGCGCATGTGAGCGTGGAGCCCTTGGGTCGTTCCGCAGGCTCCACTCCCACCTCGTAGCAGGCTACGAGTTTCTGCTTACATGCGGCGAAGCCGCTCAGGCGTGCTTGGCGACCAGGTCACCCACGCGAGGCAGTGCCTCGATGACGTTCTTCTTCGCCGAGCCACGCAGGCTGCCGTAGAACTTCTTGACGACGGACTTGTCGGTCTCCTCGATGCGTGCATCGGTGACCGAGAGCAGCGCGTCCGATGCGGCGTCGCCGTTGGCGACGAGATAGTCACCGAACGTGCCCTGCGGGGCAGCGTTGTACGACTGCCAGAACGGGTCGAGCTTGTCGACGAAATCGGGCCACAGAGCCGAGACCGCGCTGTCGATGTACGACGGCCCGACCTTCTTCACTGCGCCGTATCCCCCCTTGACCGCGAGGCCACTCGCGCCCTTCTTGTCCGCGACCTCGGCATCGATCAGAGCCAGAACGTCGACGCGCAGAGCGTCGGCCTTCGACTCGTCGAGCAGCGAATCCTTGAGTGCAGCAACCACTTCGAACTTCCTCCCAGATGTGTCAGCGGCCCCGTCGCGGACCGGCCGCAACACTACCGCAGAAGGGCGTGGCAACGCCGAACTCGCTCGATCCACCACTGCGTGCGATCGGCATCGGCATCGAGCTCGATCAGCGCCTGGGCGTCGGGTTCGAGGCTGCCGACGGGGTACGTTCCGTCGACCACCTCCGGCGCAGGTGCGACGTCTCGAACGAACAGTGCGCCCGTTCCCAGACCGCAGGCGAATTCGAGGTGCGGCAACGCCGCGGCAGCGGCCAGACCGGCCGAGATTCCCACCGCCGAATCCAGAGCACTCGACACCACCACCGGAACGCCGTACTCCCCCAGCTCGCCGGCCAGCTCGAGCACCGCGCGCATCCCACCGAGCGGGGCGACCTTGAGCACCGCGATGTCGGCTCCGCCTGCCCGGACGACCTTCATCGGATCCTCGGCTCGGCGAATGCTCTCGTCCGCTGCCACGCGAACTCCTGGAGCCCGGCGACGAAGTTCGACGAGTTCGGCAACGGTGGCGCACGGCTGCTCGGCGTACTCGAGCGGACCGTCGGCGGTCAGGGCCGTCAGCGCCGCTACCGCCTCGTCGACGGTCCAGCCTCCGTTGGCGTCGACGCGAACCCGCGGGACCAGCTCGCGCACCGCGCGGACCCGGGCGACGTCGTCGGCGAGCGTCTGCCCCTTCTCGGCCACCTTCACCTTGGCGGTCTCGGCCCCGGGAGATCGGCTCAGCACCGATGCCACCTCCGAGGCCGCCACGGCGGGGACCGTCGCATTCACCGGGATGCGTCGACGCAGTGGGCTCGGCGGGCCGTCCCACGCTGCCTCGATCGCCGACGCCAACCAGGGTGCCGACTCGACGTCGTCGTATTCGGGGAACGGTGAGAATTCACCCCACCCGGCCGGCCCACGAACGAGCATCACCTCGCGGGTGGTGATGCCGCGGAACTTGGTCCGCATGGGCATCGAGAGCACGTGCGCGCCGTCCAGAATGTCGTCGATCGGGGGGATCATTGCTGCCCCGGGAGCAACTGCACCATCAACGCCTCGCAGTCGGCCAACAGGGTGCCGTCGAGATCGGTGAGCCGAGCGTTGATGAACGTCTTGCGCCCCTCGACCCGATCCACCGCGCCCTCGACGACCAGCTCGGTGTTCAGCGGCGTCACCTTGCGGTAGTTGATGTGCAGGTACGCCGTCCGGCTGATGGGCCTGCCGTAGGCGTGCTGGATCAGGCCGAAGAGGTCGTCGAACAGCAGCGGCAAAGTGCCGCCGTGCGCGGCGGAGTTACCACCGAGGTGGAAACGACGGAACATGCCTCTGCTGCGCACGCCCTCGGCGTCGATCTTCTCGATGATCCACGGCAGCAACAGCAGCGAACCGCGACCGGGCAGCCGAGGAACTCGTCCGGCGGTCTGTCGCCCCTCGGCCACCACGTGCGGACTCAACAGCTCGATCAGTTCCCTGGCCTTGTCCGCTGCCGCCGCGGTCACGTCGGCAGGCGACGAGGTGGACACCGCGAGATCCTGCACCGTGCGCAGCGCCTCGAGCAACTGCCCGTACTCCGGGCCCACCTTCGCCGGCACGAAACGCGGGAAGCCGCCGTGGTGGTCGTATTCGGGGTCGGAATCTCGGTCGAGCTCGATCGGGTCGGTCATGACTGCACGCTAGCTGCACCGACCGTTCGGCACGGAGTCAACCCCAGCCACCGTTAAGCTGGCGCCCGTGACCTTCACTCCCGCACTGTGGCGTCCCGTTCCCGGCTTCGAAGACCTGACCGACATCACGTACCACCGCCACGTGTCCGACGCGACCGTGCGAGTTGCGTTCGATCGGCCCGACATTCGCAACGCTTTCCGGCCGCACACCGTCGACGAGCTCTACCGCGCCCTCGAGCATGCACGGGTGAGCTCCGACGTGGGAACGGTGCTGCTCACCGGCAACGGTCCGAGCAGCAAGGACGGCGGCTGGGCGTTCTGCTCCGGTGGCGATCAGCGCATTCGCGGTCGCAGTGGTTACCAGTACGCCGACGGGGAGACGGCCGACACCGTCGACAAGGCCCGCGCCGGACGCCTGCACATCCTCGAGGTGCAGCGCCTCATTCGCTTCATGCCCAAGGTGGTCATCTGCCTGGTCAACGGCTGGGCGGCAGGAGGCGGGCACAGCCTGCACGTGGTGTGCGATCTGACTCTCGCGAGCCGCGAGCATGCCCGGTTCAAGCAGACCGATGCGGACGTCGGCAGCTTCGACGGTGGTTACGGTAGTGCGTATCTGGCGAAGATGGTCGGTCAGAAGTTCGCCCGCGAGATATTCTTTCTCGGCGAGACGTACTCGGCCGAGGAGATGCACCGGATGGGCGCAGTGAACAAGGTGGTCGATCACGACGAGCTCGAGAACACCGCGATCGAGTGGGCTGCCAAGATCAACGCGAAATCACCTCAGGCACAACGAATGCTGAAGTACGCCTTCAACCTGCAGGACGACGGCCTGGTGGGTCAGCAACTGTTCGCCGGTGAAGCCACCCGCCTGGCCTACATGACCGACGAGGCCGTGGAGGGTCGCGACGCGTTCCTCGACAAGCGCGAGCCCGACTGGTCGCCGTTCCCCCGATACTTCTGACCTACCGGTGATTTCGACGTCGAACCGCCGAAACCACCACAGTGCTGCGGGCGCTCTGCGAGCCTGGTTCACCCAGCCCTACGACTATCGCTGGATGGCGGACTTCCAGAACTCCCGGCCCGCCGGAAGAATCATCCGGTGGGTGTTGGCATGCCTGACGCTCAATTTCGGTGTGCTGGCGGTGGTGTCGTTGTTCTCCGAGGACACCACACGCAGCCCGCTCGCCATCGCCTGGAAATCGGCTCTGATCGTCATGGTCGTGGCCGTCAGCGCGGCCTGGATCATCAGACCGTTTCCCGGCCGGCTCGGGGTGGTGGCCTTTGCGGTCTTCGCCGATCTGGGGACGGCGTCGACGCTGTGGATCAACCCGCTCACGGACGCCCTGCTGACGTGCACGCTGTTCGCCGTGATCGGAACGTTCTGCACGTTCTGCCTCAGCCCCCGCTGGCTGCTGGCGCACCTGGTGTTCGCGGTGACATGCACCCTCGTTGCCGCCGCAGCGACGTACTCCCGCGGGGAGGTGGACATCGCATCACTGATCTTCCGGACGAACGTCGTGCTGCTCACGATCGCCGCAGTTCCGCTCGTCTCGCATCTGTTGATCACCATCCTGACCGACGATGCGCGTCGTTCGTTGCTCGATCCGTTGACCGGCCTGGCCAATCGTCGCGGTCTCGACGCTGCCATCGACGATGTGTGGCCACGCGGCCGAGAGAAGGATCGGTGCTCGGCGGCAGTGATGATCGACATCGACCGGTTCAAATCGGTGAACGATCTGTACGGGCACGAGGAAGGCGACGCGGTCATTCTGCGCGTCGCCCAGCGTCTACTCGCACATCTGGGCGAATACGGTGTGGTCGCGCGTACCGGCGGGGAGGAGTACCTCGCCGTCGTCTCGACGTCCCGCCTCCACATCGACGCGCTGGTCCACGGGGTGCGCCGAGCACTGCGCGATCCCGAGGATCCGATTGCGGTGACGGTCAGCGTGGGGGCTGCGATCGTGCACGCGGGTTCACCGGTGTGGGATCAGAACATCGACGTCGTGACACGGGCAACGCGGATGGCGGATACGATGATGTACGAGGCGAAGGCTGCCGGCGGTAACCGAATCGCGACGACCGAACTGTGAGAGTGGAGCCTGCGGAACCACCTCGGGTGACCGTGGTATCCATGCGGGGTGGACATCCTCGCTTCTCGGACAATTCTGCGACCCGTCGACTACGAGAGGACACTCGCGTTCTACCGTGACGGTCTGTCGTTGGCAGTGTGTCGCGAATACCCCGGCGGAACGGTGTTCTTCGCGGGTCAGGGTCTGCTCGAGATCGCTGCGCATCATCGCGGCGACGAATCGGGTTCGTTCTCCGGCGCGCTGTGGTTGCAGGTACGCGATATCGCCTCTGCTACAGAGGAATTGACGGCCGCCGGGATCGAGATCGTGCGTGAGGCACGCACCGAGCCGTGGGGCCTGATCGAGATGTGGATCGAGGATCCGGACGCGATTCCCATCGTGCTGGTGCAGATCCCGCAGGATCATCCGCTGCGAAAGGACAACCGCTAGCCCGTCGACGCGTCGTCGGCGATCGCGCGCAGCACCGCCGTTGCCGACTGCGGCCTCGACCACAGATACCCCTGAGCCAGAGTGCAGCCGAGTTCGAGCACAGCGTCGGCCTGTTCGCGACTCTCGATGCCCTCGACGATCATCGTCAGATCGAGATCCTTCGCCACTCCGGCCAACGACCTGATCATCGCCCGTCCGGCCACGGTGTCGACGAATCGCGTCAGGTGCCCGTCGATCTTGATGCCGTCGGGCTGAAGGGTCACCAGCCGTTCGAGTGAGGACCAGCCCGAACCGAAATCGTCGAGCAGCACCCTGAAGCCGAGCCGATGCACGTCGTCGATGTGCCTGCGCAGCAACGGCCCCGGCGTCACGGCGGTGGTCTCGGTGAGCTCGAGCGAGATCGACGACGGCGACACACCGGAGGACGCGATGGCGCGCTGCAACTGACTGACCCCGTCGGGATGGGCCAGGTGGCGTCCCGAGATGTTGACGGTCAGCCGCAGGTCCGGACGATGGACGTGCCACTTCTTCATTTCGACCGCGGCCTGCGCGAGCACACTGAGGTCGACGTCGATGATCAGTTCACTGGCTTCGGCGAACGGCACGAAGTCCGCAGGCACCACCATCCCGCGAGTGGGGTGATGCCAACGCGCCAAGGCCTCGAAGCCGACGATCTTCTCGGTCCGCAGATCCACGATCGATTGGAACCAGGGGACGATGTGGCCGTCGGCGATGGAGTCGGCGATGTCGTTGTCGCTCCCGAGCCGGCTGACGCCCGATCCGACGCGGCGATGCAGGTCGAGTTGTTCCTCCAGCACCGACGCGAACTGTTCGAGTTCGCGCATCTGCTCACCCGAGAGCGAGCGCGTCGTGCGATCGAGCAGGCAGAGGGTGCCGATCACCAGGCCCTCGCGCCCGCGCAGCGGAACCGACGCGTAGGACGCGATGCCGTTGTCGTCGAGGATGGCGCGCTGCCGGGTGGTGGCATGGACGCGACCGTGCGCCACGACGGCGGGTTCGCCGGAGCGCACCACGTCGTCGCAGAGGGTGTCGGCTCGTACGACCGTCGACACCGGCGGTCCGCCGACGTTGACCAGCGTGTACTGAGTGTCTTCGTCGAGCACGTTGAGCTGCGCGATGGCGAATCCGACGCTGCGTGCGGCGAATTCGACCGTCGACCGCAGAGCGGGCGTCGTCGCCTCGACATCGAGGTATCGACGAGCCGAGTCGCTCTGCCGGCGAGACCGAGAGCGCGCGGTGTCCGCGACCTCACCGTCCACCGGCATCACCTCGCAACGAACCGCCGGGCCCGTTCTGGAACCGGATCCAGGTGAGCTTAACCGGGCCACATCTGCAGTTTCGACCGATAGGCCATCCGAGAGCGGTCACAACGACGGATAGCGCGTATGGAGCAGCCGATGCCGCAGCACCGCCGCGGCGAGTCGCTTGCCTTCGTCAGTCGCGACCGAGCCGGACGGCTGCGGCCCCGACGCGTGAGCCGGTTCCGGCAACTCGAACGCCCCCAGGGCGCTCAACTCGGCGACCAGGGTCCGAGCGAGCGGCTCGGCATGCTCGGCAGCAGGCTCCTCGCCGGAATGCGTCCACCCCTCGGCCCGCAGCAGACGCGACAGGTCGTCTGCCGTCGCTTCCACGTCGGCGACATCGTGACCGACGATCATGCGAGCCAGAACGACCTCCGCGGCAATCGTGTCCGGGTGATATTCGGTGCCGACGATGCCTGCGGTGAGCACGCGCCACAGCCCGTCGGAGCTGAGCTGCCGAGTTCGGGCCGTCGGTACCAACCGCCCGGCGGACCGACGCAGCAGACGCACCCTCATCAGGAGGCGTCGGACGATCAGTACCTTCTCCGTGTCGAGTTCGCGGCCGACATACAACGGACGTTCGGCCGGAGGAAACACCGTGTTCGCGATGCCGGCCACCACCTCGTCCGGCAGGTACCCGGCGTCGGTCAACGCGACGCCGTCCCCGATGCATCCGATGAAACTCTCGAGCCTGCGCACACACCCGTACACCGGCTCGGCGGCCTCGTGCAGAGCCTCGCGCAGCCCCAGATACAGCTCGGCCCGCGGAGCGCTGTAGTTGCTCCACAACTCGATGCGGTGGTCGAGCAGCTGTTCGAGCAGAACTGCCTCGGAGTCGTCCTTGCCTCGATCGGAGGTCAGCACGGCATCGGTGACGCCGCGTCGACGCATGGCCAGAGCGTTGGTGCCGAGCGGTCGCCCACCGGGCTTCGACGGCTCGAACTCGCCGGCGATGGTCGCCACTTCCAGCGTCTCACCGATCTTTTCCACGATGGCCCGCTCGACACCGGTCGGGGCGTCCTGCCAGGTGACGAGCTCGGTATCGACGGCACCGATGCCCGACTGTTCGGTGGCGGCGCGATAGTGCTGCAACCACGCGGCGTCGTCGGGTGCTCGCACCAGCTCCTCGGTGACGGCGCTTCGGGCGATCTCCGCGTATCCGACGCGTCCGAGCCGGTCGAGCAGGTCACCGAGGGCATGTGCGATGTCGACCGCGCGATCGGGCCCCTCGGCCGCGTGACGCAGATACACCCACAGATAGGTCTGTACGGAATGTTGCGTC
The DNA here is from genome assembly GCF_002259075.1 of Rhodococcus sp. 15-725-2-2b. NCBI lineage: Bacteria > Bacillati > Actinomycetota > Actinomycetes > Mycobacteriales > Nocardiaceae > Rhodococcus > Rhodococcus sp. 15-725-2-2b. The sequence continues at coordinate 10,911 of NZ_NPFL01000011.1, read as the reverse complement.
GGGCCCGCAGGCGGAGACACATCCACCAGACCGTCCCAGCCCAGACGCGCGTCGGCGGCGAGCGCGGGATCGACGGAATCGAAGTACGACAGAGCTGCCCACACCGCGTCGTCCATGCCCGATCCCTTCACGATGTTCCACTGTTCCACAGCGACTCGATCTCGGGTGACAACCGCGGACCCCGTAGGTGCTCCCGTCCGCGATCGAGCCGTGCGACTAGCCTCGAGTCCGTGCTCGAGAGCGTATCCATTCCGTCGGGGCCTGCGGCGGCGGAGATCATGCCGCGGCTGAGCCGCATGCTCGCAGGCGACGGCCCGGCCCTGCTTCCCGTGCCCACCGACGATCCGCGTGAGACCGAGCGCCTGCACGACGCGCTGGCACCGGGGACTCCCATCGACGACGGCGTCGCCCTGGTCGTCGCGACCTCGGGAACGACGGGTGTCCCCAAGGGAGCCATGTTGTCCGCTTCTGCACTGGTGGCCTCGGCGACGGCCACCGAGGAACGACTCGGCGGACCGGGGTCGTGGCTGCTGGCGTTGCCCGCACACCACATCGCCGGAATGCAGGTGCTGCTTCGCAGTGTGCTCGCCGGAACCTCGCCCGTCGTGATGGACGTGTCGAGAGGTTTCGATCCCTCCGCTCTGATCGACGCGGTTGGCCTGATGTCGGGACCCCTGCGCTACACCTCACTGGTCCCCGGACAATTGCTGAAGGCATTCGAGATCCCCGAAGCGATCGCGGCCCTCGCCTCACTGGACGCAGTCCTCCTCGGCGGGGCCGCGACACCGGCACCGCTGCGAGAGAAGGCACAGGACGCGGGCATCCGATTGGTGCGGACCTACGGAATGAGCGAAACGGCAGGCGGCTGTGTGTACGACGGAGTTCCACTGCACAGCACCGTCGTACGCATCGACGACGGCAGGGTCGTGCTGGGTGGAAAGACCGTGGCCTCGGGCTACCGCGGGCTACCCGATCATCCGGCGTTCGCCGAACCCGGATGGTTCCGCACCGACGACGCCGGAACCATCGTCGACGGGGTCCTGAGCATCTCCGGACGACTCGACGAAGCGATCTCGACCGGCGGGCTGACCGTCGTGCCGCAGGTCGTCGAGGCTGCACTGGCAACACACCCCGCAATACGAGAATGCGCCGTCGTGGGATTGCCCGACGAGCGACTGGGCCAGAAAGTGGTGGTCGCAGTCGTCGCCTCTGCTCCGGTGACATTGGCGGACCTACGCACCCACGTTGCTGCCTCGCTCGACATCACCGCCGCACCACGCGAGTTGTATCTACTCGACTCACTACCCACACGAGGTCCGGGAAAACTGAACAGGGCCGAACTGCGCACCGTGCTGCAGAAACTCTGAGTTGCGGCGCACTCTCGTCGAGCACTGTAATTGTGCGCGGTGGTCTTCGATCGGCCGCTGGGGCGTCGGGTCGACCGCACACGCGCGCGCAGTTGTCAGGTGCGCGCGCAATAGTGGGCGAACAGGCGGCGAACTTGCGCGCGTTCGGCAAACGCGCGCGCGTTTGCGCCGGGGTGGTCATTCGAGCGGCGTGCCTTGATGGTGCACCAGTTCCCATCCGGTGTTCGTACGCCGCCACAGCGAGGTTCTACGGGCGTGCATCTTCGACGTTCGCGAAATCCACTGCAGCAGAACATAATCTGGACCGATCACCCGTCCGACGGGTTCGATCATCTCGATCTCGACGGAGCCTTCGCTACCGAGCATGTCGAGTATCGACGACTTGTCCCACACCGTGCCCGACGCTCCGACCTCGGTGAAGTCGTCGGCGAGCAGACGGGCAAGCCGCTCGCGGTCGCGTCGACATTCGGCAGTCTGCAGCTCTCGTTCGAGGTCGAGAACCGTCGACACGTCGTTGTCAGCGCTGGGTCGACCGGCGGAGGCAGGCGGCATGGGATGCACTGTCTCACGCACGAATGCGCGCGCAATTGCCAGGTGCGCGCGAAACAGTGACCGAACAGGTGGCGAACCTGCGCGCGTTCGGCAAACGCGCGCGCGTTTGCGGCAGAGGTGGGCGGTAAACCGAACACCCGACGCCTCAGCCCGCCATTTTCTCGTACAACCGCGTCACATCGGCGTCGGACCAGCCGGGCGGCTCGAGGATGTCGGCCCACATGTTCACGGCGTCGGCTCCGTAACTGTGGCCGTGTCCGTCGTCGACGTCGGTGGAGAAGACCTGATCGAACGTCAACTGCCAGAAGGTCACGAACGGAAACCACTGCACTCCTGGGTCGACGTCGGTGCCGCGGGGTTCGCGTAACCAGTCGGGCCGGTTCAGGATCAGGTCCGGTGACCACCACACGATCGGGTCGGATGCATGCTGCCAGTACACGATTCGCGGCTCTTCCCACGGTCCGTCGATGTCGAGGTCACCGGACGAACTGGCGAAGCGCACGTGTTCGCCGCCGTCGACGACGGGCAGTATCTCGCGAGAACCGGCGTCGCGTCCGGCCGTGATGCGTGCCCATTGCGGGGTGAAGTTCGGGTTGCCGACCCACAGGGCACCGTCGATGCGCGCGATCATGTCCTGTGCGCCGCTGAACGCGTCCTGTCCGCCGTAGGCACCGAGGCTTTCACCGAACAACACCAGCTTGGGTCGCGCATCCTCGGGGAGTTCGCTCCACACCTCGTACACCGCCTCGAAGAGGGCTCGTCCGGCGTCCTGCGGAGACTGCCGATCGGCCAGAAATGCCATCGGGCTCGGCAGAAACGAGTACTGCATCGACGCGATAGCCGAGTTGCCGTCGTACAGGTATTCCAGAGGGCGAGCGACGTTTTCGTTCACCCACCCGCGTCCGGTCGTCGTCGCGACGCCCAGTACAGCGCGGGAGAATGCGCCGGTGCGTTCGAGCTCGGCCACCACCCGATCGGCGACGCCTTCGACGGTGTCCGCGGACTCCACGCCCGCGTAGGCACGGATCGGTTGCACCGCAGGCCTTCCGGTGAACTCACTGATCTCGTCCGGTGATACCCCGGACACGACGAAGCGTCGCCCCTCCTGCCCCAGGGATTCCCACTCCTCGTTCGAGTCGTCCGAACCCGACAGTTCGGCCGCGGTGGGCTTCTCGACGCCGTCGTGGTTGCCGCGGTCCGCAGTCGAGGCCGACTGCTCCGCGACCGCAACGATGCCGCGAACGAGTGCGCCGTTGACCGCGAACACCACCAACAGGGCCACGACGATCACGCTGGCGATCCGTGCGACCGGCTTCGGCACGTATTGCTTGCCCCACCGCGTCAAGGCCTGAGAAGCCCGCCGCAGCAGACGACCCAACGCCAAGACAGCAACGGCCACCACCAGGGAGACGACCAGTACCGCGACGTACAGCGGCCTGCCGGGGTCCTCCACACCGACGAGCTTGCGAACGATCTGCTGCCACCACGATCCCAGGATCAGAAACAACGGAACGGCCACCGCCGCGGCAACAGCCAACGCCCACCACCCGCGTCGACGCCACTGCTCGGACCAGTCCGGCGACACCCCGCAGGTTCGAACCACCCACGCGATCAGGCAGCCGACGCCGTAACCGATCGCGACACTGATACCGGTGGCCACCGCCTGCAGGTACCAGACGCGGGGCAACAGGGACGGCGTCATCGACAGCGCGAAGAACACCACGGCGAACAACAGGCCGACGGGATGGAGCGCGCGGCAGTACCGATCCGCTCGCGAGTCCTGCCAGAAGGAGCCGATCCGGGCCAACCGCCGTGTGGTCACGTCCTGATCGTATTTCTCGGCCGACTGGGCTGCACCTGCTTCGACGTGCAAGCATTCAGGACATGAGTGTCCTGGTTTGCTTCCATGCACATCCCGACGACGAGGTGTTCGGGACCGGCGGGGTGATGCGCCTCGCCGCCGACGCCGGCCATCGCGTCGTCCTGGTCACCGCCACCGACGGTGCCCTCGGCGAATATCCCGACGGCATCCTCGCCGAGGGCGAGACGTTGGCCGAGCGCAGGCGCATCGAGCTCGATCGTTCGGCGGCCGCTCTCGGTGTCGCCCGCATCGTGCGGCTGCACTATGCCGATTCCGGTATGGCAGGCACTGCAGAGAACGCGAACCCCGACGCGTTCTGCAACGTCGATGTCGACACCGCGGCCCAGCGATTGGCCGAGGTGCTGCTCGAAGAGAAGGCCGACGTCGTCACCATCTACGACCCGAACGGTGGCTACGGTCACCCGGACCACATCCAGGTTCACGTCGTCGGCAAGCGCGCCACCGAGATCGCCGAGACTCGCTTCGTGTACGAGACCACCACCAACCGCGATCACATGCGCAGACTGATGGAGGCCAATCCGCACTGGGGCGAGGAAGCGTCACCGCCGGACCTGGAAACCTTCGGTCTGCCGGAAACCGAGATCACGACGGTGGTCGACGTGTCCGGCGCAATGGACGCCAAACGGGCAGCGATGGAAGCCCACGAAACACAGATCGGCGACTTCGGACCGTTTCTGCAGATGTCTCCGGAAGACCTCGCCACCACGTTCGGCACCGAATGGTTCAGAAAGCTCCGCGGCACCGGCGGCGTCGGGCTCACGGAGACCTCGCTCCCGCTCTGACCCGGCCGGACAGCGGACGCAAGCGCGACGTACGCGTCGTGCAAGCGCCCGGGGCGATGGTTGGCCCCATGACCACACCAGCAATCGAGGCCCAGAACCTCGTCAAGACATTCGGTAAGCAACGCGCCGTCGACGGCGTCGGCCTGACCGTTCCCACCGGGGCGGTCTACGGCGTCCTCGGCCCCAACGGCGCGGGCAAGACCACGACGGTCCGCATGCTCGCCACCCTCCTGCGACCCGACGGCGGCTCGGCCCGCATCTTCGGCCACGATGTCGTCGCCGACGCCACCGCCGTCCGGTCTCTCGTCGGTGTCACCGGCCAGTACGCCTCGGTCGACGAGGACCTCACCGCAACCGAGAATCTCGTCGTCTTCTCCCGGCTGCTCGGACTCGGCCGCCGCGAGAGCAAAGCCAAAGCCGTCGAACTCCTCGAGGAATTCGGGCTGACCGAAGCGGCACACCGACCGTTGAAGATGTTCTCCGGTGGGATGCGTCGACGCCTCGATCTGGCCGCGAGCCTGATCTCGGCTCCGCCGCTGCTGTTCCTCGACGAGCCGACCACCGGCCTCGACCCCCGCACGCGAGCGCAGATGTGGGACACCATCCGTCGACTCGTCGCCGAGGGCTCGACCGTCCTGCTCACCACCCAGTACCTCGACGAGGCCGACCAACTGTGCGATCGAATCGCGGTGATCGACCACGGTCGTGTCATCGCCGAGAACACCGCCGACGGGCTCAAGTCGTCGGTAGGCACCTCCGCACTGTCTCTGACCCTCACGGACCGACACCGGATCGACGACGCCCGAGCGCTCGTCGCGACGCAACTGGGCACAGATGTGTCGGTCAGCCCCGAGTCCGCTCGACTGACCGCACCGATGACGGACACGTCGATGACCCCGGACATCTTGATTCGCTTGCGCGACTTCGGCATCGAGGTCGGCGAGATCACCGTCACCAAACCCAGCCTGGACGAGGTCTTCCTGACTCTCACCGGCAAGAGCGCAGACGAGGACGCAGCATGACCACCACACTCACCCGACGGTCTTCGACATACATCGACCCCGCCGACCGACCGGTCGTGCGCCACATCGGTCTGGCCCGCACCGTCACCCAGTCGATCACCATGGGATACCGCGGGCTGCTCAAACTCCGCCACAATCCGGAACAGCTCACCGACGTGGTGCTGCTGCCGGTCATCTTCACCCTGATGTTCAGCTACATCTTCGGCGGTGCGGTTGCGGGCGACGTCACCTCGTACCTGCCGATGATCGTGCCGGGAATCCTGGTCCAGACGGTCATCACCGGGTCCGTCGTCACCGGCACCCAGCTGCGAGAAGACATGGACAAGGGCGTCTTCGACCGCTTCCGATCACTCCCGATCGCTCGAATCTCCCCGCTCGCAGGAGCATTGATGGCCGATGTCATCCGCTACCTGATCGCCGCCGTGGTCTGCTTCGCCACCGGCTTCGCGATGGGCTACCACCCGGCGGGCGGAGCACTCGGTCTCCTCGGAGCCGTGCTGCTGGTGATGTTCTGTGCATGGGCGATCAGTTGGATCTTCGCACTGCTGGGCACCCTGATGAGCAAAGCCTCATCGGTTCAGGGCATCTCGATGCTGGTGTTGTTCCCACTGACGTTCCTGTCCAACGCCTTCGTCGACACCAGCACCATGCCGAGCTGGTTGCGCGCCTTCGCCGACGTCAACCCCGTCTCGCACCTGGTGACGGCCGTTCGTGAGCTGGCGAACAACGGGCACTTCGGAATTCACGTCGTGTACTCCCTCGTCGGCGGTGCCGTCATCGTCGCGATCTTCGCCCCACTGACCGTCCGCATGTACATGCGCAAGGCCTAGACGAGTGGAAGCAACCGCAGAATCTCGCGCAGCGCACCGTTTCTGGTGAATACAGCGGCCCGAGCGAGCCCGGCATCGACCGCACGGTCACCGGCAACCGCTCGGGCCGCACGCACATGTCGATCGATCCGCATCGACGGAAAGTCCTGCCGACCCACCGCCCTGCTCGACACCGCCAGCAACTCCACCCCCACGGCCCGGTTTCCGCGGTGAATCTCGAACGAACCCACCGCACACGCCACTGCGCCGAGCATCGGAACGTCGTAGAAACCGCCCGGTACCAACATATTCCACGGCTTGCGTGTCAACGCAGCCACCGCGTCGTCCATGTCCTCGGCGCGCCCGTGCAGAACGTGCGCACCGACAGCCGCACACACCAGAATCGTCATGAACGGATCGCTCGGATCCTCGGACGGCCACCCGCCCAACGCCAACGCCGCACGAAGACCCCCGAGACCCTGCTCGACGGCACCGTCCTCGAGATCCGCCGCCGCCCGCACCGCCGTCAGCGACGCTGAATTCGACCGCTGCTGAGCGTGATCCCAGCGGGCACCGACGTCGTCGCCCGAGGGTGGATCGAGGGTGAACTCCTGTCCCTGCGCCGCGGCCTCCAACTCGTCGATCAGTTCGCGTCCCTCGTCCACGCGACCGGCTCCGATCAACGCCATCGCCAGAAAAGCGCGCGTCTGCATACTCTCCTCGAACGCGTGCAGCTCCCACATGACGTCGGCCGAGGTTCGGTAGTACTCCACAGCCCGGGAGTAGTCACCCGAGAGCCCGTACGAGCTCGCCAGCGTCTGCGACGTCGAGCCGACGGCCCACAGATCGCCTCGACGGCGCGCGATGGCGAGCGCCTGCTCCGCGTCTCGGATCGACTCGTACAGGCGACCCGAGTTCTGCGCCATCATCGAGCGAACGACGTACGCGTTGCAGCGAACGTCGTCGTGCTCGGATCGGACGGCACGGGCCAGTTTTCGGGCCAGGCCTCGACCCCCGGCGTGGTGGACCACAACCTCCGAGTCGAAGCGCAACCCCGGCGACACCGCTGACCGACTGTTCAGCAAGTGCCGGAGATCTGTGCGAATGCGCGCTACCCGACGTAGATTCCCGCCGTAGGCGAAGTGGGCTGCCAGCACCAGCAGAGCCATCACGGCATTGTCGTCGGGCGTGCCGCCCATCCCGCCACGCATGCTGCTCATCACTCTGTCTGCCCAGTTGAGCACCTCCGAATGCGCCCCACGCATGGCCCAGAAGTAGCCCAGTACCGAGAACAAGGTACACACGTGGTCCGAAAACTGTTGCGCAAAAGAATGTCTCATCACCGACAGCAGGTTGTCGTGTTCGGCCTCCATCAGGGCGACCATCTCGGCCGGACGCCCACCCGAGTAGCCCGCGGACACCCGAACGGCGACGGACGCAGACCACTCCCGCAGTCGAGCTGCGACGGTTTCGGCCTCGCCACTGGCGTCGAGCTGCTCCTCGCCGTACTCGCGGACGGTCTCGAGCATGTGGTACCGAATTCCGGTCGGCGATTCGACCACGCTGAGCATGGACTGATCGACCAGACCGTCGAGCGCAGCCGAAATATCCTCCACCGCAGCCCATTGCGCCACCTGCCTCGCCGCGTCGAGATCGAATCCCGCCGGGAACCGGCACAATCGACGCAAGGCCGCTTGTTCGGAGGCGTCGAGCAGATTCCAACTCCAGTCGATGACGGCGTGCAACGTCCGATGCCGTTCCGGCCTGGTTCGATCCGCCGATTTCAGAAGCGTGAAGCGATGATCGAGCCTCGCGTCGATCTCCTCGACGCTCATCGACTTGACCCGCGCCGCAGCCAGTTCGATCGCCAACGGCAGTCCGTCCAAGGTGCGGCACAATCGGTTCACCGCGTCGGGTTCGAGGCGCGCCGACGGCCGGACCGCCCGGGCCCTGACGCAGAACAGTTCCGTCGCAGGCGAATTCGAGCCGACGACACCCAACGACGGTAGCGGGAAGACCGACTCGGCCGTGATCCCCATCGGGGAACGTGACGTCGCCAGCACCGTCACCGCGTCGGACGACGCCACCAGGGCGTCGACCACCACCGCGACCTCGTCGATCACGTGCTCGCAATTGTCGAGAATCAGCAATCCCCGCCGCGACGAGAAGACGTCGACCAGTCGTTCCCGAATCGAATGGACCCGGGTGACCGGGAGGCCACCGACCTTGATGTCGGCCTCGGTGAGCCCCAGGGTCGCTCCGATCGCCGACGCGACGTCCTCTTCGCTGCGCAGCGATGCCAGTTCGACGAAAGCCACCGACATGTGGGCACCGGCGCGGCGACCGAGTTCGTGTGCGATCCGCGTCTTACCCGCGCCGCCGGGTCCGAGGACAGTGGTGACGCGAGAACTGCCGAGCAGTACCTCGATCGCGTCGAGGTCCTCGCCTCGTCCGATCAGTGCGTTCGGTGCGGCGCGCAGACCGATGGTCTGCAGCATCTTCGGCGCGGTGTGCCCCAGAATCTCGGTGTTCAACGCGGTCACGGCCGGCGAGGGGTCCGTTCCCAGACGGTCGGCGAGTTCGGATCGCAGTGCCGCGAACACCGAGAGGGCATCGTTGGATCTGCCCGCGCCGTGCAGTGCACGCATCAGGTCGGCGGTGGCGAGCTCGTCGGTCGGGTCCGCGGCGACTCGCGCCCGCGCGAACGGAATGGCGTCGTCGAAACGGCGCAACCCGAGCAACGCCGAGATCTGGACGGACCTCAGCGTGACCTCGAGCAGTTCGGCCTGCGCCCGGACCGGTTCCGCCGGCTCCCCTCGCCACAGGCCAGAGGCGTCGAGCACACCGTCGAGGGCGTCCTGCCACTGCGAAGCTGCGAGTCGACCCTCCGCGGCCCGCGTGAGGACGCGGGCGCGTCCGAGGTCGGTGTCGTCGCTGCCCAGCGCCAACCGATAGCCACCGCGGTAGCTCTCGAGAACACCTGCGGGCAACACCGACCGCAGCCGAGAGATCTGCGTCTGCAGAGCGTTCTTCGGCGAACGGGGAGGCTCGCCCGGCCACACCTCGTCGATGAGGGCCTGTGCCGACCGTATCCGCCCCGGTGACAGCGCCAAGGCCACCAACAGGGCCTGCGCCCGCACACCCGGTACCGGAACCAGTTCGCTGTCGATTCGGGTCGCGACGACGCCGAGGATCCCCACCACCGGGAGGTCGGTCGTGAGGTCCTTCGTCCGAGGATGCGCGATATCGATGGGCACTGCCACCAGATCGTAGGCCGATGACGCGACCCCTTCGACCTGACGTTCGGATTGTTTCGAGCCTCTAACCAAACCGTGAGACGGTACAGTGTCCACGTCGCCTGTCACGAGGGCGAGTACGTCAGACCTGGACACCGTCACCGAAATGGAGAGGCCGGAGAAGCGATGCGTTCGTCAGTGGGTGTGTCCCTCGGCACGTGCGGCATTCGCACGGCTCGGACCACCGAAGACGGCGCATGGACCGACGGCACCCCGTTCGACGACTGGCAGCTCTCCCCCACCGCCGCGGACGTCGCCCGCGTCGTGCGCGGCATCGTCGACAGCCCGGACGCGCCCCAATCCCTGGGCGTCGCCTATCGCACCCCCGCGGAACGTACCGGGATCGCCGACGCGCTGGCCGAGGAGTACGTCTCCGACGTCCATCTCATCGACAGAACCGGCGCGGCAATGGAGTACCTGCGCCCAGGGCTTCCCTCCCACCATAGAACGATCGCGCTGTTCGACGCAGGCGAGTCCGGAGTCGACGTCGACATCGTTGACGTCGAAACCGGCCGCTCCTACGGTTCGGCGCGGACCACCGCCATGAGCGGTGCCTCCTTCGACTCAGTGGTCCGTGAACACATACTCGGACTCGGCATAGTGCGTCCGCCCCACTCTCCCGACGAGGACAGCGCGCTGACGGCCTTCTGCCGCGGAATCAAGGAAGCTCTGTCCTCGCACCTGACCACCAGCACACCCGATGGCGAGCACATTCTCCTCGAACGGCACATCTTCGAGTTGTCCATCGCACGCTCCACCGAACAGGCCGCCGAGACGGTGCGCAGGCTCGGCCTGGAGGCCGAGTTCTATCCCGACGCCGTCATCGCCATCGGCGGCACGTCCAACGTCCCGTTGGTCCGGGCCACCCTCGAACGATTCCTGCAACTGCCGGTCGTCGTCCCGGACCGGCCCGAACTGGTCATCGCCGGCGGTGCCGCGGTACACGCCACCCACGTCGACGCGACCCACGTGCCGCCCGTCGTCTCGCACCGTCCCGCCCTGACTCGACTGGGCATGATCGCGCTGCCGATCGCGGGCGTCATCGCCGCAATCGGACTGTTCACCGCACTCGGATCCAGCGACGAGAATCAACAACTGAGCACCCCCGCCAGCGTCGGCGAATCGGTTCCACAGACCACGACGCCCGCTGCCACCAGGACCACGACGCCCACATCGTCGCCGCCCCCCGACATCCCACCTC
>NZ_NPFL01000031.1:0-949 GCF_002259075.1 Rhodococcus sp. 15-725-2-2b | reverse complement strand
CCGCGATCGTCGCCGAACTGGCGTGGGGTGTACTCGTAGGCACCGGCGATGCTCAACTCGCGAAAGCTCATGCTCGGTGTCCTCGGTCGATCAGGTCCAGCAGGTAGTGGCCGTACCCGGATTTGACGAGTGTCTCCGCGCGGGCGCGCAGTTCGTCGTCGGTGATGAATCCGCGTCGCCACGCCACCTCTTCGGGGGATCCGATTTTCAGGCCTTGGCGTTGTTCGATGGTGCGCACGTAGTTCGAGGCGTCGAGCAGCGAGTCGAAGGTGCCGGTGTCGAGCCAGGCGGTACCGCGGGGGAGGACTTCGACCTGGAGGCGGCCTGCCTCGAGGTAGTGGCGGTTGACGTCGGTGATCTCGTATTCCCCACGCGCGGACGGTTGCAGGTCGCGGGCGATGGCGATGACGTCGTTGTCGTAGAAGTACAGCCCCGGGACGGCGTAGTTCGATTTCGGGGCGGCGGGTTTTTCTTCGAGGGAGATGGCTTTGCGGTTCGCATCGAATTCGATGACGCCGTAGGCGGTGGGGTCGGAGACCTCGTAGGCGAAGACGGCTCCGCCGTCGATGGTGTCGAAGCGGGACAGTTGGGTGCCCAGGCCGGGGCCGTAGAAGATGTTGTCGCCCAACACCAATGCCGCGGAGTCGGTGCCGATGTGGTCGGCACCCAACACGAAGGCCTGGGCGAGTCCGTTGGGCTCGTGTTGGACCTTGTAGGTCAAGTCGATGCCGAATTGGGAGCCGTCACCGAGCAGACGCGTGAACTGGTCGGCGTCCTGGGGTGTGGTGATGACGAGGATCTCGCGGATCCCGGCCAGGATCAGAGTCGAGAGCGGGTAGTAGATCATCGGTTTGTCGTAGACCGGGACCAGCTGCTTGCTGACGCCCATCGTGATCGGATGAAGACGCGAGCCCGTGCCGCCCGCCAGAATGATTCCCCGCATGACGGC
>NZ_NPFL01000002.1:0-384407 GCF_002259075.1 Rhodococcus sp. 15-725-2-2b | reverse complement strand
GGAAAACCCCGTCAACGCCCACAAAGCAGGCACCATCACCGGCCTGACCGTCACCGCAGGCGACGCCATCACCCAAGGCACCGTCCTCGCAGAGATCAAGTAGGGGAGTGTCCGATGACTGCCATCGCTGAATCGTTCGACGGTGGTACCTCGCCGGTGCATTCCACCGAGCTCGAAATCGTGTCCACGGTGCTGCGCATGGCGTCGGCCGCGCGGGTCCGTCTGGCGGAGGCACTGGACGCGCAGGGGCTGAGCTGGGCGAGGTACGAGGTGCTGGAACTGGTGTCCAGGCGAGGGCCGATGTCCTACAGTGCGCTGTCGCGGGAGTTGGTGCGGCACCGGACGAGTATCACCGCCACGACGGCCAGTCTCGTCGAGTCGGGGCTGTTGGTGCGGAGCGCCAATCCGCGAAATCGGCAGCAGTACATGGTCGAGGCCACCGACTCGGGGCACCGTGCGGTCACTCGGGCCGAGCGTGCGCTCGAACGCGCTCGGTCGAGGATGGCAGTCGATGCCGATTCTGCTCGGACGCTCGAGGTGTTGCGCGGCATCGAGAAGCAGTGGAACGGTCGGCGCTGACCGGCAGGTGACAACACCGGGCCGTCGGCTCTGAATGCAAGTACCCCTGGGGTGATACCCCCAGGGGTACTTGCATACCCCCTTGGGTATGTGCGAAGGTGGGCATGTTCGATCGATCCGGGGTTTCGTCTGCCCCCTTCGATACCCCCACCCGTATAGGAGCACCATGTCGCTGCGTGATGCCGAAGTTCTTCGTCCACCGGATGATCGGCCGGTAGCCGCGCCGGGCCTACTCGGCCGTGCGGGCGGCGCGATGGTGACCCATCGACGATGGGTGTTCGGTGTGTGGCTCATCGCGCTCGTCGGCCTCGGTTCGTTCGCGCCCTCGGTGTTCTCGTCCCTCGCCGGAGCGGGATGGCAGGCGAACGGATCCGAATCCGTTCAAGTTCGAGAATTGGCCCAGCAGCACTTCGGCGGTAATTCCTCCGCCGCGGTGCAGGTGGTCGTCCACTCCGACGCGGAACCCATCACCGATCCCGCTGTTCGGAACGTGATTGCCGACGTGTCCGATGTGTTCGCCGGTGACACCAGATTCGGGGACGTCGTTGCGCCGCAACCGGGGATGACGATCAGCCCGGACGGCCGAACCGGCATCGTCATCGCCGGGGCGAACGGCACGACCGACGAGATGGTCGAAGCCGTCGACGATGTGAAGGAGCGGTTGACCGCGCTCTCGACCGACGGAATCGAGGTGTACCCCACCGGTTCGTCGGCCCTGTGGTCGGACTTCAACCAGGCGAACCACGACGCGATGATCCAAGCCGAATTGTTCTCGTGGCCGGTCACATTGGCGATCATGGTGCTTGCGTTCGGATCACTCGTCGCCGCCGGATTGCCGCTGCTGCTCACCGTTGCCGGTCTCGTCGCATCGGCTGGTGGTCTCGTTCTGCTCAACGGAGTCACGCCGATCTCGGTGTGGGCCATGAACTTCGCGATGATGTTCGCGCTCGCGCTGGGAATCGACTACGCGCTGTTCGTCGTCGCTCGATTCCGCGATGCGTTGCGTCACGCAGACCCTCGGGCGGCAGTGGCCGAAACCATGGACACCGCAGGCAAAGCCGTCGTGTTGTCCGGGCTGACGGTGCTGGTGAGTCTGTCCGCAGTGTTGCTGGTCCCCGCGCCTGCGGTGCGCACGATGGCTGTCGGAATCATGCTGGCCGTTGCCTTCGTGTTGCTGGCGACCATGACACTGCTCCCTGCGGCGTTGGGCGCGCTCGGACCCAGGGTCGACGCCGCCTCGTTGCCGTACGCCAAGCGGCAGGAACATCGATCCCCGAAGTTCGCGGCCTGGGGCGAGTTGTTGCACAAGCACCCGTGGCCGTTCGCCGTCGTCTCCGTGGGAATTCTGATCGCCCTCGCCCTACCTGTGCTGGGATTGAAGGTGGCGATGCCGTCGATCGCGGTGGTGCCCGAGAACGCACCGGTGCGCCAGGGCTACGAGCTCGTACAGGCCCAGTTCGGGCCGGGTGCACCGGGAGCGCTGCAGATCGTGGTGCCCGACGCCGATGCTCTCGGCACCGCGACCGCCGCTGCCGGGGTCGACGGGATCTCGATGGTGACTCCGCCACAGAGTGCGGCTGACGGTTCGGGATATGCTCTGCTGCAAGCAATTCCGTCGGTGGATCCGTCCGACGAATCGATGGGTACCATTCTCGCCGATCTGCGATCCACGCTGCCCGATTCGGCACTCGTCGGCGGAGCACCCGCGGAGAACCTGGACCTTCAGCAGGCTCTGAACGACTACCTGCCGATCGTCGTCGGGATCATCCTGGTCCTCGGGTTCGTGCTGCTTCTGGCCGCGCTGCAGGCTCCGCTGATCGCGCTGCTCGGCACTCTGGTGAGCCTGCTGTCCACGGCGGCGGCCTTCGGAGTTGCCAAGTTGATCTTCCAGGACGGCCACGGCGCGTCACTGCTCGGTTTCACCCCGCAGGGATTCCTGGACGGGTGGGGCCCGGTGTTCTTCTTCGCGATGATCTTCGCGATCGCCATGGACTACACGGTTTTTCTGCTGGCCACCGCGAAGGAACACTACGAACGCTCGGGCGATCCCAAGGCTGCTCAGGTCGACGGCTTGGCCCACTCGGGGCGAGTCATCTTTGCTGCCGCGGCGGTGATGGTGGCAGTGTTCTTCACGTTCGCACTGTCGGATCCGTTGCCCCCGAAAGAGATGGGCATCATCCTGGGTGTTGCGGTACTGCTCGACGCGTTCCTGGTTCGACTCGTCCTGCTTCCGGTCCTGCTACGGCTGACCGGACACGGCGCGTGGTGGTCGCCGGCGTGGCTGCGTGCGGTGCTGCCCTCCATTCGCTTTTCGCACTGACACAACAATTTTCGAGGAGTCATCATGAACATCGCATTGTCCACCACACTGACCGACACCGATTTCGCCGACGCGATCGAGAGCACGAGAAAGGCGTTGTCGGAGCAGGGATTCGGAGTTCTCACCGAAATCGACATGCAGGCCACGTTGAAGGCCAAGCTCGGCGAGGACATGGAGCGCTACGTGATCCTGGGCGCGTGTAACCCGGGACTGGCTCATCGCGCCGTCGGAGTGATGAAGCAGATCGGTCTGCTGTTGCCGTGCAACGTCGTGGTCCGCGAGAACACGTCGGTAGCGGGGTCCGTCGTCGTCGAGGCGATGAACCCGGCCATCATGGTCGAGGTCACCGGTGAGCCCGAGTTGGGTGCGGTCGCCTCCGAGGCCACCGTGAAATTGCAGGCGGCGATCGCGGCACTGGGCGGTACCGGATCCGATCTCGCTTGATGCCCCCGGGGGTACCATCGGGTTCACTACCGCAACCACCGAGGAGATCGACATGATCGGCGACGAAGACAGCATCGCACTGGTATTGAACCGGCTCAAGCGCGCGCACGGTCAGCTCGCCGGCGTCATCGGGATGATCGAGAACGGACGCGATTGCAAGGATGTGGTCACTCAGCTCGCTGCTGTTTCCAGAGCGCTGGACAAGGCCGGATTCAAGATCGTGGCAACGGGCCTGCGTGAATGCATGACGGGCGAGAGTGCGGGGGAGAAGGAGCCGATGACCGAGGCCGAACTGGAGAAGCTGTTCTTGGCACTGGCCTGATCCCGTCCCGAATCCAACCGAGGAGTGTAGGGACAGCGAACAGTAGGAGTCGCGGTTGCTCGGTGACGGCGCTGTTGTTCGGCGTCCAGGTCGACATCCGGCGAATTCGTCTGCATACTTGACTTTGTCCAGAAAAGCGGAGGATAGTATTGCTGTGATGCCGATCTCACCGTACGCGGAGCTGTTACGCACCGCCGACATGCGCGTGACCCGTCCCAGGGTCGCGGTGCTCGAGGTCGTCGGATCCAATCCTCATGCAGACACCGACACGATCCTCGGACTCGTGCGATCGGTGCTGCCCGAGGTGTCGCGGCAAACCGTGTACGACGTGCTCAATGCGTTGACCGCGGCGCGCCTGGTGCGGCGAATCGAACCGGCAGGATCTCCCGCTCGGTACGAATCTCGCGTCGGCGACAATCACCACCACGCGGTGTGCCGCTCCTGTGGCGTCATCGCAGACGTGGACTGCGCGGTGGGCGAAACGCCATGTCTCACCGCATCGGACTCCGTCGGTTTCACGATCGACGAGGCGGAAGTCATCTACTGGGGCTTCTGCGCACAGTGTTCGACTGCTCGACGGCAGTCGACAGCTCCTGTTTCGTTCCCTCCCGGTTCTCGGACACAGCAGAGTTCGTGAACCGACCTCGATCACAGCCCGATCGTCAGACCCTGGAAGGAAGCACGTGTCAGAAGATCACACAACACGCGAAAAAGAGATGAACGAGGATCAGCCGCAGGAGTCGGGTGGCAAGTGTCCCGTCATGCACGACTCGATGCCGATGCCCGTCGAGGGCGGTAGCAACCGTGAGTGGTGGCCCAAGTCTCTGAACCTCAAGATTCTGAAGAAGAACCCGGCCGTCGGCGACCCGATGGGTGCCGACTACGACTATGCCGCCGAGTTCAACTCCCTCGACCTCGCCGAGGTCAAGCGCGACATCGAAGCGCTCATGACCAACTCGCAGCCCTGGTGGCCTGCCGACTTCGGTCACTACGGCCCCTTCTTCATCCGCATGGCGTGGCACGCCGCGGGCACCTACCGCAAGCAGGACGGACGCGGCGGTGCCGGAGCGGGCATGCAGCGCTTCGCACCCCTGAACAGCTGGCCGGACAACGCCAGCCTGGACAAGGCTCGCCGGCTGATCTGGCCGATCAAGCAGAAGTACGGCCGCAAGCTCTCCTGGGCCGACCTCATCGTGCTCACCGGCAACGTCGCGATCGAATCGATGGGTCTGCCCACCTACGGTTTCGCCGGCGGACGCGTCGACGCCTGGGAGCCGGACGAGGACGTCTACTGGGGCCCGGAGCAGACCTGGCTGGGCGACGAGCGTTACGACGGTGATCGCACGAGCCTCGAGAACCCGCTCGCCGCAGTGCAAATGGGTCTGATCTACGTCAACCCCGAAGGCCCCAACGGCAACCCGGACCCGGTGCAGTCCGCGCTGGACATCCGCGAGACCTTCGGCCGGATGGCCATGAACGACATCGAGACCGCGGCACTGGCCGTCGGTGGGCACACGTTCGGCAAGACGCACGGCGCAGCCGATCCCGACGAGCACATCGGTGCCGAGCCCGAGGGTGCACCCATCGAGCAGATGGGCCTCGGCTGGAAGAACAGCTACCAGAGCGGTGTCGGTGCGGACGCGATCACCAGTGGCCTCGAGGTCATCTGGACGCCCACGCCCACCCAGTGGGACAACAGCTTCCTCGAGACGCTGTACGGATTCGAGTGGGAGCTCTACAAGAGCCCCGCAGGCGCGCACCAGTGGCGTCCGAAGAACGGTGAGGGCGCAGATCTCGTTCCCGACCCCGCCGATCCCACCAAGCGTCGCCACCCGTCGATGCTGACCTCCGACATCGCGATGCGTGTCGACCCGATCTACGAGCAGATCACCCGTCGCTGGCTCGACCACCCCGAGGAGCTCGCAGAAGAGTTCCAGAAGGCCTGGTTCAAGCTCACCCACCGCGATATGGGACCGGTGTCGCGTTACCTCGGCCCCGAGGTTCCCTCGGAGACCCTGCTCTGGCAGGACCCGATCCCGGCCGTCGATCACGAGCTGATCGGTGAGGCGCAGATCGCCGAGCTCAAGCAGACGATCCTCGACTCCGAACTGACTCAGGATCAGCTGATTTCGGCTGCGTGGGCCGCGGCGTCGTCGTTCCGCGTCAGCGACAAGCGCGGCGGTGCCAACGGTGGCCGTCTGCGTCTGCAGCCGCAGGCAGGCTGGGAGGTCAACGAGCCCGACGAGATCGCACAGGTCATCCGCGTGCTCGAAGGCATCCAGCAGTCGTTCTCCGGGACGGTCTCGTTCGCCGACCTCGTCGTCCTCGGCGGCGTTGCCGCACTGGAGAAAGCGGCGGGAGTCAGCGTTCCGTTCACCCCGGGCCGCATGGATGCGACGCAGGAGCAGACGGACGTCGATTCGTTCTCCGACCTCGAGCCCAAGGCGGACGGTTTCCGTAACTTCCTCGGTAAGGGCCAGAAGCTTCCGGCGGAGTACTCCCTCGTCGATCGGGCAAACCTGTTGTCGCTCAGCGCACCCGAGATGACCGTGCTGGTCGGCGGACTGCGTGTGCTCGGAGTCAACTTCGGAAAGTCGTCGCACGGCGTCCTGACCGACAAGGTCGGAACGCTCACCAACGACTTCTTCGTCAACCTCCTCGACATGGGCACCGAATGGGTCCCCACCGCTGAGGACGGCATCTACGAGGCCAAGGATGCCGCGACCGGTGAGACGAAGTGGACCGGAACCCGTAACGACCTGGTGTTCGGATCGAACTCCGAATTGCGCGCTCTCGCCGAGGTTTACGCCTGCGACGACGCCAAGGACAAGTTCGTTCAGGACTTCGTGGCGGCGTGGGACAAGGTCATGATGCTCGATCGGTTCGAGCTGGCCTGACCTTCTCTACCGAACTCGAAGTTATGGATGGAAACCGTGCTCGATCCATCCATAGCTTCGAGTTCGTCGTTACCGGTCCGTGACCTTTCGTTGCCGATTCGTGTCCTCGGTCCCCGGCTCGCTGCAATTTGCGAGCGGCAAGCTACAAGACATGACACACGACGAGGGGGCGGCAGGAGCCGTCGACCACAACATGGACGAATCACGCAAGGGAGCATCCGGCTTCGGGTCGTTCCTGGAGATGTTCCAGGATGCCTCCACCGACAAATCCGACATCGAGCGCTGAATCCTCAGCGAGTACCGATCGTGTTGGTAACCGATCCGATTCGTTCGATGCTCAGTTCGACGCGATCGCCCGGGGCTATCCAGCGGTCGAGCTCCAGGCCGCATCCGCGGGGAAGCGTGCCGGAGGTCAACAACTCACCGGGGTAGACGTTCTCGCCGCGACTGGCGTACGCGAGTGATTCTCCGATCGAGTACCGCATGCCTGCGGTGCCCGTGGTCGACCACACTTCGTCGTCGACCGTCACGGTGGCCGTCAACGAGTCCAGATACGGTGACACCTCGTCAGCGGTGACGATGTCGGCTCCCATGGAGCTGGCGAAGGTCTTGGTCTTGACCACCGGGCCGAACGGGGTGCGGCGCTGCTCCTCCCACTGGGTGTCGCGAGCACTGATGTCGTCGAACACCACGTACCCACCGATCGCAGCGGTGGCTTCCCGCTCGGACACGTCGCGAACGGGCCTGGTCACCACGGCTCCGAACTCGAGCTCGAAATCCAGTGCCCGGCTGTAGGACGGCCACTCGACCGGAGCTTCGTCGGCGACGACGGTGAGGTGATTGCCCGTGTAGTAGACCGGATGGTCGTCGAACCCCGGTCCCGGACGGAGTGCAGGAAACGTCGACCGTGTGACGGCCTCGAACCCGCGGATGAAGGGGACAGCTCTCGGGAGGTTACGGCGAACCAGGTTGTGCGCAGCCAGATCCCAGTGCGCCTCCCAGCCGAGGAAGCACCGAAGCGACGCAGGAACCACCGGCAGTGTCGGTGCCGGTCGGTCGATCACCGCAACTCCCTCGGACACCGCACGCTGCACCACGGACCGAGCCGAGTCGCGCGCACGTTCGCCGGCGTCGAGAAATCCGAGCACCGTGCGGGTGAGTGGGCGCAGAGCCTCGTCGGCACCCAGCGTCGACACTGCGGCATCGAGATCGACCCAGGCACCGGACTCGGGTGCGTACACGGCCAGACGATCTGTCGAGTCGGCAGCGATCAGGCGTCGCAATCGCACGTCAGGAATCCGATCTTCGCGGGAGGGGCCCTACAACGGTTGAGGAACCAGGAGTGTAAGCGGCAGTACGGCCGCGATGTCAAGGCCTGTTCGTCGAGGACTAGCGTGGACACATGAGATCGCCTGTTCCCGAATACCTCGCATCCGTGTTGGAGGACTGTCGAGAGTTCGACGGCGGGACCGTGACCGAGGGCAACCCGGTAGTGGCCTCGGCGGATCCCGACACGTTCGCGGTCGCACTCGCCACCGTCTGGGGATCGCTGCACGGAGCGGGCGATACCGACACCGAATTCTCGATCCAATCGATAGCCAAAGCGGTCGCATATGCGCTCGCCATCGAGGACAACGGCATCGAGGCGGTGCTCGAGGCCGTCGACGTCGAACCGTCGGGCGACTCGTTCAACGAGATATCGCTGGAAGCAGAGACCGGAAGGCCGCGGAACCCGTTGATCAATGCCGGTGCGCTGGCAGTGCATTCGATGATTCGAGGCCACGGGAGCGAAGAGCGGGCGGGGCGAATGTCGGACCTTCTGAGCAGGATGGCAGGCCGCGAACTCTCCGTCGACCGTCAGGTGTACGAGGCCGAACTGGAATCCGACGACCGGAACACCGCGATCGCGCACCTGCTGAAGTCGGTCGGCCACCTCGGAGCCGAGCCCGCCGATGTCGTCGACGGCTATGCGCGTCAGTGTGCGGTGACCGTGACCTGTAACGACCTGGCCCGGATCGCCGCGGTGATGGCGAACGGCGGCAAAGATCCTCGGACGGGCGAGCAGACACTCGATTCGGCGATCGATCGTCACGTACTGGCGGTCATGGCGACCTGTGGAATGTACGACGGCAGTGGCAGCTGGCTCGCGACCGTGGGTATACCCGCCAAGAGCGGGGTGGCCGGGGCGATCATCGGTGTGTTGCCGGGTCAGGTGGGTATTGCCGTCGTCTCACCCAGACTGAACGAGCATGGCAACAGTGTGCGCGGGGTGGCGGTGTTCGAGAGACTCTCGCGCGATCTGGGCCTGCACATGATGAACGTCGCGCCCAGCGGTGAATCGGCCATCCGCAGCGTGACCGAGGCGGACGGCGTGACCACCGTGGAGCTGCAGGGCGATCTTCGGTTCGCGGGTGCAGAGGCGGTCACGTCCCGTTTGGTCGCCGATGTCGGCGAAAACACCTGTACTACGGTCGATTTCAGTGAGGTACGTGCCATGGACGGCGCGGCTCGACGGCTCCTGCGCGATGCGTTTCGCGCCCTGGACGACGACGGACATCGGGTCGTCGCTCACGACCCCGACGGGTTCATGGAGTCGCCCGACCGGTCAGAGTCGGCCGGCGAGAATCATGTTCCAGTAGGACAGCGGTAGGCCGTATCGGTCGAAGGCCCAGGCGGAGCGCCTCGGCTTCAGCGAATCGAGGAACGACGGCAGCGACGGTGTCAGGGTTCCGGTGCGGTCGAATTCGGCGGCGATCAAGCTGTGTGCGCCGACGGCGATGGGGGCAACGGTGTAGCCGTCGTACTCCGACAACGGTTTCCCGCTACGCGCTGCGATCAGATTGTCGACGAGAATCGAAATCTGTTTGCGCAGTGCGCCACCCGAGGAGTCGGTGTCGATTGCTGCTCCGTCACCCGCGGCCCAGACCTCCGGATACACCCGGTGGCGCAGAGTCCGACCGTCGATGTCGACGACACCGTGCGCCGCAGATCCGGTCAGGTTCGACTCCTCCAGCCACGTCGGACCGCGGAACGGCGGTACGAGGTGCAGCATGTCGTAGCGGATGCGATCGTCGACGCCGTCGTTGTCCGTGACGGTGATGTGTCCGGTCTCCGGATGCAGAGCCGTCACTGCGGTACGGGGGAGTATTCGCACGCCGAGCTCGCGTAGTCGCCCGACGACGATGGCGTCGAGCTCGGGATTGCCCAACATTCGATGTCGATCCACCACCAGTGTGATGTCGATTCCCGGCAGGCGCCCGCTGCGCATCCAGTGGTCCGCTGCGAGAAACAACGGCTTGAGCGTGGTGCCGGTACAGCCCACCGGTGGGCGGGGCACTGTGAACACAGCACTGCTGCCGACGGGGAGATCCCGTGTCAGGCGCCAGGTGGCTTCTGCTCGGTCGAGGTAATTGCTTGCAACACCGGGGAATTCGAGTGCCGCGTGTACTCCGGGCAGGGCGTCGGTGTCCACCACGAGACCCTGGCCGAGAACGAGGTCTCGATAGCCGTACGCCCTGCCGGACGTGCATCGCACCAGACGGTTCACCGGATCGATCGCTGTCACCGAGTCTTCCAGCCAGACGCATCCGGTCGGAATCACCGAACGCTGTGTGCGTTCCGCCTCGGTCAGCGCTGCCTGACCGGAGCCCACGTAGGACAGCAGTGGACGATACGTGTGCACCTGCTCGGGCTCGATGACAGCGACGTCGGAGATGCCCTTCTTCAGCAGCCGCGCAGCCGCGCTGATGCCTGCGTTGCCTCCGCCGACGACGAGCACGTCGTAGGTCTTGCTCGGGGTGGTCACTTACGACACCTCTCGCGAATCGGCAGGCCATACCGTCGCCGAACGGATCACCTGGTGTCTGCTGCCGGTACCGCCACGGACTCGGTCGTCGAGCGACGAACGTCGACTCGCTCCGGTACGAGACCGATGACGGACTGCTGCAGATCTGGTGAAAGCACCACTGCCAGTTTCTGATTCCATCGTCCGAGTCGGATGGAGGTGGCGTCGAGCACGGAGCGGACGCCTGTGGCGACGCCTGCCACCGAGGACAGATCGAGGATCAACGTGCGTCCGCGTTCGGCGGCCTCGCCGAGTGTTTCGGCGAGAACGGGGACGTCCGCGTCACCGATCGTTCCGATCACTCGCACGATGATGTCGGCACCCGCGCTCTCGTTCACCGACAGCGTCATCTCGGGTTCGAGACTCGACGACTCGGACAGCGACGGAACGACTTCCGCGAGGCGTGGCGTAATGGACGGTACGACGATCATGGACACTCCTGTGCAGCCGAACTCCCCACCGGGTGCACGTGAGAAATCGACAGTCGACATTCGGGGACGGCGGGCTACTCCTCAACCACGCTCGACAGGACTACCCCGGGAGGCCGGATCGTAAGCATCGAGACAGCAACGGGTTTGACTGCGAGTCTCACGGGAATACGACTTCGATCGCTACACCGTGGGAGGCACGCCGATGACGACAGCCGAAACCGAATCCGCCAGAACCCTGGCGGCCGTGCACGCCGATCCCGGAGTGTACGAACCGCAGGAGGATTCGCTACTGCTGTGCGATATCGCCGCCACGACGGGCATCGTTCCCGGTGCGCGAGTGCTCGACATGTGCACCGGCAGCGGTGCCGTGGCCATCACCGCCGCACTGTTGGGTGCGCGTGAGGTCGTCGCGTTCGACATTTCCGCACGGGCCGTCGACTGCGCGCAGCGCAACGCGCGCTCGGTGGGCGTCGAGGTGGACGTCAGGTTGGGTTCCCTTGCAGAGGCGGACGCACTCGAATCGTTCGACGTCGTGCTGTGCAATCCTCCGTACGTTCCGTCCGAGGCAGAGCCGACCGGAATGGGACTTCACCGGGCCTGGGACGCAGGTGAGGACGGCCGCATGGTGCTCGACCCGCTGTGCCTGGCAGCCGCCTCGCTGCTGGTTCCGGGTGGAACACTGCTGGTTGTACATTCCGAGTTCTCCGGGCCGCGACGCACCGTCGACATGCTCGCGGACAACGGATTCTCGGTCGTCGAAGAGATCAGGCAATCCATCGATTTCGGCCCGGTGATGCACCGCCGTGCCGGGTGGCTCGAAGCCCGCGGTCTGTTGGCTCCGGGGCGTCGAACGGAGGAGTTGGTGGTGATTCGTGGCGACAAGCGATGACTCGGCCGGCACACGGACGACGGTGAGAATCGTTCGTGGTGGCCCGATGCTGATCGACGGACCGGTGAACATCGAACTCGACGACGGCACGAAAGTGGAGTCGGACCGCTTCGTCGTCGCGGTGTGCACGTGCAAGCGGAGCAAGAGCTATCCGCTGTGCGACACGAGCCACCGCGCGAAGAGGCGACCCTCTCAGTCCAGCGAGGACTGACCGGCCGACCATCGCCGCATCACGTGGTCGGCGAGTTCGTTCTCGACGAAATCCAGTGCGCGCATTCCGAACACCACATCTGCTTCGAGTTCGGGCTCGTGGCGAAGAAGAGTGCCGACCACGTCGTGACGTAGCACCTGCTCGTGCACGGCGTCCGCCTCGACGTGCTCGGCGTAGAACGCGATGCATGCCGACGGTGCATCGAGCCTCCGCAGTCCCTGCACGTAGCGCTGCGAGCCGGGCGACGACGTGATCTCGGTTGCCGCCAAGTGGCCCACGGTGGCACCGCGCAGCCCTCGATGCAAACCGAACAACGACATGAGATTGACCCAGGCCAGTGTCTGTGCCGGGACGCGATCGACGTAACCGAGATACGTCGGGTCGAGATCGGCCGCCACCATCGATTCGGCCCACAGATGCTGGTGCAGGCGGTCGCCCTTGCCGCCGCCGTACTCGTCGAATTCGACCGCGACGTAGGAGGCCTTGGTCTGGCCCGTCAGACGGGGGATGGCCCACGCGTGCGGGTCGGCTTCCTTGAGGTGGTAGACGGACCGGTGCACGAAGTACTCGCGCATCTGCTCCCACGAACCTTCGTCGCGAAGGAACCACGAGGGGCCGCTCCCCGAGGTCGCTTCGATCGACAGCGCGTCCATCTCCGCCACTGCGTCGGTGCCGGGTTCCACGTTCTCTCGCACGTATCGCAGAAAAGCGGATTCCAGCCCTCCTCGTAGCCGGAGGAGCTCGGGGTCCCACTCCCAGGCGTCGTCCACGCCCTCGAACCCGCGGTAGTGCAGTTCGTAGCAGATCAGAAGCGCGAGTTGCGCGTCTCGGGACGTGGGATCGGCCTCGATCGGATCGGGCATCACCGGGGTTCCGGTCGGCACACCCGCGGCCAGCGACCGGGTGACGGCTTCCGAGATCGGCCCGCAGGGGGTGGGTAGGGCGGGAGATCGAGCGGTGGACGGATCGACGGAGAACAACGCGGTCATAGTGGTGGCTACCCGCTGCCGGGCGGTACCAACCACTGCAGGCATATGTGTTTGTGACCTGTCACAACAGGCAATGCGCAGTGCAGCGAACATCGAACTTCGAAGTCGCTTCATGGAAGGACGTCATGCGCGCAGTGACCTGGCAGGGCAAGAGAAAAGTCAGCGTCGACACCGTTCCCGATCCGCGGATAGAACTTCCGACGGACGCGATCGTGAAGATCACGACCACCAACATTTGCGGCTCGGACCTGCATTTGTACGAAACGCTCGGAGCCTTCATGGACGAAGGTGACATTCTGGGGCACGAGCCGATGGGCATCGTCGAGGAAGTCGGCTCGCAGACAGGCGATCTGGCAGTCGGAGACCGAGTGGTCATTCCGTTCCAGATCTCGTGCGGACACTGCTACATGTGCAATTCGAGCCTGTACACCCAGTGCGAGACCACACAGGTTCGCGAACAGGGAATGGGCGCGGCACTGTTCGGCTTCTCCAAGCTCTACGGTCAGGTCCCCGGTGGGCAGGCCGAGTACCTCCGTGTGCCGCAGGCGCAGTTCACGCACATCAAGGTGCCGGAGGGACCGCCGGATTCGCGATTCGTATACCTCTCCGACGTACTGCCCACCGCTTGGCAGTCGGTCGAGTACGCGGCGATTCCCGACGGGGGATCGGTGACGGTTCTCGGTCTCGGGCCCATCGGCGACATGGCAGCACGCATCGCGCAGCACAAGGGCGCACGAGTGATCGCCGTCGACCTGGTCCCCGAGCGCCTCGCCCGCGCCGCGGCACGGGGTATCGAGACGGTGAACCTGGCCGAGCACAGCGGTGGCGTCGGCGACGTCATTCGTGAGATGACCGACGGCAGGGGTACCGATTCCGTCATCGATGCGGTGGGCATGGAGGCGCACGGATCTCCGGTCGGCAAACTCGCTCAGCAGATCGTCGGCATGCTCCCCGATGCCGTTGCTGCGCCGATGATGCAGAAGGCCGGTGTCGATCGACTGGGCGCGCTGTACTCTGCGATCGACATCGTTCGACGCGGCGGAACCATCTCGATCATCGGTGTGTACGGCGGTATGGCCGATCCACTGCCGCTGATGACCATGTTCGACAAGCAGATTCAGCTCCGCATGGGCCAGGCGAACGTCAAGAGGTGGGTGGACGACATCATGCCGCTGCTCGGCGACGACGACCCGCTCGGTGTCGATTCGTTTGCCACACACGAGCTTTCGCTCGAAGAAGCCCCGCACGCATACGAGATCTTCCAGAAGAAGCAGGACGGTGCCATCAAGGTGTTGCTCAAGCCCTAGCGGGTTGCTTCGAATACAGCGATGCGGCCCGGAAGTTCACGGGCCGCATCGGTATTCGCAGAAGGTCAGTCGATCGAGATGACGTCCTTGGCGATTGCTGCCACGCGCGTCTGTCCTGCGGACACGACTCCGTGGCGGTTCTTGTGTGCCTCTTCGTACGCCACGACGGTGCGAACGTCGGTCGGGTTCGTGAGGTCCTTGATGGCGGCAACGGCGTCCGAGACGTTCAGGTCGTCGTAGTCCGCGATCGGCAGCTCGTCGGCGTCCAGGGTTCCGCTGGCCGACCGTGCGGTGTGGATCGCGTCGGCGACGGTGTCGACTCCCTCGCTACGAGTGACGTCCTCGGCTGCTTCGAGTGCTGCATCGCGGCTCGCCGTCAGCGTCTTGACTGCCACGTCACCGGCGTGAGCTCCGCGGCCCAGCAGAGCGGCGAGGCGATCCGGGGTGGCTCGGGCTGCGTCCAGTGCGCGGTCGAGACCGCGGGCCGACCAGGTTGCCGGAGCGTTGACGATCTTGACTGCGGTGCCCGTGGCGGCCTGGAACGGAGTGCGGCGTAGCGCTGCGGGTCCGCCGAGTGCGTCTTCGGCGAGCACGGTTTCGAGCCACTCCACCGTTGCGCTGTGTGCTGTGGCCAGCCGGGTCGCCAACGCGACGACGGTGGGCTCGTTCGCTGCCGTGGCCAGTGCCTTGATGTACTTGGCGCGGCCCAGCAGCTGCTGCTCGAGTGCGAGATCGCCCAGCAGGGCCTCGTCGAACGGCTGCGCCTGCTCCGCGACCGTCTTGACGGCGGCGAGTGTGCGCCCCAGGAACGGTGCAACCAGTTCGGGTAGTCCGCCGAGTCCGCGGATTGCTTCTTCGATGGCTGCCGCGCGCTCACGGCCGTTCGCGGCGTTCTGAGTCAACTCCCTGCGTACCGCCTCGGTGCGCGCCTGAACGACGCGAGTTTCCGCGATCTGAATTTCGGTGTTCGTCAACTGCAGTGCGACACGCAACTGCGCGATCAACGTGGATGTGCTCATGGTGCTCCCCTTTCGGTTCGGTGGTCGTTTGCTCTGGCCGATGCCTGTGGGTCACAGCGTTATGCTCGGCCCTGACAGCAGCGTTACCCGTCGGTAGGTTCGGTCAAACTGATGTATCCGATGTGTGAACATCGACACGTACCCCTCGGTCTCGACCCGGGCGCGTGGACTCCGCCGGTTTCGATCGGCTGCCGAGTGGACATCCGACATCGATGAACACCGAGCTGTACACAGCAACTGTCTCAGCCACCGCGACGGGAGTCACCTCCGACGACGGGGTTCTGTCCCTCGGTGTGCGAGAACCGAAGCAACTCGGAGGGCCGGGGGAGCACACCAACCCCGAGCAACTGATGGCTGCCGCTCTGTCGAGCTGCCTGGTCGAGTCTCTGCGTATCGCGCTCGGAACCGTCGGCGGTAGCGTCGACGACCTCGCAGTGAAGGGCACCGTCGTACTCACCGACTCGGATGCATCCGGCTACGACGCCACGTTCGCCCTCGCAGTATCTCTTCCCGGCACCGACGATCCCGAAGCGGTACTGGCGCAGGCAACCTCGATCTGCCCGTTTCTGAAGGTCATCGATGGTGTGGACATCACCCTTGAATGACGCCGTCGCGGTCGGCGCGTTACTCGGTGCTCGCGCGAGATGACCTCGATACGCACGAGGGCCACGCGCGGAGTCGGCGCGATCAAAGCCGGGTTCGCCCGCGAGGACACCACCTTGATCGCGGGCGGCTTGACCTTCTACGCCGTCATCGCTGTGGTGCCGCTACTGCTGCTGACCATCCGCGCCTGCACCCTGTTGGTGTCGGCGGACTGGGTACGCGGCGGGTTCGACGCCATGTCGGCGTTGTTGCCCGACGCCCTGGGTGCTCGCGCGGCGGTGGATGGATTGGCCACGGCCGGAGTCGAACTCGGCCCGATCGGTGTCCTGATCGCCATCTTTCCCGCGACGTTCTACGGGGAGGGCCTGCGCCGGGCCATCGTGCGGTTCGCACCGACACGAGAGTCGTTCACCGGTTGGCGGGGTCGACTGGCGATGGTCCCGTTCTTCGCCGCCGCACCGGTCTTGCTGGCCGGGGTCCTCTGCGTCGCGCGGCTGCTCGACGCGTCGACCGGCGGTGGCGGAATCGGTGCCATGACGCTGCGCGTGTTCCTCGGCTTCAACTGCCTGTGGGTGATCCTGTCGGTCCCCCTGGCTTGGACCTATCGCGTGATCGCGCCACGCGCGGTGAACTGGCGGGCGTTGATCGTCGGATCACTCGTCACCTCGTCCATCGTCACCGGATTCGTACACGGATTCATCTTGTTCCTGGCGATACCGGTGGACCTGGGTGCGCCGTTCGGAGGCCTCACCGCGATCGGCGGCGGGGTCGCAATCATGTTGTGGATGTTCGTGTTCCATGTACTGGCACTCGCCGGCTGGCTGGTCACCGCCGAATTCGATCGGCTCGACGATGCAGCCCGAACATCAACTGGGTGAACCCGACGGCGGCGAGCGCGCACGTCACCGACATCCCGATGGTCGCCGACGTTCCCGCAGCAGCAGGCGCTGCCCCGGCGACCGTCGCCGTGACCGCAGCCGCGATCACCCGCGAGGGACGCTCCCATATCGTCAGGAAGCCGACGTCCTCGATGCCGGAACCCACCGCGCGGGCACGGGCCATCTCGTGCAGCAACGTCACCACGCCGACCGCGACGACGAGCGGCATCGGGGCACCCAGAGCGAGACCGCTTGCCAACAGCAGCAGGTCGCTGCAGCGATCGGCGACGGTGTCGAGCAGGTACCCCCACTGAGATTGGGAACGGCCGATCATCGCGACCCCGCCGTCGATGCCGTCCAGCAGGCCGGAGATCACGATGAGCAGCGCCGCGATCAACGGTGCGGAGGTACCGGGTCGCGACAGCGCCACTGCAGCCCCTGCCACGACCACAGCGGTGAGGGTGACGGCGTGGGCGGAGACGGACGCGCGAACCAGCGGCGCGCTCAGCGAATAGACCACGCGAAGCCAACCCGAGACCAACGCGGACGAGGAAGGATCGATGCCGTTGTGCAGTGTCGACCACGTCGACAGATACTCGTCGCGAGTCGCCGGCCGTGCCGACGTTCCGTGCTGCTGCGACGTACTGCGCTGATTGACCATCGAGAACCCTTGCTCGCCACTGACTGAGAGGAACTCGACGAGCAGGTGACCGGCTGTTGCGCGTCGAGACTTCGGAGCGGAGTACCCGCCCACGGCGTTCTCAATCCGCACCTCGGCGGACTCGTCAGTCGTTCTCGGAATTGCTCGCTCTGCGGCGCGCTTTCAGTCGGGAGATCTTGATGCCCACGGCTGCGAGCACGATGAGCCATCCCGAGATCAGTACGCCGCCACCGACGAACGCCGCACGGCGCAGTGGGTGTTCATCGGCGTACACGTAACCGACTGTGCCCCAGATCAATGCAATGAGAGCGATGATCGCCATCATCCAGAGCATCGAATACAGCGTTCTGTTCATCGTCCACCCGACCTTGCTGTTCCGTCGTCCCCGACGACCGCCGATACATATTCTTCCATCAGTCGCCGCCGCGCCGTATTCGACGTCACCAGGACAGATCCGGTTGATGCTCACCGGTCGAGATCCCGAACTCGACGGCTGTGCGGTGCATGTGCCCGAAGAGATCCTCGGCCACGTCGAGCGGATCACGACCGAGTGCATCGGCCCACCGCGCCGCGCGCGTCCGCGAACGCGAACTGCGACACTCGACGACGCCGCTGCCGCCGACGTCCACGGTCATACGATCGGCACCGGTTGCCAGCATGCGGCGCAGAGAGTGCTCACCGAACAGTACGAGTCCGCGCACGTGCACGACGATATGGCTGCGGCCGGTGTCGCCGGGCCGACCCGAACGAATGCGCGGGTCGACGTCACCCCACTGCTCTCGCAACGACGCTGCGTCGGGACCGTCGATCCACACCGCGCAGTCATGTTGGCGCAGAACCGATCCGACGGTGGACAGCAGTGACGCCGAGCTGTGTCCGGTTGCATCGACGATCACGATCGTCTCGGGCACGGCATAGACGAGACCGTGGGTACGAGCGGCCGGGTCGGTGATGCGGGAAGACAGCATCAGCGCTTCGAGGTTCTTGCGTTCCCGATCCCCGCCCGTACGCTCGGCCCATTCGGGTCCGTCGTGCCAGGCGACGGCGGCAGGCAGGTGCGCCAGGACGGCACCGGCGTCGTACGCGCGATGCGCGAACTCCCAGTCCTCTCCGCCGTATCCGACGAAGGTCTCGTCGAATCCATCTATGTCGGAGAACAATTCACGGCTGCACGACATCACGGCGCTGATGACGAATCGGTACGAACGTCGATCCGCATCGAGCAAGTCGCGTGAGCGCGAGTACCCGTCCCGAAGCCACCCCGGCTCCGACAGTTCCGGCGGTCCGTGCAAACCTCCGCCGAACCACCCGGCCACGTCCTCGGCGGTCCAGCCCGTCAGATCGGCGTGGCGTCGCCGACCCACGGTGAGCGCATCGGGAACTGCCCCGGTCAGCCGCACCGACTCCGCGATGTACTCGGGTTCGGGGACCGTATCCGCGTCCAGAAAACACAGAATCTCCCCGTCGGCGACCGATGCACCGAGATTGCGCGCCGCCGCTGCACGGAAGCCGCGATCCTCCTGTCGAACGACGGTGATGTCGAGAGCGGGCAGGAAGATATCGACGTCCGGCGCGTCGGGCGACCCGTCGTCGGCGACGATCACCTGGAGCAGGGTGGCCGGATAGCTCTGCAACGTCAGCGCAGTGAGTACGAACTCCAGCTGACGCTGCTGACGAAAGTACGGAATCACCACGGACACTCGCGGGTTGCGATCGACAGACGGGGCGAGATCCCACCGATTGCCCGGTACCACCCACCGGCCGTCGGGCAGCTCCTTGGCCGCTTTCGCACGCTGTTCGTCGAACAATGCGCGGTACAGCACGGCCGCCTGCTCGAGCGTGGGGTAGGCGACCACGTCGTGCTGCTGCCATGTCATGTCGGGATGGCGTAGAGCCTCTGCCATCGCAGCGGCGAGGCCCTCGATCGAATTGTCGTGAATCCACAGGGCCCCGGGGGAGTTGGTCTCCATCTCCTCCACGTACCGACCCCGCGGGACGAGTGGTCGACGGCCTGCCGCGATCCAGGAATTGATCGAACCCGATGCCGATACATGTCGGTGGAACGCAACGGGAATGGCGACCGACTGCAGGATCTCGTCCAGCTCGGCGTCGGGAACGAAACCGGTCGAGGTGAACGATCGGCCGAGTTGCTCTGCAGCAGAACAGAGTTCGTCGATCATGGATTCGTGCCCCGGTGACGCGGAACCGATGGAGAGAACGTCGACGTCGGTGTCCAGCGACGTCATGGCACCGAGTACCTCCTCGTGCCCCTTACCCGGATAGACGAACCCGAGTACACCGACGACCTTTCGCGGGGCGACGCCGTCCGCTGTCCGCTCCGCCGCGCGTCCGATCGGGAGCGGGATGACCCGAACGTCGTGCCGGCGATCCAGGATGTCCTCGAGCAGTAGTCGCTCGTGCATGCTGGAGACCACCACGATTGCCGCGCAGTCGATCACCCGTCGGTAGCAGTCCTTCCGCGCCTCGAATGCGTGGCCGTCGGATGCCTGCGGCACATCGTGGACCGTGACGGTGATGGGCGCTAGATGGCGTTCGGCGAGCGCGGTGAATGCGTCTGCGGCCTCGGTTGCGTTACGTCCGAACAGCCGGTCGGTGAAGTGCACGTGGAGTGCCGTGTCGGAGGGAGGATGCTCGAGGTCGGAGATCACCGGACTGCCTGTTGCGGAGGCCAATTCGCGGGCGCAGCGGACGACACCGTGCTCGTCCGGTCCCACCACCAGATGATGTACCGGCCCGGTCACGGTGCCAGCTCCAGGGTTCGGATCAGCTCGGCGTGTCGTTCGAGGGCCGCGCCGACGAATTCGGGACGAGCTGCGTACCACTGCAGGTGAGCGCGGTGAACGGAATCCGGCGTCAGGTCGGAGCCGTCGACCGACCAGTTCGGCCGTGGATCGCCGTGCAGGCCGAGCGCATTCAGCACTCGACCCTCGACGGGCGCGCGAACACCTCCGAGCAGCTCCCGCCCTGGATCCCGCACCGTGCTACCGATGTTCAGGTGGTCGAGTACTCGCTGAGCCAGGCCGGTGAGCACCACGTTGGTCGCGTGGTTGATCGTGTGGGTGGCATGGCGGCCCGCGTCTCGAAACAGATCGGACGCAACGATATCGGTGTCTCGGTCCTCGCGTCGACGCAACTCGTCGAGACTCGCATCGGCTGCCCGACGTAGACCGTCGTCCGAGACCGGAACGTCCCAGTCCGCGTCGCTGCCGAGGCCGCGATGGACCGCGAGGATCGTGCGCAAGTCGTGATAGGGCACCATGTTCGGAACTGCAGCCGGGGCACTGGGGTGGCGAACGATGACCTGGAAGGGGTGCAACCCCGAATATCGGAGCACCGGCCAACGCACCACGGTGGCGTCGGGCGGTAGCGCGTCGACCAGATCGGGCACGCCCAGGGGCAGCGACCGATAGCCGGCTCGAACCGGTTGGGTGAGCAGCACCGACGCCTGCCGCACGAGTCGGTCGACGTGGGGCAGATCGGAGGATTCGAGTTCGTGCACCGGTGGAATGCGGACGGTCCGCATGGGCATGGCCGGATCGGAGGCAAGGAGGATGCGCAGCGCCTCGGCCTGGCAATTTCCCCAGACGAGGAGGAGCAGTCCGTCGTGCTCGGAGCGACTCGGCTCGTCCGATATGCCGTAGAAGTCGCCGTAGTGGCGGGTGCGCCCGTCCATGCTTGCCCCGACGTCGTGTGCTCGTTCGTGTTGGACCATTCTCTCGTCAACGTAGACCCGGGGGACGGGCTTCGCCAACCCCGATTGAACCTGGGTGCAACTGGGTACTGACTACGTATCGCGTGTCGGGAACAGGCACGATCCACCTGCCTGAACCCGAAGGAATTCATGATTCGCGTTGCATCGGTTCCGTCCTCGCACGCCTATGTCCGACACCTGCAGCCCGTCGTCGGCGACTCCGCACACGCGGCGTCGGCCGAACCGTCGGTGATCGTGCTGCCCGATCCGGCCCCTGTTCGAGTCGACGTACCCGACCAGTGGTGGCCTCCGCGGTTGCTCGATGCTCGGTGGCTCGCCGAACAGACTGACGTGGACTTCGACGTGCTGCACGTGCATTTCGGGTTCGAGTCCTTTTCCCCGGACGAGCTCACCCGTACCGTCGACCATCTACGCGCCCACCGGCAGCCGTTGGTCCTGACGGTCCACGACCTGCACAATCCCCATTTCGCGGACAACGCCGATCACCTGCGGCAGTTGGACGTACTGGTTCGCGCGGCCGCCGCCGTCATCACCCTCACCGCGGGTGCTGCTGCTCGGATTCACGATCGGTGGGGCGTCGAGGCAACGGTGGTCGAGCATCCGCACGTCGTGCCGCTCGAGCGGATGGCACTCCCGCGCCCGGTGTCGGATTCGTTCGTCATCGGTGTCCACGCCAAGAATCTGAGGTCCAACATCGACGCGTTGGCAGTGATGGACGCAGTGGTCGAGGCTGCTCGGGCGCTACCCGACGCAACGGTGAGACTGGACATCGACGAGGACGTCTTCGAGCACTCCAGCCACTGGTACAACCCGACGGTCGGCGCGAAGCTGCTGGACTACAACAGCTTTCCCGACGTCGACGTACGCGTGCACCGACGTTTCGACGACGACGCGCTCTGGGACTATCTTTCGTCGATCGATGTCTCGGTGCTGCCGTATCGATTCGGAACACACTCGGGCTGGCTCGAGGCCTGCCGCGACCTCGGTACCGCCGTCGTCGCATCCGACTGCGGCTTCTACGCAGATCAGGCGCGGGTGCACAGCTTCCGGATGGGCATCGACTCGTTCGATCCCGCCTCGCTCGTCTCTGCCGTGCGGGCATCGCACGCAGAACGCGTTCCGGCAGTCGATTCCGGAACCAGATCAGAACAACGTCAACGAATCGCAGCAACTCATGCGGCGATCTATTCAGCAGTGATCAAGGAGATGCGTTGAACGAGAACCCACTTCGCATCGCGGTGCTGGCGTCATCGAGTTTTCCGGTGGCACAGCCTTTCGCGGGCGGCCTGGAGGCACATGTCTACAACCTGGTGCGTGCGCTCACCGAGCGCGGGCATCAGGTGAGTCTGTTCGCTGCGGACGGGTCGAGCGTCGACCTGGATGCGACCCTGCTACCGGTGCGGACGTTGGATCTGACTCCGATCTCCATCGCCGACGTCGCGATCACACCCACCGCGATTCGTGAGCATCATGCGTATCTGGCGGTGATGCTCGAACTCGCCGGAACACTGTCTCGGTCCTTCGACATCGTGCACAACCACAGCCTGCACTACCTGCCGCTGGCGATGTCGGCGACGCTGTCGGTACCGATGGTGACGACACTGCACACACCGCCGTTCGCGTGGCTGGAGTCCGCAGTTGCGCTGGCTCCTCCCGGTGCCAACACGTTTGCCGCGGTCAGCGAGTTCGCCGCCTCGCAGTGGGCCGATGTCACCGCCGGGACCGTCGTCATTCGCAACGGAATCTCCCTGGCGGACTGGCCGTTCGGTACCGGCGGAGACTACGTGGTGTGGTCGGGTCGGGTGGTCCCCGAGAAAGGGGTGCACCTGGCCATTGCGGCTGCGAAGGAAGCAGGCCGCTCGCTGCGTATCGCCGGACCGCTGAGCAATCTCGAGTATTTCCACGAGTTCGTCGAGCCGATGCTCGACGAGAACATCCGCTACGTCGGTCACCTCGATCAGCCCGCTTTGGCGGCGTTGGTGGCCGGTGCCGAGGTAGCGCTCGTCTCACCGGTCTGGTCCGAGCCGTACGGCCTGGTGGTGGCGGAAGCACTCGCCTGCGGCACCCCGGTCGCCGCGTTCGCACGAGGCGGCATACCGGAGATCGTCGATGCATCGTCGGGAGTGCTGGTAGCGGCCGACGACGTGCACGGCCTCGCGGCGGCGATCCCCGCGGCGGCAGCGCTGAGAAGGTCGGACGTCCGGGCGCGCGCGGAGCAGGTGTGCTCGATGGATCGGATGGTGGACGAGTACGAGGCCCTGTACCACTCGACACTGGCTGCGGCTGCGGACAAGCTCGACGACCGGCTCGCGATCGCATGATCGGGTATTACGCCCACCACCACGGGGTCGGTCACATCACCCGTTCCGATGCCATCGCGCGGTCGATGGCAGAGCCGATGACGGTGCTGTCCTCGCGCGCTCGACCGGCAACGCATGCGGCGGCCGAGTGGATCTCGCTTCCGCTCGACGTCGACGATTCCGTCGAAAGTGCTGCCGCGGAGGATAGTTCGGCCGGAGGGGTGCTGCACTGGGCGCCTCACGACGTGGACGGTCTGACCGAGCGGATGGCGATCATCGCGGAGTGGGTGGCGCGCGAGCGGCCGCGAGCGGTGGTGGTCGACGTATCGGTGGAAGTGGCGATGTTCTTGCGACTGATGGGTGTTCGGGTGATCGTGATGGCAATACCCGGGGAGCGGGACGATCCGATTCACGACCTGGCCTATCGCGCGGCGACCCACATCGTCGCGCCGTGGTCACGCGAGGTCTACGACCCGACCTGGCTGCGTCCCTTCGCGGAGAAGACCACCTATGCCGGCTCGATCAGTCGATTCGCCGAGCGCGAGCGAGTCACTGCCCACGCCGATCCGACGGTGGTGGTTCTGGGTGCCGCCGGTGGCACGGAGCTGACCCGAGACCTGGTGGACTCGTGGTCGGCGGTGGACGCCCGATTCGAGTTCCGCGCACTCGGCGTGGCAGGGGGCGACTGGGTGGACGACGTGTGGCCGGCGTTGTGTTCGGCAGCGCTCGTCGTCACGCACGCCGGCCAGAACGCCGTCGCCGACGTCGCCGCCTCGGGCGTGCCCGCCATCGTCGTGCCGCAGGCTCGACCTTTCGACGAACAGTCGGCCACCGGACGGGCCCTGGCCCACGGGTCGGTCGCCGAGGTGCTCGACACGTGGCCGTCCGTCGCGCGGTGGCACGCAGCGGCGAACCGCGCTCTCGACATCGGTGGCGGTCGGTGGTCGGCTTTGCGTACCGCGGGTGCACCTGCCCGCGCCGCCAGGGCGATCGAGCAGGCCGCACCTCGCGCGGTGCGACAGTGAAGACCGTCGTCGTCACCGTGGTGTCCGGACGACACGAGCACTTGGCCGCGCAGGTGCGTGGTCTGGGTACATCGACCGCAGAGCAGGTCGAGCACGTCGTCGTGTCCATGGGCGACAACACGATTGCCGACCTGCTCGACCGAACCGGTTCGCCCGCCACCTATCTCGAGATGCCTGCGCAGCATCCGCTGCCGCTGGCGGCTGCTCGCAATCTGGGTGCGGCCGCGGCAATCGATCGCGGCGCGGAGTTGCTGGTGTTCCTGGACGTGGACTGCATCCCCGGTCCGGAGACGATCGAGCGATACCGGCGTGCGGCAACACTGCCCGGCAACGAGCGATCGCTGCTCTGTGGTCCGGTGACCTACCTGAAAGAGAAGGACATCGGTGCCGAGGGTGAGGTCCTGAACTCTCTGACCGCGCCGCATCCGGCGCGGCCGAATCCACCGGTCGACACCGTCGAGCACGGAGACAACTTCGACCTGTTCTGGTCGCTGTCCTTCGCGGTCGGGGCGGCGACCTGGGCCGAACTCGGCGGCTTCTGCGAGGACTACACCGGCTACGGCGGTGAGGACACCGATTTCGCAGCGACCGCGGAGGCGTCGGGCATCGGGTTGCGGTGGGTCGGCGGGGCGCACGCCTACCACCAGTTCCATCCGGTCTCCGATCCTCCGGTGGAACATCTCGACGACATCGTCACCAACGCGCGCACGTTCTTCGATCGATGGGGTCGGTGGCCGATGATCGGCTGGCTCGACGCCTTCGCCGCACGCGGCCTCGTCGAGTTCGACGGCTCCCGGATTCGCCGCACGGCCGACCGATTCGTTTAGGCTGGGTCCAAATTCGGCCGAATGGAGTCTGGACGTGCCTACGCCTTCTCACCCGTTGCTTTCGCTCGGA
Organism: Rhodococcus sp. 15-725-2-2b; assembly: GCF_002259075.1. NCBI lineage: Bacteria > Bacillati > Actinomycetota > Actinomycetes > Mycobacteriales > Nocardiaceae > Rhodococcus > Rhodococcus sp. 15-725-2-2b. The sequence continues at coordinate 359,058 of NZ_NPFL01000002.1, read as the reverse complement.
TTTCTCACGATCGGGCTCTTCGACGAGTCCGATCCAGCACGCGGCCACGAATCGACGTTGAACATCATCGAACTCGGCGAGCAGCTCGGCTTCGACAGTGCATGGCTTCGGCATCGCCACCTGCAGTTCGGAATATCGTCGCCCATCGCAGTCATGGCTGCGGCGTCGCAGCGGACCCATCGGATAGCGCTCGGTACAGCAGTGACGCCACTGGGTTGGGAGAACCCACTGCGACTGGCAGAGGACCTGGCGACGGTCGACGTGTTGTCCGGTGGGCGGATCAATCCCGGAGTCAGTGTGGGACAACCGATGCAGTTCGACCGGGTCAAGCATTCGCTCTATCCCGACACCGCGGATACCGAGGATTTCGGGTACGAACGGGTATCGAGGCTACTCGGGTTCGTCGCCGGGGAGCCGGCGTCGACGTGGTCGGGGACCGAGGGCATCGAGTCGTATTCCGCTCGCGTGCAGCCGCATTCACCCGGTCTGCGTGGTCGGATGTGGTACGGGGGAGCGAGCCTGCGGTCGGCGCAGTGGGCCGGTGAGAACGAGATGAATCTTCTGGTCAGCAGCGTGGTGCGCGCCGAGGAGTCGACCGATTTCGACGACATCCAGCTCTCCCACATCCGGCGCTTTCGTCGGTTTCACCCGGCCGGGAACGATGCGAGGGTCTCGCAAGGGTTGGTGGTGATCCCGACCGACAGTGCGAGCCCGTCGCAGACGGCCAAGTACGAGGAGTACGTGCGTGGGCGATCGGCACGCACGCTCGAGCCACAGGGTCCGGCTCGGATGATGTTCGCGCCCGACCTCGTCGGGACTTCGGACGTGATCGCCGAGAAGTTGTACGCCAACAAGTCTTTTCGTGAGGTGGACGAGGTGGCGTTCGCACTGCCGTTCAGCTTCGACCACGAGGACTACGTGCAGATTCTGACCGACATGGCACACACGCTCGGGCCCGCACTCGGATGGGCACCTGCACAGCAGTGAGGGCGATCGGGTCGGTGCCCGATCGCCCTCACCCAGGTGTGACTAGCCGCCGGTGATCGGTGAGTTGAAGGCACACGGGATCGACTTCGTGGGGAAGCCCTTCGGATCCAGTGCGTTCTTCACGATGCCGATCGCTCGAGGCGAGACCGAGATCGACAGGTGATCGGACAGATCGATGCCGCAGCCGTCCTGCAACGTGACGTTGTTGACGGTGGCACCGGGACCCGCGGTGAGGAACGTCGTCTTGTAGGGGGTCACCACCTCGTCGTACTTGGTGCCGATCACGGTGTACTTGATGCCGGGGTCGGTGTCGCCGCCCACTGCCAATCCCTTGACCAGAGCGGAATCGATGACCTGGTCCGAGGCGGCGGGTCCGGCGATGGCACCGACAACGCCGAGCACGTTCAGACCCAGGTTGTTGATCGTGCGACCGAGCGTGCCGATTCCGACGAGAGTGGTGCCGTGGTTGGACCCGGCGACGCTCACGACGGTGTTCACCTTGTTCTTGGTCGGATCGGCGGGGTTGGCACCACCCTCGAAGCGAAGGTACTGGCGGGTGACGAGTCCGCCCTGGGAATGGCCGACGATATCGACCTGCGCAGAACCGGTCGCGGTACGCACGGCGTCGATGTACGTGGCGATCTCCTTCGCGCTGGATGCAACGGATGCGGTACCGCGCAGTGACGGGAGGTTGCCGACGATGCTCGGGTCGCTGTCACCGTAGTTCAGCGCGAAGATGCAGTAGCCCTCCTTCTTGAGCGCAGGCGACATCCGCGCGAAGTTGTTGTAGGCGTTCTCCCAGGTGCCGTGCAGCAGCACGACCGGACGCGGATGCGCCGCCGACGGCTTGCAGTTCCAGTCGTTGGCACCCTGAGGTGCGACATTGGGATTGACGATGCTGTAGAGGAATCCGGCCAGGAAGTTCTTCTGTTCCGGTCCGTAACCCGTGGTCTCGGTCCGTGGGTCGTAAGTGACGGTCGCGGGAGCGGCCGATTGGATGTTCGGCTGGGCGATACCCTGGTCGGCTGCCTTCGGTGATGCCTCGGTCGGGCCGGGGGGAACGACAGTGGCACCCTGCACGGTGGCAGGCGGGGCAGGCGGGGCAGGTGCGGGCGCGGGCTGTGCCTGTGCTGCGACACCGGCACCGAGGGTGAGTGAGCACGCCATTGCCGCGATCATCGCAGCGCGCACCGTCGCTGCCTTCCGCGTTGCGCGGAGGGTGGACCGAGAAGTGGTCATGGAGCCTGACTTTCGACGAGGGTTGATGGACAAGGCGGAACAGTAGGTGCGGATTCGGGTCGTATGCGCCCTCCTGCCAGGCGTTTGGAATCTGGCCGCAACCGACGCGTCATCTGTGAGAAATCGTCACAATTGAGCTCCGGGGGACGAATCTGGATGGACTGCCGGATATATTCGGTAAAACAATCCACAGGTTTGATTTTTGTTCTACTGTTCGTGTGTCTGCCGCCCGGTCTCGCTCGATGTGGCTGCACGCGCAACGGTGAGACCGAGCGATCCGTCGAGGAGCCGGTCGGACGGGGAAGCGAACCCGAAGAGGGTGTCGAGTTTCGAGGGGTGGGGTCTTCGGTGACGGCAGCAGAGAGCGTGCACGTGTCGCAAGAGGAGTACGTCAGCGGGCGGCGGGCCTCCGACCGTCTGCGGACGCCGAGAGAGACAGCCGCACGCATGTTGGATCAGTACTTCGGTGAACCCGAGGACACACCACCACCGCGCGAGTGTGCCCGCGGTGAGCTCGACGACATGACGACGACCTGCTGCGAACTGGCGACCGGTGTCCTCGAATCCGGGCGGCTACCGATACCCGGTGCCATGGACGTCTTTCGCGACGCGGCAACCCGATGGGCCCGAGACGGTGTACCGCTCGGCCGGATCCAACATGCCATCAACGAGGGCTGCGCGCTCGCTGTGCGACAGGCGTCCCGTTCGGTCGACGAGGACGCGGGCGATCGGCTGGTCGAGGTAACCGTCCTGGTCATGGAACTGTTGGACGTCGTCACCGCGGCGGTGTCCGACGCCTACCTGGTCGAATTTCGGACGCTGACCCAGAACGGTCCCCGTCACGACGTGGAACTGCTCGACGCGCTGCTGACCGGTGACGGCACGGCTCGTAAGATCGCCGACCGGATGGGTACGCTGCTTGCCGAGGATTATCACGTTGTCGCCCTGCATATTCCGGCGCACGCCGAAGAGGGTGGCCGACGGATCGACGCGGCGATGACGGCGGCTCGAAAGCTGCGAAGAATGCACTCGGCGCTGGCGACGTTCGACGCGGAGTACCTGCCCATCGCCTCGATCAGCCCCACCGGCGGAACCGTCCTGCTGCCCGATGTTCCCGGTGTCGACATCGGCGAACTCGTCGATCGTCTGGCCGACGCGGGTCAGGTGGTGATGACCGCGACGACCGGGTCGGCCGCGGTCGACGACATCGCCACGACCGCGCCCCACCTGTACGAACTGCTCGGTCTGGTGCGTCGACTCGGATACGCACCCGGGACGTACCGGATGTCGGATCTCGTGTTCGAGTACCAGGTGAGCAGGCCGGGCCTGGGTCGCAAACATCTCGTGACACTGATCGATCCGCTGCGCGATTCCGTCGATCTGTTGCCGACGCTGCAAGCGTTCGTCGACTCGGACTCCAACCGAAAGAAGACGGCCACCTGGCTGACGGTGCATCCCAACACCGTCGACTACCGCTTGAAGAGGGTGGAGCAGCTCACCGGGCTCGATCCGATGAAGCCGTCCGGACTGCGAAGACTGCATGCCGCGCTGATCGCCGACCGCCTCGAGGCCCGCCGCGTTCCGGTGGACGAGCGATCACTGTGACTGCGCCGGACGGCGCGGTGCTGGCAGCATCGGCGGCGCTCGATTCGGTGGAGTCCGTCGCTGCTCTGTTTCAGCCCGTCGTCGAACTCGCCACCGGTACCGTCGTGGGATACGAGGCCCTGGCCAGGTGGCCGTCTCCGAGCCTGGCCGTTCCCGAAGACGTCTTCGCGCTGGCCCGAGAGCGTGGGATGGTGGGTCGCGTCGATGTGGCGTGTCGCGCCGCCGCGTTGCGGGCAGCACGCGAGTGCGCGTATTCGCGTCGGGTGCGCTTCTTTCTCAACATCGAGCCGGGTTGTTTCGCCGACGAACGTGACGTCGCCACCCACCTCGATGCGATCGGTGACGACCTCGACGTCGTACTCGAGATCACCGAGCGAGACCTCGACCGAAACGTCCCGTTGCTGATGGCCCTGGTTCGAGGAGCCCGCGCTCGCGGCATGTCGGTGGCCATGGACGACGTGGGTGCCACGCCCGCGACGTTGGAACTGCTGGCCGCCGTCGCGCCGGACATCGTCAAACTCGACGCGTCGATCATCCGATCTCCGTATCGGTCGCGTGCCGCGGTGCGGCAGGTGCGCGCGTACGTCCGCACGAGCGATGCAGTCCTACTGGCCGAAGGAATCGAAACCCACAGGCATCTGCGTCGTGCCAAGTCTCTGGGAGCAACCCTCGGTCAGGGTTGGTTGTTCGGCCGTCCATTGCCGTTGCCGAATCCGCCGATCTGATCGGTGGCCTGCAACGAGGAAACCCCGCACCTTCGACGGCCGAGGCCTGGGTGCGGGGTTTCGATACGACCGATCGAGACGATCAGTTCGTGAACTTGTCCTTGATGTTGCCTGCAGCGTCCGAGACGTCGTCGCCGACCTGCTTGGTCTTGCCCGACGCCTGATCCTTTGCGCCTTCGGCAGCAAGATCGTCGTTGTCGGTCTTGTGGCCGATCTTTTCCTTGGCTTCGCCCACGAGCTCTTCTGCCTTGTGTTTTGCCTTGTCGATGAAATCAGCCATGAGAACTCCTCGAAATCGATTGTCTTCGTCCGTTCGGGGAGAGCTATACCCGCGATCGGAGTCGGTAATCATGCACAGCGCGTCCGGGTTGTGCCGGGCCGATTCGGGTAAGCGCGCTCCATGGATCAACACAACGACGCCGAGTCGGCCTCCGAGACGCCCTCGCCCGAACACCAGCGCCCGAGCGGCGTGGACGACGCGACCGTGGCCGCGGTGGGAAAGCTCTCCGAGGCCCTCGAATGTGTCGAGCGTGCTCGTGGGCATCTCTACTCGTTTCACCAGCTGATGGGGCATGCAGATCTGCTGCTCGGCGACGCGGTCGATGCACTTGCCGATGCAGGCCACACCACTGCATCCGAGCGGATCGACACGGACATGGTCGGTCGTAACATCGCACCGGGGCGGTGGACATTTCAGCTGGTCGAAGAATTCGACGACGGATATTGGGGCCCGTTGCGCGAACACGATCGTGCGGTGCGAAACGAGTTGATGGACGGGCGTCGCCACGTCTTCGAGGCCGAGATGAAGGAGAAGCGTCGAACCCACGGCCGCAGCGGGCACGAGGCCAGGCCGACCGACTGACCCTTCGAAACGACGAACACCGACCTCGTCGGGTCACGACGAGATCGGTGTTCGGATGGACGGTGTCTAGCCTGCTTGCTTCGCCGCGTCGACCTCGCTGGTCGCGTTGGCGGTGGAGAGCTGACCACCGGAATTCTCCAGGTGTGCCCGCACGAACCAGTGGAAGAGTTCGAGTTGCGCGCTCTGACCGATCAGCATGTCCTCGGTCACCGGGTCGATCTCGCCGACCTCTTCGATGTTCTTGCGAGTGGTCTCGATGACCCCGGTGTACACCAGGTCGAGTGCACCGAGGTGCTCGATGGCCGTCGCGCGACCGATCGAGTAGTCGTCCCAGCTGCGCTCGGAGACGATGGTGCCCGGTGTGCCCTTGGCCGAGGAGCCGAGGGTCGCGATGCGCTCGGCGACGTCGTCCGCGAAACCGCGAACTGCTTCGACCTGAGGATCGAGCATCTCGTGTACCGAGATGAAGTTGGGCCCGACGACATTCCAGTGAATGTGCTTGAGAGTCAGATGGAGATCGTTGTAGGCGTTCAGTCGATCCTGAAGGATCGCGGCGACGCGCGCGCCCACTTCCGAGGTGAGTCCGGGAACGGTGTACGAGTTCTTTTCAGCCATGCGCGTTGTTTGCCCCATCCCCTCGGAACACAAACATGCCCCGCCGAATCGAATTCGGCGGGGCATGTGTGGTGAGCGGTCAGGACTTGTCGAGTCTCGGCGAGTCCGTGCCCGACGTTCCGGTCGACGAGGTGCCGGCCGAGGAGGTTCCGTTCGTCGGATCGACGATCGGGCTGTCGGCAGCGACCTGGTCGATCGCGTCTGCCGTGTCTTCCTCGGGAGGATTCTTCAGGCTCAGGATGATCGAGCCTGCCAGGACCACGATGATGACCACCAGGCTGACCAGAGACGGGATCTCGGGGATCGATGTGCTGATCACCTTGTGTCCGGCCTGCAGGATCAGCTTGACGCCGATGAAGGCGAGGATGATCGCCAGTCCCTTGGACAGGTAGTGGAACTTCTCGAGCAACCCTGCGAGCAGGAAGTACAGGGCGCGGAGGCCGAGGATGGCGAACGCGTTCGAGGAGTAGACGATGAACGGGTCGTCGGTCACCGCGAGGACGGCAGGAACGCTGTCCACGGCGAAGACCAGGTCGGCGGCTTCGATCGCCACCACGACGGCGAGAAGTGGTGTGGCCACCCGCTTGCCGGCTTCCTTGACGAAGAACTTGGTTCCTTCGTATTCGTCGCGGACAGGAATGATCTTGCGAAGCAGGCGAACTGCGATCGAGGTACTCGGGTCGTACGAGTCGTCCTCGTCCTTCATCAGCTTGTAGGCGCTGTAGAGCAGGATCGCTGCGAAGACGAACAGAACGGCAGCGAACTTGCTGACGATGGCCACACCTGCGGCCAGGAAGATCGCGCGGAAGACGAGGGCACCGATCACACCGAAGAACAGCACCCGGTGCTGGTACTCACGGGGAACCTTGAAGTAGCCGAAGATCAGCGCGAAGACGAAGAGGTTGTCGACGGACAGACTCTTCTCGAGCAACCAGGCCGTCGTGTACTCGACTCCGGCCGTGGTTCCCAACGTGAAGAACACCACGATGCCGAAGATGATCGCCACGCCGACCCACAGTGCGCTCCACCATGCGGCTTCCTTGAAGCCGATGATGTGCGCACCGCGGTGCGCCAACAGGTCGATGGCCAACAGGATGAGGACGACGGCACCGAATGCCGCCCATGCCCACCACGGGACGACGTTCATGAACGGCCACCTCTATTCGTGAATTTGCTGCCGAGTTGCTTCAACTTCGCCTGATTCTCGGGCTTGGTTGCGTACCGACGTGCTTGATCGATCATCTTCTTGCCCTGTGGGCTGCGAGCGAACGATGTCAATTTCTGTGTCAACGACGCCATCTGTCACACGCTCCTTTTCGTTCTCGTCTGTCTTCGTCCTACCGGTGTTCCGGCCGTGCGTTCGGGCCTCTGCGGAAAACGCTCGGTCATTCCGCGACTACTCCAGTGTGACTGTTCGCTTTCCTGCAGGCATGGTCGTTTTGCGGACACGTTTCGACCGATTTGGTTGCCTGGTTACGGCAATTCGAGCAGTCTGTACCCGTTACGACGGCGAGCGAACCTCGGGCCAGTCGAGCAGCTTCGCTCCGAGTACCGCCGTGTGCAGCGCGAATGCCTCGACGGGGTTGCCCACATTCTGCCCGGTCAAATCCTTTATTCGAGACAATCTGTAGGTCACTGCCCGCACCGACAGATGCATCCGGCGTGCGGTGGATGCGGTGTTCGCGCCGGTGTCGAAGTACACCTGCAACGTCTCCAACAGGGGACCCGCCCCGCCTCGCGCGCCCAGCAACGGTGTCAACAACGTGTCGACCAGATCGGCGATCGCCGCACGGTCACTGATCAGGACGCGGTAGACGAGCAGATCACGCGCATCGATCACGGATGCGTCGAACCCGAGCGAGGCGGCGAGATCGAGCGCGTCGAGGGCTTCCCGATACGACGCGGCGACACCGACCGCCCCGCTGCGTGGGCGGCCGATCCCGATCTGCGTCCGGCCGTATTCCCCTTTGCGCCGGAGGTCGACCGATTCGCTCGACGCCGAGTTGGACGTACCGAGGGCGCGTCCGACCCGGTCGAGGACATGGTCGACGGCGTCGAGGTCGGGTGCCGGGAACACCAGAATCAACCGGTCCTGCTTGGTGGCCACGAGCAATTCGGCGTCTCCCTTGCTGCCCTGCACGCTGCGCTCGACGAGGGTGATGGCAGAGCTGGCGTCGGTGAACGGCTTGGTCGACGTCACCACGGCCACCACGTGCGGGCTCGACAGGTCGAGGCCGAACGTCTGCGCGCGCCCGAGGACCCCGGCGACATCGGAGGTGCCCGAGAGCAGATCGTCGACGAATTCACGGCGGGCGAGTACTTCGGCTCGCACGAGAGTGCGCCGGGCGAGCTGAAATCCCTCGGCCAGTTCGGCCACCGCGTCGTCGACCGCGCGCAGCATGACCTCGCCTGCGGTGACGACTCCGGCCGGGTCGTCCGCGGCGGCGGCGACAGCGGGTAGTTCCCGCCACAGCCGCCACGCAGAGGTCAGGTACAGGTCCAGCAACGCCCGCAGTGCGACGCCTGCGCGGGCAGCAGCATCACCCTGCGCTCGAAACTCCTGCAGCTGCCCGCGGTTCAGTGGGACGCCGGCATCGACGGCGTCGGCGAGAACGTCGAGGAAGCTGCCCAGTAGAGCGACGTCGAGTCCGCCTGCGTCCGAGGCGGCCTGCGCAGCGACCGAATCGAGCGGTAGCGCATCGCGCTGTGTGGCCATCAGTTCTCGTGTCTCCCATCCGACTCGAGGCCAATGGTAGGCATCGAGGCTGCGGCGAAGAAACGGACCGGTGTGGAATCGACCGATTCCACCGCGTGTTCGGCGTGCGAGAGGCGGTATCGGGGAGCACAATCAGCCGATCCGCACCGTTCGTCTCCACGTTGGGAGTGCCGGCCATGACATCGTCGAACAGACCTGCATCGAGTCTGCGATCTCAACTGCTTCGCAGAAAGCCGATCGTGGATCCGGACCAGCAGAGCAGTGGCGGGCTGGAACGGACCATCGGCACCTTCCAACTGACGATGTTCGGCGTCGGTGCCACCATCGGTACCGGCATCTTCTTCGTGCTCTCGCTCGCGGTCCCTGAAGCCGGTCCCGCGGTGGTGCTCTCGTTCCTGGCCGCGGGTGTGGCGGCCGGTCTCGCAGCCATCTGTTACGCCGAAATGGCTTCGGCGGTACCGGTTTCCGGCTCGACCTACTCGTACGCGTATGTGACGATGGGCGAGGTTGTCGCGATGGGCGTCGCCGCCTGTCTGTTGCTCGAGTACGGAGTGTCCAGCGCTGCCGTCGCCGTCGGGTGGAGCGGGTACCTCAACGAGCTGTTGAACAACCTCTTCGGCTTCACCATCCCGCACGCGCTGTCGGCTGCGCCGGGTGACGCCGACCCCGGCATCATGAATCTGCCTGCAGTCGTGCTGATCGTGCTGTGCGCCGTTCTGCTCATTCGTGGCGCGAGCGAGTCGGCGGCGGTCAACGCAGTCATGGTCGTCATCAAACTCGGTGTGCTGGCTCTGTTCGCGATCGTCGGATTCACCGCCTTCGACTCCGGCAACTTCTCGGACTTCATGCCCCTGGGCGCAGCAGGGGTGACGGCGGCCGCGGGCACGATCTTCTTCTCGTTCATCGGACTCGACGCGGTGTCCACTGCGGGCGACGAGGTGAAGGATCCTCAGAAGACCATGCCGCGGGCCATCGTTGCGGCGCTGATCGTCGTCATCGTCTTCTATCTCGTCGTGGCCGTGGCCGCCCTGGGGACGCAGCCGTGGACCGACTTCGCCGGCCAGGAGGAAGCCGGGCTGGCGGAAATCCTGCGCAACGTCACCGGGCAAGCCTGGCCGGCAACGATTCTGGCTGCAGGTGCGGTCATCTCGATCTTCTCGGTGACGTTGGTGACGATGTACGGGCAGACTCGCATCCTGTTCGCGATGGGCCGAGACGGCATGTTGCCCAAAGCTTTCGCCAAGGTCAGCCCCCGCACGCACACGCCGGTCAACAACACGATCGTCGTCGCCGTCGTGATTTCGATCCTCGCCGCGTTCATTCCGCTCGACAAGCTGGCGGACCTGGTGTCGATCGGCACCCTCGTCGCTTTCATCGTCGTATCCATCGGGGTGATCGTGCTGCGCCGTTCGATGCCCGATCTCGAACGGCCGTTCAAGGTTCCGGGATACCCGGTCACTCCGGTGCTGTCGGTCCTCGCCTGCCTGTACATCCTGTCCGGACTGCACTGGACCACGTGGTTCTGGTTCGGGCTCTGGCTCGCGGTGGTGTTGGCGTTCTACTGGTTCTGGGGTCGGCACCACTCGACGCTGCGCGGAGCAGAGCAGGACCTGCGATGAGTGTCCTGATCGCATTCGCGCCGGGGAAAGGCAGCGTCGGTGCCCTCGATCTCGGTGCCCAGATCGCTCGGTCGCTCGGCACCGACATCGATGTGGCGACGGTGGTGCCCAAACCGTGGTCGACTCCGTCGATGGCACGGGTGGATGCGGAGTTCGCCGACTGGGCCGCGACGACTGCAGCCGAGTCGGAGGCGAAAGCGCGCCACTACCTCGAAGACCGGGCACCCGACATCACTGCATCGTTCCACCGATTCGCACACCGCTCGGTCTCGACGGCATTGACCGAGGCGGCCGAGAGCATCTCGGCCTCGATACTGGTTCTCGGCTCCTCGGGCGACGGCGCTCTCGGGCAGGTGGTCGTCGGGTCGACGGCAGACAAGCTTCTGCACTCGTCCCCGGTGACCGTGGCGCTCGCTCCCCGCGGCTATCGGATGCGCGAACGAGCCACACTGACCCGGATCACGTGCGCGTTCTCCGGCGACAGCGAGGCGTCGCGCGTCGTGGGTCCGACCGCCGAACTCGCCCGAGACGCGGGTATTCCGCTCCGCTTGGCGTCGTTCGTCGTCCGGGGAGCGACGATGTATCCGCCCGAGGTCGGCCTACGCGTCGAGGACGACGTTGCCGCAGAACTCGCCGTCGGGTTGACCGAGGCACTGACCGCGGCGATGGACGACGCAGTCGCGGTTGGGCTTTCGGCCGAGCAGGTCACGACCGAACTGGCCATGGCCGGCAGTTGGCGCGAGGCCCTCGACGAGGTTCACTGGCAGGACGGCGAAGTACTGACCATCGGATCGTCCGGGCCGCTGGGGCCGATCGCTCGGGTGTTCCTCGGTTCGCGCGCCACCAAGATCATCCGCCATTCGCCGGTGCCGATCCTGGTGTTGCCGAAACGGTGAGGCGGGCGTCCTACCGGTTGAGGGCGAGCACCGACAACAGCTCGTAGGCGACATGTGCCGCTGCAATCCCGGTGATGTCGGCGTGATCGTATGCGGGTGCCACCTCGACGATGTCGGCCCCGACCACGTGGAGGCCCACGAGTCCGCGCAGGGTGTTGAGCAACTCTCGGGACGTCATGCCACCGGCCTCGGGCGTGCCGGTGCCCGGCGCGTGTGCCGGGTCGAGAACATCGATGTCGACCGAGACGTACACCGGACCGCCGTCGAGGCGTCGACGCATCCGTTCGACGATGCTGGCCACGCCGTCGACCTCGTAGTCGTCGGACCGAATCACCTGGAAGCCCAGGACACGATCGTCCTCGAGATCCTGCTCGCTGTAGAGCGGGCCGCGGATGCCGATGTGCTGTGAGCGTTCGAGATCGATCAGACCTTCCTCGCTGGCTCGTCGGAACGGCGTGCCGTGGGTGTAGGGAGCACCGAAGTACGTATCCCACGTGTCGAGGTGCGCGTCGAAGTGCAGTACCGCGATCGGCCCGTGATCGCGTGCGAGCGAACGCAGAATCGGCAGGGCGATGGTGTGGTCGCCGCCGAGGGTGAGAACCGAGGAGCCGTCGGCGCGCAGGTCCGTCACCGCGTCGTGCACCGTGGTCAAGGCCTCGGTGATGTCGAACGGATTGACGCCGATGTCACCGAAATCCGCCACCTGTTGGCGGGCGAAGGGTGAGACCTTCAGCGCGGGGTTGTACGGACGTAAGAGTTTCGAGGCCGCCCTGATGTGCCCCGGGCCGAAACGTGCGCCGGGGCGGTAACTGACGCCGGAATCGAACGGCACACCGAGGATGGTGACGTCGGCGCGGGACACCTCGTCGAGACGGGGCAGCCGCGCGAACGTGGTCGGCTCGGCGAAGCGAGGGACCTTGGTGGCGTCGACCGGACCGATCGGCGGGTGTTCGGGATTGCTCGGGTTCATCGAGAATTCCTTCCGAATTTTCATCAGTCCGGTGACGTTCGAGTCGACCAGTTCGCCCGGCAAGCGTTACTCTGATGCTCGATCTTGTCAACACAAGTTTCCTGGAAGGCGAGAGCAGTGTCCCTTGCTACGTCGGTCGTCGGCGATGCGCCGCGTATCGGCGCACGGCTCAAGGAGGCTCGGCAGAAGAAGCGACTGACCCTCGACGCACTCGCCGACGCCTGCGGAGTCACCAAGGGATATCTGTCCAAGCTCGAACGCGACCAGGTCAATGCGTCGGTGGCGTCCCTGGTTCGAGTCTGCGCCGCCCTGGAGCTTCCGGTCGGCTCGCTGTTCGACGACGCGCCATCCGGTGAGGTGGTCCGGGCGCAGTCGTTGCCGCGCATCATGTTCGGCGGGGAAGCGATGACCGAGTACCTGTTGACGCCGGTGGGGGAGCGCCGGGTGCAGGTGTTGCTGGGTCACATCGACGCCGGTGGCGGCAGCGGAGCCGAGGCGTACACCCTCCCGCTCGACGTGACGTTCGTGCACGTGATCACCGGCGGGTTGCGGGTGACCTTCGACGCCGAAGCGGACGGCACCTTCGCGGGCGACGAGGTGCTGCTCGGTCCGGGAGATGCGTTCACCTTCTCGCCGCGTCGCAGGCACAGTTTCCGAGCCGAAGGCGCAGACGGTGCTCAGGTCCTGTGGGTACTGGCACCCGCGCTACCCGAGGAGTTGCCGACGAGGAAACAGGAGTTGCAGCCATGACCGTGACCGTGTCTCTCTATCAAGGGCCGGAACTGGCCGGCGATGTCCACGCGAACCTCGCCGCACTCGACGACGCAGCGAGAAACGCGGCCGCAGCAGGTGCATCGATCCTGGTGACCCCGGAGATGTCGGTCAGCGGATACGACATCGGTGATCTGGTGCTCGAACGAGCAGAACCGTTCGACGGGCCGATCTTCGAGAAGGTGTCGACGATCGCTCGATTCCACGGCCTCGCGATCGTCTACGGATATCCCGAACGCAGTCGATCGACGCTCGGTGGCGAGGTGGTGTTCAATGCGGTGCAGGTGGTCGATGCATCGGGACTGTCGGTGGCGCGCTACCGCAAGACCCACCTGTTCGGTGAACTCGATCGCGCGCACTTCACTCCCGGGTCGGAACTGTTGGTGCAGTTCGACTTCGGCGGACTGCGCTGCGGTCTCCTCACCTGCTACGACGTCGAATTCCCGGAAACCGTTCGCGCTCACGCCGACGCCGGAACGCAGTGGTTGATCGTCCCGACCGGCCTGATGACCCCGTTCGAGATCATCGCAACCCACGTCGTTCCGACGCGCGCGTACGAGAGTCAACTGTTCGTCACCTACGTCAATCGCTGCGGCACGGAAGCGAGTCTGACGTACTGCGGACTGACCTGCGCCGTCGCGCCGGGTGGCACCGACCTCGCGCGGGCAGGCGCGCACGAACAGCTTCTGACGGTGGATCTGGATCCGGCCGAACTCCTTCGATCTCGCGCCGTCAACACTCACCTGGACGATCGTCGCCACGATCTGTACCGGACAGTTCTCGACCCGACAGGACCCTCGCGGTCCGAGCAGGAGACCGACCGATGACCACACCCGTCACCCCGGACAGCGCGATCGAATCCGAGGACGACCAACCGCTCACGATGTTCGGTCCTGATTTCCCGTTCGCCTACGACGACTATCTGGCGCACCCGACCGGCCTCGGGAGCGTTCCCGACGCTGCCCTCGGTACGAAGGTCGCGGTGATCGGGGGCGGACTCGCGGGTATGGTCGTCGCGCGCGAGTTGCTCAGGCTCGGCCTGGAACCCGTTGTGTACGAATCGGATCGAATCGGCGGCCGGATGCGGTCGGTGCCGTTCGAGGGGCACCCGGGTGTGGTGGCCGAGATGGGTGCGATGCGGTTTCCGCCGTCGTCGACGGCACTGTTCCACTACCTCGACGCAGTCGGGCTGGAGACCACGCCGTTTCCGAACCCGTTGGCAGAAGCGACCCCCAGTACGGTGATCGACCTCAAGGGCGAGAGCCACTACGCCCAGAAGCTCGAGGATCTACCGCCGGTGTTCGCCGAGGTCGCCGACGCGTGGAACCGGACGTTGGAGGAACACGCCGAACTGATCCCACTGCAGCGGGCCATCCGCAGGCGCGACGTTGCCGAGATCAAGCGAATCTGGAACGAGCTGATCGTGAAGTTCGACGATCAGACCTTCTACGGATTTCTCGCTGCATCCGAACACTTCTCGTCGTTTCGGATGCGAGAGCTGTTCGGCCAGGTCGGTTTCGGAACGGGCGGATGGGACACCGACTACCCCAACTCGATCCTCGAGATCCTTCGAGTCGTCATCACGGCGGCGGACGACCACCACCGCGGAATCGTCGGCGGCTCACAGCAACTGCCGATGCGGCTGTGGACCGATTCGCCGGCGAACATGGCGCACTGGCCCGCGGGAACGTCGGTGGCATCGCTGAACGGCGGCACCACGATGTCGCGTGTCACCGAGATCAGACGTACCGACGGCGGCACCACGATCCACGACGACCGCGGCAACATTCGTACCTACGCGGCCGCCGTCGTGACCGCCCAGAGCTGGATGCTGCTCAGCAACATCAGGTGTGACGACGATCTGTTTCCCATCGACCACTGGACCGCCATCGAACGCACCCACTACATGGGGTCGACCAAGGTGTTCGCACTCGTCGACCGGCCTTTCTGGAAGGACAAGGATCCGGTCACCGGCCGCGATGTGGTCAGCATGACGCTGACCGACCGGATGAGCCGTGGCACCTACCTACTCGACCAAGGGGAGGGCAGGCCTGGGTTGATCTGCCTGTCCTACACGTGGTCCGACGATTCGCTCAAGCTGCTGGCCCTGGACCCGACCGAGCGAATGAACATCATGCTGCGCTCGCTCGAGGAGATCTATCCCGGCGTCGATTTCCGCAGTCACATCATCTCCACGCCGGTCACGCTGTCCTGGGAAACCGAACGCGACTTCATGGGTGCCTTCAAAGCCAACCTGCCCGGTCACTACCGCTACCAGGAGAGGCTGTTCACGCACTTCGTGCAACACCGACTCGACCCGCGACATCGAGGAATCTTCCTTGCCGGCGACGACATCTCGTGGACGGCGGGGTGGGCCGAGGGTGCCATTCATACCGCACTGAATGCGGTGTGGGGCGTCGTGCATCATCTGGGAGGAAAGTCGGCAGTGGGCAATCCGGGACCGGGCGACGTCTTCGATGCCATCGCACCACTTCGATTGGGTGACTAGGTCGCTCAGTGTTTCGGCGATCGCGGCCGGGGAGAGCGCTCGTCGAACACGAACAACGCCAGGGCGATCGTCAGCATGAGGGCAACCACCCAGATCGCCCGTAGCCCGAACAACTCGACCGCAACCGCCCCGAGCAGCGCCCCGCCGAAGAATCCCGAGATCACCGCGCCGAACCGTCGGGCGCGGGTTCCGGCCTCCAGATCGTGTTCGACCACCCGATGGAATGCGGCCATCGCCATGCTGCGGAGATTCCCGGTCGTCATGGTGGTGTTGTACGGCGAATCCACCAGTACGCGAAAGGTGGTCACCTGCACGCCGGCAACGTGAGCGAGAATCACCGAGACCACCGCAGCGGGCACGGTCGCCGGCAGAAAACCGACGACGAGGACCACGAGGATCTCGAACACCAGCACCGCCCGTACCGGTCGTCGCACGATTTTCGCAACCGCGGGCAGCGCGATGAACTCTGCGGTCGCGACGCCCAGGACGAAGGCAGCCAACGGCGGCAGAAAAGCCAGCGCCTCGACCCACCGGCCACCGGCGACATCGACGCCGAGCAGCACCACGTTGCCGGTCTGCGCCCCGGCGAACACCCCGCCACGGGTGATGAAGGTGTACGCATCGAGGAATCCACCGACTGCCGCCAACAGAACACCGAGTCGGACCGATTTCGCAGTTGCGACGGCGATGTGGGGTTCGGGACGAGGCGTGGTCATCGGGAGATCCTGACACGATCGCCGATATTCACGTTGTCGAGGCAAGCAGTGAGAGCAACAGTTCGGCTCGTACCCGCGCCGAGGTCAGATCCACCGCGAGCAGTTCCTCGCACCGCGTGATGCGGTTTCGCAGCGTATGACGATGAACGGACAGATGCGCCGCAGCGGTTTCCCAATGCCCGTTCGCCTCGAGGAACGCCCGAAGCGATCCCACCAGATCGGCGGAATGGGTGCGGTCGTACTCGGCCAGTACCGCGATGGTGACTGCAGCCATGGCACGCAACGACTCCTGCACCGGTTCGGACGCCAACAGCATCGATCCGGTGAACTCGACGATCCGATCGCTCGCGCCGGCTGCGGCGCACGCGAGCGAAGCCTGCTTCAGAGCAACAGGGGTCTCGGAGATGTGTCGGCTGGAACTGAGGCCGACGCACACCGACCTCGGCAGTGAATCGAGCAGTCGAGCAACGACATCGGAGTCATCGCTACCGCGCAACAACACCGCGACACCGGCGTCGGTCGTGCGCGCGAACGTGGGCCGCGCCCGGGCCCGGCACTCGGCATCGACCGCCTCGACGACGCGCTCGGCGGGTCCGCGGACCATCGCAACCCTGACGCGAGAGTCGTCGTCGGCCGCGTCCACGAGGTAGCTCGGTAGCGCGGTGCCGTCGGGGGCAGGCAGATGGCCGTCCAGTAACAACCCGAGCGCGAGCGTGTTGAGTCGGGACTGTTCGGCGCGCAGACGTGTGGGCTTCTCGAGCTCGAGGGTCACCAGCGACACCGCGTGCCCCAGCAGGATCTGCTCGACACCCGTCACCGGGCCTGCGGTACGGATGGCGAGAAAGCTCGACGCCCCGCCGGAGATCGCGACGGAGTGCAGAGTGACGGTGCACCCCGGTTCGCTGACCGAGACCGTGGCCGGTGACGACGACGGGCGAATGCTGCGAGCGACCTCGCGGGCGCGCTCGACGAGATCGGCTGCGGCGGCGGGATGAAACGATTCGGTGCGATTGCCGATCAGCGCCACCGACGTGGACGTGGCGACGGCCAGTTCGCGAACGATCGCGTCGACGCCGCCGTGCAACGCTGCCCGAGTGATACGCGTCTGGACCGAGGCCGCACGGAGAACCTGCTCGTATTCCTGCTCGGCTATGCGCTTCATGACCGCCCTGATCACGGCCGCGAACGGGGTGTCGTACGGGACCTCGACGACGGGAAGGCCGACGGCCTCGGCCGTGTCGAGAATGTGACGCGGGATCGTGCTGTGGGACAACCCGACTCCGAATCCGAGGCAGGCGACACCCGCGGCCGCCAGGGTCCGGACGTAGGTGGCGAGAGCCGGGCCGTCGGCGTCGAAGCCCAGCCCGGTCGTGAGAATAAGTTCACCGCCGGACAGCCAGGGGCTCGGATCGGTGAGCTCGGTCGCCTGCGCGAACGTGATCGGCACACTGCTGCGCTCCGGTCCGCCGCGATGACTCAGGCGGAGGTGTTGCTGCCTCAGCAGCCAGGACATCTGCACGCTCACCTGTGGAACTGTAGCGCTGTGCCTGCCGAAATGGAGTGTGATCCAGCCCTGATGTGTACGAAATGGCGTCGCGCTGTCTCGCTCGGAGAGTCGCATACTGACTGCACAAGCCCACACGAAAGGTGCGACCATGGCCTCGATCGAGTACCGACTTCCGCAGGAACGCAAGATCGTCACCGCCTTCCCCGGTCCGAAGTCCGCGGCGTTGGCGCAGCGCCGCAAGGCCGTCGTCGGTGCAGGCGTGGCGTCGACGCTGCCGGTGTACGTGGCCGATGCCGACGGTGGCGTCGTGGTCGATGTCGACGGGAACTCGCTGATCGACCTCGGGGCCGGAATCGCAGTGACGACAGTCGGTGCCTCGAACCCGGCAGTCGTTGCTGCAGTGCAGGATCAGGTCGCACACTTCACCCACACGTGTTTCATGATCGCGCCGTACGAGGGGTACATCGAGGTCGCCGAGAAGCTCGCCGAGTTGACGCCGGGGGATCACGACAAACGCAGCGTGCTGTTCAACAGTGGTGCCGAGGCAGTCGAGAACGCCGTGAAGATCGCACGGCACGCCACCGGGCGGTCGGCCGTCGTCGTGTTCGACCACGCCTACCACGGTCGTACCAATCTGACGATGGCGCTGACCTCCAAGTCGATGCCGTACAAGAGCGGGTTCGGGCCGTTCGCCCCCGAGGTCTATCGGGCCCCGATGTCCTACCCGTTCAGGGAGGGCCTGAACTCCGACGGTTCCGCGGTCACCGGTGCCCAGGCGGCGGCGCGAGCGATCTCCGTCATCGACAAGCAGATCGGCGCGGGCAATCTGGCCGCGATCCTGATCGAACCCATTCAGGGTGAGGGCGGCTTCATCGTGCCCGCAGAAGGATTCCTGCCTGCACTGGCGGACTGGGCACGCGAGAACGGCGTGGTGTTCATCGCCGACGAGGTACAGGCCGGATTCACCCGCACCGGCGCGTGGTTCGCGAGCGAACTCGAGTCCGTCGTGCCGGACCTGATCACCATGGCGAAGGGGATAGCAGGAGGAATGCCGCTGGCCGCGGTCACCGGCCGGGCCGATCTGATCGACGCCGTGCATCCCGGTGGACTCGGTGGAACCTACGGCGGAAACCCCGTCGCCTGCGCCGCGGCCCTGGCGTCCATCGAACAGATGGAGACACTGAACCTCAACGCCCGAGCCCGCGACATCGAACGAATCGTGTTCGAGCGACTGAATGCGTTGAGTGCCGAGGTCGGCATCATCGGTGAGGTGCGTGGCCGGGGAGCCATGCTTGCGATCGAGCTCGTCGTGCCGGGTGGACGTGAGCCCAACCCCGAGGCCACCAAAGCCGTTGCGGCGGCGGCACTCGCGGCCGGGGTGATCGTGCTGACGTGCGGTACCTACGGCAACGTCATCCGGTTGCTGCCGCCACTGGTGATCTCCGACGAGTTGCTCGGTGAAGCGCTCACCGTGCTCGAAGACGCGCTGCGCGCCGTGGCACAGGAGAACTGACATGTCGGCTGTCGACCTGATCTCCAAGCTGCCCACCGAACTGTGGCTCGGTGGCGTGCAGACTCCCTCTGCGTCGGGCGCGCGATTCTCGGTGCTGAACCCGGCGACCGGCGAGGAGTTGACCACTGTCGCCGACGCCACCGCAGCCGATGGCATCACCGCGCTCGACCTTGCCGCCGAGGCGCAGCCGGGGTGGGCGGCGACGCCCGCTCGTGAGCGAGCCGAGGTTCTGCGGCGCGCCTTCGATCTGCTGCAGGAGCGTGCTGCCGACTTCGCTCTGCTGATGACACTCGAAATGGGAAAGTCGTTGGCGGAGAGCCACGGCGAGGTGAAGTACGGCAGCGAATTCCTACGCTGGTTCGGTGAGGAGGCCGTCCGGATCGGCGGTCGGTTCACCCCCGCTCCTGCGGGCAACGGTTCGATCCTGGTCACCAAGTCGCCGGTCGGTCCGGTCCTGGCGATCACCCCGTGGAACTTCCCGTTGGCCATGGGCACACGCAAGATCGGGCCTGCGCTGGCGGCGGGGTGCACCGTCATCGTCAAACCGGCCGAGGACACCCCGCTGACGATGCTTCTGCTCGGGCAGGTGTTCGCCGACGCCGGGTTGCCGCGTGGCGTGCTGTCGATACTCCCGGCCTCCGACGCCGCGTCCGTCACCGGACCGTTGATGGACGATCCGAGGCTGCGAAAGATCACGTTCACCGGTTCCACCGGAGTGGGAAAACTGTTGGTGCGCAACGCTGCCGATCGTCTGTTGAGGACGTCGATGGAGCTCGGTGGCAATGCCCCGTTCATCGTGTTCGACGACGCAGACGTCGACGCCGCTGTCGACGGAGCGATGCTGGCCAAGATGCGCAACGGCGGCGAGGCGTGCACGGCAGCGAATCGTCTGTACGTCGCGAACTCGGTGCGCGAGGAATTCACCGCGAAGCTGACCTCACGGATCGACGCGCTGACCGTCGGTCCCGGTGATGCGGACGGTACCGACATCGGGCCGCTCATCAACGACAAGCAGCGTCGAACGGTCACCGCACTGGTCGACGACGCCGTCGCGAAGGGAGCCCGAGTGCGCACCGGCGGAGCCGCACCCGAGGGACCCGGATTCTTCTACGCGCCGACGGTGCTCGACCGAATCCCGGCCGACGCGAATCTGTTGCAGGACGAGATCTTCGGGCCCGTCGCGGCAATCATCGGATTCGACACCGAGGACGAGGCCGTCGCCGCAGCCAACGACACCCGGTACGGGTTGGTGGCCTACTTCTACACCGAGAGCCTCGACCGAGCACTGCGGGTGTCGGCAGCACTGGACACCGGCATGGTCGGGGTCAACCGCGGTGCGATCTCCGACGCGGCCGCCCCGTTCGGTGGGGTGAAGGAATCGGGTTTCGGACGCGAGGGCGGGTCGGAGGGCATCGAGGAATACCTCGAGCCCAAGTACATCGCTCTACGGTAGAGCCGCACAATTCGCTCCACTCCACGCTCGGGCACACGGAAGTACGTGACTTCGAGCCTGGAGTGGAGCGTCGTGTGCCGAGATCATCGCCGCATTTCTCGGTCCAATTCGTAGCGGACCGCGTCGAGGAACTGCTCGGTGGTCAGGTAGTGCTGGTCTTCACCGATCAGTGTTGCGAGGTCCTTCGTCATTCGACCGTCTTCGACGGTCCTCACGACGACGTGTTCGAGTGTGCGGGCGAACCGGCCCACGTCGGGCGTTCCATCCAACTTGCTGCGGTGTTCGAGGCCGCGAGTCCAGGCGAAGATCGACGCGATCGGGTTGGTCGACGTGGGTTCACCGGCCTCGTACCTACGGAAGTGGCGTCGCACGGTTCCGTGGGCAGCTTCGGTCAGGCATGTTCTGCCGTCCGGTGTGAGCAGGATGGACGTCATCAAGCCAGGTGAACCGAATCCCTGTGCGACCGAGTCCGATTGCACGTCTCCGTCGTAGTTCTTGCAGGCCCACACGTACCCGCCTTTCCACTTCATGGCCGACGCGACCATGTCGTCGATGAGGCGGTGTTCGTACGTCAGTCCGGCTGCCTCGAACTCGGTCTGGAACTCGGTCCGATAGATGTGCTCGAAGACGTCCTTGAATCGGCCGTCGTACGCCTTCAGGATGGTGTTCTTCGTCGACAGGTAGACCGGATAGTTCTGCTGCAAACCGTAGTTCAACGAGGCCCGCGCGAAATCGATGATGGACTGGGTGAAGTTGTACTGACCCTGCACCACTCCGCCGAGGCTTTCGTCGGTGAACCTCACCAACTCGTGCTGTATCGGTTCGCCTCCGTCGTCGGGGGTGTAGGTGATGGTGACGGTACCCGGCCCGGGCACGGTGAAATCGGTGGCGCGGTATTGGTCGCCGAAGGCGTGACGCCCGATTACGATGGGTTCGGTCCACCCGGGCACGAGTCGGGGAACATTCGAGATGATGATGGGGGCTCGAAAAATAGTCCCTCCGAGTACATTCCGAATGGTGCCGTTGGGCGAGCGCCACATCTGTCGCAGAGCGTACTCCTCCACTCTGCCGGCGTCGGGTGTGATGGTGGCGCACTTCACGCCGACACCGTGGTTCTCGACAGCTCGTGCAGCGTCGACGGTGATCTGATCGTCGGTGGAGTCGCGGGACCGTATTCCCAGGTCGTAGTACTCGAGGTTCACGTCGAGATACGGAAGGATCAGATGATCCCTGGTGTAGTGCCAGATGACTCGGGTCATCTCGTCGCCGTCCAGTTCGACGACGGTGCCCTCGACTCGGGTTTTCGGCTTCGGCATGAGAGGTAGGTCCCTTCAGTGGACTCTACACTGCGGCAGGGTCATTCGTTGTATCCGAAGATCGAGTTCCACGCAGTCTGATCCTCGGCGGAGTGGGTGGTCGATTCCTCCGGGGTGATCCGGTGCACCTTGGGATCGGTGAAGTCGGGGAGCTGAACACCGAGAATGTTCGGCGGATCGACGTCGGTCCGTACCGAGTATTCGCCGAGGTCGGTGAACACCCGCTGGCCGCGGGTGGAGAGGTTCCAGTTCATGAATACCTGTGCGGCAGCAAGATTGCGTGCGGTGTCGGCAACTCCCGTGTAGTAGTCGTACGAGGTGACTCCCTCGTCCGGTACGACGAAATCGACAGGAGCGTTCTCGTTGTTCGCGATGTTCACGCTGCTCACGACGACGGTGCCCGCGTTGATCTCGCCGCGGGCCAAGGCATCGAGCTGGGCACCGATCGAGTCGAACACTCGCGCCTCCGAGGAGTATCTGCGGAGGTAGTCGTCGCCGAGAACATCGCGCTGAAATCGAGTCAGAGCGAGCGCGCTTCCGCCCGAACCGGCCTGCGCGATACCGAGTTTGTCGTCCCAACGATCCTCGAGAAGAGAATTCCACGACGTGGGGGCGTCGGCGTCGTCGACGACAGCGCGGTTGTAGCCGAAGGTGTAGATCGGGTTGAACGTGCGGAAATATCGGTTGTCGTCGAACGAGACGTCATCCTGCAGATTGTCCGCAGTACCGGGCAAGTAGGGCTGGAACAGTCCGCGCTCGGCCAGACCCCGAACGAATCCGGGGTCGGAAATCCGGATGACGTCTGCATCGAGGCGACCGGTACTGTATTCGGCCGTGAGGCGTTCGTAGAGCCGATTGGAGGTCAAGCGAACGAGTTTCACCTCGATACCGGTGTCGGCCTCGAACTGTTCGAGCACCTCGGATTCGGTGTCCTGGGTGTATCCGCTGTACAGCGTTATCGTGCCCTCGGATTCTGCGCGCGACCACAGATCCGGGTCTGCGATCTGCTCGCCGTCGATCACCAGAGCCCCACCTGGTTCGGTGATGGACGCGGCCGACCGTGCCAGCGATGGGGCCTGCGGTGGTGGACTGCATGCGGTCACCGCGGCGACCGCGATCGCGCACACTGCGGCCCCGAACCGCCGGATCGTCGATGTGGTCATCTACTTGGACTCCTTTGCGCCGAATCGGCGGGACAGTGCAGCAAGAACGCCGATCACGACGCAGTAGAGCAACCCGAGTTCGGCTGCCGATCGGATGGATCCGTTGTCGTAGGCGTCGAAGATCGCTATGGACAGCAGTCTGGTGTCAGAGGTGAAAAGGAACAGGGCCGCAGTCAATTCGCGCATCGACAACATGAGCAGCAGCAGAAAGGTCGAGGACAGCCCGATTCGGAGCAGGGGCACTGTCACGAATCGGATGGCCTTTGCTCGGCTCGCGCCGAGCATCACTGCGCTGTCCTCGAGGTCCTGGTCGAGCTGAACGATGGAGGAGGACACTCCGCGGTATCCCTGCGGCAGGAAGACTGCGATGAATGCGACGACGAGGACGGCGAGAGTTCCGTAGATCGGCACCGGCAACGCCAGCCAGGTCCAGAGCAAACCCAGCCCGAGCACGATGGCGGGAACTGCCAACGGCAGCATTGCCAGGTACTCCAGCACCGATCGTCCGGGCGACCTGGTCCGGTACCGGGTGTACGCCAACGCAAAACAGAAAGTCGTGCCTATGGCCGCGGTCGACACACCGACGATGACACTGTTGAGCACAACGTTGTGGAAGTCCGGGTCCTGAACTGTTTGCCCCAGGCTCCACAGGGACAATGCGCCTGCGTCGAACAACTCCCCGAATCGGGCCAGGTACGGGCTGGTCTGGAGCGACGCCACCACGAGGGCTCCCATCGGGAGTGCCACGGCGAGAACGAAGTACAGCCATGCGAGAGCGGCGGCCGGCCAACGCCAGCCCCGAAGTGGCACCTGTCGTGCGCGCACTCCCTTGCCGCTGACGGTGGTGTATTCCTTGCTGCCGGTCACTCTGTTCTGCAAGGCCACGACGATCACGAGCAGAACGGTGAGGACGACGGCGATGGCTGCCGCGTCGTTACTGCGGGCAGGCGCAGCGTTCATGAGTCGATAGATGAGGGTGGGCAGGGTGTCCACGCCGCCGGGTACACCGATGACCTGTGCGACGGCGAAGTTCTCGACGGTCAGGGCGAACACGAGTATGCCGGATCCGATCGTGGCAGGAAGCACGAGCGGAAAGGTGATCTTGCGGAGCATCTGGGTGAGCCCTGCCCCGTGCAGGCTGGCTGCATCTTCCAGATCCGGATTCATCAACGACAACGCCGAGTGAATCATCAGGAACGGATACGGAGCGTAATACAGGCCGAGAACGAAGATCATTCCGGCGAAACTGTAGATGTCGACGAATCCGGGGAGTCCGAGGGCAGTCAGGGCGAGATTGAGGTAACCGGTTGCGGGGCCGGCGAGCAGAGCCCACGCCAGCGCACCGACGAGCGACGGCAGGAACAGTGGGGCAATTCCGATGCCGTAGATCAATTTTCGACCCGGGATGTTGGTTCTTGCGGCCAGGAACGCCAATGTCGCACCGATGAGGAGGGCGAGAATCGACGATCCGATTCCGACGATCGCGGAGCTCCACATCGCCTCTCGAGCCGACTGGCGTCCCAGTAGAGCGAAGTTGTCGAAAGTGAAGTGACCGAAGTCGAAGACGTTGCTGCGGTCGGGATTGTCGGTGAAGGCACCCATGACGATGAAGAACATCGGGCACAGGACGATGAGCGCGAGAAGCGCGATTTGGACGAGTGTCGGAAGGCTCCGCCGCAGCCGACGGTTGCGGGTGCGCGACACCGAGACGCTCGGCGTCGGTGCCGGTGCGTGCCGCGGACGGTCGGTGGTGGGGGCGCTCACGAGTGAGCCCCGACGAGTTGCGTGCGGTCGTCGACCAGCAGCTGTGCGGCTCCGGGTGTGATGTCGACGGCGACCCGTTCTCCCACGTGCAGCGCCCGTTTCGCGGCCCCGGTGGCGAGGGCCTCGATGTTCGGCCCGCCGTCGAGAGTGATGCGGTAACGAATGGACGCCCCCTGGTAGCTCGCGACGTCGACACGCCCTGCCCAACCCACTCCCGTAGCCGGCTCGTCGTGTACGGGCGTGACGGTCATGTCCTCGGGACGCAGGCACACGAGCAGTCGGTCGGCATTGTCGGGCACGGTGGCATCGATTCGGACCGTGAAGTCGTGGTCGGTGAGCGTGACTGCTCCGGACATGCCAGGAGTGGGTGAGCACGCGAACAGGTTGCCCACGCCGAGGAACTCTGCGATCGACCCACTGGCGGGCGCGGTGTAGATCTGATCGGGTGCGCCGCTCTGGACGATTCGGCCGTTCTGCATCAGCGCGATGCGGTCGGCCAAGGCGAATGCTTCCACCTGATCGTGCGTGACGTAGATCGTGGTCAGGCCGAGTCGCAGTTGTAGTTCACGTAGTTCCATTCGCAGGCGTTCGCGCAGACGCGCATCGAGATTGGACAACGGCTCGTCGAGCAACAGGACGTTGGGGCGCATGACCAGGCTCCGTGCGAGGGCTACCCGCTGCATCTGGCCACCGCTCAACAGGCTGGCTCCGCGCTCGGCCAACTCACGCAGCCCGACCAGATCGAGTGTCTCGTACACGCGGGAGACGAGTTCGTCCTTACCGACTTTCTGCATCTGCAGCGAGAATGCGACATTCTCGAACACGGTGCGATGAGGCCATACCGCGTACGACTGAAACACCATTCCGACGTTGCGCTTGTTGGGCGGTACGGTTCGGCCACTGGATGAATCGTGCATCACGTTGTCGCCTACGGTGATTCGTCCTTCGTTCGGACTTTCGAGACCTGCGACGCAACGCATGGTGCTGGTCTTGCCGCAGCCGGATTGACCGAGTAACACGAGCGATTCTCCGTCGGCAATCTCGAGATCGAGGTCGCGGACGACGGTGTTCTTTCCGTAGGCGAGGGTCAAATTCTCTATCGATACCTTCATGGGAATTCCTTCGACTTGTCGGTTCTTCTCAGACCCGAGACTCGACGAGCTGATGCAACGCTCGAATATCACTGTCGTCGAGCGTGATCCCGTCTCGGATCTGCTCGTGGTAACGCGCCATCTCGTATTCGCCCGGTAGTCGAACGGGATCGGCGGGATCTGTTGCCGGAACCGAATGCAACCGATCCCCGAAGTCCTGGACGCGCTCGTGCAGATCGGGCCCGGAGAGCAGCAGCTCGGTGTCGACGAGGACGAAGAAGTGCCCCAGGTTCTGGGCCCGCTCGGGTGAGACGCTCCATGAGCTGACCTTGTCCAGATATGCCGCACCGGAAAGTAATCCGGCGAACAGGTCGACCATGACCGCCAGCCCGTATCCCTTGTGGCCCGCGATGGGCTGCAGGAACCCCGAGAGCGCAGCGCTCGGATCGGTCGTGGGGTGGCCTGCGCTGTCGGTGGCCCACGTGGCGGGAATGGTGCGGCCATCGGTTTGCGCGGCCCGAATCTTCGCTCGTGCTGCGACGCTCAACGCGATGTCGAGAAGAATGGGGTCGCCACCCGGATTGGGGACACCCCATCCCATCGGGTTGTTGCCCACCCGGGTGGCCTTCCCTCCGGACGGTGCGATGGTGGTCGTCGCATTACTGGCGATGATCGCCGCGAATCCCTCCGAAGCAGCCTTGAAAAGGTACGGCATGACCGGCCCGAAATGGTTGCTGTGCCGTGCGAACGCCGCTCCCACACCGCATGTTCGGGCACCGTCCATGGCTGCGGTGAGTGCAGCACTACCGACCAGAGGTCCCACTGCGTTGGCACCGTCGATCAGCGCGAGAGCGGGGGCAGGTCTGGTGGTGGTGACGTCGGCGCGCGGATCCATGCCCCCGATCGCGGCGCGGTCGAGGTACTGGGGGACCCGTTGGATTCCGTGTGTGTGGATGCCGAACAGGTCGGCCAACACGAGGACTTCTGCGATGGTCCGAGCTGACGCCTCGGACATGCCGCACGTGATCAGTGCTCGCGATGCGAGATCTTCGAGTTGGGCGGCGGAAACCGTAACTGTCGACATGGTGCCATGGCTTTCTGTGCAGTCGGGGAGTGTCGAGGAACGTTCGCGGAACAGGTCCGGTGAACGGTGGCCTATGGCCTGGATCACTCTCGAAAGCCACTATGGCAGCGCCGATAGATAAGTAGTAGCCAAGGTTTCTTGAGTCCGACATAAGTGATGCTAAAGTTGGGTAGATGAGGGCCGATTTGACCCGGCTGAAGATCTTGTCGGCTGTCGGACGACACGGATCTATGGCCGCGGCAGCCGACGAGCTGAGATACACCTCGTCGGCCATCTCGCAGCAAATCAGCAAGTTGGAGTCCGAACTCGCCGTCGAGCTCGTCGAGCGACATGCACGCGGTGTGCGCTTGACCGAGGCCGGGCGAGCGGTTGTCGTGAGGGCACGCGCCATCGACGAGCAACTCGACGGGATGAAAGACGATCTCCGTGAGCTCGCCGAAGGGTTCACCGGGACAGTTCGCTTCGGAGTATTTCCCACGTTTGCCGCGTCGTTGTTGCCCGACGTCGTCATCGGACTACGTGAGGCGCACCCGGGAATTCGTCTGTCGATACATTCGAGCCGAATCGCACCTTTGCGGGAGTTGCTCGAGACGCGGCAGCTCGATCTGGCGCTGACGTGGGACTATCCGTGGAATCGAACCGTCGACGAAGGTCTGACCGTTCGCGAAATTCTCAGCGACTCAACGGTATTGATTGTTCGGCGTGATCACGAACTGGCGCACGCGGATACGGTCGAGCTCCCGGATCTGAGCAACGACGACTGGATCGTGCGAGCTGGAGGTCACCCCACCACAGAGCATCTCTGGCGCTGTGCCGACACCGCCGGCTTCACGCCGACGGTGGCGGTCGAAGCGAGCGACTATCAGGAAACGCAGGCCATGGTCGCCGCGGGTCTCGGTGTCACGCTGTGCCCCCAACTCGCCACCAGCTACGTCCGCGGCGAGGTCGTCGTCAAGCGGCTCGCCGCGTCCGTACCGGCACGGCGGATCTGTACGGCTCGTCCGTCGGACGTCAAACCGTCCGTTGCCAGTCTCCGCCTGGAAGGGCTGCTTCATCGGGTCGTGAAGGGATACAACCTTTCTCAGGGGTAGTCCTCCGACAGGCCGTCGTCGGTGCGGGATGCCGGAGGGATACCACCTCTCAGCCCTGGGCGGCCGCGATTCGATCCTCGGCCAGACGATCGGCCGCTGCCCCGAGCAGGATGCCCTCGGCGCGGGCGATGGCGAAGATGCCCGTGACGGTGTCGCGGATCTTGCCGATCGTGGCCATCACCTGAGCCGAATCCTTGCCGCGCAGTTCGCCTTCCACCTGGATCAGGCCGCCGGCGTTGGCGACGTAGTCGGGTACCCAGACGATTCCGCGGGCAGCCAGCATCGCTTCGACGTCGGGTGTGAGCAGTTGATTGTTGGCCGCGCCGCAGACGATGGACGCCGACAACCGGGCCACCGAGGACGCGTCGAGAGTGGCACCCATGGCGCACGGCGCATAGACGTCGATGTCGGCACCGATGATGTCGGATCCCACGGTGACACCGGGGAAGTCGGCGACGATGCGATCGAGGGCAGGCGGATAGGAGTCGCTGACGACCACCTCGGCACCGGCTTCGCGAAGCAGTGAGACGAGGTTGTAGCCCACCTTGCCCGCGCCCTCGACGCCGACACGCTTGCCGGTCAGATCGTCCGAGCCCCATGTGGATTCGGCTGCGGCCAGGAGTGAGAGAAAGACTCCGAGCGCAGTCTGGGGGCCGCTGTCGCCGGTGCCGCCGGCGGTGGTGTTCTTGCCGACGACGTGCGCCGTCTCCTCGGCGATGATGTCGAGATCGTCGCTGTTGGTGCCCACATCGCCCGCGGTGACGTAGGTTCCGCCGAGCGACTTGACGAATCGGCCGTACGCGCCCAGTAGCGTCGGGGTCTTGATGGCGTTGGGGTTACCGATGATCACTGCCTTTCCGCCGCCGAGATCGACTCCCGCGACGGCCGCCTTGTACGTCATTCCGCGGGAGAGGCGCAGCACGTCGGTCAACGCTTCCTGCTCGGAAACGTAAGGGTAGAAGCGAGTTCCGCCGAGAGCCGGACCGAGGACCGTGGAGTGGACCGCAATGATCGCGCGCAGACCGGTGTCGGGGTCCTGGCAGAACACGACGCGTTCGTGTGCGCAGTCGCGCGGCATGTCGGGACGATCGAAGACGCCGGTCGCGGCGGGGAAGGAATCGGACGAGGTGCTCGATGCGGCGGGTTGGTCGGCAACGACGGACACAGGCGGTCTCTTTCGGGTGATGAGGCGGCGGTACCGGAAATGGGTGGTATCCGGAATTCGTGTCCCCGAAGGGTGTCGTGAACGTGCACGCTGGTCAACCGCTGTTGCCGAGAATGTGCATGTTGCACGGTGCATCTCGGATCGACCGAGCCGGGATGGTCGGGCTGCTCAGCGACGACCGTCCTCGGCGAGTTGTTCGAGCAACGGCTTGGTGCGGTACTGGATCAGCTCGCTCATCGCGATGGACATGTTGGTGCGCTCCACCCCGGGGATGTCCAGAATGAGACCTGCGATGCGGTACAGGTCGTCGGCATCGACGGCCGCGATGCGGATGTGCATGTCCGCGGCCCCGGACAGCCCGAACACTTCGAGCACTTCCGGGATGGTGCGAAGGTGTTGGGTCACTGCGGCGAGCGTGTGTTGGTTGACCTGCGCGGTCACGAACGCCTGCAACGGGCGTCCCAACGACTTCGGTGGGATGCGGTGATCGATGGGCGTGAGCGATCCCTTGTCGTCCCAACGGCCGAGGCGCGCCTGCACGGTGTTGCGGGACAGCCCCAACGTGGTGGCGAGTTCGACGCCGGTGGCGCGCGGTTTGGCGCAGAGGGCGAGGAGGAGTCGGGCGTCGGTCTTGTCCAGATCGGTCATTGCGCACTTCCTGTCGCTCGGTCGTTACCCAATATTGTGCACACTGCGCAGTTGTGAAGTCATCACTTGTGCAGGGTGGATGTCGGTGGTGTTCTTGTGAAGGACATCACATCACGACGGAGAGTGCGACGATCATGACTACCACCTCGCTGGTACAGCTGATAAAGGAATCTGGGACGGTGGTCCGCAACGAGACCTACTCGCCGCTGGTCGCCGACATCGACACGGCCGCGATGATGGACTTGTACCGAGATCTCGTGGTCGTTCGCCGCATCGACACCGAGGCGACCGCACTGCAGCGACAGGGCGAACTGGGGTTGTGGGCACCGCTGCTCGGTCAGGAAGCGGCGCAGGTCGGTTCGGCCCGCGCTCTCGACACCGAGGACTTCGTGTTCGCCAGCTACCGCGAGCACGGGGTCGCCTATTGCCGGGACGTCGACCCGACGCAGATGCTGCGCTTCTGGCGCGGATCGACCCTCTCCGGTTGGGACCCGTACGAATACCGCATGACGACGCCGGCCATCATCGTCGGATCTCAGGGCCTGCACGCCACCGGGTACGCCATCGGCATGCAACTCGAGGGGGCCGAGGGCGCAGCCATCACCTACTTCGGCGACGGCGCGACCAGCCAGGGCGATATTTCCGAGGCACTCGGCTTCGCCGCGAGTTTCCACGCACCGGTGGTGTTCTTCTGCCAGAACAACCAGTGGGCCATCTCCGAACCGGTCACGGTGCAGACGAAGGCCACGATCGCCGCTCGCGGTGAGGGATACGGCATCCCGTCGGTGCGCGTCGACGGCAACGACGTTCTCGCCGTCCTGGCCGTCACCAGGGCAGCGCTCGCCCGCGCCCGCGAAGGTAGCGGCCCGACGCTCATCGAGGCCGTCACCTACCGCATGGGCCCGCACACCACCTCCGACGATCCGACGCGATACCGCTCGGGTGCCACCGACGACGAATGGCGCGCCAAGGATCCGATCGATCGAATCGAGAAGTTGCTCAGGCGAATCGGCGTGTTCGACGACGCATTCGCCGCCTCGGTGAAGCGCACCGCCGACGAGGTCGCAGCCGAGCTTCGCCGCGGCTGCCTCGAAACCGTCGAGCCGACCGCGATGTCGGTCTTCGACAACGTCTACGCCGATCCCCACCCCCTACTCGACGACGAGCGCGCCCAATTCGCCTCGTACCAGGCCGGATTCGAAGGAGCTACGTCATGACCACCCTGGAACGGCCCACCAGTCTCCCGTTGGGCAAGGCCATCAATGCAGGTCTGCGACGAGCGATGGAGAACGACCCGAAGGTCCTGCTGATGGGCGAGGACATCGGCAAGCTCGGCGGTGTCTTCCGCATCACCGACGGCCTGCAGAAGGACTTCGGTCCCGGTCGAGTACTCGACATGCCGCTGGCGGAATCGGGAATCATCGGCACCGCCGTCGGCCTCGCGATGCGAGGTTTCCGGCCGGTGTGCGAGATTCAGTTCGACGGTTTCATCTATCCGGCGTTCGACCAGATCGTCTCGCAGGTGGCGAAGTTGCACTACCGCACCAGTGGCAACGTCAAGATTCCGATGACCATCCGGGTGCCCTACGGCGGCGGTATCGGTGCCGTGGAGCATCATTCGGAGTCTCCCGAAGGATACTTCGCGCAGACCGCGGGTCTTCGCGTGGTCACCTGCAGCAACGCCGCCGACGGCTACTCGATGATTCAGCAGGCCATCGCAAGCGACGATCCGGTGTTGTTCTTCGAGCCGAAGCGTCGGTACTGGGAGAAGAGCCCCATCGACCTCGATGCCGACGCGTCGTACCCGCTGCATCGGGCACGGGTGGTCACCGAAGGCACCGACGTCACCCTGATCGCGTACGGACCACTCGTCGCCACCGCACGCAAGGCCGCCGAAGTCGCTGCCCACGAGGGAGTGTCGATCGAGGTCATCGATCTCCGCTCGCTCTCGCCCATCGACTTCGAGACCATCGAGGCCTCGGTACGCAAGACCGGGCGTCTCGTCGTCACCCATGAGGCACCGGTGTTCATGGGACTCGGTTCGGAGATCGCAGCTCGAATTTCCGAACGGTGCTTCTACAACCTCGAGGCGCCGGTGTTGCGCGTCGGTGGCTTCGGCACTCCGTACCCGGCATCGAAACTGGAGAGATTCTTCCTTCCCGATGTCGACCGGATTCTCGACGCAGTCGACCGCTGCCGCTCGCACTGACCTCGCGCTCACCGACCGCCGCCGATACGTACCGAACAGGATTCGACGATGCCCACCATCAAGAGCTTTCCGTTGCCCGACCTCGGGGAAGGACTCACCGAAGCCGATCTGCTGACCTGGCTCGTCGCCGTCGGTGACACCATCGAGCTGAATCAGAACATCGCCGAGGTCGAAACGGCCAAGGCCGCCGTCGAACTTCCCTCACCGTTCGCCGGGGTCGTTGCCGCCCTTCACGTGTCGGAGGGTGACACCGTCGAGGTCGGCGTACCGATCATCGACATCAGGGTCGGTGGCGACGACGAGGGCGGTGTCGAGCCGGAGCCTGTGGCAAGCGAAACCGACGGTGGGGCCGCGGTCGAAGACGGGGACGAGCGCGTTCCGGTTCTCGTCGGCTACGGCGTGGCGAAGGAAGGCTCCAGTCGACGCGGCGGCCGAGGTGCAGCACCGGCCACCCCGACACCGACCGGACAGAACGGGAAACCGCTGGCTGCGCCACCGGTACGAAAGATGGCCAAGGACAACGCCGTCGACCTCGCCGAGGTGCCGGCCACCGGAGACCGCGGCGACGTCACCCGTGAGGACATCGACACCTACCTCGCGGGTGACAACCCGGTCGAGGAGCGGACAGCGGGACGGTTCGGTCGCGAGGAGCGCACACCGATCAAGGGAGTGCGCAAGCACACGGCGGAGGCGATGGTGCGCAGTGCATTCACCGCTCCGCACGTCACCGAGTTCGTCACCGTCGACGTCACCGAAACTCTCACTCTGCTGGACTCCCTCCGTGCGTCCGCTCTCTTCGCGGACGTTCGTCTGACCCCGCTGGCTCTGGTCGCCAAGGCGGTTCTCGTTGCGCTCAAATCGAATCCGTCGCTGAACTCGTCCTGGGACGAGACGAGTCAGGAGATAGTGACCAAGCATTACGTCAATCTCGGTATCGCCGCCGCGACTCCGCGCGGGCTGATGGTGCCGAACATCAAGGACGCTCACGAGAAGTCTCTGGTGGACATCGCCCGCGCACTGTCGGATCTGACGCGGACGGCCAAGGAAGGCAAGAGCAGTCCGGCCGATCTCGCCGACGGCACGATTACCATCACCAACGTCGGGGTGTTCGGAGTCGACGCCGGTACGCCGATCCTCAACCCCGGCGAGGCTGCCATCCTCTGTTTCGGCTCGATTCGCCGCATGCCGTGGGAGCACGAAGGCGAGATCGCACTACGGTCGGTGACGACACTGTCGCTCTCGTTCGACCATCGCCTCGTCGACGGGCAGCAAGGATCGCAGTTTCTCGCGCTCGTCGGCCGGTTGCTGAGCAGCCCGGTGGATATGATCGCGCTGGGCTGATTTCCCGGCTCGTACCGTGTGAAGAAAAGGGGCTTGCGTGGCGGAAGCGATCGACGCGCATTTCCTGGACCGGATTCGGGACGCGGCGACGAGCGGGCCGGAGCTCGCCGATCCGGATCGTGTGCTGAGGTACTTCGATGCGCAGCTCGCCAGTCGGCACCTGGACTTCGCAGCCCGCTGGTTGCAATCGACGGGCTTCGGCTACTACACCATCGGATCGTCCGGGCACGAGTCGAATGCAGCGGTCGGTGCCGCGACGACGGTCACCGACCCGGCTCTGCTGCACTACCGCTCCGGTGGCTTCCATGCCGCACGCGCACAACAGCATTCGGGGTCGAATTCGATCCACGACGTGCTGGCCGGCTTGGTCGCCTCCACCCGCGACCCCATCTCCGGCGGGCGGCACAAGGTGTTCGGGCACCCCGATCTGGGCATCGTGCCGCAGACGTCCACCATCGGGTCGCAGGTCCCGCGCGCGGTCGGTCTGGCATTCGCGCTGGGGCGAGCGAAGGCGCTGCGCCACCGAACGCCATGGCCCGAGGACGCCATCGTGGTGTGCAGCTTCGGCGATGCCTCCGCCAATCATTCGACGACGGTGGGTGCGCTCAATTCGGCTGCGTACTGTGCCTACCAGTCGATTCCTATGCCGATCCTCCTCGTCTGCGAGGACAACGGCATCGGAATCAGTACCCGGTCACCGCGGGGCTGGATCGAGCGGTCGCTCAGCCGATTTCCGTCGATCGAGTACGTGCGAGCCGACGGGACCGACCCGGTCGCGCTGATGCGAACCGTGGACGCCGCTGTCGCCGCGGTGCGGTCGGGGCGTCGGCCGGTGATGGTGCATCTCGAGACGGTGCGGTTGATGGGCCACGCCGGATCCGACGCCGAGCTTGCGTACCGCACCAATGCGGACATCGTCGGCGACTATGCACGAGATCCGTTGCTCGCCTGCGCACGTGCGCTGATCGGGGCCGGTGTGCTCTCGGCAGCCGACGTCGAGGGCCGCTACGAGGCAATGCGCGAGACCGTGATGAGCGAGGCCGAGGCGATGGTCGAGTCGCTGCGGTCCGGGGCGTCGTCGCGCCTGGCCACCGCCGAGGCGGTGATGGCTCCGCTCACCGAACGGAGACCGATCGCGGTGGCCGCAACCGAGCAGAGCCTGCGACCGGCACAGGGCGGGCCGCGGCTGACGCTCGCCGCCATGATCAACAGCACGCTCACAGACATCATGGCGGCGCGCCCGGACGTGCTCGTGTTCGGCGAGGACGTGGCCGTCAAAGGCGGCGTCTACGGAGTCACGAAGGGCTTGCGTAAAAAGTTCGGCGCAGCACGAGTTTTCGACACGCTTCTCGACGAGCAAACTGTGCTCGGCACCGCCCTCGGTACTGCGCTCGCAGGATTCGTCCCGATACCCGAGATTCAGTATCTGGCGTACCTGCACAATGCCGAGGATCAGCTGCGCGGTGAGGCCGCGTCGCTGAAGTTTTTCTCCGACGCCCAGTACACCAACGGGATGGTGGTACGCATCGCTGGTTTGGCGTATCAACGCGGTTTCGGCGGACACTTTCACAACGACAACGCGGTAGCGGTTCTGCGCGATATTCCGGGCATCGTGGTTGCGGTTCCGAGTTCGGCGGCCGAGGCCGCCGGTCTCTTGAGAACCTGTGTGGCACTGGCCACGGAGGAGGGGCGAGTGTGCGTGTTTCTGGAGCCCATTGCGCTCTATCACCGCACCGATCTGCGCGACGGCGACGGAGAGTTGCGGTGCGCCGACGACGCGTCCGCCGAGTTCGCCACCACCGCAATCCATTCGGACGGTGACGATCTGGCCATCGTCACCTTCGGTAACGGGGTGGTGATGAGCAGGCGTGCGGCATCGAGGTTGCGTGAGCGCGGGATCGGCGCGACGGTCGTCGATCTGCGCTGGATCGTTCCGCTGCCGGTCGACGACCTTCTGCGCCGGCTCGACGGCTTCGATCGCGTGTTGATCGCGGACGAGACCCGACACGACGGGGGAGTGGGAGAAGGCGTCGTGACGGCTCTCGTCGAGGGTGGCTACGCGGGTACGGTCCGCCGAGCGGCGAGCAAGAATTCGTTCGTACCGCTGGGCGCCGCAGCCGATCTCGTCCTCCTGTCGGAAGACGAGATCGTCTCTGTGGCGTTGGAGATGGTCGAATCGGATTGACTCAGTGCACCGGCTGTACGGGAGCGACCTCGTCGACATCCTTGCGTGCCGGAGCGCGGATGAAGAACGACGCCGCCACCGCCACCAGAGATACCGCACCGCCGTAGAGGAACGCGGCATGGATGCCGGCCTCCGAACCGCCGAGCTGGGTTGCGCCGTCGGAGATTCGGGCCGCCGCGGTGTTCGACATCACGGTGACGAAGAGCGCGGTTCCGGCAGCGCCTGCCAACTGCTGCACCGTGTTGAAGATTGCGCTTCCGTGCGAGTACAGCGGGGTGGGCAGCGAACCCAGTGCCGATGTCATCAGTGGCGTCATGATGAAGGCGAGTCCCGCCGAGAGAAGCATGTGGATGCCGATCACCACAGGCAGGGCGGTCTGCGCGTCGAGCACGGTCATCGACCACAGGGCGGCGCTCATCACGATGGCTCCAGGAATCACCAACGGGCGCGGCCCGACTCGGTCGAAGATGCGGCCGACGAACGGAGCGAGCAGGCCCATCAGCAATCCGCCGGGGAGCAGCATCAGGCCGGTGTCGAGTGTGTCGAGGCCGCGGACGTTCTGCAGGTACATCGGCAGCAGGATCAGCGCACCGAACAGGGCCATCATCGAGATCGCGATCATGCCGAGGCCGATGCTGAACGTGGTGGTGCGGAACGGTCGCATGTCCAACAGTGCGCCGCCACGGTCCTGGCGCGAGATCTGACGCAGCACGAACACCAGCAGTGCGATCACACCGACCGCCAGTGGTAGCCATACCGGTACCACCGATTCTTCGGCCGAATGTCCCAGGCTGCTCAGGCCGTAGACGATGCCGCCGAACGCCAACGCGGACAACACCACCGATGGGGGATCGAACGAAGGCCGACCGGTTTGCGTCACGTTCTTCACCAGCGTGGTACCGATCGCGAATGCGATCAGTGCGATGGGGAGAACGAGCCAGAACATCCAACGCCAGTTCAGCGAATCGAGGATGACTCCCGAGATCGTCGGGCCGACGGCCGGAGCGACGGCGATGACGATCGAGATGATTCCCATCATCGCGCCGCGCTTGTGCGCAGGGACGACGGTGAGCACCGTCGTCATGAGCAACGGCAACATGATGGCCGTGCCGCTGGCCTGGGTGATGCGTCCGAGCAGGAGCAGCTCGAAGCCCGGGGCGGATGCCGCGAGCAGCGTGCCGACGGTGAACAGCGTCATCGCTGCCACGAAGACCTGACGCAACGTGAATCTCTGGAACAGATACCCCGTGATGGGAATGACCACGGCCATGGTCAGCAGGAATCCGGTGGTGAGCCACTGCGCCGTCGTTGCCGTGATGCTCAGGTCGACCATCAGGGTAGGGAGCGCCACGCTCATGATCGTCTCGTTGAGGATCATGACGAACGCTGCGATGACGAGGATGCCGATCAGCAACTTGCTTCCCGGCGCGAGCTGCGCGTCGGGTGCGTGGGCGGTCTCAGGTGTGGTCATGTGTCGGGAACTTTCGCGTATGGGTTCAAGTGTGGAGAAAAGGTCGTGTTGCGACAGCCTGACTCATTGTGACAGTGACTGTCAACTTGAACATTGCTGGTAAGTTGACGGCGAGAATACGAAGAAGTAGGCGATGGGTGGAGGACAATGAGCGAGCACGTGCCGGACCTGCGAGAGCGACGTCGCCGGGAAACCCAGCTCGAGATCACCCGTGCCGCGCTCGAACTGTTCGAGACGCAGGGTTGCGCAGCAACGACGGTCGACCAAATCGCACGTCGGGCCGGAGTATCGCCCAGCACGTTCTTTCGTAGCTTCGCATCCAAGGAAGAGTCGGTTCTCGGGCTCGCCCCGGAGTTCGAGCTCGACATCGACGCCTGGCTGGCATCGACGGCCCCCGCGAACATCACCCTTGCAGCTATCGAAGCACTGTACGAGCGATCCGTCGAACGATTATCCGCGGCACCGCACGAAGCGCGAGATCGACTACTGCGTACCCGACGGCTGATCGGGCGCGACGATCACCTGCGGTCCGCCGCCTTCGCGACCGACGCCATGACGCTGTGTCGCGTCACCGACTCGGTGGCCGCCAAGCTCGATGGCCACGAATCACGTTCGTACGCACGATTGCTGATCGAGGGTGCCGGGATGGCCATGCGAATCGCCTTCGACGACTGGGCCGAGCGCATCGATGCCGGGCAGGACGCCGACCTGGTGGATATCTACCGAACCACGCTGCGCGATCTACGACGCGTAGTCGCCGGATGACGGTAGACGTCGTGAGTGGAACTTCGTAGCAGGGGTCGCGTTTTCGTGCACGTGGCGCGAAGCGCCTCTCACCCGAAGCGCTGCGGAGCCAAGTCTTCCGCCCGCAGTCCGCGCGCAGTCACGTCGATCGGAAGCGGTTCTCCGCGAACGATTGCCGCGCCGACTCGTGCCAGTGCCGCACAGGTCTGGATTCCGTACCCACCCTGACCTGCGCACCAGAAGAAGCCTTCGATGCTCGGGTCGAAGCCCACGACCGGGGTGCGATCGGGAACGAAACTGCGCAGACCCGCCCAGGACGAGCGCAGATGCCGGCCCGTCAGTGTGGTGGCCTCGGCGATGTCGTCGAACGCCCGCGCGATCTCCAACTCGTCGGGGCGCGCGTCACTCGGCTCGGTGGGCGTCTCGTCTGCAGGGGAGCACAAGAGTTGTGCGCCTTCGGGTTTGATGTAGAACTTCTCGTCCATATCGCTCAACGTCGCCAGATTCGCGGTGTCGAGCTCGTCGGGCGCGGCGACCATGAACACCGACCGACGCATCGGGACGAGTCCGATCGGATCGGCACCCGCCATGCCGCCCACGACGTCCGCCCACGCGCCTGCTGCGTCGACGACGAGGGGAGCAGTGTGGACCGACCCGTCCGTGGTGTGCACGTGCCACAGTCCGTCGACGCGTCCGAGCTGCGTCACGCCTGTCCCGGTGTGGACCTGTCCACCTCGATCGCGCAACCCCCGTACGAAACCCTGATGCAGCGCGTGGACGTCGACCTCCATCGAATGTGGTTCGTAGAGTGCGCAATCGATCAGGTCGGGGCGCAGCGGCGGGAAGAGTGTGCGCGCGTCGGTCGGGGTGACCAATCGGGCGTCGGGTGTCAGTCGGCTGACGTCCGCATACATTGCCTGGAGCGCGTCGCCTCGCCCGATGGCCGCGAACTGCAACAGCGGACGCGGGGCCAGCAGCTCGGTTCGGAAGTGCTCCGGTGGGTCGACCAGAAAGGCCCGGCTGGCCGTCGTCAGGGCCCGAATGGTGCTGTTGCCGTATGTTTCCAGGAACAGGGCGGCCGAACGTCCGGTGGTGTGGAAGGCCAGGGTCGATTCGCGCTCGAGCAGTGTGACGCGTCGGTCGCTCGCGAGTTCGTAGCCGAGCGAGACACCCCCGATTCCGCCGCCGATCACGATGACGTCGGTGGAGTTCCGTTCCCGCTCGGACGTGGTCATGGATTGCTCCCGTTCGTTGTCTCTGCGGTCCACTGCGCGCCGGGTCCGATCGCCTCGTCGAAGATCAGCCAAGTTCGCGTCGACAGTATCCCGTCGAGTCCCTGCAGTTTGTCGAGCACCAGGTGTCGTAGCGCCGAGGTGTCCGGAGCTCGCACCAGAACGAGGGCGTCGAAGTCGCCGCCCATGAGGCTGACGTGTTCGACGAAGGGGAAGGTGCTCAGATCGTCGGCGACGGCGCGCCAGGAATCCTGCCGAATGGACAATGCCACATACGCCGACGCGCCGAACCCCGCTTTCTCGTAGGCGATGCGTGCGGTGAATCCCTCGATGACCCCTTCGTCGACGAGACGGTCGACGCGCACGTAGGCGTGTGCTCGCGAGATGTGGGTGGCCTCCGCCAGGGCGCGCATGGACATCCGGCCGTCACGGCTGAGCTCGGTGACGATACGTCGGTCCACATCGTCGAGCTCGTATTCCTTCTGTGCCATCCGTCCACTCCAGCCGGTTCGTCAGGGGTCTGTGTGGACGAATTGTCACATTGTTTCCGGCATCGAGCCATCGATCTCTGATTCGGCTCCTGATTTGAATGTCGGTCCATATGGCCGCACTCTGTGTAGAACACATCGATCCGCGACGAACACGCGCAGGAGGGGTACCGCATGACCACGACCGACACGCTCGATCACGTCACGACCTCGGTCGCGCGACGCGTTCGTCGGGGATACGAAGCCGACTTCGTGGAGTGGACCGATCGCGGGATGGACATCGTCCGAACCTTTCCCGGATTTCTCGGTGGCGGTTGGCTGCGCAGTTCCGGCGATTCCAACGACTACCACGTGGTGTATCGCTTCGAGACACACGCCGACCTCGACGCCTGGCTGCGCTCGGATGTCAGGCGCACCTGGCTCGGCACCGGCCGTCCCATCGCCGACGACGTTGCGACACATCGACTCTCCGGTGTGGAGGGATGGTTCGAGCCGCAGTCCAACCTCACCGACGCCGTCCGGGTGATCGGTGGTCCGCCGCCGCGGTGGAAGCAGGCAGTCTCGATCGGGGTTGCCTTCTACGCCGTCAGTCTGCTCGTCAACATCGTTGTGACGCCACACCTGACCGACCTGAACGTGGCCCTGCGTACCGCGCTGGTAGTGCTGATGTGCACGCCGCTGATGGTGTACGTGGTGATGCCGTTCGTCACTGCCCGGCTGCGTCGCTGGCTGGTACCGCGCTCGTAGCCTCGCTTTCGATAGGGTCGAACCCATGCCCGACGCCCCGGTACACGATCAATTCGCCCTCGACGGGGCCTGGAACTTCCGTGATCTCGGCGGTGCGCGCACCACGGACGGGGCGACGGTTCGGCCTGGATTGTTCTATCGCGCTTCCGAATTGAGCGCGCTGTCCGAGAGCGGTCAGCGTTCTGTCGGTGACCTCGGGATCCGCACGGTGTTCGATTTTCGTAGCGGTTCGGAGATCGATCGCAGTGGCGCGGACCGAGTTCCGCCGGGCGTCGAGTCGATCTCGGTTCCCTTCGAGATCGTTCGAGGAGTGCGCGCCCCCCACGAAGCTCCCATGCAGGACGAGCAGAGCCAAGTCGAGTACATGATGCGGGCGTACGCGTCCTTCTCGGCTCTCGACGGGGCATCGCACGCGATCAAGCGGGTGGTCGACGCGATCGTCGAGGGGCGCGGTGGCGTCCTGGTGCACTGCGCAGCGGGCAAGGATCGGGCCGGGTGGACCGTCGCGACGGTGTTGCGGGCGGCCGGTATCAGCGAGGACGACATCGTCGCGGACTACTTACGCAGCAACGACGGGATCGAGCCCCTACTCGCTCACGTGCGCCGAACCTGGGTGGGGGCGGCCGACACGGAGGTCCGACCCACCGAGGCGATACTGGGTGTTCGCGCGTCCTATCTGGAGCACGGGCTCGACGTCATGAAGTCGACGCACGGATCGTTCGACGGATATCTGACGCACCTGGGTATCGATCGGGACCTCCGGCGACGTCTGACCGCCGCCCTCGTGAACGACTGAGCGGTAGCCTCGCCCCATGCGTATCGGACATACCGCCCCGGATTTCGAGCTACCGGACCATTCCGGGGAACTGCGTGCGCTGACCGACCTGACTGCGTCGGGCCCGGTCGTTCTGTTCTTCTACCCGGCGGCCAACAGCCCCATCTGCACGGCCGAAGCGTGTCATTTCAGGGACTTGGGCACGGAGTTCGAGAGATTCGGCGCGCAACGTGTCGGCATCAGTACCGACACCCGAGATCGCAACCAGCATTTCGCGCTGCAGAGGTCGTTCGACTATCCGTTGCTGTCCGACTCCGACGGTGCGGTGGCCGAGCAGTTCGGAGTGCGACGAGGCGGGTGGTTCACCCGGCGGCGTCGGCTTCGTGAGCTCGAACGCGGGCGGGCGCATGCAGCCAACCGTGGGTACCTGCGGCAGCTACTGTCCGTGAAGCGGACGACATTCGTGATCGATCGGAACCGAGTGGTGCGGATGGTGGTGCAGAGCGAACGCGGTCACGTACATGCGACCAAGGCGTTGGAGTAC
Organism: Rhodococcus sp. 15-725-2-2b; assembly: GCF_002259075.1. Taxonomy (NCBI): domain Bacteria; kingdom Bacillati; phylum Actinomycetota; class Actinomycetes; order Mycobacteriales; family Nocardiaceae; genus Rhodococcus; species Rhodococcus sp. 15-725-2-2b. The sequence continues at coordinate 317,297 of NZ_NPFL01000002.1, read as the reverse complement.
CTGCGCTACCTGTCGTGAAGGGCTGTTCTCGCTATTCGTTCGCGCCGCTGAACAGGGCGGTGTAGACGGCAGGCTTCGATGTTTCGGCGTGCGCATCGGTCGATGCGTCGTCGGGATGGCTGAAGAGCGCCTCGTTCTTGTCCTTGTGTTCCATTCCCCGAGCATGCCCCTGATTCGCGGCAATAGCCACTCGCCGCGCGGGCTGTCCGGGCTCGGCCGGGTGGGATACTGCTCGAGTGCCCGATGAATCCCTGTTCGACGCCCTTCGTCGCGAGCCCGACGCCGAGGCACCCAACCTTCACGCCGTCGACGCCGCGGACCGCCTCGTCCTCGATACCGTCGACGAACTGACCGGAATCGACAGGACCAGGCCGATCGCGGTGATCGGCGACCGGTACGGAGCCCTGACCCTCGGGGCCGCCTCTGTCGGGTTCTCCGCGATACGCGTGCATCAGGACGCCGTCACCGGAGTGCGCGCGCTCGAGCTGAACGCCGCGCGGGTCTCGATGGCCGGGACTTACACCCAGCACGCGCTCGGTGCCGAACTTCTCGACGGCGTCGGCGTGGTGCTGATGCAGTTGCCGCGAGGTCTGGCCGAACTCACCGAGATCGCCGAGCACATCGCCGCACACGCATCGTCGGACGTCGTCGTCCTCGCGGGGGGACGAGACAAGCACATGACCCCGGCGATGAACGACGTCCTGCGGAAGTCGTTCGAGACGGTGACGGCCGGCCGCGGACGACAGAAGGCCCGAGTGCTCACCGCACGTGGGGCGGTGGCGTCGGGAATGACGTATCCGGTGAGCAAGAGGATTGCCGACCTGGACTTGACGGTGGTGGCGCACGGGGCAGTGTTCGCAGGTGCGGGCCTCGACATCGGGACCAGGTATCTGCTCGAGTTTGTTCCGAAGATGCTCCCGCGAGCTCGGGTTGCCGTCGACTTGGGCTGTGGCACAGGAATTCTCGCCACCGAGCTGGCGCGCACCAGGCCCGACCTCGAGGTGATCGCCACCGACCGCTCGTCCGCAGCGATTGCATCGGCGGCGGCCACGGCCGAGGCCAACGGGACGCGTGTGTCGGTGCTCGCCGACGATGCGATGTCCACGGTCGAATCGGAGTCGGTCGATCTGGTGGTGTGCAACCCGCCGTTCCACGAGGGTGCTGCGGTGCACACGGGCGGCGCGAGCAAGTTGTTCGCGGCGGCGGGCCGCGTGCTGAGGCCGGGAGGACAACTGTGGACGGTGTTCAACACCCATCTGAACTATCGGCGCGAACTGGCCGACGCCGTCGGCCCCACCGACCTGGTGGGGCGCAACGGCAAGTTCACCGTTGCTCGCTCGGTGCGTTCGAGCGAGCAACGGTAGACGGTCAGGTGACCGGGCCGCCGTCTTCGGGAGCTCCGTCGATCTGTCCCCGGTTGCGTCCGAGGTCCTCGACGAGAGTGCCTTCGACTATTTCGGCCTGACGCTGGCCTTCTGCGTAATCGACGTCCGGATCCTCGTCGGATTCCTCGATGACGTGGTCGACCAGTTCCTCGGTCAACTCGTCGTCGGGGGTCTCGGTGATCGGGCGGTCGAGATCGTCTTCGACGGCGATGTCGGGTTCTTCCTCGCTGAGCTTGAGGTCCAGACTCTCGCCCTCGGCTGCTTCGCGAGCAGTGGTGCCGAAGCTGTTGGCCTCGCTCCAGTGATCGGGGGGATCGACCACGGTGTCACCGTCGTCGTTGCGCACCTCGTCGGAGTCGACGCTCTCGCTGGGGTCCAAGGTCTGGTCGGGTCCGTCTTCGATTGCCATTTCCTCATAGTGCCCGTTTCGATTCGGTGTCACACACGCCGTCGTCTCCGCGTGTCGAGCCCCCACCCGGTAGAGTCCGATTTGTCCGTCGTAGAAGTTCTCCTCCTGGGAACTTTTGTCCGGATGTCAGACGTTCTACTGATGACCGACGGGGAGATCCCCGGTGGGGATCAGAACTTACGAAGGGAAGAGACACGGTGCGCACCTCCAGCAACCCGGTGTTCCGCAACCTGCCCAAGCAGCAGGGCGGCGGCTACGCCACATTCGGATCTGCGACGGCTGGAGCCTCGCAGGCCGCCACCTTCGGCCAGCATCCCGGAACGCAGGCCGACCCGTACACAACCCAGCCCGCACAGCGGGCAATGACCATCGACGACGTGGTCACCAAGACCGGCATCACCCTCGGTGTGCTGAGCGTCACGGCGATCATCTCGTACCTGCTGGTCTCCAACAACACCGCGTTGGCCGCTCCGTTCGTCATCGGCGGTGGCTTGATCGGCTTCGGCCTGGTCATGTTCGCGACCTTCGGTCGCAAGATGGACAACAAGGCCATCGTCCTCGCCTACGCCGCAGCGGAAGGCGTGTTCCTCGGCGCACTGTCGCTGATGTTCACCGGTGTCGCGTTCGGTGGGGTCGGCGGATCGGCCCTCATCGGTCAGGCCGTCCTCGGCACGTTCGGCGTGTTCTTCGGCATGCTGATCGTCTACAAGACCGGCGCGATCCGCGTGACCCCGCGCCTGACCCGCATGGTCGTCGGTGCCCTCATCGGTGTCGTCGTCCTCATGCTCGGAAACCTCGTCGCCAGCTTCTTCATGGAGGACGGTTTCGGTCTTCGTTCCGGCGGACCGCTGGCCATCATCTTCAGCCTCGTCTGCATCGGCATCGCCGCGTTCAGCTTCCTGCTCGACTTCGACCAGGCCGATCAGCTGATCCGCGCACAGGCACCGGAGAAGGCAGCCTGGGGCGTCGCCCTCGGTCTGACCATCACGTTGGTCTGGCTGTACGTCGAGATCCTGCGACTGCTGAGCTACTTCCAGAACGACTAGTACTCACGAGAAAAGCCCCGCCACTCCTTCGGGAGAGGCGGGGCTTTTCTCGTTGTGCTGTCTCGGATCAGCTGAGACGTTCCAGCACCATGGCCATGCCCATGCCGCCGCCGACGCACATGGTCTCGACGCCGAACGTCTTGTCGTGTGTCGTCAGGTTGTTGAGCAGCGTGGTGGTGATCCGGGCACCGGTCATACCGAACGGGTGGCCGATGGCGATGGCACCGCCGGAGACGTTGAGCTTGTCCTCCTCGATGCCGAGGTCGCGCGCCGAACCGAGGACCTGCACCGCGAAGGCCTCGTTGATCTCGAACAGGTCGATGTCGGAGATCGACATGCCCGCGATCTTCAGCGCCTTGCGGGTGGCCTCGATCGGTCCGAGGCCCATGATCTCGGGAGAGGTGCCGGTGACGCCGGTGGAGACGATGCGCGCCAGCGGGGTCAGGCCCAGTTCCTTGGCCTTGGTGTCGCTCATGATGACGAGCGCTGCTGCGCCGTCGTTCAGCGGGCAGGCGTTGCCGGCAGTGATCGTGCCGTTGGGTCGGAAGACCGGCTTGAGCTGGCTGATCTTCTCGTACGTGGTGCCGGCGCGAGGGCCGTCGTCGGTGCTGACCACGGTGCCGTCGGCGAGGGTCACCGGGGTGATCTCCCGCTCGAAGAATCCGGCGTTGATGGCCTCTTCGGCGCGGTTCTGGCTGCGCACGCCCCAGTGGTCCTGGTCCTCGCGGGTGATGCCGGTCAGAAGCGCGACGTTCTCGGCCGTCTGGCCCATCGCGATGTACGCGTCGGGCAGCTCGCCGTTCTCGCGGGGGTCGGTCCAGCTGTCCGCGCCCTCTTCCTGTGCCTTCTTGGTACGGGCCTCGGCGTCGGCGAAGATCGGGTTGTGGCTCTCGGGGAGCGAGTCGGAGCTGCCGTGAACGAAGCTGGACACGCTCTCGACACCGGCCGAGATGAACACGTCACCTTCGCCCGCCTTGATCGCGTGCAGCGCCATGCGGGTGGTCTGCAGCGAGGACGAACAGTATCGCGTGATCGTCGTTCCGGGCAGGGAGTCGTAGCCGAGCTGAACCGCGACGATGCGAGCGAGGTTGTTGCCCTGCATGCCGCCGGGCAGTCCGCAGCCCAGAAGCAGGTCGTCGATGTCCTTCGGGTCGAGCGAGGGCACCTTGGCCAGCGCAGCGGCGACCATCTGAGCGGTGAGGTCGTCGGGGCGAATGTCCTTGAGCGACCCCTTCATCGCCCTGCCGATCGGTGAGCGCGCGGTGGCGACGATGACTGCCTCTGGCATGAGATCTCCTTCGAATCGATACTGCGTACCTGCTTTGCTACCGCCGGGTAGGCGATGTCTCCTGACCGAACTTACAACCCCGCCGAATCGGCGCTGCCGCGACGTACGAGATCCTCCGACGCAGTGGTGATCTCGGCGTCGAGTTCTGCTGTTCGCCGGCGCAGAAATCGGTCGAGGGCTGCGGTGGCACGGGGGATCGGCTTGCGCGATTCGACGGCAGCAGACACCGTCGGCAGTTCGGGCAGCGGACCACCGTGCCACACGCCGAGGGCGGAGGCGAGCACCGGCAGAATCTGCTGTGCGGCAAGCTCGTAGCCGGCCGCCGAGGGATGGAAGCGGTCCGCCGAGAACATGGTGTCGGGGGCCGCCAGAAACTCGGGAGCCAGCAGATCGGCCAGGGCGACCGGATGCCCGCCCGCGCCGAGCGTGCGGGCAGTCTGGGCGTGGGCGAGGCGGCGACCCCAATTGCGGACGACGGTACGCAGCGGCTGCGGAATGGCCGTCACGACACCGAGATCGGGGCACGTACCCACGGCGACGACGCAGCCCTTGGCGGTGAGCCGCTCCACCGCGTCGCCCAGTCGGGCCGCCGAAGCCGGAATGGAGAACTTCTTGGTGACGTCGTTCGCGCCGATGAAGATGACCGCAGCGTCGGGAGGGGCACCTGCGACGAACATGGCGTCGACCTGGCCTTCGAGTCCCTTGGATGTGGCACCGGCAATTGCCTTGGTGCTCAAGCGAATTCGTTGGCCTGTTTCCTCCGCCAATCCTCTGGCCAGCAGAACGCCGGGAACCTCGTCGGCGACGGTGCAGCCGACGCCTGCCGCGGTGGAGTCGCCGAAGATCATCAGATGAATATCTGCTGAACTTCCCAATCGCCACCGTTCCGGGGCCACGCAGCCCGCTGTGTAGACGCCGTCCGCCTCCGGTGGTTTGGCCGTGGTGCGCCCGATGACGCCACGCGCCGCAGCGGCCTGTGCCATCAGATGTCGGTACGCGGCCCAGGACGCCGTCCCTGCTCCCGAGCCTGCCAGCACTGTCGCGGCGCTCGCTTTCGCAGCGGTACGCCATCCGCTCGCCGTCACAGATCGATCCCTCTCCTCATGCCTTCCTCACCATCGTATGCGGGTGTCGACGGCCGTGACCGAGAGTCGAATACCTGCATCTGGGAAGATGGAGCAATGCGCATCGCACAGCACATCACCGAACTCATCGGCAACACCCCGTTGGTGAAGTTGTCCACCGTCATCGGCGACGGCGCCGGCACTGTCGCGGCCAAGATCGAATACCTCAACCCGGGTGGTTCGTCCAAGGACCGCATCGCCGTCAAGATGATCGACGCAGCCGAGGCGTCCGGCGAACTGAAGCCCGGCGGCACCATCGTCGAACCCACGTCCGGCAACACCGGCGTCGGTCTCGCACTGGTCGCGCAGCAGCGTGGCTACAAGTGTGTGTTCGTGTGCCCCGACAAGGTCGGTGAGGACAAGCGCAACGTGCTGCGCGCGTACGGAGCCGAGGTCGTCGTCTGCCCCACGGCCGTCGCGCCCGAGGACCCCAACAGCTACTACAGCGTCTCGGATCGACTCGTTCGCGAGATCGAGGGAGCCTGGAAGCCCAACCAGTACTCGAACCCGGCGGGCCCTGCCAGCCACTACGAGACTACCGGTCCCGAGATCTGGGCCGACACCGACGGCAAGATCACCCACTTCGTCGCAGGCGTCGGTACCGGCGGCACCATCTCCGGCACCGGCAAGTACCTCAAGGAGGTCTCCGGCGGCAAGGTCAAGGTCATCGGCGTCGACCCCGAGGGCTCGGTGTACTCCGGAGGTACGGGCCGCCCGTACCTCGTCGAGGGCGTCGGCGAGGACTTCTGGCCGACCGCCTACGACCCGTCCATCCCGGACGAGATCATCGCGGTCTCCGATGCCGATTCGTTCGACATGACCCGTCGCCTCGCACGGGAGGAGGGCCTGCTGGTCGGCGGCTCGTGCGGCATGGCTGCCGTTGCTGCTATCCAGGTCGCCGAGCGTGAAGGTCCCGACGCGCTGGTCGTCGTGCTGCTGCCCGACGGCGGACGCGGCTACCTGGCCAAGATCTTCAACGATTCCTGGATGTCCTCGTACGGATTCCTGCGTTCACGCCTGGACGGCACCACCGAGGAGACCTCCGTCGGTGCAGTGCTGCGCGGCAAGTCCGGCGCGCTCCCGGACCTGGTGCACACCCACCCGTCGGAAACCGTGCGTGACGCCATCGAGATCCTGCGCGAGTACGGCGTCTCGCAGATGCCCGTGGTCGGTGCCGAGCCGCCCGTCATGGCAGGCGAGGTTGCCGGCAGCGTCACCGAGCGCGATCTGCTGAGCGCCGTGTTCGAGGGACGGGCCGCGTTGGCCGACCCCGTCGCCAAGCACATGAGCGCGCCGTTCCCGCTGATCGGTGCCGGAGAGACTGTCTCCGACGCCACCAAGGCACTCGGCGAATCCGATGCGCTGATGGTCGTCGAGGAAGGCAAGCCCGTCGGCGTCATCACCCGCCACGATCTGCTCGGATTTCTCAGCAAGGGCGCATAGCGGCAGTGGTGCGGTCGAGCGCCCCAGGAGGCACTCGACCGCACCACTGCGCGTCAGCGCACCGCGCTGGTGCCGGTGAGCGCCTGTCCGATCACGAGCTGATGAACCTCGGACGTGCCCTCGTAGGTGAGGACCGATTCGAGGTTGTTGGCGTGTCGTAGCACGGGGTATTCCAGCGTGATTCCGTTGGCGGCCAGGATCGTTCGGCATTCACGAGCAATCTTGATCGCTTCGCGCACGTTGTTGAGCTTGCCGAGCGACACTCGCTCACCCGGTAGCTGACCCTTGTCCTTCAGTCGGCCCAGGTGCAGCGCGAGCAGCTGACCCTTGCCGAGTTCGAGGGCCATGTTGGCGAGCTTGGCCTGGGTGAGTTGGTACCCGGCCAGCGGCTTGTCGAACACCGCGCGGGTCTTGGAGTACTCGATCGCCGACTCGATGCAATCCCGCGCCGCGCCCATGGCACCGAAGACGATGCCGAAGCGGGCCTCGTTCAGGCAACTCAACGGGCCGCTCAGGCCGCGGGCTTCGGGCAGCATCGCGTCGGCAGGAAGCCGGACGTCGTCGAACACCAACTCGCCGGTGATCGACGCGCGGAGCGAGAGCTTCTTCTTGACCGTGTTGGCGGTGAATCCGGGGGTGTCCGTGGGGACGACGAAACCCCTGACCTTGTCGTCGGTCTGGGCCCACACGACGGCGACGTCGGCGACCGGCCCGTTGGTGATCCACATCTTGCTGCCGTTGAGGATCCAGTCGTCACCGTCGCGCTTGGCGCGGGTGAGCATGCCTCCTGGGTTCGATCCGAAGTCGGCCTCGGTGAGCCCAAAGCAGCCGATCAGCGATCCCTCTGCCATGCCCGGTAGCCATTGCTGCTTCTGCTCCTCGGAGCCGTACTTCCAGATGGCGAACATCGCCAGCGAGCCCTGCACCGAGACCAGCGATCGAATGCCGGAGTCGATCGCCTCGAGCTCGAGGCAGGCCAGGCCGTACGCCGTCGCGGAGGTTCCGGCGCAGCCGTAGCCCTCGAGATGCATGCCCAGCAACCCGAGCGAGCCCAGTTCCTTGGCCAGTTCACGGGCCGGCACAGTGCCTTCGTCGAACCAGTCGGCGATGTGTGGACGGATGCGCTCGTTGCCGAACTTGCGGACGGTGTCTCGGATCTGACGCTCCTCGTCGTCGAGGAGTGAATCGATCGCGAACAGTTCGTCGACGCTCTGGGAGTTGGCCACGGTGCCTCTTTCCGCTGGGGGTTGTCTTCGCAGGTTACCCACGACCCCGCCGGGCGACGCAGGCCGATTAGGGTGGAGGGCATGAGTGAGCAGCGCAGCAAGGCAGACAACACCTCCTGGCAGGGCTTTTCCACGAAGGCGGTGCACGCCGGCTACGAGCCGGATCCGCTGACCGGCGCGGTGAACGTGCCGATCTACGCCAGCTCCACCTTCGCTCAGGACGGCGTCGGCGGTATGCGCAGCGGTTTCGAATACGCGCGCACCGGCAACCCGACGCGTCGGCCGCTCGAAGCCAACCTGGCGGCCATCGAGTCCGGCACCTACGGGCGCGCGTTCTCCTCGGGCATGGCGGCGACGGACTGCCTGCTCCGCTCGGCGCTTCGCCCCGGTGACCACCTCGTCATCCCCAACGACGCCTACGGCGGCACGTACCGATTGATCGACAAGGTCTTCACCCAGTGGGGCATCGAGTACTCGGTGGCTGCGGTGTCGGATGTCGACGAGGTCCGCGCGGCGATGCGCCCGAACACCAAGCTGGTCTGGGTCGAGACGCCCACCAACCCGTTGCTCAACGTCGGTGACATCGAGGCGCTCTCGGGCGTCGCGCACGAGGGCGGGGCCAAGCTGGTCGTCGACAACACGTTCGCGTCCCCGTACCTGCAGCAGCCCCTGAGTCTCGGTGCCGACGTGGTGCTGCACTCGACCACCAAGTACATCGGCGGACACTCCGATGTCGTCGGCGGCGCTCTGGTGACCGACAGCGAAGAGCTCGATACGGCGTTCGCGTTCCTGCAGAACGGCGCCGGCGGTGTTCCGGGACCGTTCGACGCGTTCCTGACCTTGCGCGGCATCAAGACTCTCGCGCTGCGGATGGAGCGACACAGCGACAACGCCGAGAAGATCGTGGAATTCCTCGAGGGGCATCCGGCCATTTCGCAGGTCATCTATCCCGGACTCGAATCGCACCCGTCTCATGCGGTCGCGGCGAAGCAGATGCGACGGTTCGGTGGCATGGTGTCGGTGCGTCTGGCCGGCGGCAAGCAGGCTGCACTCGACTTCTGCGCGAAGACCGAGATCTTCACCTTGGCGGAGTCCCTGGGCGGCGTCGAATCGTTGATCGAACATCCCGGCGCGATGACCCACGCCTCGACGGCCGGTTCGTTGCTCGAGGTACCCGACGATCTCGTGCGGCTGTCGGTCGGCATCGAGGACGGTGCCGACCTGGTCGGCGACGTCGAGCAAGCATTGGCATGATCGTCGCACTGATCGACTCGGGCCTGGGGATGCTCCCTACGGCTGCGCGGCTTCGCCACGTGCGTCCCGAGCTCGATCTGGTGCTGATGATGGATCCCGACAACGCTCCCTGGGGACCCAAACCGGATCGGTGGGTGATCGACCGGGTGGTCGCCTCCGCCGAGCACGCCGTCGATCTCGGTGCCGAGGTGGTCGTGCTTCCGTGCAACACCGCCAGCGTGACGGCGCTGAGCCACGTTCGGGCCGCGCTCGGTGACCCGATCCCGGTGGTGGGTACCGTCCCGGCGATCAAACCCGCTGCGGCGCAGAGTGATCGGATTGCGATCTGGGCAACGGCAGCAACGACGGCCAGTGCCTATCAAGCGCGGTTGATCGAGGAGTTCGCCTCGCATCGGACGGTGACGAGCGTGGCGTGCCACGGTCTGGCGGATTCGATCGACCGCGGAGACGAGCGGGGGATCAGCGCTGCGATCGCCGCCGCCGTGGCTGCCACGCCCGACGACGTCCAGTCGGTCGTGCTGGGGTGCACGCACTACCCGCTGGTGCGGGGCGAGATCGTTGCGCAGCTGCCCACCGAGGTGACGATGTTCGACAGCGCCGAGGCCGTGGCCAATCAGACCGTCCGACGCGTCGACGAGGTCGGCTCGAGCGGTTCGGGTACCGGCCGCGTCTCGGTGTGGCTCAGCGGAATCGAGGGCGGGTTGCCTGCGAGCGCGCAGCGGTATCCCGAAGGAAAGCTGCTACTCGACGACCTGCGAGCAGAGCAGCACTGACCCGTCGGGGAATGCAGGACGCTCCCGAGCGTTGTCTTTCACTGAGCTAACGGTCACTGCGGTGAAGGGAAACACATGGTCGGCGTCGAAGTGCGCGGTAGTGCCGGAAGGACCGCGGCGAGGATGCCGCATCGATACGCCTTCTGGGTGGTGGGCGTTGCCTTCATCGTGCTGATGGCGTCGTCGGCAGCACCGTCTCCGCTGTATCCGGTGTACCAGCAGTCGTGGGGATTCAGCGCGATCACACTCACGCTCATCTTCGCCGTCTACGCGGTGGCGCTCCTGGCGACGCTGCTCACCGTCGGCAGCCTGTCGGACCACATCGGTCGTAAGCCGATTCTGATTGCGTCGCTGCTGATGCTCGTGGTGAGCCTGGTGCTGTTCATCGTCTCCGACAGCGTGCCGCTCCTCATCGCCGCTCGGGTGGTGCAGGGGATTGCTGCAGGCGCGGCCACGGGTGCGATGAGTGCGGCCATCATCGATCTCCAGCCCGACGTGTCCACCGGGCCGCTGCTCAACAGCGTGGCACCTTCGTTCGGTCTGGCGGCCGGGGCGCTCGGTGCCGGGTTGCTGGTGCAGTTGGCTCCGGCACCGGAGATCCTCGTGTTCGTTCTGTTGATCGGCGCGGCGCTCGTCCTCGCGGTGGCGCTGCTGTTCGTCCCCGAGACATCGGCGTTGCGCGGCTTCGATTCCCGACGCCACCTCGCGTCGACCCTGCTGCCGAGAATGTCGATCCCGAAGTCGGTGCGGGCACCGTTCCTTCTCATCGCTCCCGCCCTGTTCGCCACGTGGTCTCTCGGTGGTTTCCACCTCTCGCTCGGTCCGTCCATCATCGGCACTGTCTTCGGTGTCGACAACCACATCGTGGGCGGATTGGAGATCTTCGCACTGTTCGGTTCCGGTTCGATAGCAGCTGCCGTGGTGCGCAACGGATTTCCTCGCAGGGTGATGATGATCGGCGCGTCCGTGCTTGCGATCGGTGTGGCGCTGACCTTGGTATCGGTCGAGATCGGCTCGATCGGGCTGTACTTCGTCGGGGCTGTCATCGCCGGGTCGGGTTGGGGAGCAACTTTTCTCGGCGCGATGCGCACGCTCGGTGCCCTGGTTCCCGCAGCGGAGCGAGGCGGGGTGTTCGCCACGACGTTCGTCATCAGCTACCTCGCCTTCAGCGTGCCCGCCGTGGTCGCCGGTCTGTCGGTGCATCGGCTGGGGTTGAGCACGACGGTGGAGGTGTACGGCGCGTTCGTCATCGCGATGGCGTTGTTCTCGGTTCTCGGATTCTCGCTGGCGCAGCGCCGAGATCGGTAGTGCGCCAGAGTCTGTGGTTCTTCCTCTGCCGAGGGTGAGCGAGTACTCCTACCCGATCGGGTAGTTCGGTCGGGTCGTTGGCAGGGTTCCCGCCTCGAGGTGTTCCCAACGCGGTGTGCGGCGGTGGAGTGTGGTCATCAGTGAGACGCCGATCACAGCAGAAGGCGTCTTGTCACTCACACTCACCGAGGAGACACCGATGGTTATCGAGCTCAATCAGATCTGGGAATTCCCCATCAAGGAGTTTCATCCGCTGCCGCGCGCCAAGCTGGGAGTCGGTGCCCACGACATGATCGGTGTCGAGGCCAAGGAACTCGGGTTCAAGCGCTCGCTGCTCGTCACGACCGGTCTGCGCGGTTCCGGAATCATCGAGGAACTGATCGGCAAGATCGAGTACCAGGGCGTCGAGGTGGTCCTCTACGACAAGGTCGAGTCCAATCCCAAGGACTACAACGTCATGGACGGTGCCGCGCTGTACCAGAAGGAGAAGTGCGACAGCGTCATCTCCGTCGGTGGTGGTTCGAGCCACGACGCGGCCAAGGGCATTCGCGTCGTCGTCGCGCACGACGGACGCAACATCAACGAGTTCGAGGGATTCTCCAAGTCCACCAACAAGCAGAATCCACCGCACATCGCCGTATCGACCACTGCAGGAACGGGTTCGGAGACGTCCTGGGCCTACGTCATCACCGACACCTCGGACATGGAGAAGCCGCACAAGTGGCTGGCGTTCGACGAAGCGTCGACACCGACTCTGGCACTGGACGATCCGCTGCTCTACTACACCTGCCCGCAGCAGTGGACCGCGTTCTGCGGCTTCGACGTTCTCGCCCACGGTGCCGAGCCGTACGTCTCGCGTCTCGATTTCGCGCCGTCGCTCGGCAACGCCATCTACTCGATCGGCCTGGTGTCCAAGCACCTTCGTGAAGCGGTGTACGACCCGGGCAACCTGAAAGCTCGCGAGGGCATGATGAACGCCCAGTACATCGCCACGCAGGCGTTCAACTCCGGCGGACTCGGTGTCATCCACTCGATCTCGCACGCGATCAGCGCGTTCTACGACAGCGCTCACGGCCTCAACAACGCCATCGCGCTGCCGCGCGTGTGGGAGTACAACCTGCCCTCGCGCTACGAGCGCTACGCCGAGATCGCCGTGGCCATGGGCGTCGATACCAAGAACATGACCACCGTGCAGGCGGCCGATGCTGCCGTCGAAGCCGCCATCAGGCTCGCCAAGGACGTCGGAATTCCCGACAACTTCGGCTCCATCCGTTCGGCGACGTACGACAAGAACAGGATGAACACCGGCAAGTACGCGGGCAAGGGCGACGTGATCAAGGGCGACGAGAAGTCGGTGCTGAAGATCTCCGAGCACATCCAGGAGGACTGGTGCACCCCGGGCAACCCCCGTGAGGTGACCGTGGAGTCGATGATCCCCGTCGTCTCGCACGCGATCAACGAGTCGTACTGATGCTGCGCAGTGGTGCGGTTATGTGCCCCGGGCGGCGCATGACCGCACCACTGCGGCTCCGCCGCACCACGAAGGGAAACACATGACCTCGCTGTCGACAGTGCGTAGCGACGACACCGGCACCGTTCGATTCACCGACGCCGCCGATCTGCAGCGCGCGCTCGGTGAGCAGGACTACATCGCCGACGACGACCTCGCCACCGTGGTACATCTGGCGACAGCGCTCGATCGCCCACTGTTGCTCGAAGGCCCTGCGGGCGTGGGCAAGACCGAGTTGGCCAAGTCTCTCGCTGCGGCGAGCGGACGGAAGCTGGTTCGGTTGCAGTGCTACGAGGGCCTCGACGACAACCGAGCCCTCTACGAGTGGGACTACGCCAAGCAATTGCTGCATGTGCAGATGCTGCGCGAACACATCGGCGCGCTCACCCAGCACGTCACCGATATCGACGACGCATCGAAGCTGCTCGCCGCCAAGGACTTCGGCCTGTACTCCGAGCCCTTCCTCGCCGTGCGCCCCCTGCTGGAGTCGGTGCTCTCGGAGGAGCCGGTGGTGCTGCTGGTCGACGAGGTCGATCGCACCGAGGAGTCGATGGAGGCACTGTTGCTCGAAGTGCTCGCCGAGAAGCAGGTGACGATCCCCGAGGTCGGCACCTTCACGGCGCGCAGCGATCCGTGGGTGATATTGACCTCCAACGACACTCGTGAGCTGTCCTCGGCGCTCAAGCGACGCTGCTTGCACTTCCATCTCGATTACCCGACGGCTGCGCGGGAGCGCGAGATCGTCACCGCTCGTGCGCCCGAGGTGCCCGCACACATCGTGGCCGAGATCGTCGATTTGGCAACCGAACTGCGCGAACTACCGCTGCGCAAGAGCCCGTCGATCTCGGAGGTGATCGACGCGGCTCGTATCGCGTCGGTTCTCGGACACTCCGAGGACACCCGCAAGTATCTGCTCGCCGCGCTGGTCAAGTACTCCTCGGACATGAAGATCGCCTTGGCCGGGTCGGTCGCCGAAAAACCCTCTGCCGCAACGTCACTGGGAACGATCGTCAACACGACCGCGACGGCCTTTCGCGGACACGGTGGACGCGACAAGGGTGGCATCGGAATACGACGATGACCGGGCACGAGTCGTTCTCGGCATCGGTGGTGCTCGACGTGCTTGCGGCTGTCTTCGGGCGGACGCTGCGGCGCTTCGGAGTAGCGGCGTCGCCGGCCGAGGTGATCGAGGTACGACGCGTCCTCGGTCTCCTCGGGGGCCGGGACCTCACGATTCTGCGTGCGGCCCTGCGCGCGACGTGCGCCAAGTACGACCACGAACAGCACGGATTCGATCTCGCGTTCGAGTCGATGTTCGAGGCCGCCATCGACAGTGCCGTGGACGAGCATCGATCGCCGTTGGGTGCGCAGGTCGCCGGCGGACTTCCGACGGACCTCGAGGTGGGAGCGGACCAGGAGGCCGCCATGTACGCCGAGTACAACGAACGGGCCGTGGAGATCGGGGATCTGCTCGACGCGCCCGAAGCCGACAAGGGCTTCAACCCGCACAAGGACGACGACGACATCAGCCTCTCCTCCGAGGATCACGATCTGTCGATCGACACCGACGGCGACATGGGCCGTCGCGGGGTCACCTACACCGTCGACCTGGAGCGGTCCGGATCGACGGCGGCAGGAGAGTTGGCGTCGAGTACCAGCGGAGCGGTTGCGGGACAGCTGAACTGGGAAGATCCGGCGAGCGTGCTGGCGTGGTTCGACGCCTATGATCCGCGGAGCGTCTACGGCGACGGCGGTGATTCGGGTCCGCTGAGTGCCGCGATGCTGGATCGGATCACCGATGCCGTCGAGGCTTTCGTCGCGGCATTGGGTGAGCTGACCGGCACCATGCCCTCACCGATACCGATCGACGGTGCGGCGCAGGTGATCGGCAGGCACGCCGAGATCGAGCGCGCGAGTCACGAACTGCTGCGGCACATGCGCGGCACCCCGCGCCCTCGGCCGCGCGAGCACTCGCGCGGGCCACTGGACATGAGGCGCACCGTCCGGTCGAGTCTGCGAACCGACGGAATTCCGTTTCGCTTGGTGACGAAGACACCGGTACCGGACAAGGTCCGACTCCTCGTGCTCGCCGACGTTTCGCTGTCGGTTCGGCCGATCACGGCGTTCACGCTGAGGCTCGCACAAGCCATGCATGCGCGAGCGCACCGATGCACGGTGATGGGGTTCGTCGATGCTCCGGTGGACGTGACGACCACCCTGCTCGGCAGCACCGGGGACGGCGCGCTGGCTGCCGTGCTCGCGGATGCGCGTCTGGACCTCGAAGCCAGTAGCGACTACGGCAGCATGTTCGCCGATCTGCTGGACTCGCACGCCGACATACTGAACAAGCGCACCGCGGTGATCATCGTCGGCGACGGCCGGTGCAACGGCCGCCCGGCGGGACTCGATGCGCTGGAGAAGATTCGGTCCAAGGTGCACCGCGTCGCGTGGATCACCCCGGAGGCGCGCCGCTACTGGGCTCAGGCCGCGTGTTCGATGGAGGACTACGAGCAGATCTGCGACCGGGTCGTGGTGGCGAGGGACGGGGAACAGTTGACGGCGCAGGCGGCCGAACTGGGGCATGCGCTGTCCTGAGCAGCGTCCGACCCTGACCGTCGGGGTTCGGGTACCTACCCGATCGGGTAGGTGGGAACCTGGTCCGGTGCTGGTGGGATTCGACGGGCCCCCCTCGTAGGGTTGTAACCTGAATCACATGCCCGGATGTCTCGGGCCGATGGACAGCGAGGGTGTGAACGGTGGACCAGGCAGCTACTGCGAACGTAGGCAAGGCGCTGCACGACCTCGATGATCGACGCAGCCGCCCGGAGGCACCGCGCGTGCTCAAGTTCCATGCCCCGGAGATCGTGTTCGGTCAGGATTCGTTGGGTGAAGTGGCGCACGCGACGCTTCGGCTGGGCGGAGTGCGTCCGCTCGTGGTCACCGATGCCGGTCTGATCGACAGCGGGTGGGCGGGTCAGCTGATCGATCTGCTCACTGCACAGGGCCTGTTTCCCCAGGTGTGGAGCGAGCTGACGCCCAATCCCAAGGATGTCGAGATCGAAGCCGGGTATGCGGTCTACACCGAGTCGGTCTGCGATGTGCTGGTGGCCATCGGCGGGGGATCGGTGATGGATGCGGCCAAAGGCATTGCGATCCTGGCCGGTAACGGCGGCAGAATCCTCGACTACGAAGGTGTCGATCAGGCCACGCGCCCGATCCCACCCTTGGTCATGGTGCCGACGACGTCCGGTACGGGTGCCGACGTGTCCCAGTTCTGCATCGTCACCGATACGGCGCGCTCGACGAAGATCACCATTCTCGGCAGAGCTCTGGTCCCCGATATCACCGTGATCGACCCGCGGCTGCTCACCACGATGCCCGAATGGCTCAACGCAGCAACGGGTTTGGATGCCCTGACTCACGGTATCGAGGCCTTCGTCTCGCTCGGACACAACCAACTCACCGATCACCATGCGCTACGGGCCATCACCATGGTGATGTCGCAGCTGGCACGCACCATCGACGAACCCGCCGACATGGTTGCACGCGGATCGATGGCCCAGGCGAGCCTCGAAGCCGGCCTGGCTTTCACCAACGCGATCCTCGGTGCAACGCATGCCATGAGCCATCAGGTGGGTGGACTGCTCGACCTGCCGCACGGAGTGATCAACGGCGTACTGCTGCCTCATGTCATCCGCTTCAATGCAGCCGAGGATCCGCTGCCGTACGTGGCCATCGCGACGAGCCTCGGACTTCCCGAGGGCAGAGCCCGGCCGGAGGAGGCCGCGATGGCCGTGGCAGACCGCGTCGACCGCCTCGCGCGACAGGTCGGTGTCCCGTCCGGCCTCGCACAGATCGGAGTCAGTGAGTCGGATCTCGATGTGTTGGCCACCAACGCTCTGCACGATGCCTGCATGTCCACCAATCCGCGCTCGGCGACGCACCTCGAGATGGTCGAACTGTTCCGGAGTGCGCTGTGACGTCGGGACCCGATGTGACGTCCGGACCCGACCTGTCGCTACTGACGGGACTGCGCTCGGGCAAGAACACGTTCTACCCCCAGTATCGCGGCGCGGCCGAACGGCTCGAACGCGTCGTCTATGCGCTGGAACTGATTTCGCGGGCGCTGGTGCGGACGGTCGACGGCCCCGAGACGCTCGTGTGCGCGGTCGCGGAAGCAGCTCGTGCTCATCTGAGCGCACAGTGGGTCGTGTTCGCGCTCGCCGACGGTGCACTCCCCGATGCCGGTCCCCGGCGACTGGTGCTCGGACCGGACGCCACGCCGTTCCTTGTCGACAACGTCGAGGGTCCGCCGCTGCCGGACGACGTCATCGACTGCCTCGAGTCGATTCGGACGTCCACGTGCGGTGACGGGCAGACTCCGGTCATCTCGGCCCATCACGCTTTCGTGCCGATCGCGTTCGACGGTGGCGTCGTCGGCGCGTTCGCGGCGTGGACCGGCGACCACCGGGTGCTCGACGCGACCGACGCGGCTGTGTTGAGCATTCTGGCGAGTCAAACGGCTGTGGCACTGCAGAATTCGGCTCTATTCCAGAGTCGTCGACAGCTGCTAGAACGCACCGAGAACGCGTACGCGCAGGCCCACCGCACAGCAGCGGATCTGGCGGCCCGCAACGCCGAACTCGAGGTGACTCAGCGGCAGCTGGGCGCCGCGCATCGACATCAGGTGCTCGACGACGAACGCCATCGCATCGCCCGCGAACTGCACGACAGCGTGACGCAGGCGGTGTTGTCGGCGGGTATGCAGATCGAGGTGTGCCGCAGCGACATTCCGGCCGAGGAACGCGGTGAACGGCTCGATCTGGCCAAGGAGTTGACGCGTCGAGCCGTCGAACAGTTGCGGTCTGCGATCTATGCGCTCAACCATCCGCAGGATGCCGATCGAACGTCCCTGCCCGAGATGCTCGAGCAACTGTCGGTGGTACACATGCCCGACGAGTTGCAGGTGTCGTTGCGAGTGGAGGGAACTCCGGTCGAGCTGAGCAGCGAATGCGAGCACGCTCTGCTGCGCATCGCCGGCGAGGCACTGTTCAACACCGCGGTGCACGCCCATGCGTCGCGAGCAATTCTGAGACTGACCTACTCGCCCGATCAGGTGCAGTTGTCGATCGCCGACGACGGGGACGGCGATCCGGCCCATCTGCGGATGATGCTGCATCTGTCCGAGTCCACCGACGTCGACGGCAGGCATCGAGGATTGGCGAACATGGCGGCCCGGACCCGCGAGCACGGTGGCGTCTTCGAGATCAGGCGTGCCCGTACCGGAGGAGTGCGAGTGACCGTGCGAATCCCCCTCGGGAGCGATCCCCTCGGCAGTACATCGGAGAAGGGCGACACCCTGTGAGCGTACCGACGATCCGCGACGGCCAAGGGCATGTGGCTGCACCCACGGTGCGCATCGTGCTGGTCGACGATCACGCGATCCTGCGCGAAGGGCTACGGTCGGTGCTCGAACGCGAGGCGGATCTGACGATCGTGGGGGAGGCGTCGACGCGGGAGGAGGGACTGGCCGTCGTCGCGCGGGTGGAGCCCGACATCGTGCTGATGGATCTCAAGCTGTCGGCCAGTTCGGATTACGAGGGTCTTGCCTTGTGTGCGCAGTTGGCGAAGGCACACAACGGAATCGGACTGTTGGTGCTCACGACCTTCCTCGACGACCGGCTCGTGGTGGAGGCCGTGCATGCGGGTGCGCGGGGATACGTGGTCAAGGACGTCGACACCACCGAGTTGGTACGCGCGATCCGCGCGGTCTCGCGCGGCGAGAGTGCCTTCGACTCGCGGAGCGCCTCGGCTGTCGTTCGCTCTCTCAACGGCACACCGAGCAGCATCGAGCGCCTGACCGAGCGTGAACTCGAGGTCCTCAGGCTGCTCGCGACGGGCCTGTCCAACAACATGATCGGAGCGCGCCTGTTCATCTCGGCGACGACGGTGAAATTCCACGTCAGCAACATCATGCGCAAGCTCGCGGTGTCCAGACGAGCCGAGGCCGTGTACGCGGCGAGTAAGCAAGGCTTGATCTGACTGCAGAGCCTTCGGGCGCAGAGTGCAAAGTAGACGGCGCTCGGTGTCCTGTCGAGAGCGTCTGGGCGGTGCAGGCTTCGGATAACACATACCAGTGATATCCATGCCGAGGAGCACCCCATGACGACTGTTCAAGAAGGCACACGCCAAGACGACGCTCCCGCAGACCGCCCCGCGGAGCTCACCGTTCTCGGAGCCTGCGGCCAGGACTGTCCGGATTCGTGCTCGATGGTGGTCACCGTCGCGGACGGTGTGGCGACCAGCGTCAACGGTAGCAAGACCAACCCGTACACCAACGGTGGATTGTGCGTGAAGGTGGACAACTACCTGGACAAGGTCTACAGCCCCGATCGAGTCCTGTACCCGCTCAAGCGATCCGGACCCAAAGGCTCCGGTCGCTTCGAGCGAATTTCGTGGGACGAGGCCGTTGCGACCATCGCGGAGAAGTTCACCGACATCGCCGAGGAATTCGGCCCGGAAGCGATCATGCCGTGCAACTACCTCGGCACCCAGGGGATCACGCAGGGGCTCAACGTCGGCGACGCATTCTTCAACCGTCTCGGGGCAACGGTTGCCGAGCGCACCTACTGCGATGCAGGGTCGTGCACTGCGTACGCGATGACGGTCGGCGATACGGCGGGAGTCGACCCGGAAAGCTTCGTCCATTCGAAGTTCATTCTGATCTGGGCGTCGAACATCATGAGCACCAACCTGCACCTGTGGCCGTATGTGGCCGAGGCCAAGAAGCGCGGGGCCAAGGTCGTCGTGATCGACCCGGTCAAAACCAGGACCGCGAAGGCTGCGAGTTGGTACATCCCGATCCGGCCGGGCACCGACGGCGCGCTCGCGCTGGCGATGATGCACGTCATCATCGACGAGGGGTTGACGGACGCGGACTACATCGAGCGTCACACCATCGGTTTCGACGAGCTGGCCGAGCGGGTGAAGCAGTACACCCCGCAGTGGGCATCGGAGGAGACGGGCATCCCCGTCGAGGACATCTACACCCTGGCGCGGGAATACGCGCAGAGTCAGCCTGCCGTGATTCGCATCGGTGTCGCGATCGAACGGAGCGCCGGTGGCGGGCAGAGCGTCCGAGCCATTTCCTGCCTGCCGTCGTTGGTGGGTGCCTGGCGCAAGCCAGGAGGCGGAATCCTGCAGCTACCTCTGTGGGCTTTCCCGGTGAACTGGCCCGAGTTCCTGCAGACGGATCTGCAAACGCCAGGCACGCGGGTGATCAATCTGTATCAACTCGGCGAAGCGCTGACCGGCGGGCTGAATCTGGACACGCCCCTCAAGGCCCTGATGGTCTACAACTCGAATCCGGTGGTGGTGTGCCCGGATCAGAAACGGATGATCGACGGGCTCAGCCGCGAGGATCTGTTCACCGTCGTCAGTGACCATTTCATCACCGACACAGCCGATTACGCTGACATCATCCTGCCGGCGACCACACAGCTCGAGCAGGACGACATCAACTTCTCGTGGGGGCACCTGTTCGTCACCTACAACAATCGGTCGATCGAGCCGATGGGAGAAGCGGTCCCCAACACCGAGCTCTTCCGGCGACTGGCCAAGGCCATGGGCTTCACCGAGCCGGTGTTCTCCCGAACCGACGAGGAACTCATAGCCCTGTCGTACGACTGGAATGCGCCTGCCATGGAGGGCATCTCGATCGACTCGCTCAAACAGCTCGGGTGGCAGCGGCTCAACCTTCCCGGTCCCGACGAGTACGCACCCCACGCCGAGGGCAATTTCCGGACGCCGTCCGGCAAGACCGAGTTCCTGTCCTCGGCAGCGGCGGGCGGCAACTTCGTTCTGCCCCTCTTCCGGCAGGGATCGAACGATCACCAGCCGGGCCAACCGGTGGATCCGCTTCCGCACTACATTGCGCCGCGCGAATCGTCTCGCACCAACCCCGAACTGGCGCAGAAGTATCCGCTCAACCTGCTGACGCCCAAGTCGCACGCCTACCTGAATTCGAGCTTCGGAAATCTCGACATGCATCGCAAGGTGCAGAAGGAGCCGACCCTGCTGATCAACCCAGCCGACGCCGAGCGGCGGGGTGTCGCCTCCGGTGATGTGGTTCGAGTGTTCAACGACCGCGGTGAGTTCACCGTCCTGGCCAAGCTGGACAAGTCGGTCATGGAGGGCGTGACGGTGTGCGCGATGGGCGCGTGGCGCAAGAACATGCTCTCCCTCTCGACCCCGGCCTCGCTCAACCCGACGGCATTCGCGGACCTCGGGAATGCCCCGACGTTCTCGGACACTCTAGTCGACGTGCGACCGCTCGACGCCTGACAACACCTTCCCTACTACGAGAACGAGGATTTCGAGATGGCCTACGTCGTCACCGAACCGTGCATCGACCTGCTGGACAAGGCATGCACCGAGGAGTGCCCCGTCGACTGCATCTACGAGGGTGCTCGGATGATGTACATCAATCCCGACGAGTGCGTCGACTGCGGCAAATGCATGCCTGCGTGCCCCAACGACGCGATCTTCTGGGAACACAAGATCCCGGACGAGCAGAAGCGGTTCGTCGACATCGCAGTGGAGTTCTGCGAGGATGCCGATGCGTCGGGTGGCGCGGAGGATCTCGGTCCGGTCGGACACGACCACCCGGCGATCGACGAAGTGGCGAAGAAGTGAGTGGCGCAACCGATTTCGAGTGTGACCTGATCATCGTCGGCGCGGGCCCGGCCGGCCTCTACGGTGCGTACTATGCGGGCTTTCGTGGGCTGACGGTCACCGTCGTCGACGCCTTACCGCATCCCGGTGGTCAGCTGGCCGCGCTGTACCCGGAGAAGAAGATCTTCGACGTCGCCGGCTTTCCGGCAATCAAAGCGCAGCATCTGGTCGACGCCTTGGTGGAGCAGGCAGAGCAGGCGAAACCGACGTATCTGATGGGACACGTCGCGACCGAGCTCGAAGAATCCGAGGAGGCCGTCCGGATCACGACGGACAAGGGTGTCACCGTCGTCGGGAAGGCGGTTCTGGTGGCAGCGGGGATCGGCAAATTCACGCCGAGACCGCTGCCGGCGGGTTCGGAGTTCCACGATCGTGGGCTTCGCTACTTCGTGCCGAGACTGAACGAGTTGGCCGGCGAACACGTGATGATCGTCGGGGGCGGTGATTCGGCGGTGGACTGGGCTCTGAGTTTGGAGCCGATCGCGAAGTCGGTGGTACTGGTGCACCGCCGCAACGAGTTTCGGGCTCATGCTCACAGCTTGGGACTGTTGGAGCGGTCGAGTGTCGATGTACTCACCCCGTACGAGGTCGAGGAGATCGCGGGCTCGGACGCCGTCGAATCGGTGACGATCGTCGACGGAGCCGGAACCGAACGCCGTCGACTCGCAGTGTCGAGTGTCGTTGCCGCACTGGGCTTCAAAGCGGCATTGGGTCCCATCGGGACGTGGGGTCTGGACAAGCACCAGCGCGATATCGCCGTCGACCGGACGATGCGGACCAATCGTCGGCGAGTATTCGCGGTGGGTGATGTTGCCGGACACCAGGACAAGGTCAAGCTGATCGCGGTCGGATTCGCCGAGGCCGCTACGGCGGTCAACCACATCGCACCACTCGTCGACGGTTCGGCACCGATCGTGCCGGGCCATTCGAGCGACTCGATCCACTGACTCGAGTCGCTCGTCGCGTCAGTACCTCTGTTCTCGGTCGGTCGGCCGTGTCGAGCGCGTCACCGCACGCGGGTCGTCCGACCGGGCACAGACGCTGGCGCGGTACTGCCGCGGACTCATGCCGTACTGCTCACGAAAGGCGCGGCTGAAGACGGCGAGGTCCGCGAAGCCCCATCTCCGGCTGATCTGCCCGAGCGACTTGTCCAGAGTGATGCTGCCGACGATCTCGCGGCGGCAGCGCTCGAGCCGTTTGGTTCTGATGGTGCGGGCCACCGTCGTGCCGCTCGAGGCGAACACACGATGCAACTGTCGCGTCGAGACCAACATCGCCGACGCCACCGAGGTGGGTGAGAGCTCGGTATCTGCGAGGTGGTCCTCGATGTACCGCTGCGCTGACCGAACCAGAGCTGCGCTGGGCGAGTCGACGGTCGAGTTCGTGGTGGTGTTGCGGGCGATCACGCTGACGAGATCGCCGACCTCGTCCGCTATCGCCTGCGCTCCGGTGATGTCCAGTGACGAGCGCGTCGAACTCAGATCGTGAAGAAACCGGCCCAGTAGCCCACTGAATCCGGCGGATCCGTCGAATGCCATCGCCGTCATGTCGCTGGACTCACGGGCGTCGAGCCGAAGCATGTGACGGGGCCAGGTGAAGACCTCCAGTTCCCACTGATCGTCGTCGGGGTGGCCGTCGATGATCCAGTCGAACGGGCGTGAGGTGTCGTAGATCGCGAAGTCGCCCCGCGTCAGAGTGCATTCGCGGCCGTCCTGCACGACGATGGCCGAGCCGCGTCTGATCATTCCGATCTGGACGTACTCGATGCGATCCCGATCGATCAACGAGTCGGTACGCGCGATGTGCTGCGTGGTGGATCTGACACTCGAAACCTGAAGGTGTGCAAGCGACATCGACCGGACGGCCCCGGTGAATCGGCTGTCGGCCACGTCCGCGACGTCCAGTGCGACGAAATGCTCGCTGAGCATGTCGCACCAGTCACTGCGGCTGGTCGTCCGAGTCGGGATCGAGAATCCGGATCTGGACAGCATGGGAACCCCTTTTCGTCGAAGCCCACCGTCGTCGGTCCTGGTGACCGTGTCGTCACTGCGATGCAGGAGCTTTGTTCGAGGTTAGCGCGCAATGTTTCCGGTTGATTCGCTGTTCGTAACATTGCCGGAAAGTCCGATCCGGACGGCGTGGCGAGGTCTCTGCAGGTCAACTAACGGTCGCTGGCGGTCAAATGCACTGCAGCCCTCTGGACCAAGCTGGAACCGAATTCGACGAAAGGGGTGCACCATGGGCGACGTCGATACAGTCGTGCAGCTGGACGGGAACGACAGTGAATCCTGCGCAAGCGGGGTGCGAGTCGCAGTCACCTCCGACGCGTTGTCGGT
This sequence comes from Rhodococcus sp. 15-725-2-2b, assembly GCF_002259075.1. Taxonomy (NCBI): domain Bacteria; kingdom Bacillati; phylum Actinomycetota; class Actinomycetes; order Mycobacteriales; family Nocardiaceae; genus Rhodococcus; species Rhodococcus sp. 15-725-2-2b. The sequence goes on along the minus strand of NZ_NPFL01000002.1, from coordinate 293,462 downwards.
CGAGGCGGCGACCGCCTGGGCCACCATGCCCCAGTGCGGGGCCGTTGTCACCTTCACCGGGGTTGTGCGCGAGTATTCGAGGGACTCCGCAGGTCAACGGACCGACGGGGTCGTGTCGATCGACTATCAGTCCTACGAGTCGGTCGCGCGCGGACGCCTGTTCGAGATTGCCGAGACGGCGCAACAGCGTTGGCCCGACATCGGCCGTATCGCCCTGCTGCACCGGACCGGATCCGTCGCGGTGGGTGAAGCGAGTGTCCTGGTCTGTGTGTCCGCGGGTCATCGCGTCGCCGCGTTTCTGGCGGCTCAGTTCTGCATCGACATCGTCAAGGCATCCGTTCCGGTGTGGAAGCTCGAACAGCGGGACGCCGCGCAATCCTGGGTGGAGACCGGTGTGCAGATCGAGAACGTCCACCATGCAGCCTCGCAGTGGTCGCCGCTCACCTGCGGTGCCGCCTCGTGAGGGATGTCGTGGCCGACGCGAGAGACGTTCGGGGCCGGCCACTTCGGGACCTGCGTATCTCCGTCACCGACCGGTGCAACTTCCGGTGCGTCTATTGCATGCCGCGGTCCGAATTCGGTCCCGACCACGAATTCTTGAAGACCGCGAAACTGCTGTCGTTCGAGGAGATCGACAGAGTCGCCCGAGCTGCTGCCGACATCGGTATTCGCAAGGTGCGCCTGACCGGTGGAGAACCGCTGCTGCGAACCGGAATTGTCTCCCTCGTCGAGCGACTGAGCGCCATCGACGGTATCGATCTGGCGATGACCACCAACGGTTCTCTGCTCGGCGCACATGCTGCGAAGTTGGTCGACGCGGGGTTGGGGCGGGTGACCGTCAGCCTCGATTCGACGGATCCGGCAACGTTCGCTCGCATGAGCGACACTCGGGTGCCCGTGCAAACGGTACTCGACGGTATCGACGCGGCGGTGGACGCGGGCATGTCTCCGGTGAAGGTCAATGTCGTGGTGCGTCGCGGGGTGAACGAGGATTCGATTCTGACTCTGGCGGAGCGGTTCAAGGGGACCGGCGTCGTGGTGCGCTTCATCGAGTACATGGACGTCGGTGCCACGAATCGGTGGGAGTTGTCCCAGGTCATGGACGTGCAAGCGATCGTGGAGACGATCGGCCGCGTCCACCCGCTGGTGCGGGTCGAGGCGGTGTACGACGGTGAGGTGGCGACTCGATATCGATACCTCGACGGCAGTGGAGAGATCGGCGTGATCGGGTCGGTGTCCGAGCCGTTCTGCGGAACGTGCACGCGCGCGAGGCTGTCTGCCGACGGCAAGGTGTACACCTGTCTGTTCTCGTCGACCGGAACGGACCTGCGCGCGTTGCTGCGCTCGGGGGCGTCGCAGGACGAACTCGTATCCCGCCTCACGGCGCTGTGGGTGCGACGGGACGATCGGTACTCGGAACTTCGAGCGGAAACGAACGAGGATCCGGTGCGAGATCGGATCGAAATGTCCTACATCGGTGGATGATCGAAGGGGGCTGATCGTATGGCCGAGTTGGTGATGTTCGCTGCGGCACGACAGATTGCCGGGGAGGCGTCGAACAGCATGTCGGGATCGACCGTCAGAGAGGTGCTCGATACTGCGGTCGAACGATACGGTGCGTCGTTCGCGGAGGTATTGGCGGTGTCGCGCATCTGGATCAATGGACGATCGCTGGCACGCGACGAGGATTCACCGTGCTCCGATAGGGACGAGATCGCGGTCCTGCCTCCGATCTCCGGCGGATGATGTCGACGACAGTGGACAGCGTCCAGGTCCATCTCCGAACGGTGGACCAACACCGCTGCGCGATAAGAAAACTGGGAGTATCGGCGTCGGTGCGTTCGGTGCCGATCGGCAATGCGGTAGGGGCAACGCTCGCCGAGGATGTCGTTGCCGACCACGCACTGCCGGCCTTCGACAATTCGGCGGTCGACGGATTCGCCGTTCGCGCTGCCGATGTCGTCGGTCCGGAACATCTGCCCGTACGTCTGCTCGTCTCCGCGCGCAGTGTCGCAGGTGGACAACCGGCACCGCTGCACCTTCATCCGGGTGAGTCGGTACAGGTCATGACCGGTGCCGCAGTTCCGTACGGCGCAGACATGGTGATTCCGGTCGAGGGAACCAGTGGGTTCGTCGAGACATTCGGTATCGAGGAGGTGACGATCCACTCGGTCGGCTCGAAGAGCAACATCCGCAGTCGTGCCTCCGACTTCGAGGTCGGCGACGTCGCCGTCCGGGCAGGCACGTCGGTCACGCCGGCACAGGTCGGTGTTCTGGCGGCGCTCGGTCGCACCCATGTGCTGATCGAGTCGGCTCCGATCGTGGCGGTGCTGTCGACAGGATCCGAGGTTCGGCCGGTCGGGACCGAACTCGCACGCGGCGAGTGTTACGACGCGAACTCGGCGATGATCGTCGCGGATCTGCTTCGGTGCGGTGCCGACGTTCACCTCGAACCGGCCGTCGCCGACGACGTCGATGGGTGTCGGGCGGCACTGGCCCGATGCGCGGCGGTTGCCGACCTCGTCGTCACGACCGGTGGGATCAGCGCGGGCACCGAGGAGGTGATCCGGCTTGCGCTTGCAGACCAGGACGTCGAATTCGTCTCGGTTGCAGTCAAACCGGGCAAACCGCAGGCGTGCGGAAAGGTCGAGGGAACTCCGATCGTCTGTCTGCCCGGAAACCCTGTCAGCGCGTTGATCTCGTACGAACTGTTCGTCCGGCCGATCATCGTTGCGGCACTGCGAAACCCGCGAGCAGAGCGAACGATCAGAACGGTCAGGGTAGCGGGGGAGGCCGTTTCTGCCTCACCGGTACCCCGGGTCATGCTGGGCATCGTCGACGGTGAAGGGGCCAGAATCATCCGATCGCATTCTGTCGGTGCGCTCGCCGACGCCAACTGTGTGATCGTGATCCCGCCCTCCGACGGCGACCTCGGGCGGTCCGGTGAGTACCCCGCGTGGATGCTCGACTCTCTCGCCTCGTCGCGGCGAGGCACGTGCATCTGAAGATCCGAGAAATTCTCTCGGCGCACCACTCGTCGATGTGAGGAGAGTGCACGCATTTCGTAACGCAAACGCCTCGGATGGCTTACGCCAAGGGCCTACCGTTGGTGCACTCGAACCTATCGCGGAGTGCATCATGACGTCATTTTGGACAACCCGGGGACTCGGCCCTGCCGATCAGATGAGCTACTGGGCCGACGTCCTGTGTCAGGCATTCACCCCACTGGCACCGTGGCGATCCCGCGATCACGTCGAACGCAGTTCGTCCCGGTCCGGACTGCCCGGGTGGGTGCGCTCTGCGGCTGTCGGAGGTGGCAATGCCGCGGAGATCGCCTCCTGCACCCAGCGAATCGACCACGGAAAGCGTGAAGTCGCCCGCGCGGACGAGGACGTCGTCTTCGTCAACCTCCAACTGGATGGGCACTGTACGACCACCCAGGACGGGCGGCAGTGCACCGTCTCCCGAGGCGAATTCGCCGTCGTCGATTCGACCCGCCCGTACCGCCTCGAGTTCGTCGAACCGGGCAACGACGAACTGTGGCGGGTCCTGTCGTTCCGTCTGCCACGGCCATTGCTGGCAGACGTCGTCGCACCGTCGGCGGGGACCACTGCTCGGCGCTTTTCGAGCTCGTCGGGCTCGGCTCGCTTGCTCGGCTCACTGATGGTCGAGACCTGGCGGAGCGATTCCTCACTGCACTCCACCGAGCGGCAGATGATCGGTGCCGCCCATGTCGATCTGCTCCGCGCGGTGCTGGGAGCAACGGCCGAGCGGGACACCGCGTGCTCGTTGCAGACCGACGAAGCACTCCGGGTGTCCGCGGTTCGGTTCATCGACTCCCGGCTTCCCTTCGGCCGAGTTCCCGCCACCGAGGCAGCCCGCCACGTAGGGGTATCGGTTCGCACTCTCCATGCACTGTTCGAGAGGGCGGGAACGACTTTCGGTGCCGTGGTACGTGAGCATCGAGTCGAGGCGTGTCGTCGTGAGCTTGCCGATTCGCGCGACGATCGGTCGATCGGAACGATCGCAGCGGCGTGGGGATTCTCGGATTCGGCGCACCTGGCCAAGTCGTTTCGATCGCACTTCGGATGCAGTCCGGTCGAATACCGAGCGTCGATGAAGACCAGGGAACTGCCGCAGCTGGTGCAGCGGTAGCGAAACGTTCTGTCCGAGTGTGCAGAACGGTACCGATCACGGCGCAGTCCGGTACAAGACCAGGACGACTCACCCGATGAAACTGGTGTGCAGGGCAGCGTCGCCCGATTCCGTTCTTCACCCCACCAGGACAGACATCGAGGAGTCCCACATGACCCTGAGTTTCGAGCTCAGCCCCGAGCAGATGGCCGTGCGCATGCAGGCGCGGCAAGTGGCAGACGAGATCCTGAGCGAAGTAGCAGCCGCCATTTCGCCCTTGCCCCGGCCGGAGGATCGCTTCTACGCATTGCAGCCGGTCTACAAGCAGCTGGCCGGGCTCGGATTCGTCAAGGGACTGGTTCCCGATCAATACGGCGGCGCGTACTTCGACAATCTGACGTTCGCCCTTGCGGCCGAGGAACTCGCTCGGGTCGACATCAACACTCCGACAGCGTTGCTCGGCACCGGATTGGGACTGAATCCGATCATCAATTTCGGCACCGAGGAACAGAAGAATCGCTGGCTCCCGCTGTTCTGCGACGGCGAGCCTCGGCTGGCTGCGATCGCATACACCGAGGTGACCGGTGGGGCCAACTACGACTCGGAGGACCCGACCGTCGGAATTCGGACCTTCGCGCGACGCGAAGGCGACGAGTGGGTCATCAACGGTGCCAAGCACTACACCACCAATGCTTCGGGCTGGGACGGTCAGGGTGCCGACCTGATCAGCGTGGTGTGCCGCACCGATCCTGCGCTCCCGCCGTCGGAGTCGCTCGCGGTCATCGTCGTGGAGAAGGGGACGCCGGGGGTCGAGATCACCGACATGATCGACACCATCGGACACCGCGCCACCAACTCGCCGCGAGTCGAATTCCGCGACGTGCGAGTGCCGGTCGGCAACCTCATCGGTAAGCCGGGCGACGGGCTGGACATCGTCGCCACCGCCTTCTCCTGGACCTGCTCGTCCATCGCCGCCGCGTGCGTGGGCAGGATGAGGGCTGCATTCGACTACTCTCTGCAGTTCGCCAAGACCGACCACCGGTCCGGTCCGGTACCCGTCATCGAGTACCAGAACGCGGGATACATGTTGGTGGACATCAAGACTCGGATCGAGGCGGTCCGCTACTTCGCATGGAAGGCTGCCGATCACTTCGATCGCACCGGTGGACGCGACCGTGAATTGGCCAACGAAGCAAAGATATTCGCGTCCGAGACGGCCGTGCAGGTGGTGTACGACGCCATGCGTCTCGTCGGCGTCGATGCGTACACGAACCTGACCCCGATCGCTGCGATCATGGAAGACGTCCTCTGCTTCCCGGTGTACGACGGCGGAAACATGGGCGTTCGCCGGCGCAACGTCCACAATCTGCTCAAGGCAGACGGATTCGACTCCCTCGCCGCGGCAGAGAATCGACTGTCGGTACCCGAGACCGCCTAGGCCGATGGCGCTCGTGGTGTCAGGATCCGATCGATCCTGACACCACGAGCGGGCTCGCGCGCTGATCCGGCTCGTACTCACTGGCGAAAGTGCAACGAGGCCAATGGTTCTCGGTCGTTTGGCCGGATGATTCTAAGAATGTTGCGATGCTGACCGATTGTCGGGTCGTCACGGACCGTGAGGTAGTCGGGCACGTGCGGAATCACGTCTTCGACGCTGCGCTGGACGATATGGCCGCGGGTTTCGAGACGGAGAGATCTACGACATGTACGCATTCGGCTCGCGTACCCGGTGCACCGGGCAGCTGACTTCTTGTTCTGCACGGCAGACGTGGTACTCGTCGGCAAGGATCTTCCACACGTCGACGTTTCCAGGGTCATCGCGCGGCGATTCAACGACCGTTGCGGCGAAGTGTTGGAGAAACCGCACGCCCTACTGACGTCGAGACATCTCCTATGGTCGGGCTCCACAAGGCCAGGGTATCGGCACTGCTCACTGTGGTCGGCACCGCACGACCGCGGCTCAGATCACGACATTCCGAGTTCGAGCTCGGCTGATTTGTGCTGCTCGGGGTGGTGAGCACGAGCAGCCGAGTCTGCGCTTTCGTTACTTGTCGGTGGCCCGGGTTAGTCTTCTTTCAGTTCGAACGCACGTTCTGAAATGCTGCTCGCCGGGGGGTGAAAGATGGGTGCACTGCCAGCTGTGTCACTGGAGGCGTTGACCGCTGCCGCGCGTGCGGAGAATCGGCAGGCGGCCCGCAAGATCACCGCCTGTTACGAGGTTCATCGGAGCTGGATCACCCTCGACGCCGAACACAAGCATTACAGCCGGTACGGGCGCACCGAAATGGCCGTCGCGTTGGGGTGCTCGGCGACGGTCGCCGAATCGTATATCTCGGTCGGCGTCGCCTTGCACACCCGACTGCCCCTGTTACGGAAAACATTCGAGACCGGCGAGATCGACCTTCCACGGGTGCGGACGGTGTGCCGGATCCTCGACAACCTCTCCGACGACATCGTCACCTCCGTCGAAGCCGAGGTCGTCGAGGCAGCCCACCGGTTGTCGCCGGGTCCGCTCGAGAAGGAGATCTGGGACATCCTGCTGCGGGTCGCCCCGGAAGAAGCAGCAGCACTACGCGAGTTCGCGAAGAGGTTCCGCACCGTCACCTACACCCCGGCCGGGGAACTGGCCCGGATCCGGGCGGAGTTGACCGCCCCGGAAGCTGCCGCTGCGTGGCAGTTGCTCGAGGAGATGGCCGACACCTTGTGCCCGAAAGACCCGCGCGGGAAGAAGGAACGCCTGTGCGATGCGTTCATGGCCCGCATGCACGGCGAACCCCGACTGGCGTGCCTGTGCCGACGGGATGACTGCCCCAAGGCGGATGCGGCGTTGCCCGATCGGCGGGTGCCGTTGACGATGGTCACCGTCGACATCGCCACCTTGATCGGGTTGCTTGCGAACCCGGCGTATCTGGCCGGGCACGGTTCCATCGACCCTGATCTGGCCCGGGAGTTGGCGCGCAGCAGTCAGTGGCAGATCCTGCTCACCGACGCAGTTACCCTCGCCGAGAAACTCGGACTGGCTGTGCAGAACCCGGCAACCGGGGAATGGGAACGCACTCCGAAAGAGCAGACGCAGGAACAGGACCCAGGGTCGGAAGCGACAGCGGACACGGACGCGGACTCAGGGACGAACACTGCGTCGGGAAGACGCGCTACCGAGACCCACAGCCGCACCGACAGCAACCCGGAGCCCGAGATCGACGCCGAGTCAGAACCCGAGACCGAGACCGAGTCGGAACCCGAGTCCGAGACCGAGACTTGCACGACCACAGGTGCTTCCGTCGACGTCGTCACCGATGCGACCACTGCCCCGGAGGCGGATCCGTCGGACGGATCCGCTGCGCGCGGTGAGCCTGACATCGAATCAACCACCCCAGCTGCACCGGTGTCGGCAGCTCAATCTGCATCCGACCCGGGACCCGATTCCGGCAGTGGCTCCGACGCAGCGCAAGCGCCTGGGCCCATGCTCTCACCGGAGTCCGGCACTGCACCCGACCGAACCGAAACAGGCTCTGCTCCAGAGCGACCCGGGACGGTCCCGCCGACATCAGTATCACCACCGACAACGGGCCCCACGCCAGGAACAGTTATCCCGCCGGAACCGGGCGCGGCGACATCACCGATTTCGAAGCACGATCAAACGGAGAATCATCAGACGGAGGATTCCGCGGGGGACACCTCTGCCCATTCAGCGGCCGATCCAGCTCCTTCCGAGACCGACACCGAGACCGGGGCAGGCGCGGACAGGCAACGACGCACGCAATCGCTGGCCTCCGCCGCAGCCCTGTTCTGTACCCACACTCCCGTCGGCCGGGGCACACGGCACAGCTCTGCCCTCGGTCTGCCCGCCAGCGACCTGGGCTCGACACTGCGGCCGAACCGAACCATTCACAGAGCAGGCCGCACACCCGGCGGCCTCTATCTCGGCACCGCCTCCCTTGCCGCCGCACTCGAAGCCGCCATCGCCGCCGACCCCACCCTCGGAAAGTCGGTACCCCGCGACCCCCTCACCGACCGGGCCCTGATCTACCGACCCGACGCCCTCACCACCGCAGCGGTCCGATTCCGCGACAAACACTGCCGCTTCCCCGGCTGCCACCGCCCCGCCGCACGCTGCCAACTCGACCACGTGAACCCGTTCGACCACAGCAACCCCGTCGGCGGCGGCTGGACCACCGTCAACAATCTGCAGTGCCTCTGCGAGTACCACCACTGCGTCAAGACCGCCGGCTACTGGAAAGCCGTCATGCTCCCCGGCGGAGCGATCCTGTGGACATCGACATCGAAGACCACCCGAATCACCCTGCCCGCCAACGGCACCGCCGTCCCCATCCTCGGAAACGACCTCAGACCACACATCCCCACCCAACCGAGGAACTCCGGCATCATCGCCTATCCCGACCCACCGGACAACCATGAGTCGATAACAGAACCGACCGCCGAAGACACCGGAGAGCCGCCGTTCTAGGTGTGCTGGGGTAACGCCTCGGATGCGAAACCTGTTCAGGTGAACTGGCGTGCCCTGGTCTTGTCGATCACGAGCCACCCGCCGTGGTGCTCCGAGGTCTCGAACATCGAACCCGTCGACCGACCCAATTCCACCAGCGATGATTCGTCGAACGTGCGAACGTGTCCGTGGCAGGCGGTGGTCTCGGTCTCGAAGGGCACTGCAACAACGACACGGGTGCGCGCGATGCGTAGTGCCTCTCTCACGATGCGAGATCCTGTCTCCGCGTCGACGTGTTCGAGGAGATGCAGTGCAGTCACCGTGTCGACGCTGCTGTCTGCGACGGGAACGTTCGCAGCGTCGCACACCACGGTGTCGAGTGTGATCCCGAGATGCGGGGCCACGACGGTGAGTAACCGCATGGTGCCGGCGGAGAGGTCCGTCGCGGTCACCGAGTGGCCTTTCATCGCCAGCCGTAGCGGAAAGAAGCCGAAACACGATCCCATATCGAGCACCGATCCGACGATCAGGTTTTCTGCGTGATCGTGGACGGGAGCGAAATCGGCAGTGCCGGATAGTAGTTCGTCGAGCGAATTGCGATAGTAGGTGGCCCAGGCGTCGACGGGATCGGCGACGGTGGTGCGGACGATCCCGACCAGCACCAACTCGAATTCCCGCTGCGAAAGACCCACATGACGTGCCTGTGCGGTCACGATCGGAACGAGGCGCTCACCGATCTGGGCCGACGTCAGCCCATGACACACCTGCACGGTCGATCCGGTTCGGACCGCGTCGAACTCGAGTCCATGCAGGTGTCGGACCACCACGTTCTCGTGCGCCCAGACTCCATCGGGGCTCGGTGCGAGTGCATCCAGTTCGGTCATCGATGTCATTTCTGTTCGTCGCACGTCCACTCGGCGTGGCCGCCCCTTCGGTGAGGTCGAGCGTTCCACACATCGGTCGACGAATCGGCCACTCCCGACCAGGTCGGGCCGCTCGGACGATGCTGGCCCCGCACGCCGGACGGGACGATACCTACCCATATGGACGGTTGATCGCGACGGCCGACCAGTTCTGCTCTCACCCCGCTTCCGAGTCGTGATCGGCCGCTAGCGTGGTGATCCGAGACACAACCAATCGGATTGTGACCGAGCATATTTCGCAGGAGGTTCCAGATGTCGAAGAAGAACGAGAACGCTGTGGTCGGTACGGCTGTCGTCGAATCCGACTTGATCGAAGAGTCGTTGGTCGAGGAAGTGTCGATCGACGGCATGTGCGGCGTGTACTGATCATGACCACTGCAGTGCGCGACGACCTCGATGCGGTCGGGCTGGATCTGGATTCGCGTTGGGTGTTGCATCCACAGGTGGCGTTGCGTCCGGAGTCTTTCGGGGCTCTGCTCTATCACTTCGGAACTCGCAAGCTCTCGTTTCTGAAGAACCGCACGATCGTGGCGATCATCACCTCGTTTCCCGATCATCCGGACATGCGGTCGGCGATCGAGGCCGCAGGGATCACCGAAGAGCAGTCGGCCCCATACGTGAAGGCCCTCGCAACGTTGGCCGACTCGAGCATGATCACTCGCCCGTAGAGCCTGACCCATTAGTAGAAGAGGACTTCCGCCCATGACCTCCACCCTCGAAAGGCCCGCTCCGGTAGGCAAATTGGTCGACCAGTTCGAACTCGGACTCGACGCGCCCATCTGCTTGACCTGGGAGCTGACCTACGCTTGCAATCTGTCGTGTGTGCACTGCCTGAGCTCGTCCGGTCGCCGTGATCCACGCGAGTTGAGCACCGAACAGTGCAAGTCGATCATCGACGAGCTGCAGAAGATGCAGGTCTTCTACGTCAATATCGGTGGTGGGGAGCCGACGGTGCGCTCGGACTTCTGGGAGCTCGTCGACTACGCGACCGCGCACCAGGTGGGTGTGAAGTTCTCCACCAACGGAGTCAAGATCGACCAGCAGGTGGCGGCGCGGTTGGCCGCGTCGGATTACGTCGATGTCCAGATCTCCATCGACGGCGCAACCGCCGAGGTCAACGATGCGGTCCGCGGACCCGGTTCGTTCGACATGGCGTGCCGGGCGTTGGAGAACTTGAAGGAGGCCGGCTTTCGGGACGCGAAGATCTCCGTCGTCGTCACCCGACACAACGTGAGTCAGCTCGACGACTTCAAAGCTCTCGCCGACAAATACGCTGCGACACTGCGGATCACCCGGTTGCGGCCATCCGGCCGGGGCGCGGATGTGTGGGACGATCTGCACCCGACGGCCGGTCAGCAGCGCGAGCTGTACAACTGGCTCGTCGCCAACGGTGAGGGTGTGTTGACCGGGGATTCGTTCTTCCATCTCTCGGCGTTCGGTGACGCTCTGCCCGGGCTCAACCTCTGTGGTGCCGGGCGGGTGGTGTGCCTGATCGATCCGATCGGCGACGTGTACGCGTGCCCGTTCGCCATTCACGAGAACTTCCTCGCCGGCAACATCGTCCGCGATGCAAAAGACGGCATGGGTGGATTCCAATCGGTCTGGCAGACATCGGAGTTGTTCCAGGATCTGCGCTCGCCGCAGACCTCGGGCGCGTGCACCAAGTGTGCCCACTTCGACGCGTGCCGTGGCGGATGTATGGCTGCGAAATTCTTCACGGGCCTGCCGATGGACGGCCCGGATCCCGAATGCGTCATCGGGAACGGTGAAATGGCGTTGGCGGCGGCGGGGGAGATCCCCAAGTCCAGTGTCGACCATTCCCGTACCGGTCAGCGCAAGACCCCACGAAAGTCGGTGCCGCTCACATTGATGATGCGTCCGCCGGCGAAGATCTGCGACGAGAATCCGCTCGCAGGAATGGAGCAGGAAAGCTGATGGCCAAGAGTGCGTGGTTCGAGACCGTTGCCGAAGCGCAACGGCGTGCGAAGAAGCGTCTACCGAAGTCCGTGTACGCCGCTCTGGTGGCAGGCTCGGAGCGCGGACTGACGATCGACGACAATACGGCGGCGTTCGGTGAACTCGGCTTCGCCCCGCACGTCGCCGGGCTGTCGGACAAGCGTGACCTGTCGACGACGGTGATGGGGCAAACGCTGTCGTTCCCGGTGATGATCTCGCCGACGGGCGTGCAGGCGGTGCATCCCGACGGGGAGGTCGCCGTCGCGAGAGCTGCTGCAGCGCGGGGTATTCCGATCGGGCTGTCCTCGTTCGCGAGCAAGTCCGTCGAGGAGGTAGCGGCGGCGAATCCGCAGACCTTCTTTCAGATGTACTGGGTCGGATCGCGCGAGATACTGCTGCAACGGATGGAGCGCGCACGCGCAGCCGGGGCGGTCGGACTGATCATGACCCTGGACTGGTCGTTCTCCAACGGCCGCGATTGGGGTAGCCCGTCGATTCCGGAGAAGATGGACCTCAGGGCGATGGTGCAGTTCGCTCCGGAGGGCATCGTGCGGCCGAAGTGGTTGTGGGAGTTCGCGAAGACCGGAAAGATTCCCGATCTGACGACCCCCAACCTGACCCCGCCCACGGGTGGTCCGGCTCCGACGTTCTTCGGGGCGTACGGCGAATGGATGGGTACCCCGTTGCCGACGTGGGAGGACGTGGCGTGGCTGCGTGAGCAGTGGGGTGGGCCGTTCATGCTCAAGGGCGTGATGCGCGTCGACGATGCGAAGAGGGCTGTCGACGCCGGGTGCACGGCAATCTCGGTGTCCAATCACGGCGGCAACAATCTCGACGGCACCCCGGCTCCGATCCGGGCGCTGCCCGCGATTGCCGAGGCGGTGGGCGATCAGGTCGAGATCACCCTCGACGGTGGGATTCGGCGTGGCAGTGACGTGGTGAAGGCGCTGGCGTTGGGTGCGCGAGCGGTGTTGATCGGGCGGGCATATCTGTGGGGCCTGTCGGCGAACGGTCAGGCGGGTGTGGAGAACGTACTCGACATCCTGCGCGGCGGAGTCGATTCCGCTGTCCTGGGGCTCGGGCACACCTCGGTACAGGATCTCTCGCCGTCGGATGTGGTGATACCGGCCGGGTTCGACCGCAGACTCGGCGTCTAGAGCGCTGCGTGCTCACCGAGTCCGGTTGGTTCGAGTCCGTCGCGCAGGCCCAGCGGCGCGCGCAGATGCGTCTTCCGAAGTCCGTCTACTCGGCGTTGGTGGCGGGATCGGAGCGCGGAATCACTGCGTCGGACAACACCGCTGCGTTCGCCGAACTCGGGTTCGCCCCGCACGTGGCAGGGCTGTCGAACACCCGTGAGTTGTCGACGACGCTGATGGGGCAACCGCTGTCGTTTCCGGTGATGATCTCCCCGACGGGCGTGCAAGCGGTGCACCCCGACGGCGAGGTTGCCGTCGCGAGGGCGGCAGCGGCACGCGGTGTGGCGATGGGGTTGTCGTTGTTCGCGAGCAAACCCATCGAGGAGGTCGTCGCAGCGAACCCGCAGACGTTCTTTCAGCTTCACTGGGTCGGATCACGGGAGTTGTTGCTGCACATGCTCGATCGGGCACGCAATGCGGGTGCCGTCGGGCTGATCGTGACGATGGACTGGTCGTTCTCCGAGGGGCGAGACTGGGGGAGTCCGGTGATTCCCGATCGCCTCGATCCGAGGGCGATGCTCCGATTCGCACCGGAAGCACTCGCGCATCCGCGATGGCTTGCGCGATGGGCACGCACGGGCACCCTCCCGGATCTGACGGCACCCAACCTCGCTCCGCCCGGAAAGCCCGCGCCGACGTTTTTCGCCGCATATCGCGAATGGAAGTCCACGCCGCTACCCACGTGGGAGGACATCGCCTGGCTACGTCAGCAGTGGGACGGTCCGTTCATGCTCAAGGGCATCTCGCGGGTCGACGACGCGTTACGGGCCGTCGACGCCGGCGTCACCGCGATCTCGGTGTCCAACCACGGTGGCAACAATCTCGACGGTTCCCCGGCGTCGATTCGGGTGTTGGCGTCCATCGCCGAGGCAGCGGGAGAGCAGGTCGAGATCACCCTCGACGGTGGCGTCCGGCGGGGAAGCGACGTGGCGAAAGCGCTCGCGCTGGGTGCGCGGGCAGTGCTGATCGGTCGGGCCTATCTATGGGGGTTGGCCGCGAACGGTCGAGCAGGAGTGGAGAACGTGCTCGACATCCTCCGCGGCGGACTGGATTCCGCGGTACTCGGTCTCGGGCATGCATCGGTGCACACGCTCGGACCATCCGATGTCGTACTACCGACCGACTTCGCTCGCGCCGATCGACTCCCCGTTCCGGAATACCCGACGCCGATGCGAACGAGGACGGCACAACCCATCCGGTGATTCGCGCCCGGCCATCCCGCGCGAGGGGCAGCCGCATCGGCGGTCACCAATCGGACAGTTGAGTGTGACCGTCCTGCAGGGCGCGGGCGAACAGGGCCGCCTTCGTCGGCGCGCTGCGGCCCACTGCCGCGTACTTCTGTCGGACCCGGGTGATGTGTGTGTTGATCGTGCCCACCGATATGTAGACGGACCGAGCTGCGACCGTTTTCGAGTCGGAGGCGAACCAGGCCAGCATGACCTCGATCTCGCGCGCGCTCAACGCAGGCTTGGGGCGACGAGTGTCGGTCGGTGTCGGGAGTGCAGTGGGTGGAAACTCTCTCGGCCTTCGAAACGGGTGATGTACCGCCGATGCCGACGTCTGCTCGAGCACGAAAATTCTCCCCCTCGTGTATCCATCCATCCCCGACCTCAGCGTCCATCGTCGAAGCAATGGCGTCGCGGATCCAGCTGTGCGCGCAAGTCCATACAAGGTCAATACGGACGACTCCGGGTTCCACGTGTGCGTCATTCAAACGCAGCAATTTGCTGTTTGTCCTGCTCAGTGGGCTGTTCGAGGCATCGGTGCATGATCTGCCGGCTCTATAGTTTTCGCCCATGACCTCCGATCGCCCGGATCCCTCGTCGATCTCGGATCGCACCGAATTCGCCGCGGCGTTGCGTGTGATCAGGATCCAGGCGAATGCCACGGTCCGCGACATCGTCGAGCGTTCCGGTGGCCTGCACGGCACGATCAGCGGCTGGTTCTCCGGTCACCACGTACCCACGAAGGCCAGCGCCGAGATGTTCGCCGCGGTACTGGTCGCCTGCGGAGTCGACGACGAGGACGAGCGGGCGCGGTGGTGGGACGCGGTGTCGAGGGTGCGGTCCGTCTCGGGCAGGCGCACGGTCGACCCGGCGAAGGGCAGCCCACCGTACAAGGGCCTGGAGGCGTTCGGGACCGCCGATTCGGAGTGGTTCTTCGGCCGCGACGACGTCATCGACCGTCTGAGTATGCGCGTCCGCGGTGTTCTCGACAACGGTGGAGGCATCGTCTTCGTCGTCGGTGCATCGGGCTCGGGGAAGTCCTCGCTGCTGCGCGCCGGCCTGGCATCGAGGTTCGCTAATTCGGAAATCTGTTCGGGCGTGGGCGATATCCGTGCCTTTCCCGAACGAGTCGGGTCGTTCGCGTCGGGATCGGTCGTCGTTCTGGATCAGGCCGAGGAGTTGTGGACGCTGGCGACAGCGCGCGAGCGCGAGAACTTTCTTCGTGCGGCCTCCGACTCGACCGACTCCGGGTCGGTCCTCGTCATCGGTCTGCGGGCCGACTTCTACCAGAACGCCGTGTCGGAGGATGCTCTGCTGGCCGGACTGTCCGACAACCCTGTGGTCGTCGGCCGCCTCACCGAATCGCAGTTGCGGGAAGTCATCGTCTCGCCTGCAGCGAAGGCGGGAATCACCGTCGACGATGCCCTCGTACAGGTACTGGTCGGGGAGTTGGGTCCGCGTGGATCGCAGTTCGCCCACGACTCGGGTGCCCTGCCGTTGCTCTCGCACGCATTGCTGACGACGTGGCAGGTCTCGAGCGGAAGGACGCTGACCGTCGCGGACTATCTGGCAACCGGCGGAATCGGCGGAGCGGTCGGCCAGAGCGCCGAGGAAGTGTTCTCCGCCTTGACGTTCGAGCAGCAGCGCGAAGCACGCCGCATCTTCATGCGTCTGGTCAATCTCGACGACGACGTGGTCACTCGTCGCCGCGTCGATCGTGTCGAGCTGTTCCACGGAGACGACGACATGAACGTGGTCACCGACGTCGATGTCGTCATCGAACGGTTCGCCGCGCGCAGACTGCTGACCGTCGACGAAGAGACGGTCCAGGTGACGCACGAGGCGTTGCTCACGGCATGGAAGCGGCTGCGTGAGTGGCTCGACGACGACCGTCAGTGGCTGGTCGAACACCGTCGGCTCACCCAGGCGGCCGAACTGTGGGAGAACAACGACCGCGACGAGGGCTCGCTGTTGCCGGAGTCCAGGCTGCTGGTTGTACAGGAATCCGTCGGGCCGGTGCGTCGGCGCGACCTCAACTCCACCGAGAAGCTCTACCTCCAAGCGAGCGCGAATCGAGTCGAGCAACAGTACAGAAACGACAGACGTCGACGACGCACCCTGGAAACGCTCGTCACGGCACTGGCGATTCTGACCGTACTGTCGGTGACACTGGCAGTGACGGCGTTCGTCGCCCGATCGGACGCGAACGCCGGACGGCTCGCGGCCGAACACGCCGAGGCCGAGGCCGTCTCGCGTCAGATCGCCGGCGTCACGCAGCAATTACGAACGCAGGATCCCGGGCTGGCGGCCTACTTCGCGCTGGCGTCCTACGAGGTGGACCGAACGTCCGAGGCGCGATCGGCACTGCTCGATTCCTCGGCGATTCATACTCCGGTGCGGCTGCTCGGTGTCGAGGGCAATGCCGTGACCGCGGTCGACCCACGCGGAGTCATGGTGGCAACAGGCGGTTCCGACGGGCACGTGCGGATGTGGTCGCTCGCCGACGGCCACGCGCGGCTCGGTGAGATCGTCACGCGTGACTCGCGGGTGCTGACGTTCGATCCACGCGGAGGAGTCATCGCTGTCGGTGGAACCTTCGGTGTCGAGCTGTGGGATGTATCGGACCCGGCGACACCGACGAAGTTGTCGAGCACGGATGTGGTCGGTGTGGGGAACCTGTCGTTCTCGCCGGACGGACGATTTCTGCTCGTCGGCACCCAGGACGACAGATTGCCTCTTCTCGACGTGGCAGAACCCGCCACGCCCCGCACGGTCGGTGAAATCGCCCAACCAGGTTCGCCGTCGGCCACGGAATTCAGCCCGGACGGCCGGTTTCTGGTGACGGTCGGTGCCGGCCGCGCGCTGCGATTGTGGGACGCAAGGCAGCTGACCTCGTCTCCGGCAACCCCCACCGTGCCGTTGATCGACATCCCCTCGGACGGATCCACCTACACCGCACTGCAGTTGGCATTTTCTCCCGACAGCAGGACGTTGACAGCGGGTACCACCGGTCGTGAGGTTCTGCGGTGGGCCGTCGACGCGGGCGGACTTTCTCCTCTGCCTGCGTTGACGGGATTCACCAGCTATGTCAACGATGTCGCGTTCAGCGGCGACGGAGTCCAGATCGCTGCGGCGAGCTCGGACAATTCGTCCAAGGTATGGGACGCCGCATCGGGGACGCTGCAGCTCACGCTTCCCGGTCCGATCGAGGTGAGTTCGCTGGCATTCACGCCGGATCGCTCGTCGATCGTGACCGCCAGTGGTGATGGCACAACCCGAATCTGGCCGCTTCCGGGTCCGGCCCTCGCGGACGCCGGAGACACGATCTTCCAGAATCCTGTCGGTGCAGCGGGCACCCGGCTACTGGTCGGTGCAGGTCGTCGCGCGTCCGCAACAACCCTCTGGGATGTCGAGGACGTGGAGCATCCGGTGCCGTCGAAGCCGTTGGTCCTCGGTGACGGAATGGCGCAGACGGGTGCGGTTGCGCTCACGGCCGACGGCACTCTGGCCGCGGTCGGCACCGCAACTGGGGGATTTCAGCTTTGGGACACAACCGATCTCGACGATCCGGTGGCCCTGGGTTTCGTTCGGGAGGCGACCGGCAGCCTGACCGCGGTGCTGGCGTTCGATCGCTCGGGGACGATGTTGGTCGCGTCGGGTCAGAACTCGAACGACGTGTCGGTGTGGTCGCTCCAGGATCCGGCTGCCCCGATGAAGATGTCGACCTTGCAGGCGGGGAACTATCCGGCGGGCATGGCGCTGTCTCCCGACGGTTCGGTACTGGCCATCGCCAGTGTCGGGGGCGTGGTCGAACTGTGGGATATCAGTAACCCGACCGACCCGCGCCGCACGACCACACTCGGCGGATTCGGAGGCTCCGTTCAGGCCGTGGCCATCTCACCGGATGGGCGAACTCTCGCCGCCGGCGGTGCGGATCGTTCGATTCGACTGTGGGACATGACGAATGCGGCTGCCCCGCAACACCTATCTCGCATCGTCGGGCCCTCCAGCCCGATCTACTCGCTCTCGTTCGATCGGTCCGGCACGCGGTTGGCCGCGGGCGACGGGGGATCCTCGGTGTGGCTGTGGAATGTCACGGACCGTGCCGCGCCATCGCAGTACGCTGCCCTCACCGCGTATGGCATGCGTGTCAACGATGCTGTGTTCGCCGCGGACGGACGAGTGCTGGTCGGCGGTGGCACGGCTCGCGATGTCCGCATCTGGCGGACCGACCCCGACGAGGTTCGTACTCAGCTGTGCGAATCCGGGGGGTCGGTGGTGACGGAAGCCGAATGGGCACAGTACCTACCCGGTGTTCCCTATCGGAGGTTGTGCGAGACCTGATGGACTCGTAGATGGTGTATTGGCACCATGACCGACAAGTCTCCGAAGGTCCCCCCGACACTGTCTGCTCTCATCGCGATCGTTGCGTCCTGTGTCGTGGTCTACGTAGCGTCGTTCGAGGACTCGATGTCGACTGCTCTGCAGGTTGTGTTGCTGCTCGTCGGCGTGCTGGTCGCCGGCGGAGCGATCGGCTACACGATCGCGTCCGTTCGTCGCTGAATTGGACTGTCATGGGCGCAGCCTCCCCGCTGATGCTCGGAGCAGATCGATCAGATCGGAGTCGTCCGTCCGTAGTCGTCCGGTCTTGCCGATCGCTGCCAGACATCCACTGACCGAGCCCGATTCGTCTCGAAGTGGAACCGCAATGGCCGAACGCCCGATTCTCATCTCGTCGGTTTCGGTGGCGAGGTCCGACGTGCGAACTCGGGTCAGCTCCGCGGACAGTGCGTTGCTGTCGGCGATGGTGTGTGACGTGAAAACCCGCAGTTTCCCGGTCGGGAGGGTCTCGGAGCGACGTGCCAGCATCATTTTTCCGATGGCCGATGCATGGGGATGTATCAAGATGGCGCTCTCTGCGACCAAATCGTGGTCCGGATCTCGATCCACCAGACTGATGCGGCCGCCTTCGTACGACGCGAGGTACACACCGAATCGAATGTGGGATCGCAGACTGTCCAACACGTCGCGGCGAATGGAATCGGGATCGTGACCGGGATCGGGTCCCGCGAGTTCGCGCGTACGTCGACCGAGCGCGAACCCGGAAAGGTCGTCGATGCGTACGAGGTACCCGTCTGCGACCAACAGATTGAGCAGCCTGTATGCAGTTGCGGGCGCAACCCCTGTTGCCTGTGCGATCTCCTTGGCGCTCGCCCCTGGTCCGATGTGTGCGACGGCTTCGAGGAGAGCGAGCGCTTTCTGTACTGCGCGCGGCTCGTGACCCGAGACCTCGGCGACCCGCGGTGTACGCACGGCCACTGTCATCGCTCCCTGCGCGGCTGCTTGACCAAAGCGACAGCGCCACGGGAGTTCTCACCGTAGGACGCGGAACCGGGCAGCACGTCCGTGGTTTCCGCGCTGTCGAACACACCGATGGATCGAAGGCCGAGAGGTGAGCGCGTACGCAGCCACGAGGCCCATATCGTTCCGGACAGTGCAATGACCGAGAACACCGAGATCAGAACGAGGTTGTCGGTGATCCCGTCGGTGAACAACAGCAGCATCAGGACCCCGACGCCGCAGCCCGAGGCGAGCGCGGCTGCGACGACAACAGGTGTCTCGAGTTCACCGATGCGGCGCAGGAACAATACGGCGGCGACCGCGACGAGTACGTATCCGACGATCAGGGCGGCGCGGGCAGCAAGTTTCACGTTGTCGATCAGCGGCCCTTCCGACACGACCGAGAACAGGATACTGGCCGAAGCGAAGCCGACGACAACACAGACCAGCGCCACGGACGGAGTGCGGAATCGTCGGTGAACAGAGCCGAATATTCGGGGTATCACCCTTTCGATCCCCAGCGTGTAGACCAAGCGAGACGCCGCATTGGAGGAGGCCATCGAGGAGGCCAGCCACGAGCAACTCAGTCCTACGTTCACCGCGATCACGAGCGACGGATCGATGCCGGTGGACGAACCGTGCAGGTACGCCTCGATGAGAGTGCTGCCTCGGCCGGACCACACAGCCCACGCAGCGAAGGTGAACAGTGTTCCGCAGATGATGGGGGTGAGCATCACCGTGCGAGTGACGTTGACGAGCGGGCGACGTGCCTCGGGAGCAAAGAACGTGGCGCTCTCGAAGCCTGCCAGTGAGAACATCGCCGCCAGCGCGACCAGCAGTAGCCCGTGTGACGACTCTGCGGTCTCCACATCGACTGCGCGGCCCGCACCATCGGGAATCATCAGCAGTACGAGGATGAAAACCAGTGAACATACTTCGACGACGAGTATCGCCGTTGCGGCGAACCTGACACCGCGCAGCAGACAGGCCAGGATCGATGCGGCGATCAGCAGGTAGATGGTGATCGTAGGAATGCCTCCGCGCGCATCGATGTGGAACTGGTCGAGCACAGTCATGACGGCCTGGCCGCCGCTGTAGAGAGTCAGCGCTCCACTGGCGCAGTACTTCACGAGCATGGCAGTACCGACGGTGAGCGCAGCGCGAGCTCGCGCGCCGTGGAAGGTGAAGCTGTACAGCCCTCCGGATGCGGCGAGCCTGCGGGTGAACTGCGAAATACAGAATGCGATGAGCGATACGACGATCGTCGCGGCAGCGATCGTCAACACACCTCCGAGCATTGTGTCGTTCGTCAGCATGGCGATGGGCAGCACCACCATCGATGCAGCGGGTGCAGTAGTGGCGATCGACTGGGCGAGTACCTCGACCCCGGACAGCTGTCGCCTTCCGAGCGCGCGGAGAGGTGACAGTGCGGGCTGCGCCGGCTCACCGGCAGAGAACGACCTGGCGATCGCGTGCTCGAGTGCGGACATGGTTGCCGAAAATAGTGGGCGCATGTTGCACGGGCATTGCGAACATGAATCAGCTGGAACCGTACGAGTGGGAATTCCTCGTCCGAAATCCTGTCCGTTCTCACTCGCGCTTTCTCGATGGTTTCCCGAGGTTGATCTTCCCGAATTACCTGCCGTTCAGGATTGCACTCGAAACTTTTCGATCCCGGACCACCGAGGCACCGGGCAGCACGAATGGGAGCATGAATTGCCAGTAACACGGAGATCGTTCATGCGAGGTCTCGGAGTCACGGGAGGGGCCGGGCTCGCCTATGGAGCGATGTCGACGATCGGCCTCGCTCCATCCGCTCAGGCGGTGCCCACACGGTTCAGACCGCCGGCGAGGTCCGACCTGATCGGGAGGGTCGAGGGAAGTCCTTCGGTGGTCGTGCTCGGCGGTGGTCCTGCAGGACTGTGTGCGAGTTACGAGCTCCGCAAAGCGGGATACTCCGTGACGATTCTCGAAGCGAGGAACCGGCCGGGCGGCCGTGTGTGGTCTGTTCGCGGTGGTGCCGAGGAGACGGATCTGAACGGGGAAACTCAAACGTGCACGTTCTCCGACGGCCACTTCTACAACGTCGGCGCGACCCGAATACCGCAGAGCCACATCACGATGGACTACTGCAAGGAGCTCGGTGTCGAGCTCCAGACATTCGGCAATCAAAATGCCAACACCGTAGTCAACTACAAGAGCGACACGGCGCTCAATCAGCAGTCGGTGAGCTACCGAGCGGCGAAAGCAGACACGTACGGATACATGTCGGAACTGCTTCAGAAAGCCGCAAACCGGGGTGCTCTGGACGACGTGCTCAGCCGCGACGACAAGGACGCCCTGTCCGAGTTCCTCAGCGATTTCGGTGACCTGTCCGATGACGGGCGGTATCTCGGATCGACGCGGCGCGGCTATTCGTCCGAACCGGGCGCAGGTGTCGACTTCGGTGCCGAAACGAAGCCGCACAGCATGTCCGACGTCATTCGCAGCGGGATAGGCCGCAACTTCAGCTTCGAGTTCGGTTACGACCAAGCGATGTTGATGTTCTCACCTGTCGGTGGCATGGACCGAATCTACTACGCCTTCGAGGAGTCGATCGGCGTCGACAACATCGTCTACGGAGCCGAGGTCACGTCGATGAAGAACGCCGGCGAGCGCGTCGCCGTCGAATACACGAAAGACGGAAAAGCGGAATCGATCGACGCCGACTACCTGATCTGCACGATTCCACCCAACCTGATCGGACGCCTCGATACGAATCTACCCGCAGACGTGTTGGCGGCGAACAGAGCGGCCAAGCCGTTCTCGTCGGGCAAGCTCGGGATCGAGTACTCACGCCGATGGTGGGAGACCGACGAGCGCATCTACGGGGGTGCCAGCAACACCGACCTCGACATTTCGCAAATCATGTTCCCGTACGACCACTACAACTCCGATCGCGGTGTCGTCGTCGGGTACTACAACAGCGGCAAGAGGCATCAGGCCTTCGAATCCCTCACTCACAAGCAAAGGTTGGCGAAAGCAATCGCCGAAGGATCCATGATTCACGGCGACAAATACACCCGCGATATCGTGAGTTCCTTCTCCGGCAGTTGGCGTCGTACCAAGTATTCGGAGAGTGCGTGGGCCAATTGGGAGGGGTCGGGTGGTTCGCACGGCGGTGCCGCCACGCCGGAATACGAAAAACTGCTCGCACCTGTCGAGCGAATCTATTTCGCAGGCGATCACCTCTCCAATGCAATTGCCTGGCAGCACGGTGCCTTCACATCGGCTCGCCAGGTCGTCACCGCGCTGCACGAGCGCGTCACCACGTCCTGATCGAAATCCCATACCTGTCGAAAGGCACCACGTTGTCACACGTCACTCGCTCACTCATCGCCGCTGCAGCAGCGGGAACCATTCTGTTCACCGCAGCGTGCTCCTCGGATTCCGAGGCCTCGGGCGACACAACCGAAACCACCGCGGGCGCACGGTCGGTGATCGAACCCGGCGAGGACAACCCGATGATCGCGCAAGGCGTCGAGATATCCGGCGATGCAACTGTATACAAGACCAGCGGTATCGGAGGTACAGCCATGAACGACGCTGCTGCGACCGGTACCCCCGAGTCCTACATCGACACCGAAGAGTTCCCGGGTGGCACGTTGCCTCCAGGTGTCACAGTCACCGAAGCGCAAGGCATCAACGTACTGAAGAAGATCCGCGACAACCTCGAACAAGAGGGCTACACACTCGAGGACGTCGTGACGATGCGCGTGTTTCTCGACAACGCGCCCGGCACCGACATCGCCGATTATGCGGGCTGGAACCGTGCTTATCGGCAGTTCTTCGCAAATACGAATCTCGATACGGATGAGACAGAACTCGTTCCGCTCGGTAGCGCGGAGCCTGCGGCACCGCTGGAACGCAACTCCGCGCGACCTTCCCGATTCGCGTTGGAGGTCGCCTCGCTTCCGGTTCCGGGCTGGCTCGTCGAGGTAGAAGTGGACGCGGTCAAGTAGTTGTTCGAGTGCATCGATCTTGCGATCGGATCGAGAAATTGCACTCCAGTGGATTTCGGGCGCTACTGCCTACTGAATCCCTCGAGCATTCCTGTGTAGAGCTTGGCCGGCGGAGAGGCAAATTCGCCGCGCTTTCCGGTACCCAGTCCCAGCGAGACCAGGGACTGCACGAACAACGTGCCCGCGGCCACACCGTCGACCACAGGTACTCCGATCTCGGCCGAAATGTGTCGGCACAGATCGGCCATACCCGCGCAGCCGAGAACCACAGCATCGCTACCGTCCGTCTCGACGGCGACGCGGCACGCCTCGGTGACGATCTTGCGGGCGTCGGGATCGGTCTCGAGATCGAGGACCGGCAGTTCGCACGCATGAATGCCGAGGCAGTGGCGTCCGAAGCCATAGTGGTTCGCCAGATCCTGGGCACGTCCGATGGTGCGTCCGAGTGTGGTGACGACGCTGAAACCTCGACCCAGGAAACTCGCGGCGTGCATGGCCGCCTCGGCGATACCGACGACCGGCCCGGCCGCCAGCTCGCGGGCCGCGTCGATACCGGGATCTCCGAAGCAGGCGATGACGTAACCGTCGACCCCAGCGGCCTCGCCCCGGGCGATCTCGGCGAGAATGCCTGGGACACTGAGTGCTTCGTCGACATGACTTTCGATGGACACGGGCCCCATCGAGGGGCTGACCGCATCGACGACCGTGCCCGGGCCGACCACGGCCCGGGCACAGTCACCGATCGTTGCGGTCATCGAACTGGTGGTGTTCGGATTGATGACCTTGATGAGCACGGAAGAAATCCTAAGCCGTCGCTGGGGCGTCGAAGTTGGTGACAGCCAGCTTGGTTCGTGTCGCCAGGTAGAAGTACATGACGAATCCGATACCGCAGCCGATGAACCAGCTGTACTTCGACGCCGTCGACATGCCGGCGATCTCCATGCCGTCGATGGCCCCGTTGAAGAGGACGGTGAACATCGCGACCAGCGCGCCGACGACGGTGGAGTACACCGCCGCCGGGTTGTAACCCTTGGAGTACCAGTACAGCCCGGTGGACGACATCGAGAACAGCTCGTCGACGACGACCTTCTGCTTGCGGACGAGGTAGTAGTCGGCGATGAGGATGCCGAACAGTGGTCCGATGAATGCACCGAGGGTCTCGAGCGTCAAGTGGATGACGTCGGGGTTGTTGTAGAGGTTCCACGGCGTGATCAGCACCGAGCCGATGGCGGCGATCATTCCGCCCGCGCGCCAGCTGATGCGCTGGGGGCTGACGTTCGAGAAATCGAATGCAGGGGAGATGAAGTTGGCGACGATGTTGATACCGATGGTGGCGATCGTGAAGGTCAGCGCGCCCAGGACGATGGCGAACGTGCTATCGATCCGTGCCACGGTCTCGACCGGGTCGGTGATCAGTTCACCGAACACCGGAAGCGTCAACGACGCAGTGACGACGACGAGTATCGAGAAGACCAGGAAGTTCACCGGTAGACCGAGGAAGTTGCCCTTCTTCACGGCGGCGTAGGACTTTCCGTAACGCGAGAAGTCGCCGAAGTTGAGCATGGGGCCCGAGAAGTAGGACACCACGAGAGCGATCGCACCGAGCATGACCGGAATGGAGCTCAGACCCGTGTGCTCGACTTCTCCGAGGTTCAGATCGATTGCGCCCCAGCCGGCTTTCCAGATGAGGTAGCCGCACAGCATGAACATCACGACGTAGACAGCGGGGCCGCAGAAGTCGATGAACTTGCGAATGGACTCCATGCCCCGCCAGAACACCGCCGCTTGGACGACCCAGAGAAACAGGAAGCTCGCCCAGCCGAGCAGCGAGAGTCCGGCGAAACCGTAGTCGGCGGTGACGGCATACGGAGCGAGAGACGGGAACAGCTTGATCAACACGATGTCGAGAGCGGCCGAGGCCAGGAATGTCTGAATTCCGTACCAGGCCACGGCGATCAAGCCACGAATGATCGCCGGAATGTTGGCACCGAGAACACCGAAGACACTGCGGCAGATGACCGGATACGGAACTCCGGACACCTGGCTCGGCTTGGCGACGAGGTTGCAGAAGAAGTACACGATCGTGATGCCGACGAGCAGCGCGATCAGCACCTGCCAACTGGCCAAGCCGAGCGCGAACAGGCTGCCCGCGGTCACGTAGCCACCGACCGAGTGCACGTCGGACATCCAGAAGGCGAAGAGATTGTACGAGGTCCACGTCTGCTTCTTCAGCGGAGCGAGATCCTCGTTGGTCAGCCGCGGGTCGTAGCTGTCCTTGATCAGGCCACCGCCGACGGGGTGGCCCGCGGCTTCCACGAGATCTCCCGTTTGAGCGGGACCGTGCGCTGTATCTGTCATCGATGCTCCTGACGGCATGGCATTGAGGTGAACGAAGGAGGTGAACGAGCGAATGAGGAAAAGCTAGCGGCGCAGTGTTGCGCACTCGTGACGCGAGCGATATATCTTTCGGATTCGTCCCTCGGCTATTCCGACGGCGGATCGGCAAACAATCCATGGTCGTTCGACAGTGTCGAAATGACCGAATTGAGACGCGTGTGGTGATGTTGTGCTGCGCCGAGCAGTCCCGCGGAATCACCGTCCAGGAATGCCGTGAGCATATCGGCGTGGTCGCTGTGCAGTGATGCCCTGTCGGAACCGGCGACATGCACCATCGGCTGCACGGGTTCGGTGATGTTCCAGGCGGATTCGAGCATGTGCAGCAACCGGTGCATCCGAGAAGGCCGCGTCAGGGACAGATGGAATTCACGTGAGAGTCGGTGATACTCCCGCGAGTCGTCGCGAGCCAGTGACGCTTCGAGCTGCCGATTGATCTCGATGAGGTGTTCACGGTCGGCATCGGTGGCGAATTCGACGGCGATCGGCAGCGCTGCAGTCTCCAGAACCTCTCGGACGATGTACATTTCGCGTAGTTCGGCCGCGGTCAATTGGGCGACCGTGTAGCCGAGATTCGGCCGATGATCGACCAAGCCCTCGCCGATCAGCGTCTTGAGGGACTCGCGCACCGGTATTCTGCTCACCCCGAACAGTTCGGCCACTTCGTTGAGCGGAATAGGGGTATTCGGTGGAGCGTCGCCCGCGAGAATTACCCGACGCAATTCGCGCAGGATCGACGGCTGCGGGCCACCGGGTGCCGATATCGACAATTGCGAGAGCAATATGGACCGACGGCGGGGTGGCACGAATGGAAGATTAACGACCGTGTGTTTCGGCGGCGTGACGGCTTCGTTCCATCCGATATCATCTGCATCCATGTCCAGGGACTCACTCGGTGCTCAGTACTGGCCGGACGTCGACCGGTCGAGGACCCTCGTCGTGCCGGTCGGTTCGATCGAGCAGCACGGACCGCACCTTCCCCTCGACACCGACACTCGTATCGCCGACGCCGTGGCGCGAACCGTTCCGCATGCAACCGTTGCCCCGCCGATCGCCTACGGAGCCAGTGGTGAGCACGAAGGATTTCCCGGCACCGTCTCGATCGGTGCGGCCGCGCTCGAAACGCTTCTGGTGGAGTACGGACGCTCCGCCTGCCGGTGGGCCGAGCGGGTGGTGTTCGTCAACGGCCACGGCGGAAACGCACCGACGGTGCGGACCGCAGTGCTGCAGCTCCGGTACGAGGGCCGCAATGTCGTGTGGTTTCCGTGCGCGATACCCGGAGCAGATGCTCACGCCGGCCGGACCGAAACGTCGTTGCTGCTGCATCTTTCGCCCGAGGCGGTGGACATGACGAAGGCGCAGGTGGGAAATGTGACCGATATCGCCGCCCTGCTCCCGGCACTTCGCGACGGTGGATTGGCTCCGGTCACCGCCAACGGCGTGCTCGGCGATCCGACCGGGGCCGATGCGGAGGAAGGGCGTCGCGCCTTCGAGCAGATGTGCACCCGAGCGGCCGATGCAGTCGGGAGATGGAGTCCCTCCGAGCAGGGCGTGATCTCATGACCGAACCCGGTGAAACGCCTGGTCGCGACCCCGGGCAGAAGCTGCGGAAAACGGGGAACAGGTATGTTCCGTCCGATTTCTCGGGTGGCCGACGCTCCGGCGGCTTGTCCGCTTACGATCTCCTGATGGGTGAAGGTCGGTTGCCTGACGGCTTCGGGGTGCGAGTCGATCCACGCGTACGTACATTCTCCGAAGGGCGCGTCCTGATCGGTGGTTCACCGACCCGCATGCTCAAGCTGGCACCGACCGCTGCGGCCATGATCGGCGACGGGTTCATCGAAGTGACCGACTCGCAGTCCGCGCTCGTGGCCCGCAAATTGCTCGACTCCGGAGTCGGGAATCCGCGGCCGATGTCGATTCCCTCGCCGAGCGACGTCACCGTCGTCGTGCCGCTCAAGAACAACGAGGCGGGGTTGGAGCGCTTGATCGCGTCGCTCCACGGGCTGCATGTCATCATCGTCGACGACGGCTCGGACGTGCCGGTCGCCGTACCGCGGATCTCCTGGAGCGTGGGCAGCATGACGGTGCTGCGGCACGAGCGCTCACGTGGACCTGCTGCCGCACGAAACACTGGCTTGCGATGTGCAACAACGGATTTCGTAGCCTTCTTGGACTCCGACGTCGTGCCACGTAAGGGGTGGCTGGAGGTGATGCTCGGCCACTTCTCGGATCCGGCGGTCGCCCTGGTGGCCCCCCGCATCGTCGCACTCGAGCCCGAGGGCAGTGCGCTGGCCAGGTACGAACATGCCCGCTCGTCGCTCGACCTGGGTCGCAAGGAAGCGGCGGTACGGGCAGGCAGTTCGGTGTCGTACGTCCCCAGCGCCGCGATGTTGATGCGTCGGTCGGTGGCGATGGACTGCGACGGATTCGACGAGTCGATGCACGTGGCCGAAGACGTGGACCTGTGCTGGCGATTGCAGGAAGCGGGGTGGAGGCTGCGCTACGAACCCGTCGCCCACGTCGCGCACGAGCATCGCGTCACCTTCGCCGAATGGTTCGCCCGCAAGCTGTTCTACGGCACCGGTGCCACACCGTTGTCGGCACGTCATCCGGGAATGGTGCCGCCCATCGCGATGTCCCCGTGGACGTTGGTTGCATGTCTGCTCGCCGCGAGTCTGACGCGGATCGGTCTCGTCGGCGCTGCCGCCACACTCGGCGTGACGATCGTTCGCCTGCGCAGGATGTTCGTCGGTCTGGACCAGCCCACTCGGATCGCGGCCATCCTCGCGGCCGAGGGTTTCGTGGCGGGGTTGTGGCAACTGGCGTCGGCCCTGTGTCGGCACTATTGGCCGATCACCCTGCTCGCCGTCTTGTTGTCGAGTCGTATTCGTAGAATCGCACTGGGATTGGCTGTCGCAGAGGCGTTCTCGGATTGGTACAAGCACCGGGAGCCCGGCGGTCTCGATCCGGTGCGTTATGCCTTCTACAAACGAGCCGATGACGTCGCCTACGGAGCGGGGCTGTGGCACGGTGCACTGTCCGCCCGCAGCGTCGACGCCCTCAAGCCCCGCCTCGACGGCTGACGTGGTGCCACCCCGGTCTGCTCCGTCGACGGTGTGAACCCGATCGAGTTCGCCGACGTCATCGTCGTCGGAGGTGGTTCCTGCGGCTGCGTTCTCGCATCGAGGCTCAGTGAGAACCCCGATCGGTCGGTGCTGTTGCTCGAAGCCGGGCCTGCGTTCCACAGCGTCGCCGACGTTCCGGCGGCCGTGCTCGACGCGTCGACACTTCCCATCGGCCCCGGTAGCGAATGGGTGGGAACCTATACGGCCGAACTCGCGGCCGGTGTGTCCCGGACGATCGCGCGAGGCCGGGTGCTGGGAGGCTCCGGCGCAGTGAACGGCGGCTACTTCGTCCGCGCCACGCCGGGTGACTTCGATGCCTGGCCGCAGTCTTTGTGGTCGTTCGATCAGGTGCTGCCGTTCTACATCGGCTCCGAAACCGATCTCGATGCCGACGCGGTCGATCGGTGGCACGGTTCCCGCGGGCCGATGCCGGTCTCGCGCACGTCGGAGCAGGACCGACATCCGCTGACCGCATCGTTCGTGCAGGCGGCCGCGAACGCAGGTTTTAGATTCCACGAGGACATGAACGCACCCGACGCGGCCGTGGGAGGAGTGGGCGCAGTTCCGTCGAACATCCGAAACGGTACCCGTGTAAGTGCCGCTCTGGCATACCTTCTGCCGGTCATCGATCGAAAGAACCTACGGGTACAAGGGAATACGACGGTGTCGTCGTTGATGGTCGAGAAAAACAGGGTGGCCGGGGTCGAGATCATCGTCGACGGTGTACGCAGTATCGTGAAGTCCGACAGGGTGATTCTGTCTGCTGGTGCTGTGCACACCCCCGCGTTGCTGCTTCGATCCGGCATCGGTCCGGCCGAAAGCAGTGTTGCGCTGGGGATTCCGGTGATCTCCGACAATCCGGGCGTCGGCCGTGGCTTCAGCGACCACCCCGAGGTTGCCGTTCCGGTAGCGACGACCGAAGAATTCTCGACGGTATCTCGTGCTCTGGAAGCGGTGTTGCACTCGGGCGACGTCGAGATCAGGCCGTACACCAGGAGATTCGATCGATTGATCTCCGGTCTTTCGCGTGGGCCGCACGTGTTCGGTGTCGGCCTCATGCGCTCGACGGCACGCGGGAGCATCACGCTGCGAAGCTTGGATCCGTTCGAGTCCCCGGACGTGCGATACCGCTATCTCGAATCGGAGGTCGACCGGCGCGCTATGCGCGAGGGCGTCGAACTCGCGCGCGATCTACTGGCGTCGCCGATCATGTCGGAGATCGTCGATGTGCCCGCGATCGACGACCCCCTCGCGGCACTCGGTACGTCGCTGCATCTGTCCGGCAGCGCCAAGATGGGCCCGGAATCGGACCCGGAGGCGGTGCTCGACGACCACTGCCGGGTGCGCGGTGTCGACGGTGTCCTCGTCGTCGACACCTCGGCGTTTCCGGTGGTGCCCAGCCGCGGCCCGCATGCGACGGCGATCATGTTCGCCGAGCGCGCAGCGGCCTTGATTGCAGACCACGGTAGGGGTGTCGAGGCGTAGCGTTCATGGTCTGGGGACCGTTCGGGTTCCCCGATAGATGGGTTACTGCCATGTCGGACAAATCGCCCCGCAACACGATGACCAAGAAATCCGGCAAATCTCTCAAGGACAAGCGCGCGGACAAGCGGGCCAAGTCGAGTGGTGACACCAGCAACGACATCATCACGTCGAGCGCCAAGAAGAAGTAGGCAACCGGGGTCGGCGCGACCGGCCACAGCCGCGCGCGCCGGCCACGGCTGTATCCTGGTCTGTGAGCTGGGTAACAACGATGTGGACAGGTCACGGAGGAAGCGTCGAATGGCAAGCCGATCGGACAGTGGCGGCAACCCCTGGGTCGCAGTGCGTCCCGGCGAGGACGTCGCTGTGCTCGCGCGCCAGATGTCCAGTGCCCACCAATCTTTCGTGGACGACCTCCGTACTCACGGTTCGACGGTGAGGTCCGTCGTACTCGACTCGTGGATGCGCAGTCGCACCAAGGGGGTCGATCCCGACGGCGGAAACGACACTCCGGCATTGACCGGGCCGGATCTCGAGCGCTACCGCAACGGGCATCCGATGGCGATCATTCGTCCGGTCATCCGAAAGCTGCTGGTCGAGGACGCGGCGGACACCGGCTTACTCGTCGCCATCTCCGATGCCGAAGGCCGGCTGCTGTGGGTCGAGGGTGACTCCGCAGCCAAGGACCGAGCGCTCACGATGGACTTCGCCGAGGGGGTCGATTGGAGCGAGGAGAACAAGGGCACCAATGCCCCCGGCACCGCGCTCGCAGTCGACCACAGTGTGCAGATCTTCGCGTCCGAGCATTTCTCTCGGTCGGTGCACGAGTGGAGCTGCTCGGCGGCACCGGTTCACCACCCCACCAGTGGCCACATCCTGGGGGCGATCGACATCACCGGTGGCCCGCGCGTCGCGGTGCCCGAGGTGCTCTCGCTGGTGCGTGCCACCGTCGCCGCCGCCGAGTCCGAATTGCGCCTGCATCTGATGAACTCGCCGAAATCGTTGGGCGACACTGCTCCTCGGCTCGAGGTTCTCGGATCCGGACGGCCGGGAGTGGTGCGTGGTTCCGGCCGGATACCGCTCTCCCAGCGACACGCGGAGATACTGCTTCTACTCGGTGAGCATCCCGAAGGGCTCA
Organism: Rhodococcus sp. 15-725-2-2b; assembly: GCF_002259075.1. Lineage (NCBI taxonomy): Bacteria > Bacillati > Actinomycetota > Actinomycetes > Mycobacteriales > Nocardiaceae > Rhodococcus > Rhodococcus sp. 15-725-2-2b. Next base: position 262,097 of record NZ_NPFL01000002.1, on the reverse strand, counting down.
GCTCCGACCACCTCGCGGTGCTGCTCGACGAGCAGGAGCTGGACTCGGTGACGATTCGCGCCGAGATGTCGAGATTGCGCAAGGCATTCGGTACCGCAGGCCTGGCGTCGCGGCCCTACCGTCTGGTCGGCGAGCTGTCCTCGGACGTCGGCGACATCCGGCGTGCCCTCGACCGCGGAGACGTCGAGGCTGCTCTTCGTATCTACTCGGGTCCGGTGCTGCCCGGATCGTCCGCGCCCGGCATCGAGGAGATCCGCGAGGAACTGCGGTCCCGAATGCAGGCCGCGTTGCTCCGACTCGGAGATCCGGTGTTACTGGCGCAGTGGACGTCGTCGATTCACGGTCGATCGGACGTGATCGCGTGGGAGGCCTACCGGGCCACCCTGAGCCGAGACTCCGCGCTGTACGGGCAGGTCAGTGCGCGTATCGATCTCCTCGACCGCGAACTCGGAATCTGACGCTATCGCCACTGTCGGTACCTCCGGCAGCAGCGGCAACACAGATGCAGTCGCATCGGCAACGTAGTTGCAACGTTGCAAGCCCTAGTGTCCTGAATCACACACCGCATCAACTGTGAAGCACGTGTCGATCAGGAGGATTTTCAATGTCCGTCTACTCCCGTCCAGGTTCCGCCGATTCCGTCATGTCGTTCCAGTCGCGTTACGACAACTGGATCGGCGGCGAGTGGGTACCGCCGGTCAAGGGTCAGTACTTCGAGAACCCGACTCCCGTCACCGGAGAGAACTTCTGCGAGGTCGCCCGCTCCACGTCCGAGGACATCGAGCTCGCGCTCGATGCCGCACACGCCGCAGCGCCCGCATGGGGCAAGACCTCCGCCGCCGAGCGCGCCGTGATTCTCAACAAGATCGCCGACCGAATCGCCGAGAACCTCGAGTCCATCGCACTGGCGGAGTCCTGGGACAACGGCAAGCCGATTCGCGAGACTCTCAACGCCGATATTCCGCTCGCCGTCGATCACTTCCGCTACTTCGCCGGCTGCATCCGCGCGCAGGAGGGATCACTCTCCGAGATCGACAGCGACACAGTGGCATACCACTTCCACGAGCCGCTCGGAGTCGTCGGGCAGATCATCCCGTGGAACTTCCCGATCCTCATGGCCGTATGGAAGCTCGCGCCCGCTCTCGCGGCCGGAAATGCCGTGGTGCTCAAGCCCGCCGAGCAGACCCCCGCATCGATCCTGCACCTGATCTCGATCATCGGCGACCTCCTGCCTCCGGGCGTCGTCAACATCGTCAACGGATTCGGAGTCGAGGCAGGCAAGCCGCTGGCGTCCAGCCCGCGCATCGCCAAGATCGCCTTCACCGGGGAGACCACCACCGGCCGTCTCATCATGCAGTACGCGTCGCAGAACCTGATTCCGGTGACTCTCGAACTCGGCGGCAAGAGCCCCAACGTCTTCTTCTCCGACGTGCTGCAGGCCAACGACGATTACCAGGACAAAGCGCTCGAGGGCTTCACGATGTTCGCCCTCAATCAGGGTGAAGTGTGCACCTGCCCGTCGCGCTCGCTGATCCAGGCGGACATCTTCGACGAGTTCCTCGCCTTGGCCGCCATCCGCACCAAGGCTGTGCGACAGGGAGATCCGCTCGACACCGAGACCATGATCGGCGCACAGGCGTCCAACGATCAGCTTGAGAAGATTCTCTCGTACATCGAGATCGGCAAGGGCGAGGGCGCACAGGTCGTCACCGGCGGTGAGCGTGCGCAGCTCGGCGGAGATCTGAACGGTGGCTACTACGTCCAGCCGACGATCTTCACCGGCAAGAACAACATGCGCATCTTCCAGGAGGAGATCTTCGGCCCGGTCGTGTCGGTCACGTCCTTCAAGGACTACGACGATGCCATCGACATCGCCAACGACACCCTCTACGGACTCGGTGCAGGCGTCTGGTCTCGCGACGGCGGCGTCGCCTACCGAGCCGGACGCGACATCAAGGCCGGCCGCGTGTGGACCAACACCTACCACCAGTACCCCGCGCACGCCGCGTTCGGTGGCTACAAGCAGTCGGGTATCGGCCGCGAGAACCACAAGATGATGCTCGATCACTACCAGCAGACCAAGAACCTGCTCGTCAGCTACGCCCAGAAGGCCCAGGGCTTCTTCTGATGAACAGCGCTGCGCAGCCCGCGCGGCTGAAGACCACCGTCGAGGCGATGGACCTGCTCCGTCGCCTCGGCGGTATCCACGGGGAACTGATGATGCATCAGTCCGGGGGATGCTGTGACGGGTCGTCGCCGATGTGTTATCCCGCAGGCGAATTCATCGTCGGCGACCGGGACGTTCTCCTGGGGTACATCGACCTTCGGCTGGGGGTCGGTGATGTCCCACAGGACCTGCCGACCGGGAGCGACGGTGTGCCGGTGTGGATCTCGGGATCCCAGTTCCAGGCGTGGAAGCACACCCAGCTCGTGCTCGACGTGGTTCCCGGCCGCGGCGGTGGATTCTCGCTCGAATCGCCCGAGGGAGTGCGGTTCCTCAGCCGCGGACGTGCATACACCGCCGAGGAGAACGACATTCTCGCGCAGCATCCACCACTGGTGGGAGTCGACTGGGAAGAAGGTCGACGGCCGGAGGTTCCCGCAGACCCCTTGGTGGTCGCCGAGGCCGTCGATGCGTGTCCCGTCCCTGGGATGCTTCAGGGCTGAGTGCCTGCGGCAGTGGTGCGGTTGGATGCCGCAGGTGGCACACAACCGCACCACTGCGCGCAGCGCATACAGTGCGAGCGATGAAGAGTTCATCGAAATCCGACGCGGCCGAGGGCGGCGAAAGCCTGCGTACCGTGGTGATCGCATTCGTCGCCAATCTCGGCGTCGCGATCGCCAAGACGTTCGCCGCAGTGTTCACCGGGTCGGCGTCGATGGTTGCCGAAGCCGCGCACTCGTGGGCGGATACCGGTAACGAGATCTTCCTGCTCGTCGCCAATCGTCGAGGTTCGCGCGGGCCCGACGATCGGCGGCCGCTCGGCTACGGGCGCGAGACCTACTTCTGGTCGACGCTCGCAGCCATCGGTCTCTTCGTCGCCGGTGCTGCGGTATCGGTGTGGCACGGCATCACCTCGTTGCTCGCCGGCGAATCGAGCAGCGAGAACTACCTCGTCGCGTATGTGGTGCTCGCCGTCGCATTTCTGCTCGAGGGAGCGTCGTTCCTGCAATCGGTTCGGCAGATTCGCGGTGAAGCGGCCGAATACGACAAGGACTTCCTCGACTACGCACTCGAGACCTCGGATCCGACGCTGCGCGCGGTGTTCGCGGAGGACAGCGCCGCATTGATCGGCATCGTGATCGCCGGTGCGGGAATCGGGTTGCATCAACTGACGGGGTCCGCGGCCTTCGATGCCATCGGATCCATTCTGGTGGGTGTACTGCTCGGAATCGTCGCCTTCGTGTTGATCGATCGAAACCGCCGATTCCTGACCGGCGAACCAGGATCGAGAGCATTATGGAACGCGGTGGTGCAGCGGATCGAGCAACTTCCCGAGGTGGCGTCGGTCAGATTCGTGCGCATCGAGTTCGTCGGTCCCAAACAGATCTACGTGGTGGCGAGTGTCGATCTCGTCGGTGATTTCGCAGAATCACGCATCGCGCACACGCTCCGGCGGCTGGAGCGTGAGTTGGAAACCAACAGGGCTGTGGTGGACGCGGTACTGACAGTCGCCGAACCGGACGAGGGAGACATCGGCGACGTCAACGCCGTCGGAACCTGACGTAATTCGCCCGTCACTCACCGATGACGCGGCGCTTACATCACGGGCCTATCTTGAACCGATTCGCGCGCCACACGTGTTGTGAATCGTCCCCTCGGGCGTGACCCCGCTCCGAGCGAACTTGCTACGAGAGGCTTGCAATGTCCGTGGTAGACCCCCAGTCGTCTCAATCGAAATCCGGCTCTCACGAGGGCACTCGGTCGCACGTCGAGGGCGGTGACTACCTGGCCAAACGTACCCTGAAGAAGGGGACAGCGGGCTGGGTCCTGCTGGCAGGCCTCGGAGTCAGCTACGTCATCTCCGGCGATTACTCGGGGTGGAACCTCGGTCTCGCGGAGGGCGGTTTCGGTGGCCTCCTGATTGCGGCGATCATCATCGCGGGCATGTACCTGGCCATGGTCCTCGGCATGGCAGAGATGTCCTCGGCGCTGCCTGCAGCGGGCGGTGGCTACACCTTCGCCCGCCGAGCGCTCGGGCCGTGGGGCGGATTCGCCACCGGCACAGCCATTCTCATCGAGTACGCGATCGCCCCGGCGGCAATCGCCACGTTCATCGGTGCCTACGTCGAATCACTCGGACTGTTCGGTATCACCGACGGCTGGTGGGTCTACCTGGTGGTCTACGCCGTGTTCATCGGGATCCATCTGTCCGGCGCAGGCGAAGCCCTCAAGATCATGTTCGTCATCACCGGAATCGCACTGGTCGGACTCGTGGTCTTCGCCATCGCCGCCATCGGACAGTTCGACGCGAGCAACCTGACCGACATCGCCCCCACCGACGCCGCCGGAGCCTCCGGATTCCTGCCGTTCGGCTACCTCGGAATCTGGGCTGCCGTTCCGTTCGCCATCTGGTTCTTCCTCGCCATCGAAGGTGTTCCGCTGGCCGCGGAAGAGGCCAAGGATCCGACGAAGAACGTCCCGCGCGGCATCATCGCCGCCATGGGCGTGCTGCTCGTCACCGGTGCCGTCGTGCTGTTCCTGGTGACCGGGGCCGGCGGTGCCGACGCCGTCAAGGAATCGGGGAACCCGTTGGTGGAAGCTCTCGGTGACGGAACCGCGAGCAAGATCGTCAACTACATCGGCCTGGCCGGACTCGTCGCGTCGTTCTTCTCGATCATGTACGCGTACTCACGCCAGCTGTTCGCGCTCTCGCGCGCCGGGTACCTGCCGAAGACGCTGTCCATCACCAACTCTCGCAAGGCCCCCACACTGGCGTTGATCGTGCCGGGCGTCATCGGCTTCTTGCTCTCGTTGACCGGTCAGGGCGGAATGTTGCTCAACATGGCCGTGTTCGGTGCGGCTCTGAGTTACGTTCTGATGATGGTCAGCCACATCGTGCTGCGTCGTAACGAGCCGAACATGGAACGCCCGTACCGAACCCCCGGCGGCGTCGTGACCACAGGATTCGCGTTGGTCATCGCAGCCCTCGCCGTTGTCGCCACCTTCGTCGTCGACTCCACCGCAGCGCTGTGGTGCCTGGCCGTGTTCGTCGCGTTCATGGCCTACTTCGGCATCTACAGCAGGCATCATCTGGTTGCGAATTCGCCGGACGAGGAATTCGCCGCACTGGCCGAGGCCGAGGCCGAACTGGAATGACGATCTACACCCAACAGGTCTCGGGAACCACCTACACCTTCGACGGTCTGGTGGACCTGATGGCCAAGGCGACCCCGCTGCGGTCGGGAGACGAATTGGCCGGTTGCGCAGCTGAATCCGATGCCGAACGAGCTGCAGCGCAGTGGGCATTGTCGGAGGTCTCGCTCGATGTCTTCCTGCACGATCTGCTCGTTCCGTACGAGAGCGACGAGGTCACCCGGCTCATCATCGATTCACACGACCGAATCGCGTTCGGGGCGGTCTCGCACCTGACCGTCGGAGGTCTGCGGGACTGGCTGCTGCAGGTCACCGCAGGGCCGAACGCGGCGGCGACGTTGCGCTCGGTTGCTGCCGGACTGACCCCGGAGATGGTGGCGGCGGTCAGCAAGATCATGCGGAACCAGGATCTGATCGCGGTGTCGCGGGCCGCGCAGGTGACGTCGGCGTTCCGTACGACGATAGGGCTGCCCGGAACACTGACCACGCGACTCCAGCCCAATCACCCGACGGACGATCCCCGCGGAATCGCCGCGGCCACGCTCGACGGACTGTTGCTCGGATCGGGCGACGCGGTGATCGGGATCAACCCGGCCACCGACTCACCGCAGGCGACGGCCGACCTGCTGCATCTGCTCGACGAGATTCGGCAACGCTTCGAGATTCCGACGCAGTCGTGCGTTCTCTCGCACGTGACGACGACGATGGAACTGATCGACAAGGGCGTTCCGGTCGATCTGGTGTTCCAATCCATCGCGGGCACCGAAGGAGCCAATTCGAGCTTCGGAGTGAACGTTCCGCTGCTGCGGGAGGCCAACGAGGCCGGAAGATCGCTGCACCGCGGAACCGTCGGGAACAACGTCATGTATCTCGAAACCGGTCAGGGTTCGGCATTGTCGGCGGGTGCGCATATCGGCACCGGCGACCGCCCCGTCGATCAGCAGACCCTCGAAACGCGCGCGTACGCCGTGGCCCGCGATCTCGAGCCGTTACTGATCAACACCGTCGTCGGATTCATCGGGCCCGAGTACCTGTACGACGGCAAGCAGATCATCAGGGCGGGCCTGGAAGATCACTTCTGCGGCAAGCTGCTTGGACTGCCGATGGGAGTGGACGTCTGCTACACCAACCACGCCGAGGCCGACCAGGACGACATGGACACCCTGCTGACGCTCCTCGGCGCGGCCGGGGTCGCGTTCGTCATCGCGGTTCCCGGTGCCGACGACGTCATGCTCGGATACCAGTCGCTGAGCTTTCACGACGTGCTCTACGTCCGACAGGTTCTGGGTCTGCGGCCGGCACCGGAATTCGAGTCGTGGCTCTCCCGTCTCGGCATGGTGGACGCCGACGGCCGGGTCCTCGACGTCGATGCGGCGGGTTCACCGCTACGGGCCTTGATGAGTGCGCGATGATCGGTGAATCGGAGGTGGCAGGAGTGGAGCCCGCGGAACGACCAGGGAGTGCAGGAGTGGAGCCCGCGGAACGACCAGGGAGTGCAGGAGTGGAGCCCGCGGAACGACCGGAAACAGAGTTCTGGGGCGAGATGCGGGCGATGACGCAGGCCCGGATCGGACTGGGGCGCATCGGTGATTCGTTGCCGACCACGCGGGTGCTCGAGTTTCGCTCTGCTCATGCCGCCGCGCGCGATGCGGTGCACATGCCGCTCGAGGTCGAGGAGTTCGTGGGCCGGGTCGAGCAGGTCGGTCTCGGTGCACCGTCGGTGGTGACGTCGTTGGCGACCAGTCGTGCGGAGTATCTGCGACGGCCCGATCTGGGTCGGCAGCCGAAGGATCTGTCGGCGGTGCCGCATTCCGAGGACGAGATCGGCATCGTGTTGGGCGACGGCTTGTCCCCGCGTGCGCTCGCCGATCACGGTGTGGCGATGCTGGACGCGTTGAAAGCAGAGCTCTCCGATCGTTATTCGATCGCGGCTCCGGTGATCGCGACCGAGGCGCGGGTGGCGCTCGGTGATCATATCGCCGCGGCGATGGGTGTTCGGACGGTGCTGGTTCTGATCGGGGAGCGTCCGGGGTTGTCGGTTGCCGACAGTCTCGGCATCTATTTGACGCATCTGCCGAAACCCGGGTGCACCGACGCCGATCGCAACTGCATCTCCAACATCCATCCGCCGGAGGGACAGGGGTACGCACAGTCGGCACGAATCGTGGCCGGCCTGTTGGCCGGTGCCAGGAGACTCGGGCGGTCGGGTGTGGCGTTGAAGGACACCTCGCGAGCCGATGTGCTCGAAGCGGCCGAGGCCCTCACACTCGAGTGACGTCCCCCTATTCGGGGGTGGCTGTACGTGACCGGGCTCACTACCGTGGGGTCCATGGACAGTTATTCTTCCGGCGCGTCGGATACCGCAGTTCTGGACGACACGATCGGTGCCGATCTGGATCGCACCGCGGCGCTGTACTCGGATCGTGACGCGTTGATCGATGTCGCGTCCGGGCGGCGGTGGACCTACTCGGAGTTCGTCGCCGACGTCGACCTGTTGGCGGCCGGCTTGCTCGTGGCCGGAGTCGAGGTGGGGGACCGTGTCGGAATCTGGGCTCCGAACTGCCCGGAATGGGTTCTCGCGCAATACGCGACGGCCAAGATCGGTGCCGTGTTGGTCAACATCAATCCCGCCTATCGCTCACACGAGTTGCAGTTCGTGCTGAAGCAGGCCGGGGTGTCGGTGCTGTTGTCGGCCACGGAGTTCAAGGGATCGAACTACGTGGCGATGATCGACGACGTGCGCCCCGAGGTGGAATCCCTGCGTGCGGTGCTGTTCATCGGGAGCATCCAGTGGGAGGCGATGACCGATCGCGGGCATCGAGCGTTGGCGAAGACTCCGCGGATGATCACCGATGTGTCCGAGCGACTTGGTCCCGACGATGCGATCAACATCCAGTACACCTCGGGGACAACGGGATTCCCCAAGGGTGCGACTCTCAGCCATCGCAACATCCTCAACAACGGCTTCTTCGTCGGCGAGCTCTGCCACTACACCGCAGAGGACCGCGTCTGCATTCCGGTGCCGTTCTACCACTGCTTCGGCATGGTGATGGGCAATCTCGCGTGCACCTCGCACGGCGCAGCGATGGTGATTCCCGGTCCCTCGTTCGATCCGGTGGCGACGTTGACGGCCGTCGCCGCCGAGAAGTGCACGTCGCTCTACGGAGTCCCGACGATGTTCATCGCCGAACTGGCACTGGAGAATTTCGACGAATTCGACCTCGGCAGTCTGCGTACCGGCATCATGGCCGGATCGCCGTGTCCCACCGAAGTGATGAAGCAGGTCATCGACCGAATGGGGATGGCCGAGGTGTCGATCTGTTACGGCATGACCGAGACGTCTCCGGTGTCGCTGCAGACTCGAAGCGAGGACTCCATCGAGCAGAGGGTGTCGACCGTCGGACGCGTCGGTCCGCACCTCGAGGTCAAGATCGTCGACCCCGTCCTCGGCGAGACGCTGCCCCGAGGCGAGGCCGGCGAGCTGTGCACTCGCGGCTATTCGGTGATGCTCGGTTACTGGCAGCAGCCAGACAAGACCGCGGAGGCGATCGACGGCGAGGGGTGGATGCACACCGGCGACATCGGGGTGATGGACGAAGACGGCTACGTGGCGATCACCGGGCGGATCAAGGACATGGTGATCCGCGGCGGCGAGAACATCTATCCCCGCGAAGTGGAGGAGTTCCTCTACACCCACCCCGACATCCTCGACGCCCAGGTGATCGGTGTGCCCGACCCGAAGTACGGCGAGGAGCTCATGGTGTGGATCAAGATGAAAGACGGTGCAGCGCCTCTCGATTCGACTGCGGTGCGCGCCTTCTGCGACGGACGGCTGGCGCACTACAAGATCCCGCGATACGTGCACGTGGTCGACGAGTTCCCGATGACGGTCACCGGCAAGGTGCGCAAGGTGGAAATGCGCGAACGGTCGCTCGGATTGATCTGAATATCGCCCTCGGGCTGCCATACTCGCTGCCATGACCAGTGCGCTGTGGACACCGACGGATTCCGACGTCGCCGAGGCTTGGGTGACCGAGTTCGCGCGATTCGTCGAGAAACGCCACGATGTGCTGCTACCGGACTACTCGTCTCTGTGGCGATGGTCGACGAACGAGTTGGAACTGTTCTGGCGAGCGGTGTGGGATTTCTTCGAGGTTCGCTCCTCCAGCGTGCCGACGACGGTGCTCGCAGAGCGCGGTATGCCGGGAGCACACTGGTTTCCGGGTACCGAACTGAACTACGTGGACCAGGTCGTTCGGCACGCTCGATCGGGCCGCGCCGCGATCGTCCACGCCCGCGAAGACGGTTCGACGCGGACCGTGACGTGGGAAGAGATGATCGATCAGGCCGGGGCGCTGGCAGGCATGCTGGCCGACGCGGGAGTCCGACGCGGCGACCGCGTCGTCGGATACCTGCCCAACGTCCCCGAGGCGGTGATCGCCTTCCTGGCGACCGCGAGCCTGGGGGCGGTCTGGTCCGCGTGCGGGCAGGACTACTCGGCCTCGGCGGCTCTCGACCGTCTGGGCCAGCTCGAACCAACGGCACTGATCACTGCCGACGGGTACGTGTACGGAGGGAAGTTCCGAGACAAGGCCGCCGACGTCGACGCGCTCACGTCGGGGCTGCCGACACTGCAGGTCGTGGTGACGGTCGGCGAGGCGTCGGGAAACGCAGTGGGCTGGTCTGCCGCAACGGAGCACAGTCGTGAACTGACCCCGGCGTCGGTGCCTTTCGACCACCCGCTGTGGGTCGTGTTCTCCTCGGGCACCACGGGTCTGCCGAAGGGAATCGTGCACGGTCACGGCGGTGTGGTACTCGAGCACCTCAAATCCGTTGCCCTACAGTCCGATCTGGGCCCCGAAGACGTGTTCTTCTGGTACACCAGCCCCAGCTGGATGATGTGGAACTTCCAGATCGCCGGCCTGCTGACCGGTGCCACCATCGTGTGCGCCGACGGCAACCCGGCGTTTCCGGCACCGGATACACTGTGGGACATCGCCGCTCGGTTGGGTGTGACGTACCTCGGTACCAGCCCCGGGTACGTGCTCTCGTGCATCAAGGCCGACACGCATCCCGGCACCGACCACGATCTGTCGGCGCTGCGGGCCGTCGGCATCACTGGGTCCGCGATGCCTGCATCGTCGTCGATCTGGTTGTCGGAGAACATCGGAGCGCACCTGCCGGTCTTCTCCATCTCCGGCGGGACCGACGTGGTGTCGGCGTTCGCCGGGGGAGTGCGGACCGCCCCGGTCTGGGCGGGGGAGCTGTCGGTGCCGTTCCTCGGGGTCGCGCTCGACGCCTACGACGAGGACGGCGAACCTGTCCGCGGTACCGTCGGCGAACTGGTCGTCACCGAACCGATGCCGTCGATGCCGCTGTACTTCTGGAACGACGCCGACGGATCTCGATACCGGGACGCCTATTTCGACACCTATCCGGGCATCTGGCGGCACGGTGACTGGATCACGATGACCGACCGCGGCAGCGTCGTCGTGCACGGAAGATCGGATTCGACGCTCAACCGCAACGGAATTCGCATGGGCAGCGCCGACATCTACCAGGCCGTCGAATCTCTGGACGAGGTGACCGAGGCGCTCGTCTTCGGCATCGAGCTACCCGACGGTGGATACTGGATGCCCCTGTTCGTGGTGGTCCCGGACGGTGTGACCGACGAACTGCGGGAGCGCATCGCATCCGTCATCAGAACACAGGCATCGCCGCGACACGTTCCCGACGACATCATCGCCGCACCCGCGGTACCCCACACCCGGACCGGGAAGAAGCTCGAGGTGCCACTCAAACGCCTCTTCCAAGGTGCCACTGCTGCAGGCACTCTGGATGCGAGTGCCGTCGACGATCCGGCCGCGTTGGCGTGGTTCCTGGATCGGGCGACCGAGTTTCAGCGCGTCCAGCGGGCCAGGTAGGCCTTTTCCTCCGGCGCGATGCGGCGCAAGGTCTCGGCACCGACGTCGACCATCGCCATCCGGGTCGTCGCCACCACGGCGGGCGGTGAATCGGGTGCTGCGCCCGCGGCACGGACCTCGTACCCGATGGTGAAATCGACTGCGCGCACCTTCTCGAACCACAGCGTGACGTCCAGCGGACCGTCCGAGTGCCGAAGCGGCTTCTTGTACGCGATGGTGACATCGGCGATCAACGCACTCTTGATCAGAGACTCGTTGGCCTCGCCCTCGCTGAGCAGCCATTCGATGCGCGCTTCTTCGAGCAGGGTGACCATCCGGGCATGGTTGATGTGTGCGAAGGCGTCCATATCGGACCAGCGCACCGTCACGCTCGCGTGATATCCGACGGGCTCGGTCGACTCTGTCCGCATCGCAACAGGCTCTGGCTTCATCGCTAGAGGATGGCATGCGCGCCCGTGCGGAGGACGCTCTAGAGTCCCAGGAGTGATTATCGCCAATGTCGCACTGGATGGTTCCGGGCTGCTCGTCGACATCGAACTCGCGGGCTCGGTCATCGCGTCGATCACCCCTGCGGGCACCCGACGAGCATCGAGCGACGAGGTACTCGACGGTGGTGGCGGGGTGGCGCTGCCCGGGTTCGTGGACTCGCACGTGCACCTGACACAGTGGGCGGCGGCGCGGCGACGAATCGACGTCGGGCCCGCGGCGTCGGCGGCCGATGCCGTCGCACTGGTGTATCCCTATGCTCGGACAGCAGGCGAATCGGTGGTGCGCGCCAACGGCTTCCGTGACGCGCACTGGCCGGAGGAGCCGCACAAGGACCTGCTCGAGAATGCGCTGCCCGGTGCCCGCGTGGCGATGACGAGCATGGACCTGCACACATTGTGGCTGAGCCCGGCGCTGCTCGACGATCTGGGTATCGATCACCCCACCGGTGTGCTCCGCGATGTCGACGGCCTCGAAGCGGTCATGGCGCTCGAGGAGCAGGACGACCCGGCCGAACTCGATCGGGCCGTGCTCGACGCGACCGCAGCACTGGCGGTCCGCGGTGTCACCGGCGTCGTGGATTTCGAGTTCGCGGACAACAAGACGGTCTGGGATCGACGGTTGACGGCCGGCTCGCCTGCCGTCCGCATCGACACGACGGTGTGGCCCCAATGGCTCGACGAGGCACTCGATCGCGGCGAGCGGACCGGAGACGTCTCGGCCCACTCGGACCTGATCAGACGCGGCCCGCTCAAGGTGATGCTCGACGGTTCGCTGAACACCCGAACCGCGTGTTGCCACGATCGATACCCGGGGATCGACGGGGACGACGCGTACGGGCTGTTGCTCGAGACCCCGGGCAGTCTCTTCGATCTCGTCGCGCGGGCGTCACGCGGCGGCATCGAGTCGGCCGTCCACGCGATCGGTGATCGCGCCAACACCGTCGCGCTCGATGCGTTCGAGCGCGCCGGCTGCGGCGGTCGAATCGAACATGCGCAGCAGATCCTGCCGGAGGACATCACGCGGTTCGCCGCCTTGGGTGTCGCTGCATCGGTGCAGCCGCAGCACGCGATGTCCGATCGCGACATCGCCGAGGATCTGTGGGCAGGACGGCGTTCGGTGGCCTACGGCTACGGAACGTTGCACCGCAGCGGTGCGAGGCTGCTCTTCGGTTCCGACGCCCCGGTCAGTCCGCCGGAGCCGTTGGCGGGAGTCGCGGCTGCGGTGTTCCGTACCGACGACGAGCGACCTCCATGGCACGTCGACGAAGCAGTACCCCTCGAGGTTGCTCTGCGCGCGGCGTGCGGTGGCCGTGGGCCACTCCGAGTGGGGGATGCGGCGGACATCGCCGTGCTCGTCGAGCATCCCGTGCACCGCTCGGTGCACGATCTCGCCGAGACGGAGATCAGAGCCACGATCTGCGCCGGTGCGCTCACTCACGCAGCTGGGGGGTAGGCACCCACTTCGGCACGGACATGAGACATTACTCATGTCGCCTTCATCGCCGTCTCACACACCGCAGAGACCGTGGTGACGTGAAGTTCGCACCCAAGATCGCAGTCCTGGCAGCCGTGGTGATCGTTCCGGTGGGCGTAGCGCTGGCGAGCACCGTACTTGCCGATACCCCGCAGGCACCGAGCTTCGAGCCGCGGGTCACCGTCGGAGTTGCGCCATCGAGCGCGTCGCCCCAGCCGTCCGACGCGGCACCGTCGGCGGCCCCATCGACCGCCCCGGCCCCACTGGGCGATACGGCGCCATCGGCCGACCCGGGCCCATCGATGACCGCAGCTCCTCCCATCGCCACGGGCGCAGCGGGCGCGACGACTCCGGCGGCAGCAGCAGACCCTCCGGCAGCGCCGCAGTCCATCGTCGTCCCCGCCCCGCCGCCTGTCGAAGTCCTACCGGACCCGGACCGGGATGACGACGACGACTTCGGCGACCAGGACGATGCGGACAGCGACGACGCGGAAGACGACGACGGGTGAACTCGACCGAAGAATTGATCGACGACACGAAGGCTCGCACCGAGGCGCTCGCGCCGAAGGGGCCGGTGCCCGAGCCTGCGCTCCGTAGCGCCCGGGTAGGGACGCGGGTTCCGGCGCGGGTGCGCATTCTCGGCTGGCTGTTGTTCGTCATGGCGCTGGCCATGCTGGCCGTCGGGGTTGCCGTGCGAACGATCCTCCTCGCGGAGGTCGAGCGAGACACCGCAGTAGCTCTCGAGCAGGAGATCGGCGAGTTCAGCGAGTTCGCTGCCACCGGTCGCGACCCGGACGACGGGTTGCCGTTCGGCAACGTCGCCGGTCTGCTCCAGTTGCACCTGCAGCGCCAATACCCGGACGATGACGAGATCCTGTTCGGCTACACCGATCGACTGTTGCGTCAGGAACGCAGCGGTCCAGGAGATCTGGTCGCCGATGCGGCTGTCGTGTCGGCCATCGTGAACTCACCCGACAGTGTTGGATCCACGCAGACTTCGGAAGGCGAAGTCGCCTGGGCGAAACAGGTCGCCGAACCGTCCGGCGGGGGCCAGGCCGGAACTTTCGCGATCGGAATTCTCGTCGACCGCGAGCGCGGCGACGTGTCCGACACCGTTCGCGTAGTGGTCGGAGTGTCACTGATGGCATTGCTGTTCACGGGCGGCATCGCCTGGGTGGTGGCCGGACAGATCCTTGCGCCCGTGCGCCTGGTTCGCCGGACCGCGGCCCAAATCACCACCGACGACCTGTCCAGGCGGATCGAGGTGGGCGGTCGCGACGATGTTGCCGAGCTCGCCGACACGTTCAACGACATGCTCGATCGACTGGAGGCCGCGTTCGCCGCGCAGCGACAATTCGTCGACGACGCGAGCCATGAGTTACGAACGCCGATCACGATCGTCCTCGGGCATCTCGAACTGATGGGCGACGATCCCCGTGAGCGCGAAGAGACGGTCCGGCTCGTCACCGACGAGTTGGACCGAATGAACCGGATCGTGGAGGACCTGTTGCTCCTCGCCAAAGCCGAGCGCCCGGATTTCGTCCACAAGCGGCCGGTGGATCTCGAAACCCTCACGCGCGACATCGACGCGAAGGTCCGCGCGCTCGCCGACCGCGACTGGATACTGGGGCACGTCGGTACGGGCTCGGTACGGGTCGATCCGCAACGAGTCACCCAGGCAGTGCTTCAGCTGGCGCAGAACGCGGTGTCGCACACCAGGACCGGTGACCGGATCGTGGTGGGATCGGAGCGTGCCGAAGATCGAGTTCTGTTGTGGGTGAGTGACTCCGGACCCGGTGTGTCCAGCGAGGACGCGAGAACCATCTTCGAGCGGTTCGCCCGGGGCAGTACCGGATCGAGTCGCTCGGACAATGGCGGCGCGGGTCTCGGTCTGTCCATCGTGCGTGCAATCGCCGATGGGCACCACGGTGCCGCGACGCTCGACAGCAGGCCCGGTGCGGGTGCCACATTCGGGCTCGACCTGCCGGCCCGATGAGTGAGCGACGATGAGCCGAATACTGATCGCCGAGGACAACGAGCGCATCTCGTCCTTCGTCGAAAAGGGATTGAAGGCCAACGGCTTCACCACCACCACTGTTGCCGACGGCATCAATGCGATCGACTGTGCGTCGACCGGAGACTTCGACCTCGTCGTGCTGGATCTGGGCCTGCCGGGCAAAGACGGGTTCGAGGTGATCGCATCACTGCGCGGCGCCGGTGTCGGAGTTCCCGTGATCATCCTGACGGCCCGTGATTCGGTGCACGACACCGTGACCGGCCTCGAAGGCGGAGCGGACGACTACATGACCAAGCCGTTCCGATTCGAGGAGCTACTCGCACGTATTCGATTGCGTCTGCGTGGCGGTGACCGAGAGCCCTCGGTCTCCGTTCTGCAATCGGGCTCTCTGGCAGTGGACCTGTTCACCAGACGTGCCGTGGTGAACGATGCGGTGGTGTCGTTGACCTCACGCGAGTTCGTTCTGCTCGAGATGTTTCTCCGTCACCCGCGGCAGGTCCTCTCGCGTGAGCAGATCCTCAGTCACGTATGGGGATACGACTTCGACCCCGGTTCCAACGTCGTCGATGTCTACGTTCGTATGCTGCGCAAGAAGATCGGTTCCGGCCGAATCGAGACGGTGCGCGGGATGGGGTATCGACTGGCCTGAGCGGATCGCTCATGAAAGAACGCTCATCGACTGTTCATCGACGTTTCATCGGTCGGCCCGAGACTGGTTCACATGAACACGGTCAGCTTCAGAACGCAGCCACCTCCGGTCCCGGAACCCTTGCAGTCGTGGCGCTTTCGCGACCTGGTGACCCGCAGGGTGCTTCAGGTCGTCTCGAGTTCGGTTGCGCTGCTGGTGCTCCTGGCCGTACTCGCAGGCGCGGCGGACGGATTACCCGCCGCGGGACGCACCACGCTCGTGGTGTTCACTGCAGCTGTCGCACTCTGGGTGTTCACGAAGATCGACGACACCTACGTCGCCCTCGGTGCCGCACTGGCTCTGGTACTGACCGGTGTGGTGAGCACCGACGGACTGTTCGACACCCTCGGCGAGGAGACCATCTGGCTTCTCATCGCGGCGTTCATCATTGCCGCTGGAGTTCGCGAGTCCGGTTTGGCAACGCGCGCAGCAGTGTTCATCGTCAGCGGCGCGGGCACCGTACGCCAGCTGGCGCACCTGGTGACGGCCGCACTGATCGTGACCGCCTTCGCGATCCCCGCCACCTCAGGTCGTGCGGCACTTGCGCTGCCCGTATTTCTGGCGCTGGCGCAGGCGCTAACCGAGCGCAAGCGAGTGGTGCGGGCGTTGGCAATCCTGTTTCCTACCGTCATCCTGCTGTCCGCCGTGGCGACCCTCATCGGCGCTGGGGCACATCTGATCACCAGCCAGGTGCTCGAGAGCGCCACGGGCACCGGCATCAGCTTCACCGCGTGGTTGTTGCTCGGTGTTCCGCTGGCCGTGGTCAGCAGCCACTGCGCAGCGGAACTCGTGCTGCTGCTGTTCACCGATCGTGAGGATCGTCGAATCCCACTGGCGGTCGACGTGTCCGATCTGGCGTCGCGGCTGCCTACCCCGGTGACGGGACCGCTGACCATCGCAGAGAACCGGGCCGCGACCCTGCTGGCCGTCGTCATGGTGCTGTGGTGCTCCGAACCGTTGCACGGCGTGCACCCTGCCGTCATCGCTCTGCTGGGTGCGTTGATCTCCACGTCACCGCGCTTCGGTACGACCGAGTTCGGGAAGGCTCTCGCTACTGTGCCGTGGTCGCTGCTGCTGTTCATGGCGGCGACGCTGGCCCTGGGGACCGCGTTGACGACGTCCGGTGCGGCAAGGTGGCTCTCGGACGGGTTGTTCACGGTGGTCCCGATCGGGTCGGCACCGCCCTGGGTGTTCATCGCGGTGGTGATCGTCGTCTCGGTTGCCTCGCACCTTCTGATTCAATCTCGCTCGGCGCGTTCGTCCGTCCTCGTTCCGCTGGTCGTGACCACGGCTCTGGCGCTCGGAGTCGATCCCGTGGCCGCGGCATTCGCCTCGACGGCAGCAGCGGGTTTCTGTCACACCATGCCGTCGTCGGCGAAGCCGGTGGCAATCTTTGCCAAAGCCGAAGGTGTGGAGACGTATTCACCGAAGGACTTGCTACGCCTGTCCGCCTTTCTCGCGCCGCTGACCGCAGCGACCGTGCTGTTCTTCGCCGTGGCCGTGTGGCCCCTGCTCGGCACCCCCATCACCTGATCTCCCACTCTCGACAAGGAACCGATCACCATGCCGTCTTCCACTCCACTTCGTTTCGTCGTCGCCCCGTCCGGGTTCAAGGAATCTCTCGGTGCCGACGAGGTCGCGTCGGCTATTGCCGCTGGTATTCGCCGGGTGGTGCCCGGGGCCATCGTCAACTCGGTCCCCCTGGTCGACGGGGGTGAGGGGTCCGCTCGCGCCCTTGCCGGTGCCACCCTGGGCAAGGTGATCGACACCGTCGTGACAGGGCCGGTGGGCAAGCCGGTCGATTCCCATTTCGCTCTTCTGGGAACGGACGGGCCGGTCACAGCGGTCGTGGAGATGGCGGCAGCGGCCGGTCTGTCGCTGGTTCCGCGAGACATGCGCGACCCGACGGTGACCACGAGTCGCGGAGTCGGTGAGCTCATCCGCACCGCCCTCGACTACGGTGCCGAACGAATCCTGTTGGGCTGCGGCGACTCCGGCACCTCGGACGGCGGTGCGGGGCTCCTACAGGCGCTCGGAGTGCGACTCCTCGATGCCGACGGCCTCGAATTGGGCGACGGCGGAGGCGAGTTGACTCGGCTCGACCACATCGATGTATCCGGCCTCGATTCACGGCTGACTCCGGGAAGCGGTGTGGAGATCAGGGTCGCATGCAACCCACACAACATTCTCTGTGGGCCCGGCGGGGTCGCACGGGTCTTCGCACCGCAGAAGGGGGCCAGCTCGACGCAAGTGGAGATCCTGTCGGCTGCGATGGACCGCTGGGCCGAGGTGTTGGAGCGTGACGTGTCGACGCGACCGGCCGGTCTGAACCTCCGCACCGGGCCCGGTACCGGTGCGTCCGGCGGGATGGGGGCAGGCGTGGCAGCGGTCCTGCGGGCCGAGCTGCTACCGCGCTTCGAGGTGATGCTCGATCACGTCGACCTCGACAGTCTCATCGCGACAGCCGACCTGGTGTTGACCGCCGAGGGGGCCATCGACAAGCAGACGCCGAAGGGGAAGATCCCGACGGAGGTCGCCCGCCGAGCCAAGCTTCACGGCAAACCTGTGGTGGCACTCGCGGGAACCATCGGTCTCGACGCCCGCGCCAACTACGACTCGGGTATCGACGCCTTCGCCGGCATCCTGCCCTCTCCGGTCGAGTTGGTCGAGGCGCTCGAACGGGGTGCCGAGTTCCTGACCGACGCCACGGAGCGAGCGATGAGATTGATTCTGGTCGGAGCGACCCTGGGCCACTGAGTCGGCACCGGTCGAGCGGAATCGACCGCGCGCATCGTCCGTACGACGCACGAGAGCTGGTCGGGGATGTCCGAGCAGTGCGAATCGGCCCCGCAGACCTGCGGAAGTGTCCGAGATCGCCGCTTCTGTCGGACCACCCGCGTAGCGTGACAGCGATGACGTCGATCACCGATCCGCGCGTACGCGAGTTTCTGTCCGCGGGTACCCGCACCGGAAAGCTCGGGTACCTCGCCTCCGACGGGAGGCCACTGGTGGCACCCATCTGGTTCGTCGTCGAGGGCGACGCGATCGTGTTCAACACCGGGGGAGACACGGCCAAGGGAAAATCGATCCGCCGTGATCCCCGCGTCGTCCTCACCGTCGATCTCGAGGAGCCGCCGTACGGATTCGTCCAGGTGCAGGGCATTGCGTCGGTCGACGAGGACCCGGCGGAGTTGGTCCGCACAGCGACCGAGATCGCGGCCAGGTATATGGGCCGCGAGCGAGCCGAGGAGTTCGGCATCCGCAACGGCGTACCGGGCGAATTGATCGTTCGGATCACGCCGACCAAGGTAATCGCCGCTTTCGACATGACGGGATGACGACCGACGGGATCCGCGCTGTCGGGCCTGTAGATTGACCGGGTGCCGAATGGAGTCGGAGTGTGTCGGGCGACTCCGAATCGGGTACCGACTTGTAACGACCCGGTGCATACACACGGATATGTACTGAAAGGTAACTTCGACTTGTTTCCGGTGAGAAAATAAGGAACGACGTAGGCAATTTGCTCGATGTGTTCGGTGCCCACCGATCGCTGCCGATTCGGCAGCCGGTGGGGGCGCATGTGATTGTGGGAAAGAGAGGATTCGATTGGACCCGCTAGGTGTGGAAGGTGCTGGACGCGACGACGGAGTCGGCGGTCCTGAGCATTCGTCGTTCCCACTGTCACCGGCCCAATTGGGAATGTGGTTCGCGCAGCATGTGGACCCCTCGGTACCCGCGAACATCGCCCAGTACATCGAGCTGCACGGCGACCTCGATGTGGATCTGCTTCGTCGAGCGTCCTCGCAGGCAGCACTCGAGCTGCAGTCCGGATTCGTGCGCATCGTCGAGATCGACGCCGAGCCCCGGCAGGTCGTCGATCCCACCCTCGACGACTCTCTGAACTACCTCGACCTGCGCGGCGAGGCCGATCCGCGGGCAGCGGCCCTGGCCTGGATGCACGGCGACTACAGCGCGCCCATCGACATTCTCCGCGACCGACTGATCGCCGCGACCGTCCTGCGCCTCGAGGACGACGTCTGGTTCTGGTACGAGCGCGTGCATCACGTTGTGCTCGACGGATTCGGTGCCGTCACGTTCATGAACCGCGCGGCCGAGCTCTACACCGCGGCGGTCGAGGGCACCGAACCGAGCAAGAATCTCGCATCGGACCTGACCAAGGTCTACGACATCGACGTGGCCTACCGTGACTCGAGCCGCTTCGAGGCCGACCGTGAGTACTGGGCTTCGCGGATCGACGGTATCGACGGAGTCACCACTCTCGCCGGTCACACCGCTGCCCCTGCGGCGACGAGCCAGATCGACAGCACAGCTCTGTCCGCCGAGACGATGGAAAGACTCGAAGCCCTGCGTGTCGAGACCGACACGACGATGGCGACCATCGTCATCGCCGGCTTCGCCGCCTACCTCGCGCAGATGACCGGACGTGAGGACGTCGTGCTCTCGCTCCCGGTCACCGCGCGCACCACGGCAGTGTTGCGCCGCTCCGGCGGCATGGTCTCCAACGTCGTTCCTCTACGTCTCGACGTCTCGGGTGACACCACCGTCGAGACGCTGCTCGCGCGCGTCAACGCCGAGGTCTCCGGGGCGCTGCGTCACCAGCGCTACCGGCACGAGGACATTCGGCGTGATGCCGGAGCGGTCAGCGGCCAGGCCTCGTTCTTCGGCCCGTGGGTCAACATCATGCTGTTCTTCGGCGAGGTGCGCCTCGGTTCGATGGTCGGCGGCATCAACATTCTCTCGACCGGCCTCATCGAGGATTTCGGGCTCAACCTCTACACCAGTGTTGCCGGGTCGACCACCCACATCGACTTCGAGTCCAATCCCAATCTGTACGGACCCGAGCAGTCCGGTCGGAACCACGAGAGGTTCGTCGATTTCTTCGCCCGGTTCGTGGCATCGGGGCCGAAGGACGCGGTGTGGGATCTGGCCCTGACCGAAGGTGTCGAACGCGAACTCGTCGTGGCGGAGTGGAATGCCACCGAGCACCCGACCGAACCACGCACGTTGCTGTCCGCCTTCGAGGCCGCCGCGGCCGCGCACCCCGACGCGACGGCCCTGGTGTACGAGGGGGAAGCGCTCACCTACGGCGCACTCTCGGCGCGGGTGAACGGTCTGGCTCGCCACCTGATCGACATGGGGGTAGGCCCCGAGACTCTCGTCGGACTCTCGATCCGCCGTTCGTTCGACCTCGTCGTCGGCATGTACGCGATCGTGGCGGCCGGCGGTGCCTGGGTGCCCATCGACCCCGACCACCCTGCCGATCGCACCGCGTACATTCTGGACTCCGCGCAGCCGCGCTGCGTGCTGATCTCCTCTCGCGACGACGTTGCGCTGCCCGAGGGAACCGAGACGGTTGCGGTCGACCTCGTCGACTGCATGTCCAGGTCCGCGGAGCCGGTTCGGGATGTCGAACGTATTGCGCCACTGCGACTTTCGAACACCGCATACGTGATCTACACCTCCGGTTCGACCGGACGTCCGAAGGGTGTCGCGGTCGAACACGCGGCGATCCACAATCAGATGGAATGGATGCTCTCGGAGTATCCGATGGACGCCTCCGACGTCTACCTGCAGAAGACGGCCACCACCTTCGACGTCTCGCTCTGGGGTTTCTTCCTGCCGCTGCGGGTCGGCGCGACGATGGTGCTCGCCACTCCCGACGGCCATCGAGACTCGGTCTACGTGGCCGACAAGATCGCCGAACATCGAGTCACCGTCACCGATTTCGTGCCGTCGATGCTGACGGTGTTCGTGGCCAACGCGCCCGCGGGCACCTGCAGTTCGCTGCGCCACGTGTTCGTCATCGGCGAGGCACTGCCGGTCGAGACCGCGGCGGCGTTCCGCTCGATGTGTCGAGCCGGTCTGCACAATCTCTACGGCCCCACCGAAGCCGCCGTCTCGGTCACCTATCACCCCAGCGGCCCGCAGGACACCCGCACCGTTCCGATCGGTGTGCCCGAGTGGAACACGAAAGCCTTCGTTCTCGACGGTCGCCTGCGACCCACCCCGATCGGCGAATCGGGAGAGCTGTACCTCGCCGGGGTCCAGTTGGCGCGCGGCTACGTGGGCAGGCCCGATCTGAGCTCGGATCGTTTCGTCGCCAACCCTTTCGGCACCGGCGGCGACCGGATGTACCGCACCGGCGACCTCGTGCGCTGGCGCAGCGACGGCGTGCTGGACTACATCGGCCGGACGGATTTCCAGGTCAAGTTCCGCGGACAACGCATCGAGCTCGGTGAGATCGAAACGGTTCTGCTCGCCCACGAATCCATCTCGCAGGCAGTGGTGTTGGTGGTCCAGACGGTCACCGGTGATCAGTTGGTGGCGTACGTCGTCGCGACCCCGGGACGATCCATCGAATCCGCCGCGGCGATCGAGTTCGCCGGTCACTCCCTACCGTCGTACATGGTGCCTGCAGCGGTCGTCGTACTCGACGCCCTGCCGCTGAACACCAGCGGCAAGCTCGACCGAAAAGCGTTGCCGGAACCGATGTTCAGCAGTGCGAAGAAGTACCGGGCCCCGCAGAGTCGGGCGGAGTACGTCGTCGCCGGTATCTACGAGGATCTGCTCGGGGCCTCGAAGGTCGGTCTGGACGAGGACTTCTTCGAGCTCGGCGGCAACTCTCTGATCGCCACGCAGTTGGTGACCCGAGTGGGCAGCGCTCTCGGAGTTCGCCTCGGCGTTCGTGAGCTGTTCGAGGCTCCCACCGTCGGGGCACTCGCAGCCAGGGCCGAATCGGCGGCTCGGCTCGGGGCGGACACCCCGGTGCTGGAGTCGCGGGAACGGCCCGAGCGTATCCCGCTCTCACCTGCGCAACAGCGCATGTGGTTCCTCAACCGCTTCGACCCCACCACAGCGGTGTACAACCTGCCGTTCTCCGTGCGTCTGACCGGGCCGCTCGACGTGGTGGCACTTTCGGCCGCATTCGCCGACGTCGTCGACCGGCACGAGACGCTGCGTACCGTCTACCCCGAGGTGGACGGCTCTCCCGAACAGGTCGTACTCACGGCGGCGCGGACCCCGGCGACGATTCTGCCGGTCCGTGTCGAACGCGACGAACTGGGCGGTCGCCTGCACGAACTGGTGGGCAAGGGATTCGACGTCACGGTCGATACACCGTTCCGCATCGCACTGTTCGAGATCTCACCGACCGAGCACGAACTCGCGATGGTGTTGCACCACATCGCCGCCGACGGGGCGTCGTTCGGTCCGCTGGCGCGGGATGTGCTGGTGGCGTACTCGAGCCGGATCAAGGGACGCGCCCCCGAGTGGACGCCTCTCGAGGTCCAGTACGCCGACTACGCATTGTGGCAACGTGCGGTACTCGGTCCCGAGACCGATCCGCTGTCGCTGGCGTCGCGCGAAATCGCTTACTGGAGAGCGACTCTCGAGGATCTACCCGATCAGCTGACTTTGCCGTCGAGCAGGCCGCGCCCCGCAGTGTCCTCGAACGCGGGCAGCAAGCTCCGGGTGGACGTTCCGGCTCGTCTGCACGCCTCGCTGGCGAGCCTGGCCCGTGCCAACAACGCCTCGCTGTTCATGGTCATGCAGTCCGCGTACGCGCTGCTGCTCGCCCGGCTCAGCGGCACCACCGACATCGCCATCGGTGCTCCCGTGGCCGGTCGAGGAGAACCCGCGCTCGACGACCTGGTCGGCATGTTCGTCAACACCCTCGTACTGCGCACCGAAGTCGATCCGGCGCTGACGTTCGAGGAACTCCTCTCGCGCGTTCGTGACACGGACCTGTCCGCCTTCGCGCACGCAGACGTGCCGTTCGAACGCCTCGTCGAGGTGCTGAACCCGGTGCGTTCGACGTCCCGGCACCCGCTGTTCCAGGTCGCGATCTCGCTGGAATCGGCAATGTCTCGCGAACTCACCGTCGGTGGCCTGCGCGCCGAAGCCGCCGAATTCGATGTACCCATCGCCAAATTCGACGTACAGCTGTGGCTGACCGAACATCTCGACGACGGCGCACCCGCAGGTATCGACGCGGTGTTCGAGTACGCAACGGATCTGTTCGACGCAGATCTCGTCGAGAGTTTCGCGCGTCGCTTCCTGGCCATTCTGGATGCGGTCACCACGGACGCCACCGTGCCGGTCGGCGACGTCACGATCGTCGATGCCGCGGAGCACCGGTCCGTGCTCTCGCAGTGGAACGCCTCTGGAGACGACGTCTCTCGCGAACTCACGCTGGTGGATCTGCTCGACGCTGCTGCCGCGGCGCACCCCGACGCCGTCGCAGTTCGCTTCGACGGCTCGTCGATGACCTACGCCGAGTTCGACGCTCACACCAATCGCCTTGCCCGCGTTCTGATCTCCCACGGTGTCGGCCCGGAAAGCCTGGTCGCCGTCGCCCTCCCGCGCTCGGCGGAACTCGTCGTCGCGCTCGTCGCGGTGATCAAAGCCGGCGGTGGATACCTGCCCGTCGACCCCAGCTACCCACTCGACCGAGTCGAATACATGCTCGACGACGCGCGGCCGACAACCGTTCTGCTGTCCGGCTCGGACCGAGTGGAACTTCCGTCCGACGTCGAAATTCGCACCGGCGCAGCACTGCTCGACATCGACACCGTCGATCTGTCGTCGGTGTCCGGCGATCCCGTCACCGACGGTGACCGGACGAGTCCGCTGCGGCCCGAGAACGTCGCCTACGTCATCTACACCTCGGGTTCGACGGGCAAGCCCAAGGGCGTGATGATTCCGCATCGCAACGTCGTTCGGCTGCTCGACAACACCGAGTCGGTCTACGGCTTCGGCGCCGACGACGTGTGGACGATGTTCCACTCGTACGCCTTCGACTTCTCGGTGTGGGAGCTGTGGGGCCCGTTGCTCTACGGCGGCACGTTGGTCGTCGTCGACTACTTCACCTCGCGATCGCCGGAGGCATTCCACCGGCTGCTCGTCGACGAGCAGGTCACGGTGCTCAACCAGACACCCTCGGCGTTCTATCAACTCTCCGAGGCCGATCGCACCACGGCAACCGAGCACGGCGAACTGTCGCTGCGCTACGTGATCTTCGGTGGTGAAGCCCTCGAACAACGACGGTTGACCGGGTGGTTCGAGCGGCACGGTCACCGTGCGCCCCAGCTCGTCAACATGTACGGCATCACCGAGACGACCGTGCACGTGTCCTACCGAGCGCTCGACGCCGCGTCCGTCGAGAGCAGTGCGTCGGTGGTCGGCAAGCCGATCGCCGGACTGCGGGTGTTCGTGCTGGACACCCGCCTGCATCCGGTTCCGGTCGGGGTTCCCGGCGAAATGTACGTTGCCGGTGGACAATTGGCCCGTGGTTATCTCGGTCGCCGAGAACTGACATCGGTTCGCTTCGTGGCGAACCCGTTCGCGTCGGGAGCCGACGAGGGGTCGCTGCTGTACCGGACCGGTGACCTCGCACAGTGGAACGCTGCAGGCGAGCTCGAGTACCTCGGTCGTTCGGACGATCAGGTCAAGGTCCGGGGATTCCGCATCGAGCTGGGCGAGGTGGAGGCAGCGGTGACCGCGCAGCCGACCGTCACCCAGGCCGCCGTGATCGTTCGTGAGGACTCTCCCGGTGCAGCTCGGCTCGTCGCCTACGTGGTGTCCGCTGCGGTCGACGGTCGGCCGATCGTCGATATCGAGGACATCAGAACCGGTATCGCAGAGATGCTTCCGGAGTACATGGTGCCGTCGGCCTTCGTGGTGCTCGACGCGATCCCGCTGACCGTCAACGGCAAGCTCGATCGCCGGGCACTGCCGGCTCCGGTGTTCGAGGTGCGCGAGTTCCGTGCTCCGACGACACCGATCGAGGAGATCGTCGCCGACGTCTTCGCCGACGTCCTCGGAGTCGAGCGTGTGGGTCTGGACGACGACTTCTTCGAGCTCGGCGGTAATTCGCTGATCGCCACGCAGGTGGTCTCGCGTCTGGGAGTTGCTCTCGATGCCACCGTGCCGGTGCGCATGCTGTTCGAGGCATCGACCGTGGCGTTGCTTGCAGTGCGGGTGGAGCAGGCCGCAGGAGAAGGTGGCCGCATCGCGCTCGTCGCGACCGTGCGGCCCGAGCGAATCCCGCTCTCGCTCGCGCAGCAGCGGATGTGGTTCCTCAATCGATTCGACGCCGACTCCACCGCGTACAACATTCCGTTCGCACTGAGACTGACCGGCGAACTCGATGTCGCGGCGCTGCAGGTGGCGATCATGGACGTGATCGACCGGCACGAGTCGCTGCGCACCGTCTACCCGGACACCGCAGCGGGCCCGCAGCAGTCCATCCTCGACGCCGCTCAGACGGTGCCGAACCTGATGCCCGTTCCTACGTCCGCGGCCGATATCCAGCGGCAGGTCTTCTCGCTGGCATCGACGACGTTCGACGTGACGGTCAACGTTCCCATTCAGGCACGCCTGTTCGAGATCGGTCCTCGCGAACACGTCATCGCCATGGTGGTGCACCACATCTCGGCCGACGGCTGGTCGATGGGTCCGCTGGCGCGCGACCTCATGATCGCGTACGCCTCGCGCACCGCGTGGGAGAACCCGGCGTGGATGCCGCTGGAGGTGCAGTACGCCGACTACAGCCTGTGGCAACGTTCGGTACTCGGCTCCGAGGACGATCCGCAATCACTGATCTCCGGTCAGGTCGATTACTGGGCCGACATGCTGGCCGGTCTGCCCGACCAGCTCGATCTCCCGACCGATCGGCCGCGCCCGAATCGCCAGTCCTACCAGGGATCGTCGATCCGATTCGACGTACCGGCCGAGGTCCATCGGGGACTGTCCTCGCTGGCCCACACGCACAACGCCTCGCTGTTCATGGTCGTGCACGCTGCTCTCGCGGTGCTGCTCGCGCGTCTGTCCGGTACCGAGGACATCGCGATCGGTACCCCGGTCGCAGGCCGTGGCGACGCAGCCCTCGACGACGTGGTCGGCATGTTCGTCAACACCCTCGTGTTGCGCACCGACATCGAGTCGGGTCGGACGTTCTCGGAGCAGATCGGGCGCGCCCGCGAAGTGGCGCTCGGCGCGTTCGGACATGCCGATCTGCCGTTCGAGCGTTTGGTCGAGGTGCTCAATCCGTCCCGATCGCAGGCGCGGCACCCCCTGTTCCAGGTGATGCTCTCGTTCGAGAACCTCACCCGCACGCACGTGGACCTACCGGGTCTGTCGGTGGACAGCGTCGCTCTCGATGCCGAGGTGGCGAAGTTCGACCTGCAGTTGACCGTCACCGAGTCCATCGGAGTGGACGGTCGCGGGCAGGGCATGGCCGCCGAGTTGACCTACGCGACCGACCTGTTCGACGCCGCGACGGTGAGAGGGTTCTCCGAACGTTTCGTGCGGATACTCGGTGCCGTGGTGGCAGATCCCTCGCTGTCGGTGGGAGACATCGACCTTCTCGACGACGGCGAGCGCGACCGAGTCGTGACAGCGTGGAACCGCACCGAACACGAGGTACCGGACCAGGTGACGCTGGTCGACCTGTTCGATCGTCAGGTGGCCGTGACTCCGGATGCGCAGGCGTTGGTGTTCGAGGGTGAGCGGTTGACGTATGCGGAGTTCGCGGGGCGTGCGAATCGTCTTGCGCGACTTCTGGTGTCGGTGGGGGTTGGTCCTGATTCGCTGGTGGGGCTCGCGATCGGGCGGAGTCTGGACCTGTTCGTGGGTATGTATGCGATCGTGAAGGCCGGTGCGGGGTACGTGCCGATCGATCCGTCGCAGCCGGCGGATCGTAACGAGTACATCGTGGCGACGGCGGCTCCGGTTCGGGTGTTGTCGACGACGCGTGATCATGTGGAGTTCGCGGGGGTCGAGACGGTCGATATCGACACTGTCGATGTGTCGGGTCTGTCGCCGTTGCCGTTGTCCGATGCCGAGCGCACGGCTCCGTTGCGGGCGTCGAATCTCGCGTATGTGATCTTCACGTCGGGTTCGACGGGTCGTCCGAAGGGTGTGGGGGTTTCGCACGAGGCGATCGTGAATCGGTTGTTGTGGATGCAGCACGAGTACGGGTTGAGCGCCGGGGATGTGGTGTTGCAGAAGACTCCGTCGACGTTCGATGTGTCGGTGTGGGAGTTCTTCTGGGCGTTGCAGAACGGTGCGTCGGTGGCCATCGCTGTTCCGGATGGTCATCGGGATGCGTTGTATCTGCTCGATGTGATTGCTCGTGAGCATGTGTCGGTGGTGCACTTCGTGCCGTCGATGATGTCGGTGTTCGTACCCGAGGTGGAGCGACGCCGAGCGTCGGGTGCCTCGCTGCGGTTGGTGTTCGCATCCGGTGAGGCATTGGCTCCCACCACGGCCCGCGCGCTACGGCGGGCAATCGCGGGAGTGGAGCTGCACAACCTGTACGGCCCGACCGAGGCTGCGGTCGACGTGACCTATCACGCTGTTACGGACGAGGATTCGGAGGTGATGCCCATCGGAGCACCGGTGTGGAACACCTCTGTCTACGTGCTCGATTCGCGACTGAATCCCACTCCCGTCGGTGTCGCAGGTGAGCTCTATCTCGCGGGTACTCAGCTGGCACGTGGCTATGTGGGACGCTCGGACCTGACCGCGGACCGCTTCGTGGCACATCCGTTCGCTACCGGCGGGCGGCGCCTCTATCGCACCGGCGACGTCGTGCGGTGGAACCGCAACGGCGAGCTGGAATACGTGGGACGGTCGGACTTCCAGGTGAAGCTGCGCGGCCTGCGCATCGAACTCGGCGAGATCGAATCGGCATTGCTGGCACAACGCTCGATCTCCCAGGCGGTCGTCGTGGTCCGCCACGAGCAACTCGTCGGGTACGTCGTACCGGCCGGTGCCTCGGTGGAGACCGGTGCCGTTCTCGGCGCGCTGCGGTCTCGGCTCGCGGAGTACATGGTGCCGTCGACGCTGATCGTGCTCGAGGAGTTTCCGCTCGGCGCGAGTGGAAAGCTCGACCGTAAGGCGCTGCCCGATCCCGCTTTCGAGGTGACCGAGTACCGGGAACCGACCAACGACATCGAACGCACCGTTGCCGAGGTCTTCGCCCAGGTCCTCGGAGTCGAGCGTGTCGGTCTCGACGACGACTTCTTCGAGCTCGGCGGAAACTCCCTCATCGCAACGCAACTGGTCTCGCGACTGGGCGTGGCCATGGACACCAGAATCGCGGTGCGAGAGCTGTTCGACACCTCCACGGTGGCCGATCTGGCCGCGCGGTTGGGCACACTGGTCGCCACGGGAAGCCGCCCGCCGTTGGTGCCTCAGCAACGGCCGCAACACATTCCGTTGTCGCTCGCGCAGCAGCGAATGTGGTTCCTCAACAAGTTCGACGTCGAATCCGCAGCCAACAACATTCCGATCGCCGTGCGACTGTCCGGTCTGCTGGACCGCCGCGCAATGCAGATTGCGGTCGCGGACGTCGTGGCCCGGCAGCAGTCCCTGCGCACGGTGTTCCCGGAGACCGACGGAACCGCACACCAGGTCATCGTCGACGCAGCCTCGGCCACGCCGGATCTGACGCCCATCGACATCGCCGCACACGAGGTCGCGGATGCGTTGCGAGAACTCGCGACCACCGGATTCGACCTGTCGAAGGACCTGCCCTTCCGAACCAGACTCTTCGAGGTCAGCCCCACCGAGCACCTGTTGGTGTTCGTCGTCCACCACATCGCGGCCGACGGGTTCTCGCTGGGCCCGCTGACCCGAGACGTGATGAACGCGTACGCGGCTCGCTCGCTGAACCAGGAGCCCTTCTGGTCTCCGCTGCCGATCGACTACGCCGATTACAGCCTCTGGCAGCGCCAGGTACTCGGTTCCGAGGACGACCCGCAGTCTGTCGTCTCGCAACAGATCGACTACTGGACAACCGCTTTGGCCGGTCTGCCGGACCAGCTCGACGTGCCGTCCGACCGCCCGAGGCCCGTCGTGGCGTCGAACAGTGGTGCGCTCGTGCGCTTCTCCATCGACGAGGATCTGCACCGCGCACTGATCGATGCCGCCAGAGCAGAGAATGCCTCGCTGTTCATGGTGGTGCACACCTCCTTGGCCGTACTGCTGTCGCGGTTGTCCGGCGAAGCCGACATCGCGATCGGCACCCCGGTCGCCGGACGCGGTGAAGCTGCCCTCGACGACTTGATCGGCATGTTCGTCAACACGCTGGTGTTGCGCACCGAGATCGACACGGCGCGTCGATTCGACCAGGTACTCGCCGACACCCGCGAGACCGACCTGTCGGCTCTGGCCCACGTGGACGTACCGTTCGAGCGACTGGTCGAAATCCTCAACCCCGCCCGATCCACGGCTCGTCATCCCCTCGTGCAGGTGGTGCTCGCGTTCCAGAACCTGGGACAGAAGGATCTCGAACTGCCGGGACTGTCGGTCTCCGGTGTCGATTTCGAGACGCTGGTCGCACTGTTCGATCTGCAGTTCACGTTCGTCGAGTCGATCGGACCCAGCGGTGCTCCGCAGGGCATGACCGTCGACGTCACCTACGCCACCGATCTGTTCGACGAAGCCACGGTCGTCACGCTGGGCGATCGCCTGATCACAGTTCTCGAAGCCGTCGCGGGCAACCTCTCGACCGTGGTCGGCGACATCGAACTGCTCGAGCCCGTCGAACGCAGGCGTGTGCTGGTCGACTGGAACGACACCGAGCACGAGGTCGACCGAGCTCAGACGTTGGCCTCCCTCGGCGGACAGGTCGATTCGTCCTCCACCGCACTGGTTTTCGGAGACGACACGCTCACCTACGGCGAATTCCAGGAGCGGGTCGCCCGCCTGGCTCGGTACCTGATCGCCCACGGTGTCGGACCCGAGAGCGCGGTGGGCATCGCTGCCCGTCGCTCGGTGGAACTGCTCGTCGGAATTCATGCGATCATCGCCGCCGGTGGTGCGTACGTTCCGATCGATCCGGACCAGCCGGCCGAGCGGATCGCGCACATTCTCGGAACCGCGGCACCGGTCTGCGTGCTGACCACGTCGCGCGACGAGGTGGCGGCCGACGGCGTCGAGGTCATCGACATCGACACCCTCGATCTGTCGGGCTTCTCCGATGCGCCGATCACCGACGCGGACCGAATCAGTGCGCTGGCACCGTCGAACACCGCCTACGTCATCTTCACATCGGGTTCGACCGGCCAGCCCAAGGGTGTGGCCGTCACGCACGAGGCGATCGTCAACCGCCTGCTGTGGATGCAGTCGGAGTACGAGCTCGCCGCCGACGACGTCGTGCTGCAGAAGACCCCTGTCACGTTCGACGTGTCGGTATGGGAACTGTTCTGGCCGTTGCAGATCGGTGCCACACTGGTCATCGCGAAGCCCGAGGGCCATCGTGATCCGCAGTACCTGCTCGAGACGATCGAGGCGCAGTCGGTCACCACGGCACACTTCGTACCGTCGCTGCTCGAGGTCTTCGTCTCCGTCGTGGCCGCGGCACCGTCGCCTGCGGCCACCTCTCTGCGGACTCTGTTCGCGTCCGGGGAGGCGCTGCCCGCCGAGGTCGGCGACCGGCTCCGACGCGTCCTGCCGGGCGTGGCGCTGCACAACCTCTACGGTCCAACCGAGGCTGCGGTCGACGTCACCTATCACGCGGTGACGGAGGCGGACGTCGACCTCGTTCCGATCGGTGTGCCGGTGTGGAACACCAGAACGTATGTTCTCGACGCTCGACTGTCTCCGGTCGCTCCCGGGGTGGCGGGCGAGCTGTACCTCGCCGGGGTTCAGCTGGCGCGCGGCTATCTCGGACGGACGGACCTGACGGCCGATCGGTTCCTTCCCGACCCGTTCGGAGAACCGGGTACTCGCATGTACCGCACCGGTGACCTGGTGCGCTGGCGTGCAGTGTCCTCGGGTTCGGGACGGTTGGAGTACCTGGGCCGCACCGACTTCCAGGTCAAGCTGCGTGGACTGCGCATCGAACTCGGCGAGATCGAGACCGTGTTGCGCAGACACCCGTCCGTGGAATCCGCCGTCGTTCTGGTTCGGCAGACCGCTGCCGCGGGCGACCAGCTGGTCGCCTACGTGGTGCCCGCGGTCGGCGGGACCGTCGACGTCGCCGAGCTGGCCGACTTCGCGTCGCGCTCACTCGCGAGCTACATGGTTCCGGCCGCGACCGTCGTGCTCGACGCACTGCCGCTCACGCCCAACGGCAAGCTCGATCGTCGCGCGCTGCCGGAGCCGAACATTGAGCAGCGCCCATTCCGCGCGCCGTCCACCACATCGGAAATCGTTGTGGCAGAGGTGTTCCGCGATGTTCTCGGTATCGACGTCGTCGGTGCCGACGACGAGTTCTTCGCTCTCGGTGGCAACTCCCTCGTCGCCACGAGAGTCGCGTCGAGAATCGGCGCGGCACTCGACACCACCGTGACCGTTCGGACGATCTTCGAGGCCTCGACCGTGTCCGCACTGGCGGCCAAGCTCGACGAGCTCTCGGGTTCGGGCCGTCGAATTCCTCTGGTGCGCACCGATCTACCGGACCTGGTACCGCTCTCGCTCGCGCAGCGCCGGATGTGGTTCCTCAATCGGTTCGACCCCGAATCCGCGACGGAGAACCTCCCTGTCGCCATCGAGCTCGGCGGCGATCTCGACATTGCCGCTCTGCGCGCGGCAGTGGCCGACGTGGTCGAGCGACACGAGTCCCTGCGAACGGTCTACCCGGAGGTCGACGGCGTCGCCTCTCAGGTGATCGTTCCTGCGGAACAGGTGACGCCGGATCTGGTGCCGACTGCGACCACCACCGCCGAACTGCCGTCGGCCCTGGCGGCGCTGGCCATGGGCGGGTTCGACGTCACCGCTGCGCCGCCGTTGCGTGCGGCGTTGTTCGAGCTCGACTCGGACCGCCACGTTCTCGCGTTCGTCACCCACCACATCGCTGCGGACGGCTTCTCGATCGGTCCCATGACTCGGGATCTGATGGTTGCGTACGCAGCCCGTAGCGCGGGCACCGAGCCCGGTTGGACTCCACTCGCCGTCCGCTACGTCGACTACACCCTCTGGCAGCAGGCCGTCCTCGGTTCCGAGGACGATCCGACGTCACCGGTCTCGAACCAGATTCGGCACTGGACTCGTGCGCTGTCCGCGTTGCCGGACGAGGTCACCTTCCCCGGCGATCGTGTCCGCCCGGACCGGTCGTCGTACCGCGGCGGCAACATCACGCTCGCCCTCGACGCCGAGACGCACGGCCGCCTCGGCGACGTGGCCCGCGCCAACCAGAGCTCGCTGTTCATGGTGTTGCACTCCTCGCTCGCCGTGCTGCTGGCCCGACTGTCCGGTGAGACCGACATCGCGATCGGAACCCCGGTCGCAGGGCGCGGTGAGGCAGCCCTCGACGACGTCATCGGAATGTTCGTCAACACACTGGTGCTGCGGACCGACATCGATCACGGCGACGCGTTCACCGAGCTTCTGGCTCGGGCACGCGAGACGGACCTGTCGGCGTTCGCCCACGCCGAGGTGCCGTTCGAGCGGCTCGTCGAGGTACTCGACCCACCGCGGTCGGCTGCTCGTCACCCGCTCGTCCAGGTGATGCTCACCGTGCAGAACATGGAGCAGACCGAGCTCGAACTCCCCGGCCTGAGCGTGCGCGCAGTCGACCTCGACGTCGAGACGGCCAAGTTCGACGTTCAGTTCACCTTCACCGAGAACCACGTCGACGGCGGCATGACCATCGACGTCACCTTCGCCCGCGACCTGTACGACGACAGCACGGCACGTGCACTCGGTGAACGCCTGATCCGCGTCCTCGAGTCCGTCGCCGGCGATCCGGGTCAGCGAATCGGCGACCTCCCGGTGATGGACGAAGCCGAACGCGGCCGGGTGCTCGCGCTCGCCCAGGACGCGCCTGCCGTCGCCGATTCGCTCGACACGATCGTCGATCTGTTCGCCGCTCGGGTGGCCGAGGACCCCGACGCTCCGGCAGTGGTGTTCGAGGGTGCTCACAGAAGTTACCGAGAGATCGACGAGTCCTCGACTGCGTTGGCGAGAGTCCTCGCCGCTCAGGGAGTAGGGCCGGAGTCGTTGGTGGCCGTCGTGCTGCCGCGCACCGCCGATCTCGTCGTGGCACTGCTCGCGGTGCTCAAAGCCGGTGGTGCCTACGTCCCGATCGATCCGTCCTACCCGGCCGACCGGATCGAATTCGTGCTCACCGATTCTCGTCCGGTTGCCGTACTGACATGGACCGGTGTGGACGTCGCGCTTCCCGCAACGCTTCCCAGGATCGATATCGACACGGCCCCGGCCGAGGGCGACGGGGCGTCGGCCGATCCGGTTCCGGCGTCCGCGGCATCGACGGCGTACGTCATCTACACCTCGGGCTCGACGGGCAAGCCGAAGGGCGTTCTGATCCCGCATCGCAACGTCGTACGGTTGTTGGCGAACACGGCTCGGCACTTCGATTTCGGTCGACACGACGTGTGGACGCTGTTCCACTCGTTCGCGTTCGACTTCTCGGTGTGGGAACTGTGGGGCCCGCTGACCACCGGCGGTAGCGTCGTCGTGGTCGACTACTTCACCTCCCGGTCGCCGGAAGCATTGCGGGAGTTGCTCGTTCGTGAGCGTGTCACCGTTCTCAACCAGACTCCGTCCGCCTTCTACCAGCTCGATCAGGTCGATCGCACCGCTGGCTCGGCAGACGACTATTCGTTGCGGTACATCGTGTTCGGTGGTGAGGCGTTGGAACTGCGACGACTCACCGGTTGGTTCGAGCGTCACGGCGACGATTCCCCGCAACTGGTCAACATGTACGGCATCACCGAAACCACGGTGCACGTCTCGCACCGTGTCGTGGACGCGCGGTCCGCGGCGCAGGCATCGGGATCCCTTGTGGGACGCGCCATCTCCGGACTGTCGGTGTACGTACTGGATTCACGGCTGTCGCTGGTACCCGCAGGTGTACCGGGGGAGATGTACGTCTCCGGTGGTCAGGTCGCGCGCGGGTATCTCGGTCGCGCGGGATTGAGCGCGACGAGGTTCGTCGCCGATCCTTTCGCAGGCGACGGATCGGTGCTCTACCGCACCGGCGACGTGGCACGGTGGTCCACCGACGGCGAACTCGAGTTCGTCGGTCGCGCCGACGACCAGGTCAAGATCCGTGGTTTCCGCATCGAGCTGGGCGAGGTCGAATCCGCCGTCGCATCCGCTCCCGCCGTCGGGCAGGCAGCGGTGATCGTGCGCGAGGACACTCCCGGTGCCGCACGCCTGGTTGCGTACGTCGTGCCCGCGGCCGAGTCGACGATCGACATCGACGTCGTCAGGGCAGCGGTCGGGGAGAATCTTCCCGAGTACATGGTGCCCTCGGCGTTCGTGGTTCTCGACGCGATTCCCTTGACCGCCAACGGAAAACTGGACCGACGAGCCCTGCCCGAGCCGGCGGCGCGCACACGTGAGTTCCGGCCACCGACCACTCCGGTGGAGGGCATGGTCGCCGATGTCTTCGCCGACGTTCTCGGCATCGAACGGGTCGGTCTCGACGACGACTTCTTCGAGCTCGGCGGCAACTCGCTGGTCGCGACGCAGGTGGTGTCCAGGCTGGGTGCTGCAGCGCAGACGACCGTTCCCGTCCGCGCGCTGTTCGAGGCCCCGACGGTCGCTGCTCTGGCAGCGCGGGTCGAGCAGGGTTCGGGCGCAGCTGCGCGTCCGGCGCTGGTGGCATCGACGCGACCGAGCCGAGTGCCGCTCTCGCTCGCACAGCAGCGGATGTGGTTCCTCAACCGCTTCGACTCCGAGTCCACGGCGTACAACATCCCGTTCGCGCTTCGGCTCAGCGGACGCCTCGACGTCGACGCGTTGCAGCGTGCCGTCTCCGACGTGATCGAGCGTCACGAAACTCTGCGATCGGTGTACCCGGATTCACCCGAAGGCCCACACCAGGTGATCGTGCCGATGTCGGAGGTGCCGACCACACTCGAGGTGATCGACACCGACGCGGAGTCGGTGACCGCTCGGGTTCTGGAACTTCTGTCGGCGACCTTCGACGTCACGACCCGAGTTCCGCTGAAGACCGCGCTCTTCCGGGTCTCGGACACCGAGTTCGTACTCGGAATGGTCATCCACCACATCAGCGCCGACGGTCTGTCGGTGATGCCGTTGTCCACAGACGTCATGACCGCATATGCCGCTCGCACCCGTGGCTCCGATCCCGCGTGGGCGCCGCTGCCGGTGCAGTACGCCGATTACGCACTGTGGCAGCGCCAGGTCCTCGGATCCGAGGAGGACTCGGAATCTATTGCTGCGCAGCAGATTCGGTACTGGGAAGCTGCGCTGGCCGAGCTGCCCGAGCAGATCGAACTTCCGCTGGATCGTCCGCGTCCCGCCGAGCAGACCTTCCGGGGCGGCCGTATCGATTTCCGGATCGACGCAGCCGCGCACGCTCGACTGACCGAACTGGCACGTGCGCACAACGCGACGGTGTTCATGGCGGTGCACGCGGCGTTCGCCGTCCTGCTCTCGCGTATATCGGGATCGCCGGACATCGTCGTCGGAACCCCCATCGCGGGTCGCGGTGAAGCGGCCATCGAAAACCTCGTCGGCATGTTCGTCAACACGTTGGTGCTGCGGCTCGACGTCGAGGGGGGAGAGAGCTTCGAGGACCTTCTCGACGCGGCTCGAGAGACCGACCTGCAGGCGTTCGCCAACTCCGACATACCGTTCGAGCGGCTCGTCGAGGTGGTCAACCCCACCCGGTCGACGGCGCGTCACCCGCTGTTCCAGGTCGGCTTCTCGTTCCAGAACTTCGCTCGCCGAGAATTCGAGCTCGACGGACTGGACATCTCGGCACTGGACACCGAGACCGGGACGTCGCAGTTCGACCTGCACCTGATCGTCTCGGACGCCCCGCGCGAGGACGAGGTGTCGGGCGGCTTCGATGCCTTGTTGACGTACGCGACCGATCTGTTCGACGAGCGCACCGCTCGCTCGCTCGTCGCCCGGTTCGAGGCCGTTCTCGACGCCGTCGCGGCGTCCCCGTCGACGCCGGTCGGCGATCTCGATCTGTTCCTCGACGGTGAGCTGCCCGCCATCGTCGACGAGTGGAACGACACCGACCGCGACTTCGATTCCGCAGACGGCACCACGCTCGCCGATCTGTTCGTGGACTCGGCAGCGCGCAACGGTGACGCCGTTGCACTCGTGCACGAAGACGGGACGCTGACGTACGGTGAGTTCTCCGAACGGGTCTCGCGTCTGGCCCGCCACCTGATCGGCCTGGGCGTCGGACCCGAAGTGCCGGTGGGGCTTGCCATTCGGCGATCGGTGGATCTGCTCGTGGGCATGTACGCCATCTCCGTGGCCGGTGGTGCCTACGTCCCGATCGATCCGGATCAGCCGGCCGAGCGCAACGCGCTCGTGTTGGAGACCGCAGCTCCGCTGTGCGTGCTGACATCCGGTGCCGTCGGTCCGGAGATCTCCTCTGCAGCCACGGTCGTCGATCTGACACAGCTCGATCTCGCGAGCTTCTCGCCCGCGCCGGTGGATGCCTCGGAGCGCTCGGGTGTTCTTTCCGCCGACAACACCGCTTACGTCATCTTCACGTCCGGCTCCACCGGACGCCCCAAGGGCGTTGCGGTCTCGCACGGTGCCGTGGTCAACCAGTTGAACTGGTTGCGTGCGGAGTACGGCCTCGACGAGACCGATGCGGCGCTGCTCAAGACCGCAGCGACATTCGACCTGTCGGTGTGGGAGTTCTGGTCGCAGTTGACTTCGGGCGGACGACTCGTCGTCGCGAATCCGGAGGGGCATCGCGATCCCGATTACCTGCTCACGCTGGTCCGTCGACACTCGGTGACGACGTTGCATCTGGTCCCGTCGATGTTGTCGATGCTCGGCACCGTTGCCGCGGGCGAACTGTCACCCGATCTGCGACGCGTCCTGGCCATCGGTGAAGCACTACCCGCGGCGGTTGCGCAGGATTTCCGGCGGCACAACGGTTCTGCCGAGCTGCACAATCTCTACGGCCCGACCGAGGCAGCGGTGTCGGTGACCTCGCACCCGGTCACCGATGCCGACACCGTCGCCGTGCCGATCGGTGTGCCCGAGGCCAACACCGCCGTGTTCGTGCTGGACTCTCGCCTGCATCCGGTTCCGGCCGGGGTCACCGGAGAGCTCTACCTCGCGGGCACGCAACTCGCGCGGGGATACTTCGGGCGAGCAGACCTCACCGCGGAACGGTTCGTGGCCAATCCGTTCGACACGAACGGAACGCGGATGTATCGCACGGGCGATCTCGTGCGGTGGCGGGTTCCGCTCGTCGACGGCGAACCGGCAGCGGCCCGCCTCGAGTACATCGAGCGCGCCGACTTCCAGGTCAAGATCCGCGGATTCCGCATCGAACTCGGTGAGATCGAGGCAGCCCTGCGCGCTCAGGCAACGGTGGCCGACACCGCCGTCGTGGTGCACAGCGGCGAATCGATGGGGGACCAGCTGGTCGCCTACGTCGTCGGGCAGTCCGGGGCGATACTCGACGTGGCGAGTGTCGAAGCCGAACTCGCTCGCGCCGTGCCGTCGTACATGGTTCCGGCAGCGTTCGTCGTCCTCGATGCCCTGCCGCTCAACGCCAACGGCAAACTGGATCGACGGGCCCTTCCGGCACCGCAGTTCGAGGTTGCCGAGTTCCGGGCCCCGGTCACTCCGATCGAGGAGATCGTCGCGTCCACCGTGGCGGAACTGCTCGGCCTCGACCGCGCCGGACTCGACGACGACTTCTTCGCGCTCGGTGGAAACTCCTTGGTCGCAACACAATTGGTCTCGAGGTTGGGTCAGGCGCTCGACGCTCAGATTCCGGTGCGAGCAGTGTTCGCGGCGTCCACCGTCGCGGGCCTGGCCGCCCACATCGCTCCGCTCGTCGGTGGCGGTGCGCGCCGAGAACTGACCGTCCGAGAGCGACCCGATCTGCTTCCGCTCTCGATCGCTCAGGAAAGAATGTGGACGATCAACCGGATCGACCCCGGTTCCTCGGCCTACAACATCCCGGTCGCGGTCCGGTTGACCGGCGAGCTCGACATCGACTCCCTGCGCGGGGCATTCGACGACGTTCTCGGACGCCACGAGATTCTGCGCACGGCGTACCCCGACTCGGTGGACGGGCCGGTCCAGCAGATCGGTTCCGTCGCCGAGGTAGGAATCGAGCTGACGCCCAAGCAGGTGGAACCGGATGCGGTGATCTCCCGCCTGACCGAAACCCTCGGTGCCGGGTTCGACGTCACGAAGTCGGTTCCGGTGCGGGCTGCTCTGCTGCAGGTCGGCGTGAACGAACACGTACTGGCCGTGGTGGCTCACCACATCGCCGCCGACGGCTTCTCGATGGGTCCGCTGATCCGGGATGTCATGGTGGCCTACACCGCTCGGGTTGCGGGGGAGATGCCGGCATGGACGCCGCTACCGGTCCAGTACGCCGACTTCGCGCTGTGGCAGCGTGAGGTGCTCGGCAGCGAGAGCGATCCCGACAGTCCGCTCGCGAAGCAGCTCGCGTACTGGACGACCGAGTTGGCGGGAGCACCGGAACAGTTGGCGCTCCCGCTGGATCGACCACGGCCGCCTCGCCCGACG
Organism: Rhodococcus sp. 15-725-2-2b; assembly: GCF_002259075.1. Classification (NCBI taxonomy): domain Bacteria; kingdom Bacillati; phylum Actinomycetota; class Actinomycetes; order Mycobacteriales; family Nocardiaceae; genus Rhodococcus; species Rhodococcus sp. 15-725-2-2b. The sequence continues at coordinate 222,696 of NZ_NPFL01000002.1, read as the reverse complement.
ATGCAGGGTGCCTCGTACGATTTCTCGTTCGGCACCGACATCGCATCGGCGATCGAGAAGATCGCTCGCGAACACTCCGCGACGACGTTCATGGTGGTGCACAGCGCCTTCGCCGTGCTGCTCTCGAGGCTGAGCAACTCCTCCGACATCAGCATCGGCACACCCACTGCAGGTCGCGGCGAACAGCAACTCGACGAGCTCGTCGGCATGTTCGTCAACACGCTCGTGTTGCGCACTCGACTGAACCAGAGCGGTACGTTCGTCGAGCTGTTGCAGCAGGCCAAGGACAAGGATCTGGCGGCGTTCGGTCACGCTGACGTCCCCTTCGAGCGACTCGTCGACGCACTCGGCCGGGCGCGATCGAGTGCCTACACTCCGCTGTTCCAGGCGATGTTGACGTTCCAGAACCACGTGACCGGAACGTTCGAGCTGCCGGGTCTGCAGGTGCAGGCCTTGCCCGCGGGCGAGGACCAGGCCAAGTTCGATCTGCAGCTGACCGCCGTCGAACGATTCGACGACACCGGGGCACTGCGCGACATCGAGGCGACGTTCACCTACGCAACGGCGATCCTCGACGAGTCGTCGATCGCGACCTTCGCCGATCGGTTGCTGCGGATTCTGAACGCCGTCGTGTCGGATCCGGACGTGGTGCTGCGGTCGATCGACATCCTCTCCGACGAGGAGAAGGCGGAGTTCGCACCGCGAACCAAACCCAAGACGGTGGACGATCTGCCCGAACTGGTTGCCCGGGCAGCGACCGTCGCACCCGATGCGGTGGCCATCGAACACGAATCGACAACGGTCGATTTCGCTGCTCTGCACGCCAAACTGGCGCAGATGTCGGCAACGATGGGCTCTGCGATGAAGCCGCAGGCTCTGGTGACGGTCACGCTGTCGGCACTGATTCCGGGTATCTTGCCCGCCCTCGGTGCGGAGGGGCTGACCGCCGCTCTGGCATCGTTGATCGAACGGGCGGAGTCGGTGATCGCGTCGTCGTGACGAATGCCGAGTTCGCCGGTTGTGCACGTGGATCGATCAGGAGGAAAAGTTAGATGGCGGTAGGACGTCGAAGCGATGCAGCTCTGACGGTCGAGGACCTTCCGCGCTTGGTTCGGAGCGTTGCAGCGGTCGAACCCGACCGCGTGGCTCTCACGCACCTCGGTACGGAACTGACCTACGCCCGCCTGGACGAGGAGATCACCACCCTCGACGCGGCCATGGGAGGCGTCCTCGGCCCCGACGCGCTGGTCCCGGTCGTGCTGTCCAACACCCTCGCGGGCCTGATCGAGGCCACCGAAGGTGGTCTGGACTCGGTCGTGTCGACCGTCGTCACCGATGCTGTGTCCGTTCTCGGTGCCGACGATTCGACGTCGAGTTCTGCCGATCCCGAAGCCACCACGCTGTACGCGCTGTTCGCCGATCAGGCCGAGCGCACCCCGGACGCACCTGCGCTGGTCTTCGGCGACGAGACTCGCACCTACGCCGAGTTCGCCGCTTCTGTCGAGCGTCTCGCCAGAGTACTGATCGCACAGGGTGTCGGCCCCGATTCAGCGGTGGGACTGTCGATCCGTCGATCGTTCGATCTGCTGGTGGGTATGTACGCGATCTCCGCAGCAGGCGGAGCATACGTTCCGCTGGACCCGGACCATCCGGTCGATCGACTCGGGTACGTTCTCGACATCGCGAACCCGGTCTTGGTTCTGACGACCACGACGGACATGCCTCGGTTGCCCGAGGGCACCGTCACCGTTCTCGTCGACGACGTCGACCTGACCGAGGTGCCGGAAGGGCGGATCACCGATGCCGACCGGCGCGGAGCCCTGACCGAGGACGACCTCGCCTACGTCATCTTCACCTCCGGTTCGACGGGACGTCCGAAGGGCGTGGCGGTGAGCCACCGGGCCATCGTCGCCAACATCTCCTGGCGTCAGCGCGAATATGCGATGAGCACCGACGACGTCGTGCTGCAGAAGACACCGTTCACGTTCGACGTATCGGTGTGGGAGTTCTTCTGGCCGTTGCAGATCGGTGCCACGCTCGTGATTGCGGAGCCCGAGGGCCACCGCGACCCCGCCTACCTCGCCCGCGTCATCGGCGAGCGCAGCGTGAGCGTGACGCACTTCGTCCCGTCCATGCTCTCGGTGTACGTCGCCGAACCCACTGCTGCGCAGGCCGATTCACTCCGAATGGTGTTCGCCTCCGGCGAGGCACTCCCGGCGCGCACCGTCAACGCGTTCCACTCCATCTCGAACGCGGAACTGCACAATCTGTACGGGCCGACGGAAGCGGCCGTCGACGTCACGTACTACCGAACCCAACAGGTGGAAGAGGCCTCGGTTCCCATCGGCGCCGCCGTCGACGACACCGACCTGTATGTGCTCGACGAAGGGCTGCGGCGATCGCCCCGCGGAGTCGAGGGTGAGCTCTATCTCGCGGGCGTGCAGCTCGCTCGCGGATACCTCGGACGCGCCGACCTGACCGCCGACCGGTTCGTGGCCGACCCGTTCGGTGAGCCGGGTGACCGCATGTACCGCACCGGCGACCTGGTGCGCCGACGCGGCGACGGCCTCATCGAGTACATCGGGCGCACCGACTTCCAGATCAAGCTACGCGGCCTGCGCATCGAGCTGGGCGAAATCGAATCGGCGCTGCTCGCCGAGCCCGAGGTGACTCAGGCGGCCGTGCTGCTCCATTCGTCCGAGCAGTCGGAACAGCAGCTCGTCGGATACGTCGTCAGCACCGATCCCGATCTCGATCACGACGGCCTCGCGGACGCCGTGCGACGGCGCATGCCGGAGTACATGGTGCCGTCGGTGTTCGTCGTCCTGGACGAGTTTCCGCTCAACGCGAGCGGCAAACTCGACCGGAAAGCGCTGCCTGCACCCGATTTCGCATCGCAGGTGCAGGAATACCGCGCACCGAGCACCGAGACCGAGACCGCGTTGGTCTCGATCTTCGAGACCGTGCTCGGTATCGAACGCATCGGTGTCGACGACGACTTCTTCGCACTCGGCGGCAACTCCCTCAACGCCACCCGCGTGATCGCGCGGGTCAACGCCGAACGTGGTTCGGCCGTCGACGTCCGTGCCTTCTTCGACGCTCCCACCGTTGCCGAACTCGCCGCGGCCGTTGACGCGTCGGATTCGACCGGCCACCGCATTCCGTTGACCGCGCAGCCGGATCACGACCACGTCCCGCTGTCGCTGGCTCAGCAGCGCATGTGGTTCCTCAACAGATTCGAGCCCGAATCCGCCGTCAACAACATCCCGGTGGCCCTGACCCTGTCCGGTGCACTCGACCTCACGGCGCTGCGTGCCGCGCTCGCCGACGTTCTCGATCGGCACGAGTCGCTGCGCACCGTGTTCCCGGACCGCGACGGTGTCGGCTACCAGCACGTACTCCCATCCGATTCGGCCACAGTCGAACTGGAGATCTCGGCGGCGGACGAGGCGGAGCTTCCCGCCACCCTGCTCGAGTTCGCTCTACGCCCGTTCGACCTGTCGGTGCAGCTACCCTTCCGGACATTGCTGCTCGCGTTGTCGGACACCGAGCACGTGCTCGCGTTCGTGGTCCACCACATCGCCGCCGACGGATTCTCCATGGGTCCGCTCACTCGCGACGTGGTGACGGCCTACGTTGCCCGCTCGAACGGCCACGATCCGCAGTGGACTCCGCTCGAGGTGCAGTACGCCGACTTCACGCTGTGGCAGAGAAAGGTTCTCGGCAACGAGGACGACCCCGAGTCGGTGCTCTCGGCTCAGCAGGAATATTGGCGCGGACGCCTCGGCGGAGCGCCCGACCAACTGGAACTGCCGACCGACCGGCCCCGTCCTGCCGTCGCCACCACCCGAGGTGGCACGTACAAGTTCGAGATCGATGCAGACCTGGTTTTCTCGCTCGAGAAGCTCGGCCGCGCACACGGTGCGACCACCTTCATGGTCGTGCACGCCGCACTGGCGATTCTGCTCGCCAAACTCTCTGCCAGCGAGGACATCTCGATCGGAACACCGGTGGCCGGACGTGGCGACGCAGTGCTCGACAACGTCATCGGTATGTTCGTCAACACCCTGGTTCTGCGCACCGCCGTCGAATCGGACGCGACGTTCGAGGACTTCCTGCGTGAGGTGAGAGGCGTCGACCTCGCGGCGTTCTCGCACGCCGACGTACCGTTCGAGAAGCTGGTCGACGCGTTGGCTCCGGCGCGGTCGCAGGCCCGCCATCCGCTGTTCCAGGTTATGCTCACGTTCCAGAATCTCGACCAGACCTCGGTGGAGATCCCGGGTCTTCGCGTTGCCGCACTCGACTACGAGGCGGATCTGGCGAAGTTCGACCTGCAGGTGACGTTGTGGAATTCGATTGCCGCAGAAGGCGAGCCGTCGGGTCTGACCGTGGCGCTGACCTACGCCGCCGACCTCTTCGACGAATCCACCATGGCCGAATTCGGTCGGCGGTTCGAGCGGATTCTGGCAGCGATCACCGACTCGCCCACGGCCACGATCGGTGACATCCACCTGATCGACCCGGCCGAGCGTACGTCTGTTCTCGCGCTCGGTGCCGGAGAGCCGTCCGAAATCGATTCGGGCACAACGCTGGTCGACCTGTTCGATCGTCAGGTGGCCGAGACTCCGGATGCGCAGGCGTTGGTGTTCGAGGGTGAGCGGTTGACGTATGCGGAGTTCGCGGGGCGTGCGAATCGTCTTGCGCGACTTCTGGTGTCGGTGGGGGTTGGTCCTGATTCGCTGGTGGGGCTCGCGATCGGGCGGAGTCTGGACCTGTTCGTGGGTATGTATGCGATCGTGAAGGCCGGTGCGGGGTACGTGCCGATCGATCCGTCGCAGCCGGCGGATCGCAACGAGTACATCGTGGCGACGGCGGCTCCGGTTCGGGTGTTGTCGACGACGCGTGATCATGTGCAGTTCGCGGGGGTCGAGACGGTCGATATCGACGCTGTCGATGTGTCGGGTCTGTCGCCGTTGCCGTTGTCCGATGCCGAGCGCACGGCACCGTTGCGGGCGTCGAATCTCGCGTATGTGATCTTCACGTCGGGTTCGACGGGTCGTCCGAAGGGTGTGGGGGTTTCGCACGAGGCGATCGTGAATCGGTTGTTGTGGATGCAGCACGAGTACGGGTTGACCGCCGGGGATGTGGTGTTGCAGAAGACTCCGTCGACGTTCGATGTGTCGGTGTGGGAGTTCTTCTGGGCGTTGCAGAACGGTGCGTCGGTGGCCATCGCTGTTCCGGATGGTCATCGGGATGCGTTGTATCTGCTCGATGTGATTGCTCGTGAGCATGTGTCGGTGGTGCACTTCGTGCCGTCGATGATGTCGGTGTTCGTACCCGAAGCTCGGCGCGCACCGCACGCTGCCGAATCGCTCCGCCTGGTCTTCGCCTCCGGCGAAGCGCTTCCCCCCACGACAGCGCATGCGTTGCGCGCTGCCCTGCCACAACTGTCACTGCACAACCTGTACGGCCCCACCGAGGCTGCGGTCGACGTGACCTATCACGCGGTCACGGACGAGGACTCGGAAGTCATGCCCATCGGTGCGCCGGTGTGGAACACCTCTGTCTACGTACTCGACTCGCACCTGGTTCCGGTACCGGCAGGGGTGACCGGCGAGCTCTATCTCGCAGGCACCCAGCTGGCCCGCGGCTACGTGGGACGCCCCGACCTGACCGCGGACCGCTTCGTCGCGGATCCGTTCGGACCCGGGGGTTCTCGGATGTACCGCACCGGTGACGTGGTGCGGTGGCTCCCCGATGGTGAACTGGAGTACATCGGTCGGTCGGACTTCCAGGTGAAGCTGCGTGGCCTGCGTATCGAACTCGGCGAGATCGAATCGGCATTGCTGGAACTGTCCGGCATCGAGCAAGCGGTGGTGCTGGTCCGTCGAGACCAGCTGGTGGGCTACGTCGTTCCCGCCGACGGACCGGTCGACCACAGCCAGGTCCTCGGGGCGCTGCGTGAACGATTGGCCGAGTACATGGTTCCGGCCGCACTGGTCGAACTGGCCGAGTTCCCACTCGGTGCCAGTGGCAAGCTCGACCGAAAAGCGCTGCCGGATCCGCACTTCCAGGCGACCGAGTACCGGGCTCCGACGAATCCCATGGAGGAGATCGTCGGCGAGGTGTTCGCTGCCGTTCTCGGCATCGACCGCATCGGCGTCGACGACGACTTCTTCGCCCTCGGCGGAAACTCGCTCGTCGCAACCCGGGTCGCCTCGCGGCTGGGTACCGAGTTGCGCACGACCGTGCCCGTCCGCGTGATGTTCGAGGCCAGTACCGTTGCGGCCCTGGCGGCAGCATTGGAAAGCCATGTCGGAAACGGGACTTCGGCACCGTTGGTGCCGCAGGAGCGCCCCGAGCAGATCCCGCTCTCCCTGGCACAGCAGCGGATGTGGTTCCTGAACCGCTTCGAGCCCGAATCCGCCGTCAACAACATTCCGGTGGCCATCCGGCTCTCCGGTGCGCTGAACGTCTCCGCGCTGCAGTCCGCAGTCACCGATGTCCTCGACCGACACGAAGCGCTGCGCACCGTGTACCCGAGCGTGGACGGCACCGGGCACCAGGTGGTCCTGTCCGCCGCGTCCGTCGCACCGGACCTGACCCCGATCGCCTCCTCGGCGGAACAGGTGATCGGCGACCTCGTCGCCTTCGCGTCCGAGGGCTTCGACGTGACGGAGTCGGCTCCGTTGCGCGCCAAGCTCTTCCGAATCTCGGACGACGAGTACGTGCTCGTGTTCGTGGTACACCACATCAGCGCCGACGGTTGGTCGATGGGTCCGCTGACCCGCGACGTCATGACTGCGTACGTGGCCCGAGTGGCCGGAGACTCTCCCGCGTGGACACCACTGGCGGTGCAGTACGCCGACTTCGCCGTATGGCAGCGTGACGTTCTCGGAGACGACACCGAACCGGGCAGCCTGATGGCAACGCAGGCCGACTACTGGCGTACTGCACTGGCGGATCTGCCGAGCGAGCTGACCTTGCCGTACGACCGGCCCCGTCCGGCGGTGCAGTCGTACGAGGGCGGGCGATTCCAGTTCGACATCGATGCCGAGGTGCACGAGTCGCTGACCGAGCTGGCCAAGTCGACCGGAACCACGTTGTTCATGGTCGTCCACGGTGCCCTCGCCCTGTTCCTGGCGCGGATGTCGACCTCCGACGACGTCGCCGTCGGTACGGCCGTGGCCGGACGAGGCGAGGCAGTACTCGACGACGTGATCGGCATGTTCGTCAACACGTTGGTGCTGCGCACGAAGGTCGACCGAAGCCGAGGATTCACCGAACTGCTGGCACAGATCCGTGACGTGGACCTCGAGGCGTTCGCGCACGCGGACATCCCGTTCGAGCGACTGGTCGATCTGCTCGAGCCCGAACGGTCGACGGCGCGTCATCCGCTGTTCCAGGTGGCGATCGCCTTCGAGAACCTCCCGCCGAGCCACTTCGAGCTTCCGGGACTCACGGTCTCCGCCGTGGACGTCGAGGTCGACACCGCCAAGTTCGACCTGTCGTTGACCCTGCACGAGAAGCCCGGTGGAGCCGGTCTCGCGGCCAGCTTCGTCTATGCGCGGGATCTGTTCGACGAGAAGACGATCGAAGTGTTCTCGCGCCGATTCCGGTGGTTGCTCGACGCGGTTGCCACCACACCGGACGTTCCGGTCGGCGACCTGTCGATTCTCTACGACGACGAGTACGACCGCCTCACACACGTGCACGGTGACGACGTGCTGGCCGGCGGCACCCTGGCCGAGATACTCACGGCCGGAGCCGCCCTCGATCCGTCGGCCGTGGCCATCAGGTACGAGGGACGATCGATCTCCTACGCCGAACTCGACGCGACCTCCTCCCAGCTCGCCCGCGTTCTCATCGAACGCGGTGCGGGCCCCGAATCCGTTGTGGCACTGGCATTTCAACGCTCCTACCTCATGGTGCTGGCGGTGTGGGCAGTGGCGAAGTCGGGTGCGGCCCACCTGCCCGTCGATCCCACGTATCCGGAGGACCGAATCGGGCACATGATCGCGGACTCCGGTGCCATGCTCGGTCTGACCACCAGCGCGCATTCGGATGCGCTGTCCGCCGGACACCCGAGTCTTCCGTGGTCGAGCCTCGACGACGACGAGTTCGTGGCCGAGGTCCGCACGCGGTCCGCCGAGCCGGTCACCGACGCCGACCGACTGCGGCCCGTCACGTTCCAGAACCCGGCCTACGTCATCTACACCTCCGGCTCGACGGGTAAGCCGAAGGGCGTCGTCGTCACACACGCCGGACTCGGCGGTGTTCTCGATGCAGCAACCGACCTGTACCACCTGAAGCCGGCCTCGAGGTTCCTGCACGTCTGCTCGCCCAACTTCGATCCTTCGGTCCTGGAGTGGATGGCAGCGTTCTCCGTCGGCGCGACGTTGGTGGTCGTACCGGCATCGATTCTCGGCGGCACCGAGCTGTCCGAACTGCTGAAGGCGGAGAAGGTCACCCACACCATCATCACCCCGGCAGTTCTGGGCACGATGGATCCGCACGGTATCGACTCGCTCGAAGTGCTCTCGGTCGGCGGCGATGTGACCACTCCCGAACTGCTCGCCCGATGGGCACCGGGCCGAAAGTACTTCAACGGATACGGGCCGACCGAGACGACGATCATCTCGAGCTTCGCCGAGTTGACGCCCGGCGCACCGATCACCATCGGTCGACCCATCCACGGCATGTCCGTGCTCATCCTCGATTCCCGACTCGAACCGGTTCCGACCGGTGTCGCGGGTGACCTCTATCTGTCGGGCGGTGCGCTCGCTCGCGGCTATCTCGGAAGGCCCGGTCTGTCTTCCGAGCGCTTCGTGGCCAACCCGTACGGCATCGACGGCGCACGGATGTACCGCACCGGCGACGTGGTGCGGTGGACGGACGACCTGCAGCTGCAGTTCGTGGGACGCACCGATTTCCAGGTGAAGGTGCGCGGATTCCGCATCGAGCTCGGCGAGATCGACTCGGCGCTCGCCGCCGATCCCAGCGTCGATTTCGCAGTGACAGTGGGTCATCTGCTTCCCTCCGGCGTCACGACTCTCGTGTCCTACGTTCTGCCCGTGCGCGGCAGCGTGATCGATGTCGAGGAACTCGCCGCCTTCGTCGGAAAGTCATTGCCGGGGTACATGATTCCGGCGTCCATCGTGGTTCTCGATACGATCCCGCTGACCCCGGTCGGCAAGCTCGACCGGACCGCACTACCTGCCCCGGTGTTCGAGGCCGGTCGGTTCAGGGCACCCACCACCGCGGTCGAGGAGACCGTCGCCGATGTGTTCGCCGGTGTGCTCGGCATCGACCGGGTGGGGCTCGACGACGACTTCTTCGCACTCGGCGGAAACTCGCTGATCGCAACGCAGGTCGTCTCGCGGCTCGGCGCGGCTCTGGACACCGTGGTGCCGGTACGGGCCCTGTTCGAGAGCCCGACCGTTGCGGCGCTGGCGGCGCACGTGGAGACAGCCGTCGGGTCCGGTTCCAGGGCGACACTGGCACCGAGACCGCGTCCGGAACGCCCGCCCCTGTCGTCGGCCCAGCAGCGCTACTGGTTCCTGAACCGGTTCGACACCACGTCGTCGGTGGACAACATCCCGTTCGCGGTGCGGCTGTCGGGTGACCTCGACGTCGCGGCGTTGCACTCGGCCGTTCTCGACGTTCTCGAACGTCACGAATCGCTGCGGACGCAGTACCCCGATTCGCCCGAAGGCCCGTACCAGCAGGTACTTCCGGCCGCCGAGGTCTCCCTGGACCTGACCGTCCGCGACCTGTCCGCCGGTGAGCAGGACGATGTCGCGGCGGTCGTCGGGGAATTCTTCCGACGCGGCTTCGACGTCACCGCCGAGGTGCCGGTCGATGCCCGACTGTTCCGCGTCGCCGATGCCGAGTACGTTCTGGCATTCGTCGTCCACCACGTCTCGGCGGACGGAGCCTCGATGGGCCCGTTGGCAGTGGACATCATGACTGCGTACACCGCGCGCTCGACCGGTAGCGCGCCGGACTGGGAACCGCTCCCCGTGCAGTACGTCGACTTCGCCTTGTGGCAGCGTGACGTACTCGGTTCCGAATCCGATCCCGATTCACTTGCCGCCCGGCAGGTTTCGTTCTGGAAGCAGGCTCTGGCCGAGCTGCCGGATCAGCTGGCGCTTCCCGCCGATCGCCCACGCCCGCCGAGCCAGAGCTTCCGTGGCGACACGGTGCGTTTCACCGTCGACGCGGGACTGCACGAGGGTCTCGCCGAACTTGCACGCGCACATCGGTCCACGCTGTTCATGGTCGTGCACTCGGCGTTCGCGGTGTTCCTGGCCAAGCTCTCCGGTTCCGAGGACATCGCCATCGGCAGCCCCATCGCCGGCCGCGGCGAGCGTGCCCTCGATCCCATGATCGGAATGTTCGTCAACACGTTGGTGTTCCGGTCGACGGTCGAGCCGTCGATGACGTTCGAGGAGCTGCTCGCGCAGTCGCGCGAGCGTGACCTGTCCGCATTCGCGCATGCGGATGTGCCGTTCGAGCGCCTCGTCGAGGTTCTCAACCCGGTCCGTTCGACCGCCCGCAACCCGTTGTTCCAGATCGGCCTGAGTTTCCAGAACCTCGCCGATTCGACGTTCGAGCTCCCCGGGCTGACGGTCAGTGCGGTCGACGCCGACACGACGACGGCCAAGACCGATCTGCAGCTGTCGATATCGGACCAGTACGAATCGGATGGTTCACCGGCCGAGTTGGCGGCCGAATTCAGTTACGCCACAGACCTGTTCGACCGATCGACCATCGACGGTTTCGTCGAGCGATTCGTCGAGGTGCTGCGGGCCGTGGCGAACGACCCCTCGGTCGTCGTCGGGGATCTCGATGTCCTCACTGCGACCGAACGCAACACCATCGTGCACGAATGGAACGACACCGCGCATCCGGTCGACTCCGATCCGACCCTGGCGGCACTGTTCGACCGTCGGGTGCAGGCGGACCCGGACGCGATCGCGCTGATCGATGCACGGCAATCGCTGACCTACCGTGAGTTCGACGCACGGATCAACCGGCTTGCGCGGGTCCTGATCGCTTCGGGGGTCGGCCCCCAGGTGACCGTGGCCCTGGCGATCCGCAGGTCCGTCGAGTTGCTGGTGGCCATGTACGCAGTCACCAAGGCCGGCGGCGCGTACGTGCCGATCGACCCCGATCAGCCCGCGGACCGGAACACCTACATCCTCGAGGTCGCCGCTCCGGCGCTCGTGCTCAGCACCGCCGGTGTCGACATCGACACCGCAACGGTGCCGGTCGTGTCGATCGACACCGACCCCAGGCTGCACGGTTCGGATGCGGCGTTGTCCGATGCGCCCGTCACCGACGCCGAGCGCACCGCTCCGCTGCGCGCCGCCAACACCGCGTACGTCATCTTCACGTCCGGATCGACCGGTCGACCCAAGGGCGTCGCGGTGAGCCACCGCGCGATCGTCAACCAGTTGCTCTGGCAGGCAGAGCATTACGGAATCGACAGCACCGACCGGGTGCTGCTCAAAACCGCAGCGACGTTCGACCTGTCCGTCTGGGAATTCTGGGTTGCGACGATCTCCGGCGGTGCCGTCGTGATCGCCGAGGCCGGTGCACAGGGTGATGCGGCCTATCTGGTGGACCTGATCGCCGAACGATCGGTCACCACGCTGCACACCGTGCCCTCCGTGCTCGACGCCCTCGTCGCCGCGTCGGCGGGATCACTTCCCGAGAGTCTGAAGAGGATCCTGGCGATCGGTGAGGCGCTTCCGGTGGCGACCGCAGACCGCGCACTGCGTGCCTCCACCGCGCGACTGGACAACCTGTACGGCCCGACGGAAGCCGCTGTGTCGGTGACCGCACATCGCGTCGCCCGGACGAGCGGCACCTCCGTACCCATCGGTGAACCCGAATGGAACACTCGGGTCTACGTCCTGGACTCACGCCTGGCACCGGTACCGGTTGGCGTGGCAGGCGAGCTCTATCTCGCGGGCGTGCAGCTGGCCGAGGGCTACGTCGCTCGGCCGGACCTGACCGCGGAGCGCTTCGTGGCCGACCCGTTCACTCCGGGCGGACGGCTGTACCGCACCGGCGACCTCGTCACCTGGCGCAAGGACGGCCAACTCGAGTACGTCGGCCGAACCGACTTCCAGGTCAAGATCCGTGGATTCCGCATCGAACTCGGTGACATCGATGCTGCACTGGGGTCGCTGAGCGAGGTCGGCGACGTTGCGGTGCTTGCACTCGACGACACCGGACTCGGTGCCCGGCTCGTGGCCTACGTTGTGCCCGCTGCCGGTGCCACGGTGGACCCCGACGGGCTGCGCTCGGCTCTGTCCGGCCGGCTGCCGTCGTACATGGTTCCGTCGGCTTTCGTGATCCTCGATGCATTGCCTCGCAACGCCAACGGGAAGCTGGACCGAAAAGCGTTGCCGGAGCCGCAGTTCGAGACCGTACAGTTCCGCGCACCGACCAACCCGGTCGAAGAGGCAGTGGCGACGGTGTTCGCCGAGGTGCTCTCGGTGGAACGCGTCGGTCTGGACGACGACTTCTTCGCGCTCGGCGGCAACTCGCTGATCGCGACCCAGGTGGTCTCCCGACTGGGAGCCGCGCTCGACACTCAGGTGCCGGTGCGATCGATATTCGAGTCGCCGACCGTTCTCTCGCTCGCCCGTGCCGTCGAATCCAAGGTGGGCACCGGTGCACGACGGGCCCTCACGGCACGTCCGCGGCCCGACGTGGTTCCGCTGTCGATGGCGCAGCAGCGCATGTGGTTCCTGAGCCAGTTCGATCCGACCTCTGCCGTGAACAACATTCCGGTGGCAATTCGGTTGTCCGGCAATATCGATGCCGATGCTCTGTCGAGTGCCGTCCTCGATGTGATCGCACGCCACGAAATTCTGCGCACCGTCTACCCGGAGGTCGACGGACGAGGCAGTCAGGTGGTTCTCGGTACCGCCGAGGCGGGCGTGACGGTGGCCGTCGACGACGTCGATGCCGGCTCCGTGGAGCAGGTCCTGCGAACCTTCGTCTCGGCCGGATTCGACGTGACCCGTGCCGTTCCGGTTCGGGTCCGGATTCTGCGGCTGAGCGAGTCCGAGTACGTACTGGCGTTCGTGGCGCACCACATCGCCGCGGATGGATTCTCGATGGGACCGCTGACCCGGGACGTCATGCTCGCCTACACCGCCCGCGTAGCGGGGGAGAGTCCGCAGTGGGCACCACTTGCCGTGCAGTACGCGGACTACACCCTGTGGCAGCGGGACGTCCTCGGTTCGGCGGACGACCCCGAGTCGCCACTGGCAGCTCAGTTGGCGTACTGGACGGCGGTCCTCGCGGGAGCGCCGGCGCAGCTCGATCTGGCCACCGACCGTCCACGGCCCGCCGTGGCGTCGTATCGTGGTGCGGCGTACAACTTCTCGATCGATGCGGCCCTGCAGTCGAACATCGCCCGCCTCGCTCGATCCGCCAATGCGACCGACTTCATGGTGGTGCACACCGCCCTGGCCGTGTTGCTGTCTTCGATGGCGGGAACCGACGACGTCACGATCGGAACCCCGGTGGCAGGCCGAGGCGACGCCGATCTGGACGGACTCGTCGGCATGTTCGTCAACACGCTCGCGCTGCGTACCGGGGTGAACCCGGCGGCGTCGTTGCGCGAGCAACTGGCGCTCGTCCGAGACGCCGATCTCGGTGCCTTCGGGCATGCCGACGTGCCGTTCGAGCGGCTCGTCGACGAGCTGGCACCGGACAGGTCTCAGGCCAGGCATCCGATCTTCCAGGTCATGCTGACCTTCCAGAACCTCGAACGGCAGACGTTGACGCTGCCCGAGCTCGTTGTCGAGGGAATAGACCTCGGCAGCGCGTTCGCCAAGTTCGATCTGCAGGTCACACTGTGGGAGAACGTCGACGAATCCGGCGCTCCCGCCGGTATCGACGTCCAATTCGATTACGCCACAGATCTGTTCGACGAGTCGACCATGAGTTCGCTCGCGCGTCGCCTGGTGCGCGTTCTCGGCACTCTCGTCGACGACCCGGATCGCGTGGTCGGTGACGTCGACATTCTCGAGGACGGTGAGCGCTCGCGCGTCCTGGAGGAGTGGAACGCGACCGGGCACGAGGTGGATGTTGCGGCGACGCTGGTGTCCCTGTTCGAGTCCCGGGTTGCGGCGAGCCCGGAGAACATCGCGACGAGCTTCGGCGACGAACGGGTGAGCTATCGCGAGTTCTCGGACCGCGTGAACGCACTGGCGCGAGTTCTCGTCTCGGAAGGGGTGGGCCCGGAAACCGTCGTGGCGACCGCCATGCGGCGATCGGTCGACATGCTGGTGGGCATCTATGCGGTGCTCACCGCCGGTGGTGCCTACGTTCCGGTCGATCCGGATCTGCCCTCCGAACGAATCGGGTACATCCTCGACACCGCGGCACCGGTGGTCCTGCTCACGACCGAGCGAGACGGCACCGAACTCCGATCCGATGTCACCCGAATCCTGGTCGACGCCGTCGACACCACAGGTGTGTCCGCTGCACCGATGACCGACGCCGAGCGGATCGCACCGCTGCGGCCCGCCGACATCGCCTACGTCATCTTCACGTCCGGATCGACCGGTCGCCCCAAGGGTGTCGCGGTGAGCCACGAGTCGATCGTCAACCGATTGCTGTGGATGCAGGCGGAGTACTCACTCACCGAGAGCGACAAGGTGTTGCAGAAGACGCCGGTCACGTTCGACGTGTCGGTGTGGGAGCTGTTCTGGCCGTTGCAGATCGGTGCCGAGCTCGTGATCGCCGAACCCGACGGTCATCGGGATCCGATCTACCTGGTGAACACCGTCGCCGAACGCGGTATCACCGTTGCCCACTTCGTGCCCTCGCTGCTCGCGGTGTTCGCCGCCGCCGACGGCGTCTCGAAGTGCACCGGTTTGCGTGCGGTCTTCGCCTCCGGCGAGGCGCTGCCTGCCTCGGTCGCCTCGGCCCTGCGCGCTGCACTGCCGACCACCGAGCTGCACAACCTGTACGGGCCGACCGAGGCCGCAGTCGACGTGACCTACCACCGCGTGGTGCCGGCCGACATCGCGTCGGTCCCCATCGGCGCTCCGGTCTGGAACACCCGAGTCACCGTGCTCGATGCACGCCTGCACCCGGTTCCGGTCGGGGTACCCGGGGAGCTGTATCTCGCCGGGGTTCAACTCGCCCGTGGATATCTGGGGCGGGCGGACCTCACCGCGGACCGGTTCGTCGCCGACCCGCACGGCACTGCCGGGTCGAGGATGTACCGCACCGGAGACCTGGTTCGGTGGACCACCGACGGTGAGCTCGAATACCTCGGTCGCACCGACTTCCAGGTCAAACTGCGCGGACTGCGGATAGAGCTGGGCGAAATCGAGGCCGCGCTGACGGCACACCCGTCCGTCGACCAGGCTGTGGTCCTCGTGCGTCGGACGCCGTCGGCCGGTGAAATCCTGGTGGGCTACCTCGTGCCCGCTGCCGGGGCGGCGATCGACGCCGACGCGGTCACCGCTGCCGTCGCCGCATCGGTGCCCGAGTACATGGTTCCCGCCGGTCTCGTGACTCTCGACGCCTTGCCGCTCGGCCCGAACGGCAAGCTCGACCGACGAGCGCTACCGGAACCGGAGTTCGGAAGCGACGCCGAATACCGCACCGCCAGTACCGATACCGAACGCATCATCGCGGAGGTCTTCGCGGACGTGCTCGGACTCGACACCGTCGGCGTCGACGATTCGTTCTTCGCGCTCGGGGGCGACAGCATCGTCTCCATCCAGCTGGTCTCCCGCGCGAAGGCACGGGGAATCCAATTCGGGCCACGAGATGTGTTCGAGCGCAAGACCGTCGCGGGTCTCGCCGAGATCGCGGTGACCGTCGGCGAAGGCAGCGACGCGGTCGTGCTCGAGGAACTCGACGGCGGTGGAATCGGCTGGATGCCGTTGCCGCCGTTCGGTGCCGCACTGATGGAGCGCAGTGGGGGCCGGTCGCGCTTCCACCAGGCCGTCACGCTCGAACTCCCGATCGGCATAGACCGAGCCGGAATTCTCGCGACGCTGAACGCCGTGATCGATCGACACGACGTGGTGCGCTCCACCCTGGTCCACGACGACCGTGGGTGGGGGCTCGACGCTGCGGCACCGGGGAGTGTCGACGCGGGCTCGTTGCTGACCGTGGCCGACACGGATTCCGCTGCAACGGCATTCGATTCCGCTGTCGGAACCCTCGACCCCGAGGCCGGGCGCATGCTGGCCTTCGTATGGGTCGATCACGGCCCCACCGAAGCAGGCACGCTCTCCGTCATCGCCCATCACCTCGTGATCGACGGAGTGTCCTGGCGAATCCTGATCCCCGACTTCGTCTCCGCGTGGGCACAGTTGTCCGCGGGAGCGAACCCGGCTCTTCCCGAGGTGGGAACGTCGATGCGGCGGTGGACGCATGCGTTGGTCGATGCGGCCTCGAGCCAGGCGCGCCTGGCGGAACTGCCGATGTGGCGTCGGATCGCCGACACCGAGGACCCCGTTCTCGGCGAGCGTCCCTTCGATCCTGCACTCGACGTCGTTGCCACCCTCGACAGGGTCGATGTCGAACTGACACCCGAGGTGACCCGCAGTCTGTTGACGACCGTGCCGGAGATCTTCCGCGGTGGCGTCGCCGACGGGTTGCTCGCCGGGTTGGCGCTCGCGGTCACGAAACTGCGTGCGGAGCACGGAATGTCGGCACCGGCCACGCTGGTGCAGCTCGAAGGGCACGGCCGCGAGGAAGCAGTGGTGCCTGGAGCCGATCTGGGACGCACCGTCGGCTGGCTGACCAGCCTGTTCCCGGTGCGCCTCGACCTCACCGGTATCGACGTCGATGCCGCATTCGCCGGTGGCCGGCAATTGAGCGAGGCGGTCAAGGCGGTCAAGGAGCAGATGCTGGAGCTGCCCGAGCGAGGAATGGGCTGGGGACTGTTGCGGTACCTCAACCCCGAGACCGCAGCGGAGCTCTCCGAACTCGGCACCGGCCAGATCAGCTTCAACTACCTCGGACGCGTCAACACCGGCGAGGTGCCGGACGAGATGAAGTCGCTCGGATGGCTACCCGCAGCGGACAACGAGCTGTCGGCGGCCGGTGACGCCGACATGGCTGCCAACAAGACCGTCGACATCAATGCCATCGTCCTCGACACCGACGACGGCGGCGTACTGAGTGCGTCGTTCGCATTCCCGACCGGAGCGGTGGCCGAGGCGACCGTCGAGCGGCTCGCACAGCTGTGGTCGGACGCGTTGACCGCGCTCGCAGCGCATGCCGAGGCCCCCGGCTCGGGTGGCCTGACGCCGTCGGACGTGCCGCTGGTTCGGCTCTCACAGCCCGACATCTCGTCCTTCGAGGCGCGGTACCCGGAGCTGACGGACATCTGGTCTCTGTCGCCGCTGCAGCAGGGACTGCTCTTCCACGCACTGTTCGCGGACGCGTCGATCGACGTCTACACGATGCAGGTGGTGCTCGACCTCGCCGGTGACGTCGACGACGATCGCCTGCACCGCGCGGCGCAGACACTCCTGGACCGGTACGACAATCTACGGACGTCCTTCACCGCGACCGCGGACGGCGAGACGGTGCAGATCGTCCAGCGAAATGTTCGGCTGCCCTGGAACACGATCGATCTGTCCCATCTCGACGGACCCGAACGCGACGCTGCCGTGGCCGACGCTCTGGCCGCGGATCAGCGTCGACACTTCGATGTCTCCACCGCGCCGCTGTTGCGATTCCTGCTCGTCAGGATCACGCCGACCACGTACAAGCTCGCGATGACCAATCATCACGTGTTGCTCGACGGATGGTCGTTGCCGCTGGTGATGAAGGAACTGTTGTACCTGTACGCGGCGCAGAGCTCCACCGAGTCGCTGCCTCGGGTGCGGACGTATCGCTCGTACCTGGCGTGGCTCGATCAACAGGACCCGGCTGCGTCTCTGAGCGCGTGGACTCGGGCACTGGACGGTGTCGAGGAACCGACCTTCGTCGCTCCGCCGAGTGTCGGACGAGAGATCTCGTCGAGATCGGCCGAGGCGGAGTCGTCGACCGATGTCGAGACCACTGCGGCGCTCGTAGCGCTCGGTGGCAGGCTCGGCGTCACCGTCAACACTCTGGTGCAGGCGGCGTACGGTCTGCTGGTCGCTCACATCACCGGACGAACCGACGTCGTGTTCGGTGCAACGGTTTCCGGTCGGCCCGCAGGTCTGCCGGGCGTGGAGTCGATGATCGGGCTGTTCATCAACACCATTCCGGTCCGAGTGCGATTCGACCCGGCGGAGACGGTGGAGTCGTACCTCGGCCGGATCCAGGGTGAACAAGCAGATCTTCTCGACCATCACCACATGGGGCTGGTCGACATCCAGCGGGCGATCGGCGTCGGCAATCTGTTCGACACGCTGACCATCTTCGAGTCCTACCCGGTGGACGAAGCGCAACTGACGCAACAGGCCGCGGCCATCGACGGCATGACCGTCGAGGGCGTGAGCTCCAACGACAACACCCACTACCCGCTGACGCTGCTCGTCGTGGCCGAGGACCGAATCTCGTTCACGCTCAAGTACATCAGTGATCTGTTCGATCCCGCGTACATCGACTCCGTGCTGGCACGCCTGGTCGGCATACTCGAGACCTTCGTATCCGACACCACGGTCGCGGTCGGCGACATCGATCTACTCGGGGCTCGAGAACGAACCCGCGTGATCGAGACCTGGAACGACACCGCGCACGAGGTCGACGCAGGCGTCATGCTGACCGAGCAGTTCCGGGCCCGAGTGGTTGCGAATCCGGATGCGCCGGCAGTGGTGTTCGAGGACACGACCGTCACGTATGCGGAGTTCTCGGATCGGGTCGAACGCCTGGCGCGACACCTGGTGTCTCTCGGTGTCGGGCCGCAATCGCTCGTCGCACTCGGAATGCGGCGCGGGATCGACCTCATGGTCGGCATCTATGCCGTCCTCGAAGCCGGTGGTGCCTACGTGCCCATCGATCCGGACCACCCCTCGGATCGAATCGAGTACATCCTCGACACCGCGGAGCCGGTCGTCGTCCTCTCCACCAGTGGTGATCGGGCGGGTCTACCCGAGCGTTTCCCGATTCTCGAACTCGACACTCTCGACCTCACCGTTCACGCGACCGGTGCGTTGACCGACGCCGATCGACTGGCACCGGTGCGCCCGGGAAACACCGCCTACGTCATCTTCACCTCGGGATCGACGGGACGACCCAAGGGCGTTGCGGTGTCGCACCGAGCCGTCGTCAACGAGATGGCCTGGATGGTGCAGCAGTATTCGCTCGACGCGAACGATGTCTACATGCAGAAGACTGCAACGACATTCGACGTGTCGCTGTGGGGATTCTTCCTACCGCTCTGGGTCGGTGCAACGGTTGTTCTGGCCACACCGGACGGCCATCGCGATCCCGCGTACGTCGCCGATCGGATCGCTCGGCACGGCGTGACCATCACCGATTTCGTACCGTCGATGCTCACGGTGTTCGCCGCGTACGCCACAGCGGAACAGTGCCGTTCGCTTCGGCACGTGTTCGTGGTCGGCGAAGCGCTACCGCCGGAAACGGTGACCGATTTCCGAGCGATCAGCTCGGCCGGCATTCACAACCTGTACGGGCCGACCGAAGCCGCGGTGACGGTGACGTTCTGGGAGACCAGGCCGGGGGATGTCTCGACGGTTCCGATCGGTGCGCCGGAGTGGAACACCCAGGCCTACGTTCTCGACGGGCGACTGCACCCGGTGGCAGCAGGAACCGCGGGTGAGCTGTATCTGGCGGGCACCCAGCTCGCCGACGGCTATCTCGGCCGCGTCGACCTGACGATGGACCGGTTCGTGGCCAACCCGTTCGCCACCAACGGTGACCGGATGTACCGCACCGGTGACCTGGTCAGATGGCGTCCGGGCCAGGACACGGTCGGGGTGCTCGAGTACATCGGACGCACCGACTTCCAGGTCAAGTTCCGTGGCCAGCGTATAGAACTCGGCGAGATCGAGACCGCGCTGTTGACTCATCCCGACGTCAATCAGGCCACCGCGGTGGTCGCGACGACAGGTGCCGGAGATCAGCTCGTGGGCTACGTCGTTCCCGGGCCGGACCGAACGCTGGACCCGGCCGAGGTGCGCACGTTCGTCGGCGGTGCACTGCCGGCATACATGGTGCCGTCCACGGTGATGGTGCTCTCGGAGTTCCCGCTCAACACCAGTGGCAAGCTGGACCGAAAAGCATTGCCGCAACCAGTGTTCGAGGTCAAGACGTTCCGCGCTCCCGCAACTGCCGTCGAGGAGACGATCGCGCAGATCTACGCCGAACTGCTCGGCGTGGAGCGCGTCGGATCGGACGACGACTTCTTCGATCTCGGCGGCAACTCGCTCATCGCGACCCGGGTCGCCGCACGCGTCGCTGCGGCGCTCGGCAAGAAGGTCGGTGTTCGAGATCTGTTCGAGGCCTCGACCGTTGCCGCGCTCGCAGCTCGGGCCGAATCGCGTATCGACGACGCGAACGACGTGCCGTTGCGGCGACGGGCACCCGGCGGACGGGTTCCGCTCTCGCTCGCCCAGCAGCGCATGTGGGTACTCAACCGACTGGACCCCGATTCCGGGGCGTACAACATGCCGTTGGCCCTGCGTCTCCGGGGTGAATTGGACGTCGCTGCTTTGCAGGCTGCGGTGACCTCGACGGTGGAACGCCACGAGTCGCTTCGTACCCGGTATCCGGAGGACACCGATGGTTCGCCCTACCAGGAGATCATGGACGTCGAGGGTGTCGTTCCCGACCTGACGCCCGTCGATGCGCCGAGCGATGCCGACACCGCCGATCGTGTTCGCGCGATGATCCACGGCGGCTTCGATGTCACCGCGGCACCACCGATCCGCGGAGCCCTGTTCCGCACCGGCCCGGACGAGCACGTGTTCGTCATCGTCATGCACCACATCAGTGGGGACGGCGCGTCCATGACGCCCCTGGCCCGCGACGTCATGACCGCTTACCTCGCTGCAGCCTCGGGAAATGCCTACACTCCCGAACCGCTGACGGTGCAGTACGCCGACTTCGCCGTGTGGCAACGTCAGGTCCTGGGATCGGACAGCGATCCCAGCTCGATACTGTCCGAGCAGTTGGCATTCTGGGCGGACGAACTGGCCGGCATCACTCCGGTCGTGTCGCTGCCGTGGGACCGACCTCGGCCTGCCACCGCGACACTGCGCGGGGCCGGATTGAGTACCCAGCTCGACGAATCGACCCACTCCGGGCTCGTCGCCATCGCGCGCGAGAACAACGCCACCCTGTTCATGGTGCTGCACGCGGTACTCGGCGTGTTGTTGTCGAGAATGAGTGGCTCGCGCGACTTCGCGGTCGGCACACCCATCGCCGGCCGCGGGCACGAACAACTCGACGGGCTCGTCGGGATGTTCGTCAACACACTGGCGTTGCGGACGAACGTCGACCCGGACGCCACCTTCGCAGAACTGTTGAACACGCTGCGCGAGAACGACCTTCGGGCGTTCGCCAACTCCGACGTGCCGTTCGAGCGAGTGGTCGACGCCATCGCCCCGGACCGACATGCCGGGTACACCCCGCTGTTCCAGACCGTCCTGTCGGTCGAACCGCACGGCGATGCGCGCTTCGAGCTGCCGAACCTGGTGGTCGAACCCGTGAGCGGCTTCGAGCCGACGGCGAAGTTCGATCTGCAGGTGACGGTGGAGACACAGCACGCCGAAGGGGAGTCGGGGACCGGAACCCTGATCGTGGAGTGGGTGTACGCCGCCGACATCTTCGACGAGTCCACCGTGGCATCGCTGGCAGCCCGATTCACTCGTATCGCCGAGGCCGTGGCGGTAACACCGTCTGCGATCGTCGGAGACATCGACGTACTCGATGCCGCCGAACGAGCGGTGCTGTCCGACGCGCGAGAGACCACGGATACCGGTTCGGCACCGGTTCGATCGGATCTGACACTGCCCCAGGTGCTCACCACCGCGGTCGACACCGATCCCGATGCGCCCGCACTGTCCACGGGCGGTGCCGAGACGACCTACCGTGAGCTCGACGAGCAGTCGTCGCGTCTGGCCCGCCTCCTGATCGACCACGGCGTCGGGCCGGGCGTCGTCGTCGCCGTCGCCATCGTGGACGGGGTTCAGGCCGTCGCGACGCGTTGGGCGGTCGCGAAAGCGGGAGCGGCCCTCGTTCCCGTCGATCCGGCAGATTCGGACGGTACGACCGCGTCGGTCGAGCCGACGGGCGCGACGGTTGCGGTCGTCGACGAAGACGACGTACCGGCATGGGCCGGGTCGATGACGGTCGTCCCACTCGGCCGCACCGACATCGTCGATGCGATCGCCGCCCATTCCCCGCGACCGGTGACCTACACCGATCGGACCGCGGTTCTCGGGCCCGACAGTCCGGCCCTGGTCGGGAACGACGGAACCGTCGTCGATCACGGAACCCTCGCGGCACTGGCGGCGAGAGCCGTCACCGAGTGGTCGGTCGAATACGATTCGCGGCTCGCGGTTCCCGCTCGTTTCGACACCGCTGCGGCGGTGCTGGCCGGAGTGGTCGCGGTGACGGCAGGTGCGGCCCTGATCCTCGATCAGGCGCAGTCGGCCGAGGACGCCGCCGAGATCGTGTCCGCGGAATGGGCGACGCACGCGTTCCTCACCGCAGCAGCGATCGCTGCCCTCGAAGAGTCGGCATCCGACGATCGGGAGGATCTCGTCGCCGTCGTTTCGGTCGACGGTGACCGCCACGAGGCGATGCAGGACGGGATCCCGGTGCACCGTCTGCCTGAACCGATCGGGACGGGCCGACCGATAGGCTGAGGCCAACTGCAACGCCGACCACCGCGTGAACGATCAACCGTGGGGGTGACCGTCGGTCGCCTCCACGGTCGACGGTGCGGCGAAGAACTGGTGAGGAGTCATTGCTTAACATGAGTGCGGATGGATCGACCGGCACACCGTCCGAGTCCGGCGGCCGAGCGGGGGGCCGGCCGGCCCGTCCCAGGCCCACCCGGTCTCGGCCGACGCGTACTCGGCCCGCCCGTACCGTTGCGCTGCCGACTCTGCTGGCGGCCGCGGTGGAGAAGAACCCGGACGGCATCGCTGCCGAATTCGGGGACCGGTCGCTGACCTACCGGGAGATCGATTCCCGATCCTCCCGGCTGGCTCGCCTGCTGCTCGCACGTGGAGTCGGGCCAGGGGACTTCGTGGCGCTGGCCCTGACCCGATCGATCGAATCGGTCATGGCGGTGTGGGCGGTGGCCAAGACCGGGGCAGCGTTCGTGCCGATCGACCCCAATTACCCGGCTGCTCGTATCGAGCACATGGCCACCGATTCGGCTGTCCGAATGGGTGTCACAGCAACGCAGTTCGAGGCTGCGATGCCGAACGCGGTGTCGTGGATCGTGCTCGACGCATCCGATGTCGAGGACGAACTGAGTGGGCTGTCGGACGGCCCGGTGGTCGCGGACGATCGCCGCGCACCGATTCGCGCGTCCGATCTCGCGTACGTCATCTACACCTCGGGCTCGACGGGCCTACCGAAGGGTGTCGCCGTCTCCCAGGCGGGCCTGGCACCACTGGCCGCGACCCAGGTCGAGACGTACGGCCTGGACTCCGGTTCGCGCACACTGCATTTCGCGTCCCCCAGTTTCGACGCGTCCGTACTCGAACTGCTCATGGCCGTCGGTGCCGGTTCGACGATGGTCATCGTCGAACCGGGCGTCTACGGTGGTACCGATCTGAGCGAGGTGTTGCGCCGCCACCGAGTCACGCATGCCTTCATCACGCCGGCGGCGCTGGCCTCGCTGGACCCGGCAGATGTGCCCGACCTGCGAGTGCTCGCCGTCGGTGGTGAGGCCTTCTCGTCGGAACTGATGTCGAAATGGGCCACCGACCGCCGGTTCCACAACGTCTACGGGCCGACCGAAGCGTCCATGGTGTGCAACATCTCGCAACCGCTGACCGCAGGCGAGGCGGTGTTGCTCGGGCAGTCGACCAGGGAGATGGGTCATCACGTTCTCGACGACCGGCTGCGTCGGGTCCCGGCCGGCGTGCCGGGCGAGTTGTACCTCACCGGGGCCGGCCTTGCTCGCGGCTACCATCGTCGGTTCGGCCTGACGGCAACCCGTTTCGTCGCCAATCCCTATGCGGTCGAGGGGGACTCGAATCAGGCGAGGCTGTACCGAACCGGAGACATCGTGCGCTGGCGCGACGGGCCGACCGGACCCGTCATCGAATACATGGGCCGCAACGACTTTCAGGTCCAGATTCGAGGATTCCGGATCGAACTCGGTGAGATCGACGCCGTTCTGACCGCACTCGACGGTGTCGAGTTCGCAGCGACCCTCGGCTACCGGGGGCCGACGGGAGCAACGGTTCTCGCGGCCTACGTACTGCCGACGACAGGTGTCGAGCTCGACGTCGACAACCTGCTCGAGGCCGCCGGACGCAGTCTGCCTGCGCACATGGTGCCGTCCGTGGTCACCCCGATCGAGTCGATTCCGCTGACCCCCACCGGCAAGCTCGACCGAGATGCGTTGCCGGAGCCGGTGTTCGAGGTCGCCGAGTTCCGCGCTCCGACGACCCCCACCCAGCAGACGGTAGCCGACATCTTCGTCGAGTTGCTGGGGGTCGAACGCGTCGGTCTCGACGACGACTTCTTCGCGCTCGGCGGCAATTCGTTGATCGCCACCAAACTCGCTGCGAGGTTGGGATCGGCACTCCGCGTGCACGTGCCTGCGCGTTCGGTGTTCGAGTCGTCCACCGTCGAAGCGCTCGCGAACGCAGCCGACTCCGTCGACGCTCCGGTCCGGGCCCGGCTCGATGCCTCGAGGGCCCGGCCGCAACACATTCCGCTCTCGTCCGCTCAGCAACGCATGTGGTTCCTGAATCGACTCGACACCACGTCCGCGATCAACAACGTACCGGTTGCCCTACTGCTGCGCGGGTCGCTCGACGTCGATGCGCTGCAGGCCGCCGTCCTCGATGTGGTGGGTCGCCACGAATCGCTGCGCACCGTCTACCCCGACATCGACGGCAGCGGATATCAGCGAGTGCTCGACGAGGCCGACACGCAGGTCGACACGGCGGTGGTGCCTGTCACCCGCGAGAGCGCCCTGGCCGAGGTGACGCAGTTCTTCACGCGTGGGTTCGACGTCACGACCGAAATTCCGTTCCGCGTTCGACTGTTCGAGGTCACCGATCCCGCCGGTTCGGTACCGGAGTACGTACTGGCCTTCGTGGCGCATCACATCTCGGCCGACGGACTGTCGATGGCTCCGCTGTCTCGGGACGTCATGGCGGCATACCTCGCGCGACGGAGCGGATCGGCACCGCAGTGGACGCCGCTGCCGGTTCAGTATGTCGACTACACGCTGTGGCAACTGGACATGCTCGGTTCCGAATCGGACCCGAACTCTGTTGCCGACAAGCAGATTCGGTACTGGCAGCATGCGCTCGACGGCCTACCCGAACAGTTGGAGCTGCCCGCCGACCGGCCGCGCCCTCGGGTCGCGTCGGGACGAGGGGCGGTGGTGTCGTTCGACATCGAACCCGAGCTGCACGCCCGAGTGCTCGAGTGCGCCCGCACGAGCGAGTCGACCCCGTTCATGGTGGTGCACGCCGCGCTGGCCGTGCTGCTGGCGAGACTGTCGGGCACGGCCGACATCGCCGTGGGTGCGCCGGTGGGTGGCCGCGGCGACGCCCGGCTCGACGATCTGGTCGGCATGTTCGTCAACACGGTGGTGCTGCGAACCCCCGTTGCCCCGGATGCCTCGTTCGCCGAGGTTCTCGACACGGTACGTACGGCCGACCTCGAGGCGTTCGACAACGTCGACGTGCCCTTCGAGCGTCTGGTCGAGGTACTCGATCCGGTGCGCTCGCAAGGACGACATCCACTGGTGCAGGTTGCACTGTTCTTCCAGAACTTCTCACAGGGTTCCTTCGAGCTGCCCGATCTCGGGGTCGAGGCATTCGGTTCCGGCGTGGCATCGGCGAAATTCGACCTCCAGGTGACCTTCACCGAGCGGGGCGACGGCGCAGGACCGGCCGTCGAGTTGATGTATGCGACGGATCTGTTCGACGAGTCGACCATGACGTCCTTCGGGCAGCGGTTGGTGACCGTTCTCGAGGCGGTCACCGCTCGTCCGAGTGTCGTGGTCGGTGACATCGAGATTCTCGATTCGGCTGAGCGCGAACAACTTTCGCTGCGGGGCAACGGCAGCACGGTGGCTGCCGATTCGGGCGAGGTGCTGCTGGACGGCTTCGATCGCACGGTGGTCGAATCGCCGGA
This sequence comes from Rhodococcus sp. 15-725-2-2b, assembly GCF_002259075.1. Classification (NCBI taxonomy): domain Bacteria; kingdom Bacillati; phylum Actinomycetota; class Actinomycetes; order Mycobacteriales; family Nocardiaceae; genus Rhodococcus; species Rhodococcus sp. 15-725-2-2b. Next base: position 196,398 of record NZ_NPFL01000002.1, on the reverse strand, counting down.
TGCGGTGGCGTTGGTGTTCGGTGAGCGGTCGCTGACGTATCGGGAGTTCTCGGACCGGGTGGATGCCACTGCGTCGTTGTTGCAGGAGCGTGGGGCCGGCCCCGGCGTGCTGGTGGGGTTGGCCATGCGTCGATCGGTCGAGCTGGTGGTCGGGATGTACGCCGTGCTGCGATCCGGTGCGGCGTACGTTCCGGTGGATCCGGATCAGCCCGCCGAGCGTAACGACTACATTCTCGACACGGCATCGCCGATTGTCGTTCTGTCGACGGCGCGGGACGAATTCGTCACGGGGACAGCGATTCCGGTCGTCGACATCACGGACCCACCGGTGCCGAGCGGGCCGGTGGTGTTCCCTCGCGCGGTGGGTGGCGATCTGGCGTACGTGCTCTTCACGTCGGGGTCGACCGGCAGGCCCAAGGGGGTCGCCGTGGAGCATCGTGCGATCGTCAACCAGATGGAGTGGATGGCGCAGGAGTACGGTCTCGACGCGTCGGATGTCTACTTGCAGAAGACTGCCACGACGTTCGACGTGTCGTTGTGGGGGTTCTTCCTGCCGCTGCGCACCGGGGGCCGGTTGATCGTGGCGGCCCCGGGCGCGCAACGTGATGTGGAGGCCGTTGCGGCCGATATCGCCCGTCACGGCGTGACGGTGACGGACTTCGTGCCGTCGATGCTCACGGTGTTCGCCGAATCGGTTGCTGCGCAGTCCATCTCTTCGCTTCGGCACATCTTCGTGATCGGGGAGGCGTTGCCCGCGCGGACCGTGAGTGCGTGCCGGGCAGTGTCGAACGCGCGGGTGCACAATCTTTACGGGCCAACCGAGGCCGCGGTGAGTGTCACGTATCGCGACGTCTCCGAGGACGTCGCGGTGGACGGTTCGGTGAGCATCGGGGTGCCGGAGTGGAACACCTCTGTCCACGTTCTGGATTCGCGGCTGCATCCGGTACCAGCGGGTGTGCCGGGTGAGCTCTACCTCGCCGGCGTGCAGTTGGCTCGGGGCTATGTTGCGCGGCCCGATCTGTCGTCGGAGCGTTTCGTTGCCGATCCGTTCGGTCCTGCGGGGGCGCGGATGTACCGCACCGGTGATCTGGTCCGGTGGTCGATGGATGCCGGACGGCTCGAGTACATCGGTCGCACCGATTTTCAGGTCAAGTTCCGCGGGCAGCGCATCGAGTTGGGGGAGATCGAGACGGCGTTGACGGCGTTGTCGTCGGTGAGTCAGGCCGTCGTGGTGGTCGCGCAGTTGTCGGTGGGGGAGTCGTTGGCTGCCTATGTGGTGCCTGCTGTCGGTGCCGCGGTCGATGCCGAGGCGGTGCGGTCGGAATTGGGGTCGGCGGTGCCGTCGTACATGGTGCCGTCGGCGTTCGTGGTTCTCGATGCGTTGCCGCTCAATGCAGCCGGGAAGCTGGACCGTCGGGCGTTGCCGGCCCCGGAATTCGAAACCCGTGAGTTCAGGGCTCCGCAGACTCCGGTCGAGGAATCGGTCGCCGCGGTGTTCGCGGAAGTGTTGGGCGTCGAGCGCGTCGGGCTGGACGACGACTTCTTCGCGCTCGGTGGCAACTCGTTGCTGGCGGTCAAGTTGGTCTCCAAGCTCAGAGCAGCCCTCGGCGGCGCGCCGGTACCGCTGAACTGGTTGTTCGTCGACGCGTCGGTGGGCTCGCTCTCCGCGCGGATGACGGCTGCGACGGAGTCGAGCGAGGGGGCGGACTCCACCGGGCTGGGGACGTTGATTCCTCTTCGGCTCGGTGGCTCCTCGTCACCTCTGTTCTGCATCCATCCCATCGTGGGGCTGTCCTGGGCCTTCGGCGGACTGTCGGCGTACCTCGGCGACGACCGTCCGATCTACGGATTGCAGTCGCCTGCCCTCTCCGGTGCCGAGCCGCTGCCGGAATCGATCGAGCAGTGGGCAGCCCTGTTCGTGGACAGGATTCGTACCGTGCAGCCGTCGGGCCCGTACCACCTGCTCGGTTGGTCGATGGGTGGATCGATCGCTCACGCGATGGCCGTGCAACTGCAGCGTGAAGGCGAGTCGGTGTCGACACTGGCCATGATGGATTCGTTCGTCGCGGGCAGGACCGACCACGTCGTGGACCGTCCTGTGTCGGCCGGAGAGATGCTCGGTGGCCTCGGCTTGGGAGCGGACTCCGATCTCGAGATCGGCGAGCTCACGGTCGATTCCGTGGCGGATCTGTTGGCATCGATGCCGGCTCCGTTCGACGAAATTTCCCGCGACCGGGTCGCCGGGATACTGGACGGGATCGCCCGTTCGGCAGAGCTGATCGACTCGTACGTGCCCCCGACATTCGTCGGGCGGTCGATACTCTTCGCGTCGGTCGTCGACGACCCGACCGGAATAGTCGCGGCGTCGACGTGGGAGGACGCGGTCGACGGGGACGTCACCGTGGTTCCTGTGCATTCGACGCACTGGCAGATGGCGTCGCAGTCCGCACTGGCCGAAATCGGACCCGTGTTGCAGACCGAGCTGGACCGGTAGGTCTTCGAACGCGACCGGGGCCTCGCGACGTGATGTCGTCGAGGCCCCGGTGGCTACGGATCGTGCAGTGTCAGCAGGGTGGCGGGGTGGTCGCTGCGTACCCGGGGTCGAGCGCCGACTTGACCATGTACAGCGGCGCGGGATCGGTGACGAGGCCGATGTGCGACGTCGTGGCGGCCGGGCACACGTCCTGAACCCATACGTTGTGCACCGTCGACGGATCACCCGACCGGAGGAACGTGTTGCCCGGAGGTGTCGACACCGTGTCGTTGCGGGTGGCGATGACGGTGTACTCGACTCCCGGTTGGACGTCTCCGCCGTCGTTCAGGCTCGTCAACGTCGTGGAGCCGACCAACTGCTGTGCACCGGCCATGTTGTACGTGAGCGGGGTGAGCGCGTCGCCGGGGAGTCCGAGCGAGGTGAGCAGTTCGGAGAGCTGCTGCAGACCGCCGAACGTCGTTCCGTGGTTGGTGGCACCGAGGGTGACCAAAGTGTGCACCTTGTTGCGGGCAGGATCCTGCGGATCGGTGCCACCGTCGAACTTCATGTACTGGCGCGAGGACGTGCCGCCCTGTGAATGACCGACGAGATCGACCTGTTCTGCACCGGTGGCGGCAAGCACCTCGTCGACGAACCGACCGATCTGCCGTCCCGACTCGGCGATATCACCCGAACCCCAGATGGTCGTGCTCGGATCGAACAGGAGCGAGACGCCGCCGTAGTTGGGCGCGAAGACGCAGTAGCCCTCGCTCTTCAACTGCGGTGCGAGCGTCTTCCACGTCGACGCATCCATCTTCGTTCCGTGCACGAGTACCACCGGACGTGGATGAGCCGCACTGGGCACGCAGCCGAAGTCGTTCGCGCCCTCCAGGACAGGAGTGGCAGACACGGAGGTGCCCGTGGGGGAGGCGGGTGCCGCGGTAGCTGTTCCCGCCCCGGTCAGGCACAGGGCACCGGCAACGGCGGCAGCGACCGCCGTGGGCAGTACTCGGGAAAGCGTGTTCGACATGGCCTCGATCTCGTGTGAAGGCGTGCGATGTGCCGCCGGTTTCGGCAGCTCCGTGTTCTCGACCGTAACATCGGTCATCCATCCGTTACAGGCGCGCGACTCAAGACTGCAGGCCGGGCAGCCCGGCGATCCAGTGGGTGTGTCGGACGTCACCAACAGAAGGCGCGATAGGCGATGCCGCCGCGAACTTCGCCGACCCGGATGAACAGGGCCCTCGCCCAATGACCACGGGCCAATCCGGTCCACGAGGTCGGCAGAAGCGGATTGCGAACCAGTAGGGCGGTCCACCACGAGGCGACGGTACGGACCCTCATGGCCGGGCACCCCTGCGTCCGATAGATTCCGCGCAATTTGGCGAAGCCGAAGCCGAGCCGGAACGATTGTCGCAGCATGGGCCGGAGCTCGGCTCGGAGCCGATAGGCGACGACAGCCTCGGTGCTGAAGCCGAGGGTGTAGCCGGCCAATTGTGCGCGCCAGCAGAATTCCACGTCCTGGCTGGCCCGGAACCGGTTGTCCATGCCACCGACATCGCGATAGACCGACGCCCAGCAGGCCATGCTGGCCCCGATGGCGAAGGGCAGGAAGTCGGTGCGGCCCTGCTCCTCCGGCGGTGTGGTCGGAGTCCAGGACAACGCCCGTGCACTGTTCAACGTGTACGTCTCCACCGCGGTACCGGCTACGTCGAACGACCTGGCCAGCTCGGCGAGGGTTCGTAGCCACGACGGATGCACCACGTCGTCCGCATCGCAGAACATCAACAGCTCACCGGAGGCGTTCTCGGCACCGCGATTGCGGGCATGCGCCGCGCCGACCTGCTGGGATGCGTCGACACAGGTCAACTGCAGTCGATCCCGTAGGGGGTGCGAGGACACGTGATCGCCGACTCGTCCGTCACCGGCATTGTCCGAAATCAGCACATCGAACCGATAATCGGAATCCTGCTCCGCCAATGCCTGCAACTGAGCGTCGAGCAGGGGATCGAGCGAGCTCACCGGAATGATCACCGAGATCGACGGGTGCTCGGGGTGCCCATGGGCCACGACGTCACCTCCCAGCGTGGCCATCGACGGCCGGAGCCTACTCGATCAGCCGGTCGCGGATGCCTTCTTGTACCCCCGAATTGCAGGATAGAGGAACACCACGACCAGACCCAGAGACCACGCCAACGTCTGGAGCACCGGTGTCATGACCGGACCTCCGAGAGCGAGGTTCCTCATGGCATCGACCGCGACCGACATCGGTTGAGCTGCGACGACCGGCTGCAGCCAGAGCGGATACGCCAGAACCGGAACGAAGCCGGCATTGAAGAACATCAACAGGGTGCAGAAGATCGAGACCAGTTCCACCAGGGGAGCATTACCGGCGACGGTCGCGAGGAACGTGACCATCACCGCGAACCCGATACCGAACACGACCGGAATCAGAAGCAACAAGAGTCCGGCCTGGAACCCCTGGGTGAATCTGAACCCCATCGCCACCCCGGCAGCGATGATGACGGTGGTGGTGACGAGCACTCGGACGGCTTCGGCGATCATTCTGCCGAGCAGGCCGGCGGCACGGTGAGTCGGTGTCGTCCAGAACCTGGACAGCAAGCCCGATTTCCGCTCGCCCTTGAGACCGACAGCGCTGACGATGGACCCGAACATGGCCCCGACGAGAGCGATCATCGGAACCTGGCCGTAGATGGCCGGGGCTCCGGTGGCCGCGGAGATCGAGTTGCCGAGTACGACCCGGAACATGACCAGCATCAACGCGGGGTACAGCAAGGCTTGGATCATCGTCGACGGATCGCGCATCCACCGCATCAGAAGTCGCTTGGCCTGGATCAGACTGTGCGTCCCGAGCGCGCGGATCGACCCTTCTCGCAGGGCCATGTTGGGTTCGGGAAAGGTCAAGTTGGATACGCGAGCAGCGTTCACCGACGCTTCGGACATGGTCATCTCGGACTCGTCATTCCGGTCTAGAGCTCGCCCAGATGGCAAGCGGGACGAAGAACACGATCAGGCCTGCGATCCAGGCGAGGGATGGCCACAGCACCTGAAAGGTGACTCCGCCCTCGGCCATGTCCCGCATCGCGAACGAGAACTGAGAGATCGGTTGATTGCGAACGAAGGGGCGGATGAGTTCGGGAAAACCGCTCTCCGGAACGAATCCGCACGAGGCCATGCCGAGGATGAGCTGGGGCAGGGTCAACACCTGGCTGGTCGCTTCGGGGCTCTTCGACAGCGTTCCGATCGCATCGGCACCGATCGACAACGTGGTGCTGATCAGCATGGCCAGTGCACAGAACAACAGGGCCTGACCGAATCCCGCAGTGAATCGAAAGCCGATGACGTAACCGAAGCCGAGAGCGGACACAAGAGACACCAGTGAGCGGACGACACCACTCGAGATGCGCGACACCAGCGGCACACCCCGCACGACGGGCATGGTCTTCAACCGGGAATTCAGGCCACTCATCGCCTCGGCCGAGGCACGCTGCGCCGCGGAGATCGCGGTGAACGCCATGGCCTGCAGCACGATGATCGGCATCAGGAACTGGGCGTAGTCGATGCCCTGCAGACCCATGACGAACTTGAGCGGCAGGTAGAAGCCGACGGTGAAGATGAGCGGGGCGATGACCGCGACCAACAACTCACCCTTGGTGAGCATCGTCCACAGCGCACGCCCGGTGAGGGCCTGCCACTGCACGAATCCCGACGGCTTCGTCCTCGACCGTCGCTTGGGCTGCTGAGCCGTCGAACCGACATCGGTCCGCTGCACGGTCCTCGCCTGCGAACCGGCTACGCCTCGCGTCGTGGCCGTCATGGTGTGGTGCTCGTCTTCGAGTGACCGGTGAGGGTGAGGAACACGTCGTCGAGCGACGGGCGGCGCAGGGCGATGTCGGCGAGCACGATGCCCACCGCATCGATGCGGCGCAGGATTTCCGACAGCGTGGCTGCGCCGTCGGGGGCAGGAACGGAGAGCCGGTCCGAGGCAGCGGTGATCTCGGCGTGAACTGCAGCGGGAACCATGTCGCCGAGGGCTTCGGCGGCCGCGCGGAGTTGGCCGGGATCGAGGGGAACGACCTCGCAGTAGCTGCCGCCGGTCATGGCCTTGAGATGGTCCGAGGTGCCTTCTGCGATGACCGTGCCCTTGTCGATGACGATGATGTTGTCGCTCAGGACATCTGCTTCTTCGAGATACTGCGTCGTCAACAGCACAGTGATGCCCTGCGACTTGAGTGCCTCGACCAACGACCAGACGCCCTGCCGACTGCGGGGATCGAGTCCGGTGGTCGGCTCGTCCAGGAACACGACCTCCGGCCGCACGACGAGGCCGCAGGCGATGTCGATGCGGCGACGCATACCGCCCGAGTAGCCACGGACGGGGCGCTTGCCGGTATCGGACAGGTCGAACTCGTCGAGCAGGGCCTTGGCTCGGGCCTTCGCGGCCTTCTTGTCCAGACCCATCAGACGGCCGAACAGCTCGATGTTCTCGCGGCCGGACAGAGTGTCGTCGAGGGCCGCGTACTGCCCGGTCATCATGATCGAGCGGCGCACTGCCGGAGCGTCGGTCGCGACATCGTGACCTGCGACGAATGCCCTGCCCCGGTCGGGTGCGATCAGAGTGGAGAGCACCTTCACCGTCGTCGTCTTGCCTGCACCGTTCGGGCCCAGAATCCCCAGCACCGTTCCGCGCTCGGCGGAGAAGCTGATGCCGCGCAACGCCTGCACATCGCCGAAGGACTTGTGTACGTCCTCCACGTGTACGGCTGCGTGTTGAGCTGACGACATCGAATCTCCGAGCTGTCGGGGGGAGTGGTGGGACCGGACCCCGTGGAGTCGAGGGCCACTACTTGATAGCGAAATTCGCCGTGGATGTTACTTGTGGGTCGTCGCTGCGTGACTCCGCAGTCAGTCCCAGTCGATATCGATACTGTTCTCGACGTCGAGTTTGCGGCACAGAGACCGCAACCCGCTGTAGTCCTGAACCAACGCGCGGCGGCTCTTGTCCTGCTCGACGTCGACGAGCATCTGCCCGCCACCGCGCACGCCCTCGAGTTCGAGAATGCGTCCCCAGGTGGAGAAGTCGCTGCTCGAGAACGCGTCCATGCCGTCGACCAGCCCGTCCAGGAACTTCTGGCGGTCGTCGGGGCGGAGCCTGTCGAAGACGATCGCAGCCATGTCGTCGGCGATCGACGCATGGCAGTACTCGTCGCGGTTGTGCAGTTTGACGGTGGCCCGGTTGATGGGCTGAATGATGTCGTCGTCCTCGATCAGGTCCAGATACGAGGTGATGGAGATCTCTGCAACCGTCATGAACGCGAGCGAGCTGATCGCCGCCGACCAGGGGTCGTCACTGGTCGCCTGCGCCGCACGCTGCCTGCGCACGGTGGAGCTGAACGGCAACGATCGTTCCGACAGAGCCCACCCGCGTCCGCGTCTGGTCGCAGCGCTCGCGTTGAGGTGCATGAGGGTGTGGTACTGCTCGTCCACCATGGCCTGGGTGACCGCCACAGCGAGGGTGTCACCCATCCCGGTCTCGAACACGTCCTGCGCCAACAGAGCGAAACCGGGATGAACGACGTGCTGCTCGACGTCCATCACGTTCTTGTTGAACGCGATCCAACCCCAGGCACGCAGTCGATCCTGCTGCTCGGCAGTGGCACCGGTGAAGGTGTCGTGCTCGCCGAAGGGGATCAGAGCGTCGGGAAAATCCTGCTTGGTGGTGTCGAACAGATCGTCCAGCTCGGGCTCGGGCTTCTTGACCGTCGCGCGCTGCGACCAGTTCTTCGCCAATCGAGCGACGACCGCACTCTCGACGACATCGTCGGAATCGAACTCCGGCAACGACGGCTGTTCCAACATCGTGTGCCTCGCCTCCGCGCTCGTACTCGTGGTCATCGGTTACCACTGCTACCTCGAACGATACCGAACATCTCCGCGCACACCGCCCGATACCGATCCCCGTTCCCACCCAGAGCGGCCTCGGCCTGCGCCAACAGAGCGGCGAAGTCGGCCTCGGAACCGGAATCGACGGTCTCGCTCACCGTCTGCGTCGCGCGATGCAACGCCGCCCTGGCCTCGGCCGCGTGGGGATTGCCGGCCTGAACATCCCAGTAGACCTCGGGTTCCCCGCCGGTGATCCGCGCCAGTATCGCGAGCATCGACGCGTGCGGGGGAGGCGCAACGGCGTCGATGTCGACGAACGGAAGGTCCAGTTCGGCCAGAGCCAGTCCGAACGCCAGGACGCTGGCGTGCGTCAGCGCCTGCGTCGCCGCGGCGAGGCGATCATGACGTGCGGCGTCGAGAAGGACCACCCGAGCGCCCCACCGCGAGATGCCGTCCAGGAAGGCATCCACCGGCGGGCCGGGTCGATGCACGACGGCCGCAACCGGGCGTCCGGCCATTCCGAGCGACGGGGCGAACATGGGATTGATTCCCAGCGTGGCACCGATCGGACGCGCGCCTTGTACATGGTGGGAGAAGCCGGACTTCACCGACAGGGTCTCCACCAGCAGGGCGTCGGCGCGCACCGCGGACAGGTCGGCCCGCAGCGCCACGGATTCGGGGACGGCCAGAATCACCGTCGTCGCTTCTCTCAGCACCGATTCGACCGGCTCGGCGGGGGCGGTGATGTCGCCGGCGATCACCGTCGAACCGTCGAGCTCCGGGCCAGCGTGCACGTCCACGACGGTCACCGGTACGCCGTCCGCGAGCAGCAGGTCGACCATCAGGCGGCCCACCGCTCCCGAACCTCCGACCACCACTACCGAGTCATGGGACCGCGACCGTGTCACCGAGTTCATCGGTCGAGTATGTCAACGGGACGCCGCGGAGACCCAGATGGTGATGTCCGCGTGCACCACCTCGATGCCCGAGGTGTCTCGGATCGCGACGGGCACGACGATGTCGATGCCGTCGGTGATCGTTCCGAAATCGGGGACCTCGTCGAGTTCGGCGACCGCGCGCAGCGACGTCGTGGCCTTCGTCAGGTACTGGACAGTCATGGACTTGGGAATCCATCGGTGCGTGGTGGGGACGGTCGCCTCGGCGAGCATGCCCATGGCGACCTCGGCGAGGTTGCACGCGGCGATGGCGTGGAAGGTGCCCAGGTGGTTCCGAATGCCGAACCACTTGGGGCGCGGTGACCTCGCAGCGTCCCGGCTCGAGCGCGACGACACGGGGAAGCACGGATGCGAAGTACGGAACGCGCAGACACATGCCGACGGAGAAGAGAGTGGACCCGACAGTGTTGTTCGGTAGCTTCGACCAGGCGCGATAGGTCGCCCCGGTAGTGTTCTCGAGGGTGGTCATGGCGCTACCTTACTGCCCGGTAAGGTAGCTCGGTACCGATCGATCGGCCCCGAGTTGATCTGCTGCCCGGTCTGCGGCATACTGGTCGGGTTGCCTGGACACGGGACGCGCTTGCGTGCGGCCTGAAACAGGTGAGTCGGCCGAAAGGTCGACTGAGCAAGAACATGAGACCAGCGCTCCACGTGAGCGCGTCCGGAACACCAGCTCGATCGGTGCGGATTTCGTTAGATTCGGATGGTTGAAGCGAAAGTTTCAGCGCAGAAGAATGAGCGGAATCGCGACACGCCCGACCGCGTGGACCGGAGAACCATGACAGATGAAGAGCGGCAACGGAATCAGGCCACGCCTGGTCGTCAACGTTTTTCACTGTCGTGTGTGCACGAAGGCAGTTCGAGTCGGTGGGTTTTCCACGGCTCGGGGACTGTGCAGACGAGGTGGAGCAGGCCGAACGGCCCGTTCTACGACCAAGCGGCAAGAAAAGGACACTAAGCGTGGCGGGACAAAAGATCCGCATCAGGCTCAAGGCCTACGACCATGAGGCGATCGACGCGTCAGCGCGCAAGATCGTCGAAACGGTCACCCGTACGGGTGCCCGCGTCGTCGGACCGGTGCCGTTGCCGACAGAGAAGAACGTGTACTGCGTCATCCGTTCGCCGCACAAGTACAAGGACTCGCGCGAACACTTCGAGATGCGTACTCACAAGCGGCTCATTGACATCCTCGACCCGACACCGAAGACGGTGGACGCGCTCATGCGCATCGACCTCCCGGCCAGTGTCGACGTCAACATCCAGTGAGCGCGGAGACAACGATGACTGATAACAAGAACCGGCCTGCGACAGGAATTCTGGGCACCAAGCTCGGAATGACCCAGGTCTTCGACGAGAACAACCGCGTCGTTCCGGTGACCGTGATCAAGGCAGGCCCCAACGTGGTCACCCAGATCCGCACCCAGGAACGTGACGGCTACAGCGCCGTCCAGGTCGCATTCGGTGCGATCGACCCGCGCAAGGTGAACAAGCCCACCACCGGCCAGTTCGAGAAGGCAGGTGTCACGCCGCGTCGCCACATCGTGGAGATTCGCGTAGCCGACGCCTCGCAGTTCGAGATCGGCCAGGAGCTCACCGCTGCAGTGTTCGAGGACGGCGCATACGTCGACGTCACCGGCACCAGCAAGGGCAAGGGCTTCGCCGGAACCATGAAGCGTCACGGCTTCAAGGGTCAGGGTGCGAGCCACGGTGCACAGGCCGTGCACCGTCGCCCCGGATCCATCGGTGGCTGCGCAACACCCGGTCGCGTCTTCAAGGGAATGCGCATGTCCGGACGTATGGGTGGCGACCGCGTCACGACGCAGAACCTCTCGGTCCACAAGGTGGACAGCGAGAACGGTCTGCTGCTGATCAAGGGAGCGATCCCGGGCCGTCGCGGCAACGTCGTGATCGTCAAGTCTGCATTGAAGGGTGGTGCACGGGCATGACCAGCCTCGAGAAGAACACCGAGACCAAGCTGACGCTCGATGTCAAGGAAGCCGGCGGCAAGACCAACGGCACCGTCGATCTCCCCGCGGAGATCTTCGACGCTCCGGCGAACATCGCGCTGCTGCACCAGGTCGTCATCGCACAGCTGGCAGCTGCTCGTCAGGGAACCCACTCCACGAAGACTCGTGGCGAGGTTCGCGGCGGCGGCAAGAAGCCGTACCGGCAGAAGGGCACCGGCCGCGCCCGTCAGGGCTCGACCCGCGCTCCTCAGTTCGTCGGCGGTGGCACGGTCCACGGACCGCAGCCGCGCGACTACAGCCAGCGGACCCCCAAGAAGATGAAGGCAGCCGCCCTGCGCGGAGCCCTCTCCGATCGGGCCCGCAGCGAGCGCCTGCACGTCATCACCGAACTGGTTGCCGGACAGGTTCCGTCCACCAAGGGTGCGAAGACGTTCCTCGCCGAGATCTCGGACCGCAAGAAGGTCCTGCTCGTCGTCGGCCGCGAGGACATCGCAGCCTGGAAGAGCGTGCAGAACCTGGACGGCGTGCACCCCATCGCACCCGACCAGCTCAACACCTACGACGTGCTCAACGCCGATGATGTCGTTTTCAGCGTGGAAGCGCTGAACACCTTCATCGCTGGGCCTGCAAAGAACGAGGAGGCAAGCAAGTGACCACGATCGCCGATCCCCGCGACATCTTGCTGGCACCGGTCATCTCCGAGAAGTCCTACGGACTGATCGAAGAAGGCACGTACACGTTCCTGGTGCACCCGGACTCGAACAAGACGCAGATCAAGATTGCCGTCGAGAAGATCTTCGACGTCACCGTGACCAGCGTCAACACGATGAACCGTCAGGGCAAGCGTAAGCGGACCCGGTTCGGTTACGGCAAGCGCAAGGACACCAAGCGCGCGCTCGTAACGCTCTCCGCCGACAGCAAGCCCATCGAGATCTTCGGAGGTCCGGTCGCGTAAGCGGCTGGGACTCTTCGGATATAGAGGACGAGAAGACTCATGGCAATCCGTAAATACAAGCCGACAACCCCGGGCCGTCGTGGCTCCAGCGTTTCCGATTTCGCTGAGATCACGCGTTCGACCCCCGAGAAGTCGCTGATCCGCCCGCTGCACGGCCGCGGTGGACGTAACGCACACGGTCGCATCACCACCCGGCACAAGGGTGGCGGTCACAAGCGTGCATACCGTCTCATCGATTTCCGTCGCAACGACAAGGACGGCGTGCCGGCCAAGGTCGCTCACATCGAGTACGACCCCAACCGCACCGCGAACATCGCACTGCTGCACTTCGCAGACGGCGAGAAGCGCTACATCGTCGCACCCAAGGGCATCGCCCAGGGATCGCCGATCGAGCAGGGTGCCAATGCCGACATCAAGCCCGGCAACAACCTGCCCCTGCGCAACATCCCGACGGGTACGACCATCCACGCGGTCGAGCTTCGTCCGGGTGGAGGCGCGAAGATGGCCCGCTCCGCTGGAGCGAGCATCCAGCTCCTCGGTAAGGAAGGCCCCTACGCCACGCTGCGTATGCCGTCCGGTGAGATCCGTCGCGTCGACGTGCGCTGCCGCGCAACCGTCGGCGAGGTCGGCAACGCCGAGCAGTCGAACATCAACTGGGGCAAGGCCGGCCGCATGCGCTGGAAGGGCAAGCGCCCGACCGTTCGTGGTGTCGTGATGAACCCGGTCGACCACCCGCACGGTGGCGGCGAGGGCAAGACCTCCGGTGGACGCCACCCGGTCAGCCCCTGGGGACAGCCGGAAGGCCGTACCCGCAAGAACAAGGCGAGCGACAAGCTGATCGTCCGTCGTCGTCGTACCGGCAAGAACAAGCGCTAGGAGGGAGTTCAGAATGCCACGCAGCCTGAAGAAAGGCCCGTTCGTAGACGATCACCTCCTCGCGAAGGTTGACGTCCAGAACGACAAGGGAACCAAGCAGGTCATCAAGACCTGGTCCCGTCGATCGACAATCCTGCCCGACTTCATCGGTCACACTTTCGCCGTCCACGACGGTCGCAAGCACGTACCGGTGTTCGTGTCCGACTCCATGGTCGGCCACAAGCTCGGGGAGTTCGCACCGACCCGCACGTTCAAGGGTCACATCAAGGACGACCGGAAGGCGAAGAGGCGATGACCAACTTCACCCCCACCGCCAATCCGACTGCCAAGGCCGTAGCGAAGCACGTTCGCGTCACGCCGATGAAGGCACGTCGCGTCGTGGATCTGGTTCGCGGGCGCTCCGTCGAGGACGCGCTCAACATCCTCAAGTTCGCGCCGCAGGCAGCGAGCGAGCCGGTCGCCAAGGTGATCGCGTCCGCAGCGGCCAACGCCGAGAACAACCTGGATCTCGATCCCAGCACACTGATCGTCGCCACTGCATTCGTCGACGAGGGTGCAACCCTCAAGCGATTCCAGCCGCGCGCTCAGGGCCGGGCATTCCGGATCCGCAAGCGCACCAGCCACATCACGGTGATCGTCGAAAGCCTGCCCAAGACCGGCGGAACGTCTCGTAACCGTCGTAAGGGCCAGGCGTCCAAGGAAGGGGCTCAGTAGTGGGTCAGAAAATCAACCCGCACGGCTTCCGCTTGGGTATCACCACTGACTGGAAGTCGCGTTGGTACGCAGACAAGCAGTACTCGGAGTACGTCAAGGAAGACGTCGAGATCCGCAAGCTTCTTGCCACCGGCATGGAGCGCGCAGGCATCGCGAAGGTCGAGATCGAGCGCACCCGTGACCGTGTTCGCGTGGACATCCACACGGCACGCCCGGGCATCGTCATCGGTCGCCGTGGCGCCGAGGCCGACCGTATCCGCGGAGCTCTCGAGAAGCTGACCGGCAAGCAGGTTCAGCTCAACATCCTCGAGGTCAAGAACGCCGAGTCCGAAGCTCAGCTCGTGGCTCAGGGTGTTGCCGAGCAGCTCAGCAACCGCGTCGCATTCCGTCGGGCAATGCGCAAGGCCATCCAGTCGGCCATGCGTCAGCCCAACGTCAAGGGCATTCGTGTTCAGTGCTCCGGCCGTCTCGGTGGCGCTGAAATGTCTCGCTCGGAGTTCTACCGCGAGGGACGCGTTCCCCTGCACACGCTCCGTGCCGACATCGACTACGGGCTGTACGAGGCCAAGACCACCTTCGGCCGTATCGGCGTGAAGGTCTGGATCTACAAGGGCGACATCGTCGGCGGTCGGCGTGAACTCGCCGCCGCTGCGGCTCCGGCCGCCGGTGCAGACCGTCCCCGTCGTGAGCGTCCCACTCGTCCGCGTCGCAGCGGTGCCTCGGGCACCACAGCGACCAGCACCGAGGCAGGCCGCGCGGCATCCGCAACCGAGGCTCCGGCCTCGACCGAGCCCACTCAGGAGGGCTGACGCATGTTGATCCCCCGCCGGGTCAAGCACCGCAAGCAGCACCACCCGAAGCGTTCGGGTGCCGCCAAGGGCGGAACTCAGGTGACATTCGGTGATTACGGCATCCAGGCTCTCGAGCCCGCCTACATCACCAACCGTCAGATCGAGTCCGCTCGTATCGCGATCACTCGCCACATCAAGCGTGGCGGCAAGGTCTGGATCAACATCTTCCCGGACCGCCCGCTCACCAAGAAGCCTGCCGAGACCCGCATGGGTTCCGGTAAGGGTTCGCCCGAGTGGTGGATCGCGAACGTCAAGCCGGGTCGTGTGCTCTTCGAGCTGTCGTACCCCGACGAGACCATCGCGCGTGAGGCACTGACTCGCGCCATCCACAAGCTGCCCATCAAGGCACGCATCATCACCAGGGAGGAGCAGTTCTGATGGCTACCGGAACCCCAGCCGCAGAGCTCCGCGAGCTCACCGGTGAAGAGCTGGTCACCAAGCTGCGTGAGTCGAAGGAAGAGCTGTTCAACCTTCGTTTCCAGATGGCTACCGGCCAGTTGGACAACAACCGTCGACTGCGCACCGTCCGTCACGAGATCGCGCGCATCTACACCGTCCTGCGCGAGCGTGAGCTCGGCTTGGCATCTGGTCCTTCCGAGGACACTGCAGGTGACGCGGCATGAGCGAGGAAAAGACTGTGACTGAAGAGCGCAACAACCGTAAGGTCCGGATCGGCTACGTCGTATCCGACAAGATGGAGAAGACGATCGTGGTCGAGCTCGAGGACAGGGTCAAGCACCCCCTCTACAGCAAGATCATCCGTCGTACCACCAAGGTCAAGGCACATGACGAGAAGGGCGACGCCGGCGTAGGCGATCGCGTTCAGCTCATGGAGACCCGCCCGCTGTCCGCCACGAAGCACTGGCGACTGGTCGAGGTTCTCGAAAAGGCCAAGTAGTACCTGCACACAAATGCCCGCTCCCTTCCTGGGAGCGGGCATTTTGCGTTCCGGTGTGCGGCCCTACCTGCCCAGCAATCCTCCGAGCGCGCCGCCGACCCCGGCCTGCTCCCCGCTGCCGCTGCCACCGACCAGGCCACCCGGCGGCTGCTCCGATGGCTGAACCACGACGAATCCCTGACCCGAGAACTCGAGGGTGAAGCGCTCACCCGTCGTTCGACCGATCAGCGTGCCGAGTCCGAACGAATCGTTCTTCTTGACTCTCGTCTGCAAGGACGACGACCACGCGACCGCAGCCTGTGGATCCGCGAAGGTCGGCTGGTCGACGTTCAGCACCACCGGAACCCCGTCCGTGGTGATGGCAATCCGGCCGCGTCCGGAGAACACGCAGTTGAAGAAACCGGCATTGCCGCCTGCCGCGGCACCCTGCACCCGCTTGATGTCGTAGCTCAGCGAACTCTCGAAAGCCAGCACATTGGCACCGTTGATGGTCAACCCGTCCGTGCCGTCCAGGTCGATGAGATGAACGTCCTGAGCGGCGTTGGCGAGAAAGAGGTCGCCCTGACCGGTGACCTTCATCAGAGGAACACCCTCACCCGAGAGCGCCTGTTTCAGAGCCCGGCCGATCCCACCGGACCCCTTCGCCTCGAACTGCAGATTGCCCTGATACGCCACCATCGAACCGGCCCGGGCCATCACCTCGCCGTTCATCCCGATGCGGCACATCTTGCTGCCCTGCTTCTGGATACCCGAACCGGGAACCTCGGCGTGAGCGGGCGCGAACAGTTCACTTCTCATGGCCAGAACTCCTCGAGGGGCTGATGAATCGGTGGACGACGCAGGTGACTGCGTGGGACGGAGAGGTTGCTCGACGGAGGCCGTCGGGTCGGGCGTCGGGTCGTCCTCGTCGATGCTGATGCCGAACGCCGTGGCCAAACCGGCCAGGCCATCGGCGTATCCCTGGCCGACGGCGCGGATCTTCCACTGCTCGCCGCGCCGATAGAACTCCAGACACACCAGTGCGCTCTCGTCGCCGAGTGCATCGGCAGTGAAGCCGACCAGTGCTGTGTCCGACGCATCGGACACCGTCACCGCAGTCGGGCCCGCGGCCGCGAACGTCGCGGGTCCCGTTCCGTCGAGGGACGCAGCCACGGCCACGGTGTCGACGCCGGCGGGGACGGCAGCGGCGTCGAACATCAGCAGGTGACCGGTGGGGGTGCGGCGATACTCGACGCCCGAGGCGGAGGGCTGGTTGTAGAACACCAGGTCCGCGTCCGAACGCACCCGACCGTTCGGACCCAGCAGCAGCGCGGAGACGTCCACCGAGGTCGATGCCGTGAGCGTGACCGTCAGAGGACCGGCCGGAGCGGGGCAGTTCTCCCCGCGAGCGAGGGTTTTCACCGAACCCAGTGTGCCACTGTCATGGCGTCAGGGCTGTCGCGCCAGCTCGATGACCTGTTCCTCGGTCGGCGGACTCTTCGGATGGTAGGACAGGCACAGGGGAGTGGCGGTGCGTCGGAATTCGGCGCCTTCCACAGCCGCGTAGAACTGACCGGCGGGCAGGCGTCCGACATCGGGAACCGAGCCACCCTTCACCCGCGCCATCTCCTTGGCTGCGTCGACCTGCGATGGACTGTTGAGCAGACCGTAGAACTGCGTGGACGCATTGCCTGCGATGCGGTTGTGCAGGCCCTTCGGGGATTGCGTGGCGAACACCAGTCCCAGTCCGTACTTTCTGGCCTGCGACGCCAGGGCCAGGGTGCTGTGCGTTGCCGCTGTGCTCCGGTCGGAGGGTGCGAAATTCTGCGCCTCGTCCATCACGAACAACCCCCCGAGTGGCCGGTCGCCCGCCGGATTCTTCTTGATCCAGGCGAACAACCCCATCTGGAGTTGATTGACGAAACTCTGCTTCTGCTCGTCGGTGGTCAGCCCCGCGAGGTTGATCACCGATACCCGAGCCTTCTTGCCCTCGGCCGGCGTCAGCAGCACAGCTGGGTCGACCGGCGTGCCCGCGCCTGCGAACATCGGATCGTTCGCGGCGGCGGCCTTGAGATTCTCGGCCAGTCCGGCAGCGATGCGTACCGCATCGCGCATTTCGCTCGCGTCCTCGGGGAATTCTTCCAACAGGTCGATGAAGTCGGACAGATCCCCGCCCCGCGAACGACGACCGAACTGGTCGAGGGCCGATTTCAGCACGGCCCGACCGTGTTTCGCCTTCTGTGACGTCCCGAGTACACCTGCGGCCGGTTCGAGCGAGGCCAAAGCGGACTCGATGGAGGCCTCGAACTCGTCCGCGTCGCCGACGACACTGGCGAAGTCGGGTAGCGGCTGGAAGCTAAGCGGCCGGCCGGCCGACTTGCGCGGGGTCCACACCACGACGTCGGTGTCGCGAAGGTACGCCGTTGCCTTGGCCTCGTCACCCGGTGGCCACGTCCTCTCGTCCTCGGGCCACGCGGTGCCCAGCCGAGCCAGGTCGTTGTTGACGTCCAGCACGATCGCCGAAACACCTTGTAGGGCACATTCTTCCACCAGCCGGCGAATCAGAACGGTCTTTCCCGAGCCGGATCCCGCGAAGATCGCCGTGTGCTTGCGCAGCGCCTCGAGTGGAATGGCGACATCGGCACCGGTGCTGACCTCGGCACCGACGACGATGGACGGCTTTCGGCTCGTCGACGACTCCGGTACGGAGGGTGTCGCTTCCGGTTCGATGAGGGCGGTGTCGTCGTCCACGACACTGACTGCAGGCAGCACCGCAGAGAACAATTCGACATCGTGCGCCGGCTTGCGTGCGAGCAACCAGGACGTGAGCGCGGGGGAGTTCTCGGCCAACAGGATCGACAACGCCGCCAGCGCCCTGCGGTCCTCGTCCCCGAGCGGCACCACGACGCCACCGGCGCGGTGCAGGGCCGCGATCGTCTGCTCGGTTTTCGCGCCGTTCGGCCACGGGTCGTTCCTGATCAGGATCAGCCGTCGCCTCGGCATGTCGACGCGCAGGCCCGCCGTCGTCACGGCCCGCTCGACCCGGGCCAACGCGGCCCGCGCGTTGCCGGACGTCACGGCGCGGAAGCACCAGTGCTCTTCGTCGTCGGTGTCGGTGTCGACGGTGTGACGCAGGCGGGCGTGCAGCGCCGGCTTGCCACTCGGCGGCGGATCCTGGGCCAGGCTGTCGTCGGACGACTGATGCTCGTGAATCCACGCCGTCAGACCCGCGGACAACAGTGCGGGAACGATCGAGTCCTCGCTGTCGGGTCGCAACGGAACGGAGACGTCGACCTGTCCACGAAGTTGCTCGTAGCGATCGTCGAGCGCATCGAGTTCGTTGACCCGCGCCGTGGGCAGGTCGGGCGCATCGGTAGGACCGGATCTGTCGGTGAAGCTCTCCAACTCCGACGCGACCCCGGTGTCGAGGCAGTGCCTGATGTGCCGATCGACGGCGATGAGAAGCTGGCGCGGAGTGAAATCCGGGGCCTGCTCGAACGCGTCGGGCGCGACCGGCCACGTCGGGTGCGGTGGCGTGAACCCGGCCTCGAGGAAGCACGCGGCCAGCCGTCGTCCGAGTAGCAGGCGACCGATGTCCGAGGAGGGAATCGGCTTGAGCGACTGGGTGACTCGGAAGCGGTCACGCATCGGCGCGACTCCGCGTGCGGCAATCAGTTCCCAAGCGCTCGACAGCGCGGAGAGCACCGAGGCAGTCCGGGGGAGGGTCTCGCGCAGCGACATCAAGCCGTGTGCGAGCTGTTCGACGACCTTGTCTTCCTGCGCGTCGGCGAACTCCTGATCCGATCCGGTACGAGACTGCGCCACGAGCGTGTCGATCTGATCGATCGCGAGGATGGTCGGACCGGTGATGGCGAGCAGACGCGAGATGTTCTCGGCGATGCCCTGATGGCCGAGCTCGGCCCGGCGGATGCCCCAGGCCGAGAACTCGTCGGGATCGACGTCGTCGATCGACTGCAGGTAGGCGTCGCCCAGATCCTGAACGGCCGAATCGGGGGCGATGGACAGCACGAGCGCGCGCAGCGTGTGCTGCGACGTCCGTCGATGGCGCGGGTGAACCTTGTACACCGCGGTGACGAAATCGTTGAGCGTATCCGCGTCGATCATGCTCTCGCCCATGATCTTCGCGCGCTGATCCTCGGCGATGTCGCCGATCTCGCAGAGCCGTCGAAGCAACAGCCCGAGCTGGCTGTCCGATCCGCGGCCGGACGGACGCATCAGGTCGTCGAGCATCCCCATCAGCGTCGAACGCCAGAATCCGGCGGCGTCGAGCAACCTGATCAGGAAGAAGTACCCGCCCTTGAGCTGTACTTCTTCTCGCACCTGGCCGAGCAGGTGCGTCTTGCCCGAACCGGCCGGGCCGCGCACGACGACTCCGAGCGGACTCGCGTCGTCGGAGGCGTCCGCGTCGTCGTACGCGTTCATCACCTCGAGGAACACGCGTTCGTGCATCCCCGGTACGTGCACGTTCGACTGAGAACGCCACACGTCGTCGGGTGTCGGTGCCCAACTCAGCCGCACCGATTCGAGAGCTCGGATCTGCTCGCTGTCCGTCATCGTCGACTCAACGCCCATCATGGTTCGATCGAGAGAAGGTGGTTCTGCTGATTTCCGACGACGACGGCCGCGGCGCGCTCCTCGTCGGTCAGCGTCTTCTGATTTTCCTCCGGTATCAACGAGACGTCCGGGGCGCGACGCAGGCGCGCGAGAGCGTCGTCCAGATCGGTTCTGGGTATGTCGCGCAATTCGTTTCGCAATCTGGACAGTCGGACGGTGCTGCCGGGTTCGCGGGCGAGCCCGGCGTAGGCCGCGCGAATCGAGGCTTCGATGTCGACTGTCGTGTCGGTCTTCTCGACGGGTTCAGGCTCCTCTGTTCGCGGCGAGAACACATCCGCCGGGCGGGCGTCGGTGCGATCGAGCCACCGTCGCAACCCCGCCAACACGGTGAACATTGCCTTGCCCGCGCCGGTCGATCGAGCCGGTGGTTCTCCGCCGATGAGTTCGCCGCAGATCCGCCATCCCTTGTCGGTGAGTTCGAGAGTCATCGGGCGCACGGACGAATTCACTTCGACGAGACCGGCGTTCTTCAGCTTGTCGCGGGACGCCCTCGCGAGCTCGGGGCCCATCGCTTTGAGTTCGGAGTTCTTGACCGGGCTTGCCTCGGCCATCAGGACCAGCAGCACTGCCGCCTCGGTCCCGTTCAGGTCTTCGGTACTCATCGAGGATCCCCCTTCGATCGTCTTCTCGATACTGCCTCGCGGATGGTAGCTACCGCACGTTGCGGATCGTCGATCACCTGAGCGTTGGTGAAGCGCAACACCATGTAGCCGTGTGTCTGCAGTTGGTTGTCGCGCACGCGGTCATCGGCGAAGCGGTCGACGGCGCGGTGCTCGTTGCCGTCGATTTCCACGACGATCTTCTCGGTGCGCCACAGTACGTCGACCGTGAACGGTCGGCCGAGTTCGCCGAGCCGGATCGAACGATTGTGCTCCCGCCCCGCAGCCCAGTCGTGCACGTCCAGCGCTCGATACAAGCGCTTCTCCGGATCGCTGGCCGGGTGCGGATGTCCCGCGATCGGCGGATAGCTCAGGGGTCGGAACCGATCGACCACGGTCTCGACCCCAGCGGGCACGGCGGGCGCGTGTACCGCCACGGACCGGAACCGGTCCATGTTCGACGCCCCGTCGCCCGTCACCCACACCGCTGCACCGGCGTGCGTGCACAGCCATTCCGCAGCTGTCCCGACGACTCCGGCATCCGTTCCGGCCGGCACGACCAACACGAGCGCAGCAAGGCTTCTTCGACGAGCCGAGGCAAGTATTCGGGTCGAGCCTGCTGCGCGAGTTTCGACGGTGAATGCGGCTCGACGCGGCGCACTCCCCGCGACGGCTGCGTTTGCCAGAGCCCCGACGTAGGGGCCGAAGTGTGCGGTGTCGGCACCGAGCCGAGCGGCGGCGACGCGAGCAGCGCGTCGATCCAACGACGACGAGCCGGAGTGATGGTCGAAGTCGGTGAGCCACAGCGGAACCGAATCGACGGCGGCGTTCTCGAGTTCCGTGACCACTGCATCGACGAGATCGACGGCACGATCGGCCGTCGTGGGATCGATCGCGAAGAACACGATCGCAGGTGCGTCCACCGGTAGAGGGTTCACGGATTCGGCGAGATCACGCTCGGTGACCCCGTGGATGCGCACGACCCGGTCCAGGGGCAGACTCGACCACCACGCGGTGTCGTCGCGCTCCGACGTCATCGCCGCGCCCCGTCGATCCGAAGATGTCCCATCCCCAGAACCGTACCGATTGCCCCGAAGGGCGCAGGTGACGGCGGGTGGCCCGGTGACGACGATTTGGATGCCGGGGACCCGTTCCCCTACACTTGACCGGTTGCCTGTGGCATCGGTGTGCCTTCGTGTGCCCGTACCCAGCAGCCGACCGCGCGTGTCGGGACGGAAATCCGGCACGTACGTACATCCAGGTCAAGGAGAAGTTAGTGATTCAGCAGGAGTCGCGAGTACGCGTCGCTGATAACACGGGCGCGAAGGAAATCCTTTGCATCCGCGTTCTCGGTGGTTCGTCACGTCGCTACGCCGGAATCGGCGACATCATCGTAGCTACGGTGAAGGACGCCATTCCCGGTGGAAACATCAAGAAGGGTGAGGTCGTCAAGGCCGTCATCGTCCGCACCATCAAGGAGCGTCGCCGTCCGGATGGCTCGTACATCCGTTTCGACGAGAACGCTGCGGTGCTGATCAAGCCGGACAACGATCCCCGTGGAACTCGTATCTTCGGCCCGGTCGGCCGTGAGCTGCGTGAGAAGAAGTTCATGAAGATCGTCTCGCTCGCCCCGGAGGTGCTGTAAATGAAGGTGCACAAGGGCGACACCGTTCTCGTGATCGCAGGCAAGGACAAGGGTGCCAAGGGCAAGGTCATTCAGGCCTACCCCGCTGACTCCAAGGTTCTGGTCGAGGGTGTGAACCGCATCAAGAAGCACACTGCG
The DNA here is from genome assembly GCF_002259075.1 of Rhodococcus sp. 15-725-2-2b. Classification (NCBI taxonomy): domain Bacteria; kingdom Bacillati; phylum Actinomycetota; class Actinomycetes; order Mycobacteriales; family Nocardiaceae; genus Rhodococcus; species Rhodococcus sp. 15-725-2-2b. Next base: position 173,808 of record NZ_NPFL01000002.1, on the reverse strand, counting down.
GTCTCCGCCAACCAGCGCGGCGCATCCTCGGGTGGAATCGTCACCCAGGAAGCCCCGATCCACGTATCGAACGTCGCAGTGGTCGACTCGGACGGCAACCCCACTCGCGTGGGCTACCGGACCGACGAAGAAACCGGCAAGCGCGTTCGTGTTTCCCGGAAGAACGGGAAGGACATCTGAGATGACTACCACCGAAAACATCGCGGGCGAACAGCCCCGCCTCAAGGCGCGCTACCGCGCCGAGATCAAAGACGCCCTGAACACCGAATTTGCATACGAGAACGTCATGCAGATCCCCGGCATCGTCAAGGTCGTCGTCAACATGGGTGTCGGCGACGCCGCCCGTGACGCCAAGCTGATCAACGGTGCAGTTGCCGACCTCGCTGCCATCACCGGCCAGAAGCCGGAGATCCGCAAGGCACGCAAGTCCATCGCACAGTTCAAGCTGCGCGAAGGAATGCCCATCGGCGCACGCGTCACCCTCCGTGGAGACCGCATGTGGGAGTTCCTCGACCGTCTGGTCTCCATTGCCCTTCCCCGAATCAGGGACTTCCGCGGCCTCTCGGGCACGCAGTTCGACGGCAACGGAAACTACACGTTCGGCCTCAACGAGCAGTCGATGTTCCACGAGATCGACGTGGACAAGATCGATCGTCCGCGCGGCATGGACATCACCGTAGTAACCACCGCAACCAACAACGAAGAAGGCCGCGCGCTGCTCAAGCACCTCGGCTTCCCGTTCAAGGAGAACTGAGTCCATGGCGAAGAAGGCATTGGTCAACAAGGCCAACAAGAAGCCGAAGTTCGCGGTGCGTGCATACACTCGCTGCAACCGCTGCGGCCGTCCCCATTCCGTGTTCCGCAAGTTCGGCCTCTGCCGTATCTGCGTGCGCGAGATGGCACACGCCGGAGAGCTTCCCGGAGTTCGCAAGAGCTCCTGGTGATCTGAGGCCTCCGGGCTTCACCACACCACGCTGATGGGCGTGGGTTCCGAAAGGAACCCACGCCCATTTCGCGTTTGCTCGGGCATCCCGTCTCAGACCGACCACACGTCGTTTCGTAGATCGAGTGACCGAGTCAGATCCAGTGCGGCAGAACGGTCGTCGTTGTCGACGAGAAGGAGCAGGCCACGTTCGGACATCGCAGACGCGAGAGTGTCGGTGGGAACGGTTCGACATCCGGCCGGCATGCCCGCGACTCCGAGCTCTCGATAGGTATCGGCAATCGCAACCGCGTCCTCGACTGTGTCCATTCCCAGGACGGTCACGAAATGTCCTACGCTCCAATTGAATTCGGTCAGGTTCTCGGTGTGCACATTCGCAATCAGGCCGAACCGGAACTGCACGTCGGCCAGGCGGGTCAGGAGCAGGCGGAGCCCGTCGGAACCGGGGCCCACGATCGGAACCACCACGACGCGTCCTTCGGTCGCCGTCTCGATGCCCGTCGCAAGACCTGACGCTGTGGTCCCGGCCGCATCGATCGATGCGGCCCTCGGTAGGCAATCCCACCCGTCGGTGATCCGGGGCGTTCCGGGCGGACGGGCCGCGACGGTCTCGCCCGGCCAGATCGCGGATCCCGATGCGATCGCGAGTGCAGTCACGTCCGGTGCGTCGTCGCCCACGACGGCCGTCGACGCTATCGATGCCGAGAACGGTCCGCAGAGCTGATCCGGTTGCGGCAGAGCGCTGTTGAGGGCAGAGACGATTGCGCCGACGCCGGGGAACTGTCGCAACATGTCAGTAGATCCAGCGCAGTGATTCGAGCAGTTCGTCCTCGGTGTGGCTCTCCGCCCACGCTGCATCGGCGTCCCGGCAGGCAACGAACGCGCCCAGAAGGTCTTCGCCCAACACGTCTGCGACCAGCGCCGACGACAGTAGGTTCTCCCGTTGTTGGGCATGGGTCGTCGCGAGTGGGGAGATACCGGCGGCGTCGCGACGGGCGTCGTCCCAGCCGCCCACATCCGCCTGAACCGGTGGCGACAACGTCGCCGAATCGGCCACTCCCGACATGCCGGCCGCGATGGTGACGGCAAGCGCCAGATAGGGGTTGGCGGAAGCGTCGCACGCCTTCAACTCGACGTTGGTGTGATCGGGACCGAGTAGGGCAGAACCGGGTATGAGCCGTACTGCCGCTTCGCGGTTCTCGACGCCCCAGAACCCGAAGGCACCGGCCCAGTATCCGGGTCGACGTCGGAGCAAGGATCCCGAACTCGGTGCGGTGACGGCAGTGAGTCCCGGCAGCTCTCGAACCAGGCCCGCGATGTACGACTGCCCGGTCTCCGACAATCCATGCTCTCCGTCTCCGGTGAGAGCGTTGTGCCCGTCGCGAACCAGTGACGTGTGCAGGTGCCATCCGTTGCCTGCACTGCTGGACGCGGGCAGGGGAGCGAAGCTCGCCCGCAGGCCGTGAGCTTTGGCGGCAGAGTGGATCGTCTGCCGCGCGAGAACTTGCGCATCGGCTGCAGCAAGGGGATCGAGTGGCGCGAGCGCGATCTCGATCTGGGACATGCCGTACTCGGCATGAATCTGACCGATGCTCACACCGTTCGCAGACAGGGCGTGCAGCAGCGATACGACGAATTCGTCGACATCGCGGAGCGCGTTGGCGGAGTAGGCAGGTCCTCGATGGGCGGACAGTCCGTCCGATTCCCGGGTCAGGGCGAACTCGATCTCGAATCCGGCCCGCACCTCGAAACCGGCATCGGACGCCTTCTGCACCTGCCGCTCGAGAACAGCGCGTTGGTCGTAGGGCCAGGGAGAGCCGTCCGCGGAGAGCTGCCTGCCGTGTACCCAGGCAAGCCCCGGTTGGCCGGCAAGTGGAACCACGCTCGACGCGTCGTCGATCACCGGAATCAACCGAACATCGCCGGACGGCGTCGACAGTCCCTCGTGAGCGAAGGTGATCCCGTCGTGTGAATCGAACACCGCGAACACCGCGGTGACTCCTACGCCGCGACGTGCGACGGCGGTCAGTTCTGCGGTGGGCACGGTGCGTGATCGGACGATGCCGTTGTTGTCGACCCACCCGATCGTCACCCCGGCGATGGTGCGGTCACGCAGAGTGTGGGTGAGGTGATCGATGTCGACTGCCTTCGAGTCCGTCATGGTCCGACGTTAGCGAAGAAGTGGACGCCGGGGTGTCCGACTGGACCCGAGCCGTCGCGCAATGGTAAGGCGATTTGGTCTTCGGGTGCGCGATGCCTACACTAGAGCGGTTGCCCGGGCTTCGTCGTGCCTGCACGCGAGTCCTTGCAATGGAAACGCAACCTCGAGTTCTCCGCACGTCAGCATCGAAATGCGGAAGCTCGAAACACCTGGCAGTGCAGCGATGCATTGCTTGGAGCGCAACCCCTGACCGGCAACAGTCGGTCAGGACATGTTCACTTCGTTGTAGGCCCACGATGTGACGAGCCAGGCCCGCCGGGTTTTCAAGAATCCAGGGGCACCAGCTCGCGCGTGCTGCATGGGAACCGCTGCGAGAAAGGTGCACAGGTCACACCATGACGATGACCGATCCAATTGCAGACTTCTTGACCCGTCTGCGCAACGCCAATTCGGCGTACCACGACGAGGTGAAGCTTCCCCACTCGAAGCTCAAGGCGAACATCGCCGAGATCCTCAAGCGCGAGGGCTACATCTCCGACTACCGCACGGAAGACGCCGAGGTGGGCAAGACCCTCATCGTCGATCTGAAGTACGGCCCGAGCCGTGAGCGCAGCCTCGCCGGCGTGCGACGCGTCTCCAAGCCCGGTCTCCGGGTATACGCAAAATCCACCAATCTGCCCAAGGTTCTCGGCGGCCTGGGCGTGGCGATCATCTCCACGTCCACAGGTCTGCTCACGGAGCGTCAGGCGGCCAAGCAGGGTGTGGGCGGAGAAGTCCTCGCCTACGTCTGGTAGGGGAGGCCACCACCATGTCACGTATTGGAAAATTGCCGGTACCGGTCCCCGCTGGAGTCGATATCACCATCGACGGCCAGAACGTTGCGGTCAAGGGCCCCAAGGGTGCCCTGAGCCTGACGGTCGCCGAGCCCATCCAGATCGCTCGCGCCGACGACGGCACCATCGCCGTCACCCGGCCCGATGACGAGCGCAAGAGCCGTGCACTGCACGGACTCTCGCGCACTCTCGTCGCGAACCTCATCACCGGTGTCACCAACGGTTACACCAACAAGATGGAGATTCACGGCGTCGGTTACCGCGTCGTACTCAAGGGCAAGGACCTCGAGTTCGCACTCGGTTACAGCCATCCCGTGCTGATCGAAGCACCCGAGGGCATCACGTTCACGGTCGAGTCGCCCACGCGATTCACCGTTGTCGGCATCGACAAGCAGAAGGTCGGTCAGATCTCTGCCAACATTCGTCGTCTGCGGCGTCCGGACCCGTACAAGGGCAAGGGCATCCGCTACGAGGGTGAAGTGATCCGCCGCAAGGTCGGAAAGACGGGTAAGTGATATGAGCCAGCAAACAGCAGACAAGGCGAACGTCGTCAAGCGCACTCCGCGTGGCACCGACGTCTCGACGAAGCGTCGCCTGTCGAAGGCACGTCGTCACTTCCGCCTTCGCAAGAAGATCTCCGGCACGCCCGAGCGTCCCCGCTTGGTCGTCAACCGGTCCTCGCGTCACATCCACGTGCAGTTGATCGACGACCTCGCCGGCCACACGCTGGCCAGCGCGTCGAGCATCGAAGCCGATGTGCGCGCCCTCGAGGGCGACAAGAAGGCCGTCAGTGCGAAGGTCGGCGAGCTCATCGCCAGCCGCGCGAAGGCAGCAGGCGTCGAGGCAGTCGTGTTCGACCGCGGCGGCAACAACTACAGCGGCCGCATCGCGGCACTCGCAGACGCAGCCCGTGAAGGCGGGTTGACGTTCTGATGATGACAATGACTGACAACGGAAGGACAGCCTGATGCCGGGACGTCAACGGCGTGACGGCGGAAGCGGCCCCGCCGGACAGAACAGTGGCCCCAACGCAGGTGGCGACAACAACCAGCGCGGCGACAACCGCGGTGGCGGTCGTGACCGTCGTGACAACGGCCGTGGCGGCAACGCTGCGGACAAGTCGAACTTCATCGAGAAGGTCGTCACGATCAACCGCGTCTCCAAGGTGGTCAAGGGTGGTCGACGCTTCAGCTTCACCGCCCTCGTCATCGTCGGTGACGGCAACGGACTGGTCGGCGTCGGCTACGGCAAGGCCAAGGAAGTTCCCGCGGCCATCCAGAAGGGTGTCGAGGAGGCTCGCAAGAGCTTCTTCCGCGTCCCGATGATCGCCGGCACCATCACGCACCCCATCCAGGGCGAAGCCGCAGCAGGCGTCGTCATGTTGCGTCCGGCCAGTGCCGGTACCGGCGTCATCGCCGGTGGCGCGGTGCGTGCCGTGCTCGAGTGCGCCGGTGTCCACGACGTGCTGTCGAAGTCGCTCGGTAGCGACAACGCCATCAACGTCGTGCACGCGACCGTCGCAGCCCTCAAGGGTCTGCAGCGTCCCGAGGAAGTTGCGGCTCGCCGCGGCCTGACCCTCGAAGAGGTTGCACCCGCCGGAATGCTGCGCGCACGCGCACAGGCAGGAGCGGTGAAGTAATGGCTCAGCTGAAGGTCACCCAGATCAAGAGCACCATCGGCCAGAAGGCGAACCAGCGTGACAGCCTGCGTACTCTCGGGCTCAAGGGCATCCGCCAGACGGTCGTCCGCGAGGACAACCCGCAGAACCGCGGACTGGTCAACACGGTGCGCCACCTCGTAATCGTTGAGGAGGTCTAACCATGACCATCAAACTGCACCACCTGCGCCCCGCAGCCGGATCCAAGTCGACGAAGATTCGTGTCGGCCGTGGTGAAGGTGGCAAGCGTGGCAAGACCGCAGGTCGCGGTACCAAGGGAACCGGCGCACGCAAGAACGTGCCGGCACGCTTCGAGGGTGGCCAGATGCCCCTTCACATGCGGCTCCCGAAGCTCAAGGGCTTCACCAACCGCAACCGTGTCGTGTTCCAGGTCGTGAACCTGCGCGACATCGAGCGTCTGTTCCCCGAGGGCGGTCAGATCGGTATCCCCGAGCTCATCGCCAAGGGTGCCGTTCGCAAGAACGAGCCCGTCAAGGTTCTCGGCGACGGAAACCTGACCGTGAAGGTCGAGATATCGGCCAACAAGTTCACGGGCTCCGCCAAGGAAAAGATCGCCGCTGCCGGCGGTTCTGCAACCGAGGTATGAGCATTGCTCCGATGCGTTGAGTAGCAGCGCATCGAGCAGCAGTTCGTGACGATGGCCGCAGCCACAGCTCTTGGAGCTGAGCTGCGGCCATCGTTGCCTCGGCACCACGTGCCGTACTCGACCGAACGGACAGGGTCCAACACTGACCGTCGGGCGGTTCGATACGCACTGTTAGAGTTCTAGAGTTCACAGAAGTTCGTTTCGATGCGGGCGATGCATGTCGCCTGCAGTCCATGCTCGTGAGGCTCACAGGAGCGCCGGTTGCGCTCCTGACGAAGCACTCGCAGCGTCAACGCAGTCGTGCCAGGAGGATCTTTGCTTTCCGCCTTCGTGTCGGCCCTCAGGACTCCTGACCTGAGACGGAAGATCCTCTTCACGCTCGGTCTGGTGGCCCTGTATCGCTTCGGTGCCACGCTGCCGTCGCCGGGTGTCGACTACGCCAATGTCCGAGCATGCATCGACCAGGTCTCCGGTGGAGACTCGGCGGGCATCTACTCGCTGATCAACCTGTTCTCCGGTGGAGCGCTCCTCCAGCTCTCGGTGTTCGCGATCGGCATCATGCCGTACATCACCGCCAGCATCATCGTGCAGCTGCTCACCGTCGTCATCCCGAAGTTCGAGGAACTCCGCAAGGAGGGACAGTCGGGGCAGGCCAAGATGACGCAGTACACGCGTTATCTGTCGATCGCGCTGGCCATCCTGCAGGCGACCGGCCTGGTGGCCCTCGCCTCCCGCGGCCAACTTCTTCAGGGTTGCCAGCAGGACATCATCGCCGACCAGAGCATCTTCGGCCTCGTCATCATCGTGCTCGTCATGACCGCAGGTGCAGCCGTCGTGATGTGGTTCGGTGAGGTCATCACCGAGCGCGGCGTCGGCAACGGAATGTCGCTGCTCATCTTCGCCGGAATCGCCTCGCGTATTCCCTCCGAGGGCAACTCGATCCTCGAGAGCCGCGGTGGGCTGGTGTTCGGATTCGTCTGCTTCGCAGCGTTCCTGATCATCACCGGCGTGGTGTTCGTCGAGCAGGGTCAGCGCCGAATTCCCGTCCAGTACGCCAAGCGCATGGTCGGTCGAAAGATGTACGGCGGCTCCTCCACCTACCTTCCGCTCAAGGTCAACCAGGCCGGCGTCATCCCGGTGATCTTCGCGTCCTCGCTGCTGTATCTGCCCAACCTGATCGCCCAGCTCACCTCGGCCAGCACCGCGGTCGATCCGAGCTGGTGGCAGCGCATCATCAACGAGTACCTGGTGAACCCGGCCAACCCGGTGTACATCGCGATCTTCTTCGGTCTGATCGTGTTCTTCACGTACTTCTACGTGGCGATCACGTTCAACCCCGAAGAGCGCGCCGACGAGATGAAGAAGTTCGGCGGGTTCATCCCGGGCATTCGTCCGGGCAAGCCGACCGCCGACTATCTGAACTACGTCCTCAGTCGCATCACGTTGCCGGGCGCGGTCTACCTGGGCACCATCGCCGTGCTCCCGAACCTGTTCCTCGATATCGGCAGTTCGGGTGGAGGACAGAACCTCCCCTTCGGTGGCACCGCCGTGCTGATCATGGTCAGCGTCGGCCTGGATACCGTGAAGCAAATCGAAAGCCAGCTGATGCAGCGTAACTACGAAGGGTTCCTCAAGTGAGACTTGTTCTGCTCGGTCCCCCCGGTGCCGGCAAAGGCACCCAGGCCGTCCTCCTGTCCGAGAAGCTGGGCGTTCCGCACATCTCGACCGGCGACCTGTTTCGCGCGAACATCGGTGAGAAGACGCCGCTCGGACTCGAGGCGAAGAAGTACCTCGATGCAGGCGACCTCGTTCCCAGTGAGCTGACCGTCGACATGGTCCGCAGCCGCCTCTCCGAGCCCGACGCCGTGAACGGCTTCCTGCTCGACGGCTTCCCACGTTCGGTGGGTCAGGCCGAGGCACTGGTCGGCATCCTGGCGGACCTGAACGCGAAGCTCGACGCCGTACTCTCGTTCGTCGTCGACGAGGACGTCGTCGTCGAACGCATGCTCGCGCGTGGACGCGAGGACGACAAGGAAGACGTCATTCGGAACCGACTCAAGGTGTATCGGGACGAGACCGCGCCACTGCTCGATTACTACGAGGGCCAACTCGTGACGGTCGACGCGATCGGTGAGGTGGACGAGGTCAACGCTCGCGCGCTGAAGTCCATCGAGGACCACGGCAAGTAATGGCATTCGGCCGTAAACGGAAGGTCGTGCCGTTTCGCAGTGCCGGCGAACTCGACGCCATGGCTGCGGCCGGCGCGGTCGTCGGCGCTGCTCTGGTGGCAGTGCGGGCAGCGGCGGTTCCCGGTGTCTCGACGCTCGAGCTCGACAGAGTTGCCGAGGCCGTCATCCGTGACGCCGGTGCGGTGCCGTCGTTCCTCGGTTACCACGGCTTCACCGGCAGTATCTGTTCGTCGGTCAACGACCGTGTGGTGCACGGCATTCCGTCGGCGGACGAGCTCCTGGTCGCAGGCGATCTGGTGTCCATCGACTGTGGGGCGGTTCTCGACGGTTGGCACGGAGACTCGGCGTGGACATTCGGTGTCGGCGACATCATCGAAGCCGATGCGATGCTGAGCGAGGCGACGAGGCTGTCGATGGAGGCAGGTATCGCCGCGATGCTTCCCGGCAATCGGCTCACCGACGTCTCGCACGCCATCGAATCCGGAACCCACGCGGCCGAGCAGGCGCACGGCCGCAAGTACGGGATCGTCGACGGATACGGCGGTCATGGCATCGGTCGTGAGATGCACATGGACCCGTTCCTCGCGAACGAGGGTGCGCCGGGTAAGGGACCGGAGTTGGTCGTCGGATCCACTCTGGCAATCGAGCCCATGCTGACCCTCGGCACGTACGACACCGACATTCTCGACGACGGCTGGACGGTCGTGACCACCGACGGATCCCGATCGGCGCACTGGGAACACACCGTTGCCGTCACCGAGGACGGGCCGCGGATCCTGACACTACGACCCAGCTAGGGTCACCAGGCCAGTGATCCGTAGCGTCGGCCGCCGCGGACCAGTCCGAGATGCGCAGCCACCAGACGAAGCCAGAGTCGAGTCGGCATCCTGGTCACTGCAGTGGGAAGCAATGGGTTTCGTACGCCGAGCATCAGCAGGGCGACGGAGATCGTGCGAGCCCGGAAGGGCGGGCAGCCGTGTGCTCGGTGGAGTCCGCGTACGTGAGCCGATCCGTACCCGAGCGCGCCTGCCTGCTTCCAGTTCTCCCGACGTCCGGTGCGAAGTCGGTACGACACCAGTGGTTCGGCGATGAAATGCAGTCGATACCCCGCGTGCTGTGCGCGCCACGAGAACTCCATGTCCTCGCTGGCGTGAACGTACTCGAGCATGCCGTCGAGCTCGACGTAGGTCGATCTGCGGCACGCCATGCTGGCACCGATGGCGAACGGTAGGAATGTCGACTTGCCCTGATCCGAGGGCGGTGCGAACGGTGTCGATGCGCGCGTGGCAGCGGAGTTCAGGGTCTCCGTCTCCAGGCCGGTACCCACGATGTCGTACTCGTCGAGGCCGGCGACGATGCGCCGGAGCCAGTTCGGGTGGACCGCGTCGTCGGCGTCGCAGAAGGCGAGCAGGTCGCTGGGGGCGGCGTCTGCACCTCTGTTACGTGCGAACGATGCGCCCGGGGATCCTGCAGCGTCGACGTACTGCAGGTCGAGCGCTCCACGGAGGCAATGGTTCTCGATGTGTTCGCGAAGGCCGTCGGTCGAGCCGTTGTCGCTGACGATCACCGTGAAGGGATGCTCGTAATCCTGTCGAGCGAGAGCTCGCAGTTGATCGTCGAGAACATCCTTGGAGTTGTGAACCGGAATGATGACGGATACGCCCGGGTTGCCGGCGCGCGTGTCTGAGCTCAAGAGGGGTGCCTCGTGGTCGTCGTCGCGGACACGGCCGCCGCTGCGAGGGCAGGCGGGACGGCCCGTGTTGTGCGGCTGGGATACAGCCGGGCAGAACGCTAGCTCAGGAAATCGAACTGGGGCAACCGTTGACCCGGAGCATGGATGCGGAACGCATTTGGCCAGACGTGCATTACCCGGTAACATGGATCGACGGTGCGCCCTGCGTACCGGATGTTCGCGTGCCCTGGTGGCCTGCGAACCGTTCCGGCGACACGTCGGCCCGTCGATTCGGGTCGGTCAGTGGGCACCACGGTAACGGAAACAGATGCAATCAACCAGGTGTGAGAGCCAGGATCGCGGAGGATATGGCCAAGAAAGACGGTGCTATCGAGGTAGAGGGCCGAGTTGTCGAACCGCTGCCCAATGCGATGTTTCGCATTGAGCTCGAAAACGGCCACAAGGTACTCGCTCACATCAGCGGAAAGATGCGTCAGCACTACATTCGCATCCTTCCCGAGGATCGCGTCGTGGTAGAGCTCTCGCCCTACGACCTCACGCGTGGACGCATCGTTTACCGCTACAAGTAAGAGCTTCCCCGGCCACGTCCGGTCGGGGGGAACCATGCTCGGAGCCGCTGCCTGCAGTGGGGCCGAGCTACACACAGGAGATCAACGACGTGAAGGTTCAGCCGAGCGTCAAGAAGATCTGCGAAAAGTGCAAGGTGATTCGTCGTAACGGGCGCGTCATGGTGATCTGCGACAACCTGCGTCACAAGCAGCGTCAGGGATAACCACCGAGCATTTCGCACGTCGGCTTGGCAACAGCTAGAAGATGACCTCCCAGCACCAACCGCGACACACGCGTTGCGGCATACCCCCGGCACGGAGGCCGGGGCCCCACTGAGTTTGTTGAAAGACGCTTCACACCCCAGCGGTGAGAAGGACACAGGGGACGGACTGGGAGCAGACCTCCGGACAAGAAAAGGAAATGCCACATGGCACGTCTCGCAGGTGTGGATCTGCCGCGCGAAAAGCGCATGGAGATCGCACTGACTTACATCTACGGCGTCGGCCGTACCCGCTCGAAGGAAATCCTCACAGCGACGGGCGTCAGCCCCGACCTGCGAAGCAAGGATCTCGGCGACGACGATCTGCGCAAGCTCAGCGATTACATCAACGAGTCCCTCAAGGTCGAGGGCGACCTGCGCCGCGAGGTTCAGGCCGACATCCGCCGCAAGATCGAAATCGGCTGCTACCAGGGTCTTCGCCACCGTCGTGGTCTGCCCGTCCGTGGACAGCGCACCAAGACCAATGCGCGTACCCGTAAGGGACCCAAGCGCACCATTGCCGGCAAGAAGAAGGCGAAGTAATGCCCCCCAAAGCACGCGGTACCGGTCCGAAGAAGGCGCAGAAGACGCGTCGCAGGGACAAGAAGAACGTCCCGCACGGATCTGCGCACATCAAGAGCACGTTCAACAACACGATCGTGTCGATCACCGACCCCGCCGGAAACGTCATCTCGTGGGCGTCCTCGGGACACGTGGGCTTCAAGGGCTCGCGCAAGTCGACTCCGTTCGCCGCACAGCTCGCAGCCGAGAACGCTGCGCGCAAGGCACAGGAGCACGGCGTCAAGAAGGTCGACGTGTTCGTCAAGGGTCCCGGCTCCGGCCGTGAGACCGCGATCCGCTCGCTTCAGGCCGCTGGCCTCGAGGTCGGCACCATCTCCGATGTCACCCCTCAGCCGCACAACGGCTGCCGTCCGCCCAAGCGGCGTCGGGTCTAGCGGGAAGGAAAGGTTTAGAAAATGGCACGTTATACCGGTCCTATCACCCGCAAGTCGCGTCGTCTGCGCGTCGACCTCGTCGGAGGCGACCAGGCGTTCGAGCGTCGTCCCTACCCGCCCGGCCAGCACGGCCGCGCGCGGATCAAGGAGAGCGAGTACCTGCTCCAGCTGCAGGAGAAGCAGAAGGCTCGCTTCACCTACGGCGTCATGGAGAAGCAGTTCCGTCTGTACTACAAGGAAGCCAACAGGACCGTCGGCAAGACCGGCGAGAACCTGCTGACCATCCTCGAGAGTCGTCTCGACAACGTCGTCTACCGCGCCGGACTGGCACGTACGCGTCGTCAGGCCCGTCAGCTGGTCACGCACGGTCACTTCCTGGTGAACAACAAGCGCGTCGACATCCCCAGCTACCGCGTCTCGCAGTACGACATCATCGACGTCCGTGAGAAGTCGGCTCAGACACTGCCGATCCAGATCGCCCGCGAAAGCTACGGCGACCGTCCCGTCGCCCCGTGGCTGCAGGTCGTTCCCAACCGTCTTCGCATCCTGGTTCACAGGTTGCCGGAGCGCGCACAGATCGACGTGCCGCTCCAGGAGCAGCTCATCGTCGAGTACTACTCGAAGTAAGGCGCGGCACGCATGTGAGTCTCCCCGCGAGGCTCACATGCGTCTTCGCCTCCACACGTGGGCGTCAAATAGCGGACGCCCGTACAGGAGGAACACACAATGCTCATTTCACAGCGCCCGACGCTGACCGAAGAGGTCATCGCCGACAACCGCTCGAAATTCGTCATCGAGCCGCTCGAGCCCGGCTTCGGTTACACACTCGGCAACTCGCTCCGCCGCACCCTGCTGTCGTCGATCCCCGGCGCTGCTGTCACCAGCATCCGTATCGACGGCGTCCTCCACGAATTCACCACCGTCCCCGGAGTCAAGGAAGATGTCACCGACATCATCCTGAACCTCAAGGGCCTCGTGGTGAGCTCCGAAGAAGACGAACCGGTCACCATGTACGTCCGCAAGCAGGGCCCAGGCGCCGTGACCGCAGGCGACATCGTGCCTCCGGCCGGCGTCACGGTGAACAACCCCGATCTGCACATCGCGACCCTGAACGACAAGGGCAAGTTGGAGATCGAGCTCGTCGTCGAGCGCGGTCGCGGCTACGTCCCCGCCGTTCAGAACAAGGCATCGGGTGCCGAGATCGGCCGTATTCCGGTCGACTCGATCTACTCGCCCGTGCTCAAGGTCACCTACAAGGTGGAGGCCACCCGCGTCGAACAGCGCACCGACTTCGATCGGCTCGTTCTCGATGTGGAGACCAAGAATTCCATCACCGCGCGGGACGCGCTCGCTTCGGCGGGCAAGACCCTGGTTGAGCTCTTCGGCCTCGCCCGTGAGCTGAACGTCGAAGCAGAAGGCATCGAGATCGGACCCTCGCCCGCCGAGGCCGATCACATCGCTTCCTTCGGACTCCCCATCGAGGATCTGGACCTCACCGTCCGGTCCTACAACTGCCTCAAGCGCGAGGGTGTTCACACCGTCGGCGAGCTGGTTGGTCGTACCGAGTCCGATCTGCTCGACATCCGTAACTTCGGGCAGAAGTCCATCGACGAGGTGAAGGTCAAGCTGCATTCGCTCGGCCTCTCCCTCAAGGACAGCCCCGCGTCGTTCGATCCGAGCACCGTGCCTGGCTACGACGCCACCACGGGCACGTGGAGTGACACCGACGCCGGCTCCTTCAGCGACACCGAAGGTGCCGAGCAGGACTACGCCGAGACAGAACAGCTGTAATCAGCTCGCTGGAGCTCTTACTAGGAGATTCATCATGCCCAAGCCCACCAAGGGCCGCCGTCTCGGCGGGTCGGCGTCGCACCAGAAGGCCATCCTGGCCAACCTGGCGACGTCACTCTTCGAGCACGGCCGCATCACCACCACCGAGTCGAAGGCCAAGCGCCTTCGTCCGCACGCCGAGAAGCTCGTCACCCACGCCAAAAAGGGTGACCTGGCGCATCGTCGTGAGGTTCTCAAGACGATCAACAACAAAGATGTCGTGCACAAGCTGTTCGCCGAGATCGGGCCTTTCTTCGCCGATCGCGACGGTGGCTACACACGCATCATCAAGACCGTCCCCCGCAAGGGTGACAACTCGCCGATGGCCATCATCGAGCTCGTCAACGAGCAGACGGTGTCCAACGAGGCAGATCGCGCACGCCGCGTGAAGGCTTCGCAGGCTGCTCCCGCCGCAACCGAGGCTCCGGCCGAGGACGCGACCGACGAGAACGTCGTCGAGGCTGTCGAAGCCGACGCGACCGACGCCGAGGTGGCCAACGCCGACGCAGTCATCGACGGCATCGAGGACAACGACGCACACGCGTCGGACGCCCCCGAGGCCGAGGAAGCAAAGAAGGACTAGTCCTTTTGAGCTCCGAGCACGATCGAAGCGGGCCCGCCATTCCCTCAGGGGAAGGCGGGCCCGCTTTTTCGGTACCGACCAGATTTCGGCTCGACATCTCCTACGACGGCACGCACTTCTCCGGGTGGGCGCGTCAACCGGGCATCCGCACCGTCTGCGGAGTGCTCGAGGAAGCCTTCACCACGGTGTTGCGGCAGCCGATCGAGCTGACCGTGGCGGGCCGAACCGACGCGGGAGTCCACGCAACGGGTCAGGTGGCGCACTTCGATGCCGTCGACGTTTCGGTCGATCACGACAGGCTGGTCCGGCGAATGGCCCGGTTTCTGCCCACCGATGTTCGAGTGCGAGCCATCAGCACCGTCTCCGGTGATTTCGACGCGCGGTTCTCGGCGTACCGCAGGCACTACGAGTACCGATTCGGCACGGCGCTCTACGGCGTCGACCCCCTCGACGTGGCCGGTGTCGTCTCGTGGCCGAGGCCCATCGATCTCGGTGCGGTGCAGGAGGCATCCGCGAGATTGATCGGTCTGCACGATTTCGCCGCGTTCTGCAAGCGACGTGACGGGGCGACCACCGTTCGAGAACTGCAGCGGTTCGACTGGGAGCGCGACGGCGATCGACTCACCGCGTACGTCAGTGCCGACGCATTCTGCTGGTCGATGGTCCGCAGTCTCGTCGGTGCCATGCAGGCCGTGGGGGAAGGTCGGCGAACTCCCGACTGGGCGCAGTCGCTGTTGACGCGCCGCGAGAGAGCGAGCGAGGTGGCCGTTGCTCCGGCGCACGGCTTGTCCTTGGTTCGAGTCGACTATCCACCGGCCGACGAACTGGCCGCCCGGAACGCGGCCACCCGCGAGGTGAGATCGGCGATCACCGGTTGCTGTGGGGGAGAGGGCTGACCGAACGCCCCCGGGTCTACTGTCGGAGCGATGAAGCCGATACAGCTCGCCGTCGTCGTCGGTAGTGTGCGCGCCGGTCGAGTGGGCCCGACCGTCGCTTCCTGGGTTCGAGGTGTTGCCGCCGAACGCGCCACCGTCGAGGTGGTCGAGGTCGACTTGGCCGATTTCGATCTGCCGAACTCGCTCGTTCCGTGCGAGGACTCCGAGCGCTTCACCAGGACCGTCGGCGGCGCCGACGCCTTCGTGTTCGTCACCCCCGAGTACAACCACGGCGTGCCCGGTGCGTTGAAGACCGCCCTGGACACGGTGAAGTACGAGTGGCGTGGCAAGCCGGTGGGATTCGTCTCGTACGGTGGGCTCGGCGGGGGAATTCGAGCCACCGAACAGCTACGCCAGATCACCGCCGAACTGCACATGGTCTCCGTCCGAGACGTCGTGTCGCTGCATCGGGTGCGCAAGCGGTTCGACGAGTCGGGACGGATCGACGACGCAGCCGCCGTCGACGGCCTCGGGCGTCTTCTCGACCAGCTCGAGTGGTGGGCGGACGCGGTGGCAGGCGCTCGTGGGCGGGCCGACTACCCCGGTTGAGAATCGGTCAAGCACGCACGGCGGGGCGCAGGCTCCGGGGCCGGCCGATGAACGCCGTCTCCTGAGGAATCGTGACAAGCGTCAACTCGACGTCGAGTGGACCGGACCGGACTCGAATTCGATCACCCGACGCATGGGGCTGGACGATCGTCAGATCCGGTTCCGGTCGCGGGGTGCTTCGCTCCTGCTCGGTGTGGCCGATCCGCGGCACGTGCTCGGACAACGAGATCACGGTGACGCCCGAAAGTTCCTGTTGCGCAAGGGGTGCCGAACCGTCGGCGAAGTCGGTGAGGATTACGTCGTACGACGGGCGGGAACGGAACGTGGTGCCGTCGACCAGTAGTCGATCGGGAGCACCGATGGCGTCGAGGAGCGCTCGCCAGGCATGGGGGCGGTCGGTGCGGACGAGGATTCTGGCGCCGGTGGCGATGGCGCGGAAGAGCAGTTGCTGAGCGAGGTAGAGCTCTCCGACGACCCGAACCCGACTCAGACCCGGTCCGAACAGCCGGACCGCGACGCCGTGTCCGCCGGCGTCGGATCCCAGCAGCTGGCCGCAGCCACTCACCGGTAGCAACAACTCGTCGACCGACGAGATATCGAGAACTCGGCTGGGAGACAACGACTTCGGTACGGGTATGGCCAACGGAAGCTGTGCGAGGATACCGTCGCGTTGACTTGCGCTCATCGAGGTCAACGCGTGTACACGAGGCTTCGTGATCGGTGTCCGGGCGGAGAAACTGCACGACCCACGCACGCGCACCTTCCCGGTGTCGCGGGTCGGCTGCAGGTGGAACGACATCGTCGTTCCGAGTGACGGTGTTGCCCACAGGGTGGCGATGTCCTCGGCAGTGATTGCGCTGCAATCGATTCCGAACACCGTGCTCGACGCACCCGGCAGGGGTGCTGTCGACCATGTCTGGGTCAGATCGTCGATACCGACCCCTCGGCACAGGTGCAACACGGCCGACCGAAGCTCGGAACCCGTCAACAGTCGCGAGGACAGACCGTGGGCGTGCAGAGCGCGAAGGACCCGCGTGGTCGCAACGACAGCGGTACGGGCGGCTCCGGCTCTCCCTCCGCCTCTGACCTCGATCGCCCGAGCATTCGCGCGCAAGTCGAGAGTCACTGCTACCCAGACGGTTCGCACCGCTACCGCAGGCAGTGGACCGATGAGTCCCTCGTAGACCTCGGTGGCGACCGAACCTGCCGAGCTGCGGCAGCCGAGTGCGACGACGTCGATCGCGCGGACCTCGATGTCGTGCTGCCGCAGACACGACGCCAACGCATCGACGGGAAGTGCGTGCTGCGTAGCGGCGCTCGCCCTGCCGAGGACGGTGGTGGCGTGCCGGGGCGGGACGATCTCGAGGGTGCAGGTGACGGTGTCGCGCTGCCAATGGACCCCGACCGGGCCGTCTGCGGTGCCGGTGTGTTCCGTGGTGACGCCGACAGCGGGGACACGATCGGCGAGGAGCCGCCAGATGGACCGAACCCAGTCGACGACCGATCTGCGCCGGATCGCCACGAACGGAACGAGCGCCACCGCCGCAGCGACGAGCAGCACCGCCCAGGGCCGCATCTGCGCCGCGAACAGCGGCAGACCGATCGCCACGGCTGCGGTCTCGGCCACGATCACCCGCCGAACCGTGGGTGCGACGAAAGGAACGGCGGCTCGCCTACGCCCTGCCGAATCGGTACGCCTCATCGAAACCCTCCCCCCCGAAGGTCGCACAGCCATCGACGACCGCAACACGGTCGCCGAGGTGTGCGGACGAACTGTACTGTGTCGCGTGACCCGAATGGGGATCGGGTCGTCTGCACAGTCCTGGGGAGGAATCGTGGCGTCGACGCCGACAACGAAGTGGCAGGTCGGCGGTTACCGCTTCCTCGTCCGCAGGATGGAACACGCGTTGATCAGGCGCGACGCTCGAATGCTGCACGATCCGATGAGGTCGCAGACGCGAGCGCTGCTGGTGGGTGTCGTCATCGCCTGCATCGGTTTGGCGGGATGCGCTGCCCTGGCACTGTTTCGGCCACAGGACAAGATCGGCGACGCATCGATCGTGGTCGGCAAGGACTCGGGCGCGATGTTCGTGAAAGTGGACGACGTGTTCCATCCGGTGCTCAATCTCGCATCGGCTCGATTGATCGTCGGCAAGCCGGACGATCCGTCGACGGTCCAGGAATCCGAGTTGTCGTCACGACCTCGCGGCGCACTGGTGGGTATTCCCGGTGCACCGTCTGCGCTGCCGCACGACGGCGACGGCAACGCGCAGTCGTGGACCGTCTGCGACACCGTCGACCCGATCGCAGGAGTCACCTCGACGACGGTGCTGGTGGGCAGTCCTCGCTACGGCGACAGCACGGCTGCGCTCGCCGAGTCCGAGGCGTTCCTCTGGACATCCAACGGCACTGCGTATCTCGTGCACGACGGCACCAGATCTCCGGTCGACCTGAACAACAGGGCGGTGGTCCGCGCACTCGGACTCGAGGACGCGACGCCGTCCCCGGTCAGTACGGGTCTGCTCAACTCCGTGCCCGAATCACCACCCATCGCAGCGCCGTTCGTTCCCCGAGCAGGAGAGGCTCCCGCGTTCCCGTTCGACGGGCGGACGATCGGTTCGGTCGTCAAGGTCGCCGGGCGCGACGTCCAGTACTACGTGGTACTCGAGGACGGAATCCAAGCGATCGACGAAACAGCGGCCCTGCTCATCAAATTCACCGATTCGCAGGGCAGTCCGGATATCGCAGCCGTCAATCCCGACCTGCTCGCTGACGCCCCCACAACCTCGTCCGGACTGGAGGTGTCGACGTTCCCGGCGACCACTCCCGAGATAGTCGATACCGGTGAGCGTCCTGTGGGCTGCCTGACGTGGGAGCCGCTCGCAGTGGCGGACGGCGGACCGTCTGCTCGACTGGTCGAGTCCGCCGGCCGTGGGTTGCCGCTCGAGACCGGTGCACTACCGGTTGCGTTGGCTCAGGCCGATGGGGGCGGTGACGCCGTCGACCAGGTCTATCTGGCACCCGGTAGCGGCGGGTTCGTACGCAGTACCGGCATCTCGACGTCGAGTACACGCCAGGGCAGCGTCTTCTTCGTGGCCGACACCGGAGTGCGCTACGGCGTCGATGGTCCCGAGGCCGCGTCGGCGCTGGGGTTCGGACCGCCGGCACCCGCACCATGGCAGATCCTCCAATTGCTCGGCAGCGGGCCCACTCTGGGGCGCGGACAGGCACTGACGATGCACGACGGAGTCGGCCCCGACCCGCGGGCCGCCGCACTTCCGACGAAGTAGTGCCGGTTCAATCGGATCTACCCCGTCGGCGCAGTGGCACCGACAGGGCGAGCCCGAGCGCCAGGATCACCGCCACCAGCACCGAACCGGTGACCGCTGCGGTCCGCGGGCGATGATCCGGCGCAGGCGGTGGCAACGGCGCAGTCATCGCGACACTGTTCGCAGGCACCGACAGGGGAGCAGCCGTCACCGAATCGGTCACCGCGGCAAGCGGATCGACGATGCCGTGGCCGACGAGGGGGTTCCACCCCTCGGCCGGCGCATGCGCCGTTCGTTGGATCCGGTCCACCACCTCCAGCGCCGACAGTTCGGGGCGGTGGGCGCGCACCAGCGCCGCCACCGCAGCAACGAGCGGTGCCGCAAAGCTCGTTCCGGTCATGGGAACGACGCCATCGGTGCCCCGGGTGCCGTTCGCCA
This sequence comes from Rhodococcus sp. 15-725-2-2b, assembly GCF_002259075.1. Classification (NCBI taxonomy): domain Bacteria; kingdom Bacillati; phylum Actinomycetota; class Actinomycetes; order Mycobacteriales; family Nocardiaceae; genus Rhodococcus; species Rhodococcus sp. 15-725-2-2b. The sequence goes on along the minus strand of NZ_NPFL01000002.1, from coordinate 154,357 downwards.
GTCCGTTTCCCGTCGGCGACAGTGAGGTCATATTCGAACCAGGAGCCGCGACGTCGACCCATGGACCGCCCAGGCTGAACGAAGACGGTGTGCCATCCGATTCGACCGAACCGACGGTCAACACGTCGTCGAACCACGCCGGAGTCGCGATGGTCGCGAAGGAGGCCCACGGGTCCGCGTCGGGCCGAAGCGGGTCCGTCATCGGGTTCTGGGCCCGGCAGGCCGCGCTGCCGAGATTACCGGCTGCTGCAACGACGACGACGTTCTTCTCTCGGACGGCGTACTGCACGGCCGCACCGAGCGGACCGTCGGGCACACCGCCTCCGGCGGGCACGCAGGCGACCTCGGAGATGTTGATGACCGAGGCCCCCGCGTCCACCGCAGTTCGGATGGCCATGGCCATGGTGCGTACGTTGCCGTAGCCGGCGGCGTTCTCCGGCTCGCCCGCCTGCTCCTCCTCCGACCTGTTGTCGACGATCTGAAAGACATTGCTGGACTGACGAATCGACAGAATTCGTGCATCGGGTGCGCCTCCGGCGAATCCGCTGCCCGGTGCGGACTGTGCGGCGATCAGGCCGGCGACCATCGTCCCGTGCGCATCGCAGTCGAACAACCCGTCACCTGCGCTGACGTAATCACCGCCGGCGATAAGACCCGGTAGGCGTGGATGAGCGGTCACTCCGGTGTCGATGACGGCGACCACTTGACCTGCCCCACGGGTGATCGGCCAGACCGATGCGAAGTCGAGCGCCTTCAGCGCGGTCGGCACGTCCTGAACATCGGTGGCCGCGGACGGAAGCGCGCAGGCGTTCTTCTGTTCCGTGGGTTCGAGAGGGCCGGGAGGACTCGGCGGAGGCAGCTGGAACGGGTCGATCACCGGACGTTCGGCGCCTGCCGGATACACCCCGATGACCGCGTTCGAAAACAGGGCGAGAGCAGTGAACGCCGCGATGACGATCGTTCGCTGCCGGCGCGGACTCACAGCCCGCGGACGACGCTGTACAGACCGCACACCCACACTGCGATCGGAATGACCAGGGCGATGGCCGCGTACTCGAGCAGTTCGGCCGACCGCCGCATCACCGGCGAGTACGTGCGTGTGGGCACGAAAGCTCCGAAGATCGATGCCGTCACCGCGCCGGCCAGTGCCGCACCGAACAGGGCGAGCGCGTGTTCGGGCAACGCAACGAGCGCACCGATCGACAGCGCCAGCAGAATCGTCGTTCCCCCTGCAACCAACGGAACTGCATGCGTCACCACCGCATAGGTGCGTCCGCGCAGAAGCAGGACGAGCGCACACAATCCCGCGAGCGCGACCCCCGGCCACCGCACGCCGCCGTCGGAATCGGCCGCTGCCGCAACCAGCACGCCCGCCACGACAGCGACAGTGAACGCCGACAGCAGGCCGGACAGACAGCTACGCGCCACAGCTGCGGAGGCCTGCAGATCCGCGAACGAGATCGCGTCGAGCTCGGCTTCCTCGACCGTGTCCAGCGGTGCTCCTGCGGTGGGAACCGGTGGAAGCGGCAACTTGGCCTGCATCATCGACACCCGGGCAGAGAGCGCAATTCCCGCCAGGCCGGTGAGAGCGACCGCGGTGCCGATCGACGGTTGGGGCACGGTGGTGAAAAGCGCGCACACCGACGCGGCGAACGTCAGAACTGCGAGCACGATCGCAGCGGTGAACAGTGCGAACCCGGTCCCGCCGATGCGAAGGGACAGCAGAGCCACAGCGCCCGCCATGGCCGAACCCAGCATCAGCTGAGCCGCACCGAACTGCCCGGGTACCAGCACAGTTCCGCTGGTGAACATCAGCGCTACGGCACATCCGCCGAAGACGACAGCGACGGCGTACTGGTCGTACACCCGCCCCAGAATCACCCCCGCGATCGCGAAGAGAATCGACGCAGTGACGGCAGCGAATCCCTCGATGACACTGCCGACATGCTCGGCTCCCGCACGGATCGGCTCCCGCGCCAGGACCGCGCATGCCACCAACACCGACAGACCGGTGACGACCGAACCCACCGTGCGCGCCGTACGTGCAGTCCACTGCCGAACATCGTCACCACCCGACCGTGCAACCGAATACATGAGGTCGTCGAACAGGGGAACCGGAGCGGGCCGCTCGGCCACACCCAGCACGAGCAACTCCCCGTCGCGCACCGACAGCTCGGCCAACGTCGCAGTCGGCGACAACGGTGGAAACCCGATCCGCGCAAGCGTCCACGCCACCGGCAACCCGTCCGACACGGGATCCCCGTCGCTCGGCACACCGCCTCCCGAACCAGGCGGCACTCCCGCTCTCCCGGGTCGTTCCGCGGGCTCCACTCTTGCTCTCCCGGGTCGTTCCGCAGGCTCCACTCCCGCTCTCCCGGGTCGTTCCGCGGGCTCCACTCCCGCCGCCGCAATCATGTCGACGATTCCCGGAACGAGAAGGGAGACAGGAACGTCGATCGGCAGCGCCATGTCCACCTGCGTGGACCTGGCCAACACCGTCACCCGACAGACGTCCTGCGCGAAGACGGACTGTGCGCCCGATGCCCGCCGACTCGCGTCCGGCGCGGTGGGCGATTGTGTCGGATCGGCAGGTGCCGTGCGCGGTGGCACAATGCCGGCCGATGGACGGCTGTCGGCGCGTGTCATGAAGATCCCCCCGGATACGTACGATTCGCGTGCCGATGCCCGCCCCAGTGGGCATCGGTGTCCAAACCTTACGACATCGCTGCGACAATCAACCGGTCGTCGGAATCCACCTGCGACGTGCGCAGCTCTCAGGCAGGAACCAGATCGCTGACCTGTGCGAGCAACTCGAACGAGCGAAGCCACGACGCGCGGTCGGACACACCGGACGCGACGATCAGCTCGTCCGCCCCTGTGCGTTCGGCGAATCGATCGAGATAGTCCTTCACCATGTCAGGAGTGCCCACCGCCGAGTACTTGGTCATGTTCGCGATCTGTTGGCCCGCAGGCGCTTCGAGGACCATGTCGGCTTCCTCGTCGGTGAAGGTTCGGCCGCGGCCGAGCAGCAGGCTGACGCGACTGCGCTTGGTGCGCAGGAACTGAGCCTGTGCCTCGGCCATCGAATCGGCCGCGATCACATTCACACCCACGATCAGGTGCGGCTCCGACAGTTGCGCGGACGGTCGGAAGTCTCGCCGATAGATCTCGACGGCCTGCTCGAGGGCGTCGGGTGCGAAGTGCGACGCGAAAGCATAGGGCAGGCCGAGTGCGGCCGCGAGCTGCGCGCCGAACAGCGAGGACCCGAGGATGTACAGCGGTACCTCGGTACCCGCGCCGGGAGTCGCGCTCACTCCGGGAATCAGGGACTCCGCCGACAGGTAGCCCTGCAGTTCCTGGACATCCTGGGGAAAGCGATCGGCCGACGCGGGATCTCGCCGCATCGCCCGCATCGTCACCTGGTCGCTGCCGGGGGCGCGGCCGAGACCCAGATCGATCCGTCCCGGGTGCAGCGTCGCCAGAGTGCCGAACTGCTCGGCGATGGTCAGCGGCGCGTGATTGGGAAGCATGATCCCGCCGGATCCGAGCCGAATTCGCTCGGTGTTGGCAGCGACATGCGCGATGAGCACCGACGTGGCCGACGACGCGATCGTCTTCATGTTGTGGTGCTCGGCGTACCAGATGCGTCGGTATCCCCAGTTCTCGGCATGCTGAGCGAGAGTGACGCTTGCATCGAAGCTGTCGCGGACTGTTTCGCCCTCGCCCACATGAGCGAGATCGAGGATGGACAAGGGTACGGACACGGTTGGGGCCAGCCTTTCGTTCGTCGAGCACGCGGCAGAAGAGCCACATCGATGTGCAACGGCGTCGGGCAGCGTTCTATTTCTCGACCGTCCGACGGGCGCGACGGCAGCTGTGGACCGGCCGGTCTTCGATGCGTTAGCCTGTCGTCCTGCGGCCTCGGGGGGAGGCCGCCGCGATGGTGTTCTGGGGGCGTGGCCGTGGGGGCGGATCGATGAGTACCGTGCGCTTCGTTCGCGGTGCCAGACGGGAAGTGCCTCGATCTCCCGGCGGTGAAGTCACCCTGCAGTCGCCACCCGAGATCCCGCGCGCCGTGCCGGGCAATCTGCTGATGAAGCTGATGCCACTGGTGATGGTGTCCGCGATGGTAGGGATGGTCGCGCTGATGTTCACCTCCGGGGCAGCGGCGAACCCGATGATGTTGATGTTCCCGGCCATGATGTTGATGTCCATGGTGGGGATGTTGGCAGGCGGCGGGAAGTCGGGCGGAGCGCGTACGGCCGAGGCGAACGAGGACCGCAAGGACTACCTCCGCTATCTGGATCAGCTCCGCCGCGACGTCGCCGAGACCGAGCGCGCACAACGCCGAGCCCTCGAATGGAGTCACCCGGCACCCGAGACGTTGTGGTCGATCGCCGGAACCGAGCGCATGTGGGAACGGCGACTGTCGGATCCGGATTTCGCGCACGTACGAGTCGGCTGTGGGGATCAGCGGCTCGCCACTCGACTGGTTCCGCCGGGGACCGGGCCGGTGGAAGAACTCGAACCCGTCTCGGCAGTGTCTCTGCGCCGCTTCGTGCGAGCTCATTCGGTGGTGGCCGCGCTGCCGACCGCGGTGTCACTGAGAGGATTCGCGGCGCTGTCCGTATCGGGAGATCGCGACGAGGCCCGGGCGATGGTGCGCGCGATGTTGGCCTCGCTGTGCAGCTTTCACGGACCCGACCACGTCGCTGTCGCGATCGTCTGCGGGCCGGACACCGTGCAGCAATGGGAGTGGGCCAAGTGGCTCCCGCACACTCAGCACGACGCTCTGCGCGACGGTGCCGGGTCCGCTCGGATGATCTTCGGCAGCTTCCTCGAACTCGAGGGAGCACTCGGCGACGTGCTGTCCATGCGCAATCGGTTTGCGCGCGGAGCTGTTCCCGTCGCAGGCGTCGTGCAGTTGGTGATCGTGGTGGACGGCGGGCTTCTGGACAACCGATCGACCGATCTCACCGACACGGGCCTCGATTCCGTCACGATCATCGATCTGTCCGGCCTGTGTCCCGGACTCGCCGCATCGCGTGGCCTTCGGCTGTTCGCCGAGAACGGATCCATCGGAGCGGTCAGCGGAACCACGGTCGAGGTGTTCGCCGTCGCGGATTCGATGAGCACCACCCAGGCGCACACCGTGGCTCGACGCCTGTCGCCGTATCGTGCGCCGTCGTCCTCGTCCGTCGTCGATGTCGTCGACGACGGCGGAGTCCCGATCTCGGGATGGAACAGCCTGGTCGGTATCGCCGATGTCGGTGCACTCGACACGGACCGAGCGTGGACGACGCGGCGCGGACGCGAGAGGCTGCGGGTACCGATCGGTGTCGCCCCCGACGGCAGCGCCGTCGAGATCGATCTGAAGGAATCCGCCGAGAACGGTATGGGACCTCACGGATTGTGCATCGGGGCAACGGGTTCGGGAAAATCGGAGTTCCTCCGCACGCTCGTGCTGGGCTTGGTGTCGACTCACTCGCCGGACCAGCTGAACCTGGTGCTCGTCGATTTCAAGGGCGGTGCGACGTTCGCAGGCCTGGAGTCGGCACCGCACGTGGCCGCGGTCATCACCAACCTGTCCGAGGACCTGGCGTTGGTGGATCGAATGCGCGATGCGCTGGCCGGTGAGATGAACCGTCGGCAGGAATCGCTGCGTTCGGCCGGCAACTTCGCGAACGTCTCCGACTACGAGAGGGCACGAGCCGCGGGAGCGGATCTGGCACCGATGCCCGCCTTGTTCGTGGTTGTCGACGAATTCTCGGAATTGCTCAGCCAGCAACCGGAATTCGCCGAGTTGTTCGTCGCGATCGGTCGGCTCGGGCGTTCTCTGCACATGCATCTGCTGCTCGCCAGCCAGCGCCTCGAAGAAGGCAAGTTACGCGGTCTCGACAGTCACCTGTCCTACCGAATAGGCCTGAAGACGTTCTCCGCGAACGAGTCTCGGTCGGTGCTCGGAGTTCCCGACGCCTATCATCTGCCTGCACAACCGGGTGCGGGCTACCTCAAGTGCGATTCGGCCGAGATCGTCAGGTTTGCCGCGGCGTACGTCTCCGGCCCGTACTCGCCGCCGCGTTCCGGTCCTGGCGTTCGGCCCTCACTCGGAGGCGACATCGGGCCGAAACCCTTCACCGCCTACGCGGTACCGCTCGACTCGGTCGATCTCGGCCGCATCGAGGCTGCCACTGCGCCCGAGGCAGAACCGGATCCGGTCGACTCCCGGAGCACCGGCCCGACGGTGCTGGATGTGGTCGTCGGACGAATTCGGGGTCGCGGAACGCCGGCCCACGAGGTGTGGTTGCCGCCGCTGGACACCGCACCGACCTTGAACCGGTTGCTGCCCGACTCGGTTCTGACCGAGCGCATCGGTCCGCTCGCCGCCCTGCGTGCCCCGATCGGCATCATCGACCGGCCTTTCGATCAGCGCCGTGATCTGCTGACCGTCGATCTGTCCGGTGCTGCGGGCCACGTCGCCATCGTCGGTGCCCCGCAATCGGGTAAGTCGACGGCGCTTCGGTCGTTGATCCTGGCGCTCGCGATGACGCATTCGCCGGCGCAGGTCCAGTTCTACTGCCTGGATTTCGGCGGCGGAACGCTGGCCGGGCTGGCCGATCTGCCGCACGTCGGATCGGTGGCCAACCGGCTCGATGTCGACCGGGTTCGGCGGACCGTGGCCGAGGTCGCCGGCGTCGTTCGGCAGCGAGAGAAGACCTTCCGTGATCGCGGGATCGACTCGATGGCGGAGTTCCGACGGCGTCGTGCAGCGCACCCCGTCGACCCCGAGGATCGGTTCGGTGACGTCTTTCTCGTCATCGACGGCTGGCCGTCCATCAGGTCCGATTTCGAGAGTCTCGAACAGCAGATCGCAACCTTGACGACGCAGGGCCTCGCCTTCGGTCTGCATCTGATCCTCACCGCCTCTCGGTGGGCGGAAGTTCGGCCCGCGACCAAGGACCTGATCGGTACTCGACTGGAACTGCGGCTGGGAGATCCGTCGGATTCGGACATGGGCCGAGCCAAGGCCGCGAGCGTTCCCGAGGGGCGTCCGGGCCGGGGTATGACCAGGGACGGACTGCATCTGCTGATCGCACTTCCACGAGTGGACGACGTCTGTTCCGTCGACGGACTCTCTCGCGCGGTCGGTGAGTCGGTCGCCGCGATCGCGGCTGCATCTGCGGGAACCCCGGCACCGCCGGTGCGCATGCTGCCCGAGCTGCTCGAACGATCCGCGATCGTCGATCGGCTCGGTGATACGTGGCCACGAATCCGCGGCGGTATCCCCGAGCTCGGAGTTCCCATCGGCATCGACGAAGCCGAGTTGGCGCCGGTCGTGGTCGATTTCGCGGAGAATCCACACTTCGTCGTGTTCGGTGACAGCGAGTGCGGCAAGACTTCTCTGTTGCGCGGAATCTGTCGATCGCTCGTCGAGGCGAACTCGTCCGACACCGTCAAACTCGTCGTCGCCGACTACCGCCGAACTCTCCTCGGCGCATTCGATTCCGAGCATCTGGCCGGGTACGCGGCCTCGCAGGCGACGCTGACGGCCATGCTCGTCGACCTCGCGGGCCGCATGGCCGACCGCATGCCGGGGGCGGATGTGACCCAGCAGCAGCTTCGCGAGCGGTCGTGGTGGAACGGCCCCGAGGTGTTCGTCGTCGTCGACGATTACGATCTGGTCGCCACGTCGTCGGGAAATCCGTTGGCCCCGTTGGTGGAACACCTTCCCCATGCACGAGACATCGGGCTGCATCTCATCGTGGCGCGTCGTTCCGGCGGGGCAGGCCGGGCGCTGTTCGACCCGGTGATCGGACGGTTGCGCGATCTGGTCACGCCGGGACTGGTCATGAGCGGAAGCCGCGACGAAGGGAATCTGCTCGGGACGGTACGTCCCAGTGCCATGCCGCCCGGACGTGGGGTGTTCGTCGACCGCTCGGGCCAGGCACTCGTTCAGCTCGGACATTCGAGTTGACGAGCCCCTCGTGGCGTTATGCCGCAGTGCATCTGGGCTACACGCAGATCTCCGTCGTCGCGACGGCCGGAGCCTTCGAGGGTCCGAGAGAGAGCGTCGGATCGGCGTTCGCCACGGCCGAGGGTGGTCGTCTGGTGTTCGGCCGGGGCACGGAGGGAGACGAGATTTCGCCCCTGCTCTGTATCGACGATGCGTCGGTCCCGGTGGGGAGCTCGGTGTGGGACCGGGAGGCGGTACTGCACGGAATCGTGTGGTCGGCCCTGAACGGTGCCGGGGTGCACGACCGACTCGACGTGCTCGAGATCGCGTATCCATCGACCTGGGGCGAGCAACGGACGAGCATCCTTCGTGCACTGTTTGCGACCTCGGCGAACGAGGTGGTGCTCGTGGAGACGGCCGAGGCGGCCCTGTCGTGGTCGGGTGAACGCGCGCCGTCCGCCGCGGTCGTCGTCGAAGTCGGGCCTCTCGACACGTCCGTCGTCGTTCTCGACGAATCGGGGGCGCACGGCGGAGACACCGGCGCGATCCTGCCCTTCGGTACGGGTGACGACGACGGTTGGCGACGAGCGGTCGGGGAGTACGTCCGGTCGTCGGTCACGAACTGCCCCGACGAGGTGTACGTGGTGGCGGCGCCCCGCGTCGGAGAGGATCCCGTCGCCGATCACCCCACTCGATGGTTGACCGGACTCGATGTCGCCCGGTCGCTGTATCGGCGAGCCGGGGCGGATCTCGTCCCCGCGCCATCGGTCCGTGCTGCGACGACGCGATCGGCGGCATGGCTCGACGACGTGGCCGCCCCGCCGCGGCCGCGGGAGAAGCGGCGTCCCCAGCTGCTCGCGGCCGTGAGTGCGGCAGCAGCGGTCATCGTATTCGTCTGCGCAGCTGTGTATTTCACCGGACGTCCTCCCGTTGCTTCCGATAGCGTTGCAGCGCAACCGTTGTCGCCTACCGAGGCCCCGAGTGCTGTGTCGTCCCTCGTCGAACCGTTACCGACCACGACGACCGATCCGCCGACGCCGGTCGAGACGGTGACGTTCGTGTCCGGGCGGGTGTCGATGCGGTTGCCGGACACCTGGACGAAGGTGGACGAAGCGGACCGCATGGTGCTGATTCCGCCGACCCCACCCGAGCGTCGGATCGTCGTCACCGTGGCAGAGCTGTCACCGGGTTCGACGCAGCAGCAGGTTGCCGACGAGCTTCGGTCGGCCATCGATGCCCGTGGGCCGGATTCCACCATCGGATCGCTCGAATCCACCCGCGATTTCGGCGGCCGCGTCGGGATCGCCTACACCGAGAGACCGATCGACGACTCGACGGTGCTGTGGCGCGTGTTCGTCCAGTCCGACCTTCAGGTCAGCATCGGCTGCCAGTTCGAGGGAGACGACGCGACGGTGATCGACGCCGAATGCGGTCAGGCAACGCAGACTCTGGACATCGTTGCGCCGTCGTGAGAGCGGCCCACAGTTTTTCGTGCACGGCCGGAACCGAATCGAGGGGTCGTTGCGTCCAAGGAGATGTAGGGGAGTGAGCGGGCCGACAGTGGCCTCTCGGTCGATCGGCACGTGCGCCGCGGGTGCATGTGAATCGAGTATCGGAGACAAGGAGTCGAAGTGGGATATCCAGGGGGACCGGAAGTTACGGGTTCGTCGAACGGCGTCACGGTCACACCGCAGGAGCTCGTGGCCGCCGGTGCCACGATCGAAGGCCTGAGTGTGTCGATCAACGCGTCCAATTCGGCCGTTCGGTCGATCGTCGAGCAGACCGCCGAGGCGTGGGTCGGCAAGGCAGGCAAGTCTTTTCAGGACGTCATGGCTCAGTGGGACACCAGTGCGCAGAAGATGCGGAGCGCGCTCGAGCAGATCTCCGCGGACATCAAGACGAACGGCCACGGCTATTCGGACGCCGACGACGACAACGTGTCGGCCGTGAACCAGGTGGCCGGATCGCTGAATTCGGGACTGTCCTCGTTCAGGTGAACGTGCATCCGGTGACCACACGACAATCCACACGACCACGCTCGACCAAGGAGACCGATCCGACATGAAATACGACTTCGCGCAGATCGCGGCGCTGACCGAGGCGATGAACAAGCAGGCGAACGTGACCAAGGACCTTCTCGGGGACGTGGACAGCACCGCGAAGCGGCTCTACCAGTCGTGGGAGGGCGACGCGATGACGTCCTACTACGAGCTGCAGCGTCAGTGGAGCTCTGCATCCGACGAGCTCAACCTCATTCTGTCGAGCCTCGTCGCGGCCGCCCGCACCGGTGGCGAGACGATGCACGGCGTCGAGATGGCCAACAAGGCGCGGATGGCTCGCTGACCCGTCGTCACGAAGAGCGGAAGCCCCGACCGAGACCTCGGTCGGGGCTTCCGTCTTCCTCCAGCTCGGTTCTCGTGAGCCGGAGAAACTGGTCACGACGGCGGTCCGGGTGTCTACTGGTTCGGTGACGGACGTCGGAGCAGTACTTGGGGCCGAGCGGTCTCGTGCCGACCGTCGACTGGCGTCGCTTCGGGCCGAACTTGCGTCGGTGATCGAAGGATCGCGGCTGACCACCGACGACGACGAGCACGATCCCGAGGGGTCGACGATCGCGTTCGAGCGAGCGAAGATCGCCGCGCTGATCACCGACACCCAGTCGGAGATCCGCGAGATCGACGCGGCGGTCTCGCGGCTCACGGCCGGGACCTACGGTTCCTGCGAGCGGTGCGGAAGCGAGATCCCGGCGATCAGGCTCGAGGCTCTTCCCGCTGCCCGTCGATGCATGCAGTGTGTGCGCCTGCGCTGACGAGGTCGACGAGTCGAGGCGTCGACGAGCGGAGGTGTTTTGACCTGGGCGTCCGCTCCCGGTATCGTTCCCCGTTGGCGTGTATGGGCTCGCCGCGTACTTCTGTGCGTATCGAGCTCTTGTCCTCGGGTCTCAACTGGCCGCCGAGGGCATCCACTCGTCTTGGCCAGCAGCGACATCATGAAGACAGGAATTTTCTGTGTCTACTTACGCCCCGAAGGCCGGGGACACCACCCGGACGTGGCATGTGATCGACGCCACGGACGTCGTGCTCGGACGCCTCGCCGTCCAGGCCGCGACTCTGCTCCGCGGTAAGCACAAGCCCACCTACGCACCCAACGTCGACGGTGGCGACTTCGTCGTCATCATCAACGCCGAGAAGGTTGCCATCAGCGGCAACAAGCTCGACGGCAAGTTCCACCACCACCACTCCGGCCATCCGGGCGGTCTGAAGTCGCGCTCGACCCGTCAGGTCCTCGAGAGCAACCCCGATCGTCTCGTGGAGAAGGCCGTCGTCGGCATGATCCCCAAGAACAAGCTCGGTAATGCCATCGCGAGCAAGCTGAAGGTCTACGCGGGACCGAACCACCCGCATGCCGCTCAGCAGCCCGTTCCGTTCGAGATCAAGCAGGTGTCCCAGTGACGGCGCCGGAGGGAAATGACGTGACGTCGCAGGAGAACATCGAAGAGATCGCCGCCGACGAGTTCGTGGCAGTCGAAGATCCCGAGGTCGTCTCGGACATCGAAGCCGCAGCCGCTCCGGCCCCGATCGTGTTCGATCGCCCGATCCAGACCGTCGGTCGCCGTAAGGAAGCCGTCGCTCGCGTTCGGCTGTCCTCGGGCACCGGCGGATTCAAGCTCAACGGCCGCACCCTCGAGGATTACTTCCCCAACAAGGTGCACCAGCAGCTGATCAAGGCTCCGCTCGTTCTGGTGGACCGCGCAGAGTCCTTCGACATCGTCGCGCTGCTGCACGGCGGCGGACCGTCGGGACAGGCAGGCGCACTGCGTCTGGCCATCTCGCGTGCACTGATCGAGCTTGCACCCGACGATCGCCCGCCGCTCAAGGCCGCGGGCTACCTCACGCGTGACGCGCGTGCAGTCGAGCGCAAGAAGTACGGCCTGAAGAAGGCCCGTAAGGCGTCGCAGTACTCCAAGCGCTGACGCGTCTTACCCGTTTCATCCTCGAGGGCAGGCATCCAGCAGTATCGGACGCCTGCCCTCGAGGCATTTTCCACCACATTCTCTCCGCTCGAAGGGGTCTTGGTTCATGGCGCGATTGTTCGGCACCGACGGAGTTCGGGGACTTGCGGGCGGGGTTCTGACCGCTGAGCTGGCGTTGAGGATCGCGCGAGCCGCAGCCGCCGTGTTGGCACCGAACGTCGACGGCGTCAGGGCCGTCGCAGTGGTCGGTCGTGATCCGCGGGTGAGTGGGGCGATGCTGAGCGCAGCCGTGTCCGCCGGACTCACCGCATCGGGTGTCGACGTGATCGACGTCGGCGTACTGCCCACACCCGCAGTCGCCTACCTCACCGCCGAATACGACGCGGCGCTCGGCGTGATGATCTCGGCGTCCCACAATGCGATGCCCGACAACGGAATCAAGATCTTCGCTGCCGGTGGACACAAGCTGGACGACGACGTCGAGGACCGGATAGAAGCTGCCCTCGATCCCGAGGGGCGCTCCCGGAACGACGAACCGCCCTACGACGCCACCGGTGCAGCGATCGGCCGTATTGAACTCGCGCACGACGCCGCGGCGCGCTACACCGAACATCTGGCCGGATCGGTATCGCATCGACTCGACGGCGTGACCGTCGTGGTCGATTGCTCGCACGGTGCCGCCTCGGTCGTCGGGCCCGAGATCTACCGGCGGGCCGGTGCGACGGTCGTGGCGATCAATGCAGAACCCGACGGTCTGAACATCAACGACGGGTGCGGGTCGACGCACCTGGAGGGCTTGCAGAAGGCCGTCGTCGAGCACGGAGCCGACCTCGGGATCGCGCACGACGGCGACGCGGACCGATGCCTCGCCGTCGATGCGTCGGGTTCCGTGGTGGACGGCGACGCGATCATGACGGTACTGGCCATCGCGATGCACGACGCGGGCCACTTGACCGACGACACGTTGGTCGCGACGGTGATGAGCAACCTCGGTCTGCACATTGCGATGCGCGAGGCCGGAATCACGTTGCGCACCACCGCGGTCGGAGATCGGTACGTGCTCGAGGAGTTGCGCCGCGGCGGCTTCGCGCTCGGTGGCGAGCAGAGTGGGCACGTGGTGCTGCCCGCGGTCGGAACGACCGGAGACGGGATCGCCACGGCGCTGCGACTGATGGAGCGGATGGCGCAGACCGGGCGTTCGCTCGCGGATCTGGCGTCGGCCATGCGGACCCTGCCGCAGGTTCTGATCAACGTGCGCGTGTCCGACAAAGCAGCGGTGGCGTCGGCACCGTCGGTGTCGGACGCGGTGGCGTCGGCCGAACGGGAACTCGGGGAATCGGGTCGAGTTCTGTTGCGCCCCAGCGGTACCGAGCAGTTGGTGCGTGTGATGGTCGAAGCGTCCGAACTCGACGTCGCGACCCGGCTCGCCGAAGAGCTGGCGGGCCGGGTCGCGTCGGTCTGACGTCTCAGGCGGTGAGTTCGCGCAGTGCGGTCAGCTGCGCGACGCGTCCTGCGGTGTTCTCGGCGAGCGGCGCGACGTTCAGAGTGGTCACACCGGCCTCGGCGAAAGCTGCCACTCGCTCCTTGACGAAGCTTTCCGGGCCGATGAGGTTGACCGCGCGAGCGAGCTCGTCGGGCACTGCCGCGGCGGCCTCCTCCTTCTTGCCTGCCAGGTACAGGTCCTGGATTTTCTCGGCCTCGGCCTCGTACCCGTATCGCTGGGCCAAGGAGTTGTAGAAGTTCTTGCCCTTGGCTCCCATGCCGCCGATGTACAGCGCCAGGTGTGGCTTGACCCAGGGGAGGTACTTCTCCGCATCCTCGCCGATGGCGAGGGTGGGACTTGCGAAGACCTGCAGTTCGCCGAGTGACGGGTCACGCTTGGCCTTGCCTGCGGCGAGCGACTCGCCCCACACGTCGGCGGCCTTCTCCGGGAAGTAGAAGATGGGCTGCCAACCTTCGGCGATCTCGGCGGTGAGTTCGACATTCTTGGGTCCGAGTGCGGCGATGACGACCGGAATGCGATCGCGCACAGGGTGATTGATCAGCTTCAGGGGCTTGCCCAGGCCGGTTCCCCGGTCGGCGGGCAGTGGAATCTGGTAGTACTTGCCCTGGTGCTGCACCTTCTCGCGGCGCCAGACCTGGCGGCAGATCTCGATGACCTCGCGGGTTCGGGCGATGGGTGCGTCGTACTTGACGCCGTGGAAGCCCTCGACGACCTGTGGTCCCGACGCGCCCAGTCCGAGTACGAACCGGCCGTCGGAGACGTAGTCGAGACCGGCGGCGGTCATGGCGGTCAGTGACGGAGTCCTGGTGTAGATCTGGAAGATGCCGGAGGCGATCTTGATCGTGCTCGTCTTGGCCGCGAGGAACCCGAGTTGGCTGACGGCGTCGAACGAGTAGGCCTCGGGCACGAAAATGATGTCGAGACCCGCCTTCTCGAGCTCGGCCACCTCGGCGACGGTCTCGTTGAAACCACCGCTGTAGTTCAGCATCGTTCCGATGTGCATGGGACTCCTCGTTCGGTGAGCAGCTGGTGCAGCCACTTCAGGTACCTGTTACTGACATTTCACATCGGGACGTTACCGCTCTCTGCGGAACCGATGTGAGTCGGCGCACGTCATAGTGAGATAGGGGCACTGCGAGGGGGGACGGGAACGTATGAGCGATGGGGTTCGGGTGGACGTGGACCGAGTTCGCGGCGTGGCGGATGCATTGGCGTTGTCGGCGGAGGCGCTCGGCGACGCCGCCGATTCCGTGGCGGACGCAGGCTTCGGTACCGCGGGGGCAGGACGGATCTACGGTGACCTGGGCGCTGCCTATTCCCAGGCGCACCTCGGGCTCGGGCGTGCAGTCAGGGCCTGGAGGTCGTCGGTCGAGGACATTTCCGAAGCCCTCACCAGCGCGATGAACGAGTACGAGCAACAGGACGACGCCGCCTCGTACGCGATCGAGTCACACCGGTGACACTTCCGTCGGCCTCGTCCGGTGACGGGGCGTCGATCGACGACATTCTCGATGCCAACGCACAAGGACTGCTGTACTTCGAGCGCTTCCTGCCACTGGCGAGCCGCGTTCCGGGCGTCGACATCCCGCGATATCAGGACGTGTGCGCCAGGTACGACGAGCAGCGCGGACTGAACCTGGGCGCGCTCGGAGCCGATGCCGACGCCGTCGGGACGGTGTCCGCCGTACTCACCGATCAACTCGAGGAGCAGGTGCAACTTCGCCGGGTCCTTCAGTTGCGGTGGCACGGTGATGCGGGGGAGGCGGTTCGGACCTACCTTTCGGCCGAACAGGAGAAGGCTTCTCAGTTCCTGGCGTCGATCGAGGACTCTCATCAAACGATGTGTGCGGCCGTCGACGTTCTCCGTGACGCCGTGACCGACAAGGCCGAGCTCGTCGGCGGCATCGACATCGAGCTGGTGGACGGCAAAGATGTCGACCAGATCGACGCGATCGTCGTTGCGTCGGGAATCGAGTGCCTCCCGGTAGATCGAGAGGCGGTGTTCCCGCGATTGGCGTCTGCGTTCGAGGATCTGAAGGACAGGGCGCTCGGCGGTGATGTCTCCGACGAGTTCGCCGCCGAGGTGACCGAACGCTGCAGGCGGTGGATCGACACCGAGTTCGTACCGCGGGTGCAGGGTACGTGCGAGGCAGTCCTCGCAGCATGTACTGCCACGGACATCGCCGTCGAAAGATGTCTGGCTTTGGTGGTGGACGTTCTGGGAAGTGTTCACGAGCCATCGTTCGGCGAACTCGACGAGAGCAGTTGGGCGATGGAACCCGGGACGTCGGCGCTGTGGCCGGGGCCCGACGGCTCGTCCGCCGACCCGGGTCCGGCCGAGATCGGTTCTGCACCGGCCGTTTCCGGAGCCGAACCTGCAGCCGTCGGTTCGGCCGCGGTCGGACCTGCGGCGGTCGGACCTGCTGCGGTCGGACCGGCGGCGTCACTGCCGGGCGGCCACGGACCGGCCGGCGCAGACACCGTGCTTTCGGCCGGATATCCGACCGCTGACAACCCCGCCGGTGACGAGGTGGGGGATTCTCTGGACGGGCTCGTGGATCGAGTCGTCGCCGGCATCGTCGACCGGATCGACGATGCTCTGACCGAGACGATCGACGGTCGAGATCTCGACGGTTCCGGCGACACCGCAGTCGAGAGCCGGGCCGGTGAGAACGACACGAAGGACGCTGCTCCGGACGGCGACCGGCGACCCGAGCCGGCTCCGCTGCCGCCGCCCGGGCAGGCGTCGCCCACGCCCGGCGACGAGCGTGGTCATCTCGAGGCCGAGCTCGATGGGCATCGGGCCCGCATCGCGCTCGAACACGACGGTGTGGTGTCCCTCGAACTCGAGACTCCCGGACTCGGAACACGCTCGTTCGAGATGAGAATCGGACCGTTCGGCCTACCCGAGATCGTCGAGATTCCCGGAGTCGCCGACGCGGTGGACGTACCGGCTCCGGCTTCGGCGTTGCCGTCCGAACCCGTGCTCTCGTCCGAACCCGTGCTCCCGTCCGAACCGGTGCCTGCGACCGAGCCGGTCCCTGCGGCGGAATCGGTGCTCCCATCCGAGCCGGTGCCTGCGACCGAGCCGGTGCCCAACCCCGAGCCGGTCCCTGCGACCGAGCCGGTGCTTCCGTCCGAAGCCGATTCGGATGTGCAGGCGCAGTGCTCACCCGAATCGCCCGACCTCGAGCAGCCTGCCGAACAACACCCGGTGGCTGCCGACAGATCGGTGGCCGATGCACAGCCCGCCGCCCCGAGCACGGGTGCGGGACTGAGCGAAGCAGGGGCGCTGTGAGCACCGACACTGGGTGGCGACGGAAGTTGCATCGAATACGCGACGAGCACCGGGCCGCGATGTCGCGGGCGGCCGAGGCGTTGAGCCGGGCGCAGGCTCCTTCAGTCGACCGAGTCGACCGAGTCGACCGAGTCGACCGACGTTCGGCCGAGGTGAGCGGAGCGGACTCCGACGTCGAGCAGAGGTCGGGCTCGGTGCTGCAACCGGCTCACCTGGACCGGCGAGAACCCCCACCGCGTGTCGAGACCGACCCCGACAACGGGCCGCGATCGTGGCTGGTGTGACACCGTTCGGTGACGATGGGACTAGCCCCGTCCGAGCAACGCCTTGATCGAAGCCGTGGCCTTGGGCTTGGGCTGCTCGTCCAGTGGAGCATGTGGATCGACCGCTCGGGTGCCGTCGATGTCTCCTGCGGTTCCGGCCAGTTCTTCGTAGTCGGAGTCGCCGGTCAGATGGAACAGCAGGAAGGCGGTGAGGACGGCGCGGGTGCGTTGCTGAGTCTTGCGGTCGGGCTTGTTGATGCCGAGTGCGCCGAGGATCCGGCGGCCTTCGACGAATCCGTCCGCCGTCGAGCCGTCGACTCGCCGCAGAATGGACGGTCCGTTCCAGGCCTGGGCGAGCGCGAGT
The DNA here is from genome assembly GCF_002259075.1 of Rhodococcus sp. 15-725-2-2b. NCBI lineage: Bacteria > Bacillati > Actinomycetota > Actinomycetes > Mycobacteriales > Nocardiaceae > Rhodococcus > Rhodococcus sp. 15-725-2-2b. Next base: position 137,001 of record NZ_NPFL01000002.1, on the reverse strand, counting down.
GAGTTGTCGGTGAGCGAGTCGGCGTTCGAATTGTCTCCGACGACGAGTCCCGGCACGGTGAGGCCCGCGGCGGCGTCCTCGGACGAGGGTGCCGTCGGAGCGGGGAACAGCGCGGCGACGGCCTTGATGTCGGATCGCCGGGAGGCGGCGAGAACTGCGGTGCCTGCCCCCATCGCGTGACCGGCCGTGGCGAGTTTGTCCGGATGCACGCTGATGTTGCCCGGGCCCAATCGGACGCCCGTCATGATGTCGAGCACAGTGCCCAGATCGGTGGCAAGACCGCGATGGGACGGTACGAGCCCGCGCTCGGTATCCGGTGCCGCAACCACGATGCCCCAGGACGCGAGATGCTTCAGGGTGTCGGTGTAGTGCTGGGGGCGCAGCATCCAGCCGTGTGCGAAGGCCACGCCGGGCAGGCCGAAGCCCTCGGCGGGGGTATAGACGACACCGGGTTGCCCGGCGAGGGCCAGGTCGCCTCGGAGCACCTTGTGCGGGCCGCGCTTGGAGAGAGCAGATGCCAGCTTCTTCGGTTTCGCCACGAGAGATGACGCTACCGAACCGCGGCGCGTCAGGTGACGGGGACACGTCCACCCGAGCGAATGGGTCGTGCGCGCCCCGCCGAGTACCCTGATTGTCCATGTGCGGAATCGTGGGTTACGTCGGCCACCGCCCAGCTCTGGGTGTGGTGGTCGAGGCGCTTCGGCGTATGGAATATCGGGGTTACGACTCTGCGGGCATAGCAATTCTCGACGGCGCGGGAGCGACGGCAGTCGAGCGCAAGGCCGGTCGCCTGGCCAATCTCGAAGCGGAACTGGACGACATCGGCACCGACACGTTCGTCGGCACCACCGGAATGGGACACACCCGTTGGGCGACGCACGGCCGTCCCACCGACCGCAACGCGCACCCGCATCGGGACGCGTCCGGCACCGTCGCGGTGGTGCACAACGGCATCATCGAGAACTTCGGTCCGCTGCGTGCGGAACTGGAAGCAGTCGGAATCGAGTTCCTGTCCGACACCGACACCGAGGTGGCCGTCCATCTCGTCTCGCGGGCCTACGCCGACGGCCCGACGGCCGGCGATTTCGTGGCCAGCGCGAAAGCAGTTCTGCGTCGCCTCGAGGGTGCGTTCACCCTGGTGTTCACCCATTCCGATCACGCGGACACGATCGTCGCGGCTCGTCGCTCGACGCCCCTGGTACTCGGTGTCGGCGAGGGTGAGATGTTCCTCGGGTCCGACGTCGCTGCGTTCATCGAGCACACCCGCGACGCCGTCGAACTCGGGCAGGATCAGGTCGTCGTCATCACCGCCGACGGCTACGACATCAGCGATTTCGAGGGCAACGAGGCGCAGGGACGTCCGTTCCGAATCGACTGGGACCTGGCAGCCGCCGAGAAGGGCGGCCACGACTACTTCATGCTCAAGGAGATTCAGGAGCAGCCCGCTGCTGTGGCGGATACGTTGCTCGGTCACTTCGACAACGGTCGAATCGTGCTCGACGAGCAGCGATTGTCCGACCAGGAGCTGCGCGACGTCGACAAGGTGTTCGTCGTGGCCTGCGGTAGCGCGTACCACTCCGGCCTGCTGGCCAAGTACGCGATCGAGCACTGGACCCGGCTGCCGGTCGAGGTGGAACTGGCCAGCGAATTCCGGTACCGCGACCCGGTTCTCGACCGTTCGACCCTCGTCGTGGCCATCTCGCAATCCGGTGAGACTGCGGACACACTCGAAGCCGTTCGGCACGCCAAGGACCAGAAGGCGCGGGTTCTCGCGGTGTGCAACACCAACGGCTCGCAGATTCCACGTGAGGCCGACGCTGTGCTCTACACGCGGGCCGGTCCGGAGATCGGCGTCGCGTCGACCAAGGCCTTCCTCGCCCAGGTGACCGCCAACTATCTCGTCGGACTGGCGTTGGCGCAGGCACGCGGCACCAAGTACCCCGACGAGGTCGCGCGCGAATTCGCCGAACTCGAAGCGATGCCCGAGTTGGTGCAGCGGGTGCTCGAGACGGTCGAACCGGTTCGGGCACTCGCGCGCGAGCTCTCGACGGCCACGACCATTCTGTTCCTCGGCCGACACGTCGGATACCCCGTTGCTCTCGAGGGCGCGCTCAAGCTCAAGGAACTCGCGTACATGCACGCCGAGGGTTTCGCGGCGGGCGAGCTCAAGCACGGTCCCATCGCGCTCATCGAGGACGGTGTCCCGGTGATCGTCGTGATGCCTTCGCCCAAGGGTCGGGCGGTGTTGCACTCGAAGATGCTGAGCAACATTCGCGAGATTCAGGCGCGTGGGGCGAGAACGGTCGTCATCGCCGAAGAAGGCGACGAGGCAGTGCGGCCCTTCGCGGACAACTTGATCGAGATCCCGGCGGCCTCGACGCTGTTGCAGCCGCTGTTGTCGACGATCCCGCTTCAGGTCTTCGCCGCCGAGGTCGCCCAGGCACGCGGCTACGACGTGGACAAGCCGCGCAACCTGGCCAAGTCCGTCACCGTCGAGTAGCGATCGGCATGCGCGGCTACTACACACCCGAGCAGATTCGGAACGCGGAAGCGCCGCTGCTGGATTCCCTGCCGAACGGCGTGCTGATGCGCCGCGCCGCGTACGGATTGGCCGCGGTCGTGGCAGGCGAGCTGACCGTGCGTACGGGCGGCGTCGTGGGGCGGCGGGTGACGATTCTGGTCGGTACCGGCGACAACGGCGGGGACGGTCTGTGGGCAGGGGCGTTCCTGCGTCGGCGCGGCGTCTCGGTCTCGGCACTCCTACTCGATCCGACGCGGGCGCATCCCGAGGGTCTCGCGGCCCTGCGATCGTCGGGTGGACGCGTGGTGAGCAGGTGCGGACCTGCCGATCTCGTGGTCGACGCCATCGTGGGCATTTCCGGCAAGGGCCCGTTGCGGCCCGATGCTGCTGCGGTGGTCGAGCAGATCACTGCTCCGATCGTGGCCGTGGACGTGCCCAGTGGAGTCGACGCGGAGACCGGTGCGGCACCGGGGCCTGCCGTGTCGGCCGCTGTGACGGTGACGTTCGGTGCGCGCAAGCCGGTTCACGCGTTGGCCGTACCTCGTTGCGGCCGAATCGAACTCGTGGACATCGGCTTGAAGCTGCCGGCTCCGGCGATGACGTCCTTCGAGCCGGTCGACGTGGGACGGATATGGCCGATCCCGACAGCTACCGACGACAAGTACTCGCAGGGGGTTGTGGGTGTTCTGGCCGGCAGCGACACGTTCCCCGGTGCCGCGCTGCTCTGTGTGGGAGCGGCAGTCGCGGCGACCTCCGGAATGGTCCGCTACGTGGGTAGCGCAGGCGCAGAGGTTGTCTCGCACTACCCGGAGGTCGTGTCCGCACCGAATCTCGACGCGGCAGGGAAGGTGCAGGCGTGGGTGGTCGGTCCCGGATTCGGCACCGACGAGGAGTCGGCGGAGATCGTGCGTCGAGTTCTGGACACGGATCTGCCCGTCGTCGTCGACGCGGACGCGCTCACGGTCCTCGCCCGCAACGAGCGCTGGGTCGCCGGACGTGCGGCACCGACTCTGCTGACCCCGCATGCCGGGGAGTTCGCCCGCCTGACCGGATCCGACCCGGCACCCGACCGAGTGGGATCGGTCCGAGATCTCGCCGCGCGCTGGGGCGTCACCGTGCTCCTCAAGGGACGAGCGACGATCGTCGCCGATGCGGACGGCACCACGTTCGTCAGCGACGCCGGAGGGTCGGCGGCGTCGACCGCGGGCTCGGGCGACGTACTGTCGGGCATCCTCGGGGCCCTGCTCGCGTCGGGGATGGCACCGTCCACTGCGGCTGCCTGCGGCGCGAAGGTCCACGCACTGGCCGCGGCCCGTGCGGCTCACGGGTCGGACGGAGAGTTCGCGGCACCCATTTCTGCGAGCCCACTGTGCGAGTCCATCCGCGACGCCATCCGAACCGTGCGCTCGCTCACGATGTGACCCCGGTCGTGCGTGGCCCACGTTCGATGTCGGATGTGTCACGGGTTGTGGCACCCTGATCCGTCGTATTCGCGGCTCGGATGGCACTATCGAATGTTGTGAGTATCGGTTGTGGCGACGAGGAGACCGATCCTCGGACGGGTTCGGGTGCCGTCGCGACCGTCGACCTCGACGCAGTTGCGCACAACGTCCGCGTGTTGCAGCAGTTCGCCGGGGACGCCGCCGTGATGGCGGTCGTCAAGGCCGACGGATACAACCACGGTGCCGTCGAGGTAGCACGCGCCGCGGTCGCCGCGGGGGCGCAGGAGCTCGGCGTCACCACCATCGGTGAGGCCCTCGAGCTCCGTGCTGCTGGTGTGACCGTCCCGGTGTTGGCGTGGCTGCACCGAACGGACTCCGATTTCGCGGCGGCGATAGCCGGGCAGGTCGGGATCGGGGTATCCACGGCTGCCCAGCTCGACGCTGTGGTCGACGCTGCACGCAGGGTCGGTTCCACCGCTGATCTCTCGCTCAAGATCGATACCGGGCTCAATCGCAACGGGGTCGCGGAACCGGATCTCGACGCCGTTCTCGACGCTACTGCCGTCGCGGTCGCGGAGGGCGCTGTGCGATTGACCGGAATGTTCTCGCATCTGGCCTGCTCCGACGAACCGGCTCACCCCGCCAACGACGCCCAGGCCGAGCGGCTTCGCGACGCGGTGCGGCGCGCCACCCGGCGCGGAACCCCTCCCGCCGTCGTGCACCTGTCCAACTCGGCAGCGGCGCTGACCAGACCCGATCTCGGTTTCGACATGGTCCGCCCGGGTATTGCTCTGTACGGCCTGTCCCCGGTGCCCGAACTGGGAACGTTCGAACTGCACCCGGTCATGACTCTCACGGCGCAGGTGGCGAACATCAAGAAGGTGAGCGAAGGTGAATCTGTGTCCTACGGCTACACCTGGACCGCTCCCGCCGACACCGTGGTCGCCCTCGTCGCTCTCGGATACGCCGACGGGGTCGTCCGCCGCCTCAGCGGGCGGTTCGAGGTGACCATCGCAGGTCGTCGCTATCCCTCCGTCGGGCGCGTGTGCATGGATCAGTTCGTCGTCGACCTCGGCGGCAGTGACTCGGGTGTCGCAGTCGGCGACGAGGCGTTACTGTTCGGACCGGGGGACAGGGGAGAGGCACACGCCCAGGATTGGGCAGACGCGCTCGAGACCATCAGCTACGAAGTCGTGACCGGCGTTCGTGGACGTGTTCGGCGACGGTTCGTCGGCGCTCGCTCAGGGGAGGCGACGATCTAGATCATGCTCGGATTGCTGGAGAGTATTGCAATTGTGGTGCGCGAGACGGCGTTCCGGTCCAACAAGGACCCGCTGGCCACCGAGAACCTCGACCTGATGGACGCAGACCGGGGCAGCATCGTCACGGCGGACGACGGTGTACCCCTCGCGGTGCGCGAGGTGGGTCCGGCGGACGCCGAGACCACCGTGATCTTCGTCCACGGTTACTGCCTGCGCATGTCGTCCTGGCATTTCCAACGGCGGGCGCTCGAACAGCAGTGGGGTTCGACAGTGCGCATGGTCTTCTACGACCAGCGCGGTCACGGGCGTTCCGGGGTACCGAGCCCGGAGAGCTGCACCATCGGCCAGCTCGGCCTCGATCTCGATGCGGTGATCCGCTCGGTGGTACCACGCGGACGCATCGTTCTGGTCGGGCACTCGATGGGCGGCATGTCGATCCTGTCCATGGCGCGGCAACGGTCGGAGGTTCTGCGGCAGCGAGTCATCGGAGCGGTCCTGATCTCGACGACTGCTGCCGGTCTCGCGCAGTCCGGGGTGGGTCGTAGTCTGCAGAATCCGGCGGTCGATGCGTTCCGCGCGGCAGTGCGGACGTCACCGGGCCTGGTGCAGTTCGGCCGCGGCGCGGTACGTGCGCTCATCTCGCCGGTCCTGCGCGCGGCGTCGTACGGTACCCGGGTCTCGCCGCGGTTGGTGGCGTTCTCGCAGTCGATGATCGACGACACCTCCGTCGTCACGATCGTCAACTTCCTCGAGACGCTCGAGTTGCACGACGAGTCCGAAGCTCTGCTGGAGTTCGAGAACATTCCGGTGTCGGTGGTGTGCGGGGACGAGGATTGGATCATTCCGTTCGCCAGCTCGGAGGCTCTCGCTCAGGCCCTGCCGCGTTCGGAGATGGTGCGGGTGCGCCAGGGTGGGCACCTGGTTCAACTCGAATTCCCCGAACAGGTCAACGGCGCGATACAGCGGCTCGTGGCACGGGCGACGGAGGTCGCGGGCAAGAAGCGACGGTGGGGCGTTGTCTGACGAGCCGCTGACCTTGCCGGTGGACGTCGAATTGGTCACTGCCGCAGACACTGCCGAGTTCGGTGCGCGACTGGCGGACGTTCTGGTCGCAGGCGATCTGGTGATCCTCGACGGCCCGCTCGGGGCCGGAAAGACCGCCATGACCAAGGGGATCGCGGCCGGACTCGGTGTGCAGGGCCGCGTCACCTCGCCGACGTTCGTCATCGCGCGAGAGCATCGGCCCGGCCCACGGCCCCGTGGGCTACCGCCGGTTGCGCTGGTCCACGTCGATGCTTATCGGCTCGGGATGACGGGGCAGTCGGCCGTCGACGAACTCGATGCACTCGACCTCGATACCGACCTCACCGACGCCGTCGTCGTGGTCGAGTGGGGCGAGGGATTGGTCGAGAAGCTGACGGACGGCCATGTGTCGGTTCGTCTGACGCGTGATCCGGACTCCGATGTTCGCCGCGCGACGGTGAGTCGGGTGCCCGGCCGGGCGGATCCGCGAGATCGATCCTGACCGGGTACCGGGTGTGCGGCCGAATCCCCGGTGACGGGTAATCTGAAATATCGTGCTTGTACTTGCCGTCGACACCTCGACCCCCGCCGTCACCGCAGGTGTGGTGAGCCTGACCGAGTCCACGGCCGGTGCAGCGACCACGACGCTCGCCACCCGGGTTCGAGTGGACGCGCGATCGCACGCTGAAATCCTGACGCCCAACATCGTCGAGTGCCTGGCCGAGGCCGACATCACCGCAGCCGAACTGGGTGCCGTCGTCGTGGGCGTGGGCCCCGGGCCCTACACCGGCCTACGGGTGGGAATGGCGACGGCTGCGGCGTTCGGGGACGCACTCGGTCTTCCGGTATACGGCGTGTGCAGTCTCGACGCCATCGCCGCAGATGTCTCCGAGCCCGGGTCGCTTCTGGTGGTGACCGATGCGCGCCGACGCGAAATCTACTGGGCGCGTTACGAAGCCGGCGTGCGGGTGGCGGGACCCGACGTTGTCGCCCCGGCCGAGCTCGATAGTCTCGGAGTCGACGCGGTCGCTGGATCGGCCCCGCATGCTGCGGCATTCGAACTTCCGATTCGTGATGTGCAGGCGCCGTCCGCAGCCGGATTGGTTGCGGTTGCTGCCGCCGATATCGGCAGCGGTATCGTCCCGGGCCCGCTCGTCCCGTTGTACCTGCGCCGCCCCGACGCCAAGACGCTCGACGAGCGCGCCGCAGCGAAGGCTGCGAAGTGACGGTGTCGATCGAGTCGATGACGGCGGCGGACGCTGCTCGGTGCGCGTACCTCGAGACCGTGCTGTTCCCGGGTGACGACCCGTGGGCCGAGGATGCGTTCATCGCGGAACTGGCGGCACCACACAATCATTACGTCACGGCGCGGGAGAACGGTGAGGTCGTCGGCTACGCAGGCATCTCTCTGTTGGGGCAGCCGAGCCGCGGAGCGTTCGTCGTCGGAGAGTCCGAGGTGCACACCATCGGTGTCGATCCGGCGCATCACCGCAGAGGAATCGGCGGGCGACTGCTCGACGAACTGCTGCGCGTGGCCGACGAGCACGGTGGGCCGGTCTTTCTCGAGGTCCGCACCGACAACGAGCCTGCCATCGAGTTGTACCGACGCGAAGGGTTCGAGATCGTGGGCACCAGGGCGAAGTACTACCAACCGAGCGGGGCCGATGCCTTCACCATGCGTCGGTTCGAGAAGACGGAAGGACCGGCCCGATGATCGTCATGGGTATCGAAAGTTCCTGCGACGAAACAGGAGTCGGGATCGTCCGGTGGGGCGGGGCAGGCACGTGCGAGCTGATGGCCGACGAGGTGGCCTCGAGTGTCGACGAACACGCGCGGTACGGCGGAGTGGTGCCCGAGGTGGCGTCGCGCGCGCACCTCGAGGCCATCGTGCCGACCATGCGGCGGGCTCTGGCAGCCGCGGACATCGAGCGTCCCGACGCCGTCGCGGTGACGATCGGACCGGGGTTGGCAGGGGCCTTGCTGGTCGGGGTTGCCGCCGCCAAGGCCTACGCCGCGGCCTGGGGTGTGCCCTTCTACGCGGTGAACCACCTCGGTGGGCACGTCGCGGTCGACACGCTCGAGCACGGGCCGATGCCGTCGTGCGTGGCACTGTTGGTCTCGGGTGGTCACACTCATCTGCTGCACGTGGACGATCTGTCTCGGCCGATCGCCGAGCTCGGGACCACCGTCGACGACGCAGCCGGGGAGGCCTTCGACAAGGTTGCACGGCTGCTGGGATTGGGCTATCCGGGTGGTCCGGCCCTCGATGATGCTGCGCGCGAAGGTGATCCGGCCGCGATCGCGTTTCCCCGAGGAATGACCGGCCCACGCGACGCCCGCTACGACTTCTCGTTCTCCGGGGTCAAGACGGCTGTCGCCCGGTTCGTCGAGGCCCGGCAGCGCGCGGGAGATCCGATTCCGGTCGCGGACATCGCCGCGTCCTTCCAGGAATCCGTCGCCGATGTCCTGACGATGAAGGCCGTCCGTGCGGCAACCGACGTCGACGTCGACACGATAGTTCTGGGTGGGGGTGCCACCGCCAACTCTCGCATCCGTTCGCTGATCGAAAGCCGTTGTGCCGAGCAGGGTTTGACGCTCAGAATTCCGAAGCCGCGATTGTGTACCGACAACGGGGTGATGATCGCGGCACTGGGCGCGCACCTCGTCGCGGGCGGAGCACAGCCTTCGGCCTTGACCGCAGTGACCGATCCCGGCCTGTCGGTCGCGATCAGTCAGGTGCCCGGCTGAGGGGCCTGCGCGGACGCGGCGGTGGTCTCGGACGAACGGGTTGTCGACGGCACGGCCGCGGACAGAGGCTCACTCGAAGGGGCCGGTGCAGGCGGCGACCACACCGTCGGTGGTGCCGTCAGTTCCGGCGTGGGCTCCGAACCGCTGACATCGGTGGTCGGCGCGCCGATCGACTCGGTCGGCACCGGCGTGACCTCGGTCGTCGGTACCGGCACGATCTCGGTCGTATCGCTCGGGTCCGAAGACTCGATCGGTTCGGAAGGCTCTACCGGAATCGTGGTGACCGAGGTCGGCGGTTCGATGGGAACTGCGGTGGTGACATCGGGGGACGCAGGATTCGACGTGGGATCGATCGGCCATTCGATCTGCGGGAGATCGGGGGCCGGCCGCAGCGTCGGGGTGCTGGTCGGCACAGCGGTGGTCGTGAACCGAGCCGACGATCCGTCGCCGTCGACGGAGGTTGCCGTCGGGTCGGACCGATCGCCCGGGGTGAGCCCGGCGGTGGGGCGGTTCTCGTCGGGGGACCAGCCCTCGGTGACCGGCGTACCGGCGTCGCTCGATTCGGTCGCGTCGCGGGCGGTACTTCCGGCCGGTGAGACGTTGGGGTCTTCGGCCGGTGCCATTGTCTGCACACCGTAGGCGAGTACCAGTCCGCCCGCGACGACGGCAGCCGCGATCGCACCGGAGTATCGGCTCATCCGGCTCGCGGTGTTGCGCGTGGCCGAGACGAGTTGGTACCCACCACCGACGGCCGATGCGGCGACGGCAGCAGCGCCGACGGCAAGAACGGCGTCGGGTTCCGGCAGTCGAAGGACCGGGGCGTGGAACATGTCGGTGAGCGTGGACGCGAGCAGGGGAATGTGCGCCCCTCCGCCGATCAGCACGATGACCTCGGGTTCGTGAGTGCTCTCGTCGAACACCTGCCGGACGAACCGAGCTGCGGTGTCGAAGGTGGGGGTCGCGGCGGCTTCGAACGCGTCACGGGTGACCGTCAGCGGGATTCCGCTGTAACGCTCGATGCGGACCTCGTCCTCCTGGGAGAGGCGTTCCTTGATCGATCGGTACCGCGCGGAGCCGATTCCTCGGTTGTCGCGGATGTCGTCCCGAAGATTGTCACGGGTCATGTCCTGCACGAGGTTCTTGACGAGCACGTCGAGTGCGTCGCCGGCGACGGCGTCCGACCGGCCGTGCGCCAGTACCGTCTCGGCGGTCCGATCGGTGACGGTGACCGACATGCCCGAGGCTCCGAGATCGACCAGCGCGATCGTGTCGTACCGGTCGATCAGGCCGGTGGTCGCCAGGTGCGCGGATGCGGCTGCGGACTCCGGCACCAGTCGAACGTCACGAGTGGTGTGGGCCAGCGCCGCGCGAATGCCCGCAGCGTGCTCCTCCGTGCGGTAGGTGACGGCGATCGCGTCGGGGGACCGGTGGCCGGGGATCAGGGAGGCCATGAGTTCTATGGACGAGGTGACCAGATCGCCGATGTCGGTGTTGGCTTGACGGTCGGCCGAGACCGTTCGGTACTCGACTGTGCGAGAACCGTCGGTGTCGACGGTGACGAGGGCTGCGCACACGACCTCGGATCCGGTGGATATGCCCACTCCTACCCGCATGCTTCACCTCCCGCCCCTGTGTATCTGTCGGAAATCGACTGCCCTGAGTGCCTTGTCGCGGCACAGCTGCCGATCGTTATCGTTCGTACAGCTCCGTTATCGTAACGTTACTTCGGGCTCCGGCGCGAGTGTAATAGGCCGCTCGGTCCGTTACCCGATGACTGTTCATGGCCTCCTACCTGGCCTTTCGGAGACTTCACGGAGTCCGGGAAAACAGCGAGAAACGACGTGGGTGTTCGGCGTTTCGGGCCCCGATTCAGCAGTCGTCGGATGTGCGTGGTTGCGCGAAGCGGTGGGCGATCGCCCTCGTGCCCACCCGTGCGACCACCGCGCCGCGAACCTGGCGAACCCAGCCCTTGAGTGCTGGCACTCTCGTGTATAGAGTGCTAGTTGGCACCGAGCGAAGTCCCGGCACCCGCGACGACGGGAACGAGTTCAGGCCGTGATTGTCAGAACCGCACGAGAAGTACATACACACAGCTGTCCGGGGATCCGACCCCGGGCGCGTACCCCATAACTTTGGAGGGCTCAACGTGGCGAGCGTGAAAATCAAGCCGCTCGAGGACAAGATCCTCGTCCAGGCCAACGAGGCCGAGACGACGACCGCCTCCGGTCTGGTCATCCCCGACACAGCCAAGGAGAAGCCCCAGGAGGGCACCGTCGTCGCCGTGGGCGAAGGCCGTGTCACCGAGAAGGGCAACCGCATCCCGGTCGACGTCAAAGAAGGTGACACCGTCATCTACAGCAAGTACGGCGGCACCGAGATCAAGTACGCCGGCGAGGAGTACCTGATTCTGTCGGCACGCGACGTGCTGGCTGTCATCGCCAAGTAGGCCACAACGCATCCGCCCCGGTATCCGATTTTCGTGTCGGTCCCGGGGCGGTGTGCGTTCGATCGAGTTTCTTTGCTCGAAGGAGTAACACCGAAACATGGCAAAGCAAATCCAATTCAACGAGGAAGCGCGCCGCGCACTCGAACGCGGCGTCGACAAGTTGGCCGACGCAGTCAAGGTGACGCTCGGGCCACGGGGACGCCACGTCGTCCTGTCCAAGGCATTCGGCGGTCCGACCGTCACGAACGACGGTGTCTCCATCGCTCGTGAGATCGACCTGGAGGATCCGTTCGAGAACCTCGGCGCGCAGCTGGTCAAGAGCGTCGCCACCAAGACCAACGACGTTGCAGGCGACGGAACCACCACCGCGACGGTCCTCGCGCAGGCGCTCGTGCGCGGCGGTCTGAAGAACATCGCCGCGGGCGCGAACCCGATCGCGCTCGGTACCGGCATCTCCAAGGCGGCCGACAAGGTCGCCGAGGCCCTGCTCGCCGCCGCAACCCCGGTCGAGGGCAAGCAGGCGATCGCTCAGGTCGCCACCGTGTCCTCGCGTGACCCCGAGATCGGTGAGCTCGTCGGCGAGGCGCTCACTCGCGTCGGCGCAGACGGCGTCGTCACCGTCGAGGAGTCCTCGACGCTGCTGACCGAGCTGTCGGTCACCGAAGGCGTGCAGTTCGACAAGGGCTACCTGTCGCCGTACTTCGTCACCGACGTCGACGCGCAGGAAGCAGTTCTCGAGGACGCGTACGTCCTGCTGTACCGCGAGAAGATCACATCGCTTCCGGACTTTCTGCCTCTGCTGGAGAAGGTTGCCGAGAGCGGCAAGCCGTTGCTCATCATCGCCGAGGACACCGAGGGTGAAGTTCTCTCGACGCTGGTCGTCAACTCCATCCGCAAGACGATCAAGGCCGTGGCGGTCAAGGCACCGTTCTTCGGTGATCGCCGCAAGGCATTCCTCGACGATCTCGCGGTCGTGACGGCCGGTCAGGTCATCACCGCCGATGTGGGTCTGAGTCTCAAGGAAGCCGGCCTCGAGCTGCTCGGTCGCGCTCGTCGCGTCGTCGTCACCAAGGACGACACGACCATCGTCGACGGTGCGGGCACGCAGGACGACATCGATGCGCGCGTCGGTCAGCTCCGTCGTGAGATCGAGAGCACCGATTCGGAGTGGGATCGCGAGAAGCTCGAAGAGCGTCTGGCGAAGCTCTCGGGCGGCATCGCGGTCATCAAGGTCGGCGCAGCCACCGAGACCGAGCTCAAGGAACGCAAGTTCCGCGTCGACGACGCCGTGGCTGCGGCCAAGGCTGCGGTCGAAGAGGGAATCGTCCCCGGCGGCGGCTCGGCTCTGACTCAGGCAGCGTTGGCTCTGGCCGACGACCTGGGCCTGACCGGTGACGAAGCTACCGGCGTGGCCGTGGTGCGCACCGCGCTCAACGCACCGCTGTTCTGGATCGCCTCCAACGCGGGCATCGACGGCTCCGTCGTCGTCAGCAAGGTGGCAGAACTGCCGAAGGGTCACGGATTCAACGCCGCGACGCTGACGTACGGCGACCTGCTGGCCGACGGCGTCGTCGATCCGGTCAAGGTGACTCGCTCCGCAGTGGTCAACGCCGCGTCGGTTGCACGCATGATCCTGACGACCGAGAGTGCGATCGTGGAGAAGCCGGAAGAGGCTTCCGAGCCTGCTGCCGGACACGGACACGCTCACTGACGTTCGGTGACACCGAGAAAGCCCCCCAACCCGAACGGGTTGGGGGGCTTTCTCGGTGTTGGGGTGACTACACCGCGATGCGGCGGCGATTGTGACGAGCGTGCAGTTCCCGCTCGGTCTCGGACATCCCGCCCCAGATCCCGTAGGGCTCGCTGACATTGAGAGCGTGTGTACGGCATTGAGCGAGTACGGGGCAGCTGCGGCACATTTCCTTGGCTCGCATCTCGCGCTGTGCTCGTGCCCGGCCCCGCTCGCCGTCCGGGTGGAAGAACATGGACGAATCGACGCCACGGCACAGGCCGTGCATCTGCCAATCCCAAATGTCGGCGTTCGGCCCAGGGAGGTGATTCGGCTGCGGCATGGAAACTCCTAGGGTGGTGTGGCTTCTCGGATTCGTGATCCGAATGTCGACAACGTTATGTGGATCGACGAAATCGAGTCAATAGTTCTCTGTCGTGGGCAAATGCATAGTTATGGGGCAAAGAATTAACACGGGCGATATTTACTTCGACTCACCCGCATGCGTGTCCTTCCTGTTGAAGAATCCGCCGACACGCGAGACGATGAGAGTGCACAGGCTGTGCGGCTGCCGATGCGGTGCGCTCCGACGCAGACGTCCCGCGGCGGTTCGACGAGACTCCAGCTGGATCCGACCGGAACCTTGTTGTCGGTATTTCTGCTGATCACAGCAGTGTCGGTGGTGCCGAGCGTAGTCCGGATCAACACCTCGGGCTCGACGTCGGTTCCCTCGACCGAGCCCGCACGGAGTGTCCGAGACGATCGCGTGGATCGCGGGGCGACGTTCGAGTGGGCGCGGATTCGGCAGGCTGTGCGTCGTGAGCCGAATGAGCGATCGAGTGTGCCGATTAACCTATTCGCCACACAGCGTTCAGATTCTCGTCTTCGAATCGGCCCGTGTTCACATTGTTAATTCCTTGAAAACTGCTTTCTGCGCACAGGAAACGATGCGCCGATGCCCCTTTCGGTCCGATAGCGAATTCGCCCCACGTAATAACGTCGCCACGAATCGGTAGGACTCGGGCGCGGTTCGGCGCAGGCTCAGGCCCTACCCTTGCGTCCGTGCCATCAGAGCAGAGCTCGCTGTTCACCGCGACGCAGTCCGAACTCTTCGACGCTGCCTTCGGCAGCAACCCCGGCCGATTTCCGCTCCCGGCCGCCACCGATTCGCGAGAGAGCTGGTTTCGCAGTGTCGCGTTGGCGGGCCAGGGTCGATACAGCGCCGCCGAAATCGAGCTTCGGAGGCATCGGCCCCGTGGCCCGGAACTTCGGTCGCTGCACGCCTCGACCAGAGCGTCGTGGCTGCGTCAGGTGGGCGAACACGAGCGAGCCCGCCGATTCGACGGCATGGCTGTCATTCTCGTCGGTCTCGTAGGGCCGTCGGAATCCGAGGACTCCGTTCAGGCCCGTAGCGATGCGCTGACCGGCCTGGCCGCAGATGCATTGGGAAGCGGACGGTTTCACCTCGCGGACACCCTCCTGGCCCGCAGTGCGGGCCAGCGGCACGGCCACGTCGGTCGGGGATCGTGGCGCCCGGCACTGCGGGCGGCGTGGGTGGCGGCCGAGTTGGCGATGATGCGCGGCGACGGACCCGAGGCAGTCCGACACGCCGAGGCCGCTCGAGCTCTCGCCGAAGATGCCGATTCGTTACGGCACATCGTCAAGACCGACCTGGTGGTTGCGGCCGCACTGAGTTGTGCCGGTGAGACCTCCCGTGCCCGTGAGTCGGCCGTCCAGGTGGCCTGTGCTGCGGAGATGGCAGGTCTGCTACCCCTGCGCTGGGCCGCCACGATGCTCTTCGAGGGAACAGGCGGGGTCGATGCCGGGATGATCGCCTCCGGCGACTTGGCTGCCGCCATCGATCGCCTGGGTGGTTCGACGGTCGGTTGACCAGGACCTGGGTCGGAGTCGGACCGATTGGTTCGGTTGTGACCGGGTGGTGTCGCTATCCTTGGTCTCGTTCCACCACCACGTGGAAGCGCTCCCAGGCGGGTGCGTACCTGTAACGCGGGGAAATTTGTCGACGATGAACAGTGCGGGTGAGGAGCTTGACTCTTTCGTCGTTGCCGCAGCGCAAGGCGATCGACTGGCTCTGTCCCGGGTCTTGGAGTTCATCCGACCACTCGTCGTTCGGTACTGCCGGGCACGGGTCGGTTCGGCCGAACGCGGTCAGCTTTCGGCCGACGACGTGGCGCAGGAGGTCTGTTTGGCAGTCATGACCGCCTTGCCGCGATACCAGGACCAAGGTCGTCCGTTCATGGCATTCGTGTACGGCATCGCGGCTCACAAGGTCGCCGACGCCCATCGCAGCGCCTCGCGTAACAAATCGGACCCGGCCGCCGAAGTACCAGATGTCGTGTCGATGGAGCACGGACCGGAGCAACGCGCTCTCGAATCCGAGTCGAGTCGACAGATGACTGCACTGCTGGACACCTTGCCCGCCAAGCACCGCGAGATTCTGGTGCTCCGACTGATAGTCGGATTGTCGGCCGAGGAAACAGCAGCCGCCGTCGGCAGCACTGCAGGCGCTATCCGCGTGGCTCAGCACCGAGCTATCGCAAAACTGAAGAACGAAGTTGTGAGAGCAGGTGAAATGTATGGCTAGGGACAATGGTCACGGTGGCCCCGGTGAGACCCCGCGTCGCGGAATCTCGCGTATCGGTGAGCACGTGAACTCCACTGGACCGAAGCAGAACGATCCCTATGCCGACATCGGCGCAGACGGTGGTCCAGTGGACCTCGTCGCCGTACGTCGTGACGATGCGTTCATCGACGCGATCAGTGGTGACGGACCGATTGCCACCGATGACGCAGACGAGTACCAACTCGCCCTACTGTTGGCCAACTGGCGAGCAGACGTGGTCACGCCGGCGATGCCGTCCGGACCCTCCCTCGACGTGGTCGTCGCGTCGGTCGAACGCGAGAAGCTCGCCGCCGACATGGCTCGCTCGAGCTCGGCCAACCGCAGTGGACGGATGCGTTTGTTGCGTCCCATCGCCGGTGCCGCAGCCGCGATCGCCGTCGTGATGGGTGGCCTGGTGGTCATCTCGTACAACTCGACACCGGACGATCCGCTGTGGAGCGTCAAGTCGGTCGTCTTCTCCGAGCAGGCCGATTCGACCGTGGCGCAGATCGATACGACGTCCAAACTGCAGGAGGCGGAAAATCTTCTGTCCTCCGGGGACACCACTGCCGCTCGCGCACTGCTCGACGGTGCGTCGAACAGCAGTTCCGCTGTGCTCGACGACGCGCAGCGAGCCGAGCTCGATCAGTGGCTGGCGCGTCTGCTGCAGGAACTGCAGGCTCTGACGCTGCCCGCGCCCGTCCCGCCGCCTGCCGATGTGATCCCGGCTCCGGTGCCCAGCTCGGAGGTCGTGTTGCCACAGGCTCCGGTGGATCAGGTCGCACCCGACACCACGGGTGTGCCGATCACTCCGGCTCCGACGACGACACCCGTGGTTCCGCCCACCACGACGACCCCGAGTCCGACGACGACCACCGATGTCACGCCGACGGTGGTTCAGGAGCCCGATCAGCCGACAGCGACCGCTGGAGGCAGTTCGTCGGAGAACCGCGACCGCATGTCGGTTCCGTCCGGCGGCAGCTGACCGGGTTTCGATTCCCCACCGAACGACGAAGAAGCCCGACACGATGATCGTGTCGGGCTTCTTCGTGTGAAGATGCGGAAAGGGTCAGCTGTCGAATCCGTCGCCGTGCAACGCGTCGTTCATCGAAGCGTCGGCGAACCCGCGGCAGTAATCCCAGGTCACGTAGGCGTCGGGGACGGGGTCGTAGGCGGGCTCGTGCGGACGGACGGTTCCGTCGACCAGAAGCTGCAGAAGGTTCGCCCGCAACATGTCCCAGTCGTGGTAGTGGTCCTGCTGGCAGTCCTCGCAGCACACGACCAGTCCGCGGATGCCGCGGTGGCCGAGCAGTGCCTCGTAGACAGCCAGGTCCGCCAGGTCTTCCTCGACGGCCAGGCGCTCCTGAGGATCGAGAGGTTGGCCGGGCTCGATGGCGTCGAGGGCGGCCGACGGGTCGGCTGGGTCTCCGGCGAACGGATCCGGGGGTAGACCGGGAGGCAGTTGATCGCGCACGCCTCCACGGTACGCAGGACTTGTGGGTCTGCGCCAGCCGTTCGAATGCGACATGCCGGACGCGCCCGCCGCCGACAATGCTGCGGACTGCGATTTCGGTGCTCGAAGCCACTCACAGCGGGAGGCATTCGCACTGGTTGTGCCCTAGCCGATACCATGGTTCACGGCGCTGAACAGATGAGTGCAAGTGCCGAAACTCCATCCGTTCTCCAACACCGCATTGCGGTGCGCCTGCGAGCTCTCACCGGCCGCACGCCGCGCCGAAGTGCAACCAGGCTCTAGGGAGGGCCAGATTCGTATGAGTAGTCCCGGAGCCCACGTCCGCACAGGCGGCGACGATCCCAACAAGGTCGCGATGCTCGGCCTCACGTTCGACGACGTCCTGCTGCTGCCGGCCGCTTCGGATCTGATTCCCAGCTCGGTCGACACCTCGAGCCAGATCACCCGCGAGATCCGCCTGCGGGTACCGCTGGTCAGCTCCGCCATGGACACCGTCACCGAGGCGCGGATGGCCATCGCCATGGCCCGCGCCGGCGGTATGGGCGTGCTGCACCGCAACCTGTCGCTGCAGGATCAGGCGTCGCAGGTCGAGACGGTCAAGCGCTCGGAGGCCGGGATGGTCACCGACCCCGTCACCTGCAAGCCCACCGACTCGTTGGCCGAGGTCGACGCCATGTGTGCGCGCTTCCGGATCTCCGGTCTTCCGGTCACCGACGAGACCGGCGCGCTGGTCGGCATCATCACCAACCGCGACATGCGGTTCGAGGTCGATCAGAACCGCCGCGTCGCCGACGTCATGACCAAGGCACCGTTGATCACCGCGCAGGAGGGCGTCACCGCGGAAGCGGCGCTCGGTCTGTTGCGTCGCCACAAGATCGAGAAGCTGCCGATCGTGGACGGCAAGGGCGCGCTCACCGGCCTGATCACCGTGAAGGACTTCGTCAAGACCGAGCAGCACCCCGATGCCACCAAGGACCGTGACGGTCGCCTGCTGGTCGGTGCCGCGGTGGGAGTCGGGCAGGACGCCTGGGCTCGATCGATGGCTCTGACCGACGCCGGGGTGGACGTCATCATCGTCGACACCGCGCACGGCCACAATTCGCAGGTACTCGAGATGGTCAGCAAACTCAAGGCCGAGGTGGGCGACCGCGTACAGGTCGTCGGCGGCAACGTGGCCACCCGAGCGGGCGCACTCGCCCTCGTCGAGGCGGGTGCGGACGCGGTCAAGGTCGGCGTCGGGCCTGGATCGATCTGCACCACCCGCGTTGTCGCAGGCGTCGGCGCTCCGCAGATCACCGCCATCCTCGAAGCCGTCGCGGCGTGCAAGCCACACGGTGTGCCGGTCATCGCCGACGGCGGTCTGCAGTTCTCCGGCGACATCGCCAAGGCGCTCGCTGCGGGTGCGTCGACCGCCATGCTCGGATCGTTGCTGGCCGGAACCGCAGAGTCGCCGGGCGAGCTGATTCTGGTGGGCGGCAAGCAGTTCAAGAGCTACCGCGGCATGGGTTCGCTCGGCGCGATGCAGGGGCGAGGGGGAGCGAAGTCGTTCTCCAAGGACCGCTACTTCCAGGACGACGTGCTGGCCGAGGACAAATTGGTGCCCGAGGGCATCGAAGGTCGCGTCCCGTACCGCGGTCCGTTGACCCAGGTCATCCACCAGCTCACCGGTGGTCTGCGCGCTGCGATGGGGTACACCGGTTCCAACTCGATCGAGGACCTGCAGAAGGCTCAGTTCGTGCAGATCACTGCGGCCGGGCTCAAGGAGAGCCACCCGCACGACATCACGATGACCGCAGAGGCCCCGAACTACACCACCCGATAGTCGCCTCGGCCCTTCCTCGGCCGATTCGATTCGCTCTCGAAGTAGAAAGGTGCGCGCGTGCGCGACCTCGTTGAAATCGGCATGGGCAGAGAAGCCCGCCGCACCTACCAGCTGGACGACATCGACATCGTGCCGTCCCGTCGTACCCGGTCGTCGAAGGAGGTGTCGACGGCATGGCAGCTCGATGCGTACCGCTTCGACATTCCCGTTCTGGCGCATCCGACCGATGCTCTGGTCTCGCCCGAGTTCGCGATCGAGCTGGGTCGCCAGGGTGGGCTGGGTGTCATCAACGGTGAAGGACTGTGGGCGCGCCACGCGGACGTGCAGGCGAAGCTCGATCAGCTGATCCACATCGCCGAGACCGATCTCGATCCGGACGCACCTATCGCCTTCCTGCAGGAACTGCACGCGGCACCGCTTCGGCCGGATCTGCTGGCCGCGGCCGTCGGTCAGGTCCGTGACTCCGGGGTGACCGTCGCCGTTCGGGTGAGCCCGCAGAACGCTCGCTCGCTCACCCCCGCCCTGGTGGCGTCGGGTCTCGATCTGCTGGTCATCCAGGGCACGATCATCTCCGCCGAGCACGTGGCTCACGGTGAGGACGAGCCGCTGAACCTCAAGACCTTCATCGCGGAGCTGGATGTTCCCGTCATCGCAGGCGGCGTGAGCGATCACCGCACCGCGCTGCACCTGATGCGCACCGGCGCTGCAGGCGTCATCGTCGGTTACGGCTCGGTCGAAGGTGGCACGACCACCGGTGAGGTGCTCGGCATCGGCGTTCCGATGGCCACCGCCATCGCCGATGCGGCCGCGGCACGTCGGGACTACCTGGACGAAACCGGCGGGCGCTACGTGCACGTCATCGCCGACGGCGACATCACCACCTCCGGTGCCCTCGCCAAGGCCATCGCCTGCGGTGCCGATGCTGCGGTTCTCGGTGCTCCGCTTGCCGTCGCCGCGGAGGCTCCCGGCGGAGGTTGGTACTGGCCGTCGGCCGCGGCGCATCCGTCCATGCCGCGCGGGGCGCTGCTGCCGATGTCGGCGGGGGAGCGGCCGAGCCTGGATCAGGTGCTCAACGGACCGTCGCGTGAGTCGTACGGCTCGATCAACCTCGTCGGCGGGCTGCGTCGGTCGATGGCGAAGTCCGGGTACTCCGATCTCAAGGAATTCCAGAAGGTGGGCCTGAACGTCAGGGCTTGATCGACACTGCTCCGACAGGGCGCGTACTCCTTTCACTCAGGGGTGCGCGCCCTTTCTGCTGTATGTCGTCCACGTAAGCCGACCCTGTGTTGGTGATACCTCTCGTAACAGCTAGAATCGGTTGTGGCGGTAGTCACATGGGGGTGTGCATACTGTTCGACAGCATCGGATGTAGCGGAGGTCACCATGGGTTCAGCTGTTCGCGCAACGGATTACGACGTCTTGATCGTCGGTTCGGGCTTCGGCGGAAGCGTCACCGCGCTTCGGTTGGTGGAGAAGGGATACCGCGTCGGCATCCTGGAAGCCGGACAACGCTTCGAGGACAAGGACTTCGCGAAGAACAGCTGGGATCTCAAGCGCTTCCTGTGGGCACCGAAGCTCGGCCTCTACGGCATCCAGCGGGTGCACCTGCTGCGCGACTGCCTCATCCTCGCCGGTGCCGGAGTCGGCGGCGGTTCGCTGAACTACGCGAACACCCTCTACAAGCCCCAGGCACCGTTCTTCGAGGACAAGCAATGGGCGCACATCACCGACTGGAGCAGTGAGCTCTCCCCGTTCTACGACCAGGCCACCCGCATGCTCGGTGTCGTCCGCAACCCGCACATGACCCCCGCCGACGAGGTGATGAAGTCGGTCGCCGAGGACATGGGTGTCGCCGATACCTTCATCCAGACACCGGTGGGAGTGTTCTTCGGCGAAGAACCGGGCAAGACGGTCCCGGACCCGTACTTCGGCGGAGCAGGCCCCGAGCGCACCGGATGCATCGAATGCGGCGAGTGCATGACCGGTTGCCGCCACGGAGCCAAGAACACCCTGCTCAAGAACTACCTTGGCCTGGCCGAGCACGCAGGAGCCGAGATCGTCCCGATGACGACCGTCACCGGTCTCGTTCCCCGATCCGACGGGACCTGGGACGTCGACACCGAACGAACCGGTGCCCGGCTGCGCAAGGGCCGCAAGACCTACAGTGCGGCCAATGTGGTTCTCGCTGCGGGCACCTGGGGTACGCAGAACCTGCTGCACAAGATGAAGGACACGGGTGCGCTGCCCCGTCTGTCGGACACGCTCGGGGAACTGACCCGCACCAACTCCGAGTCGATCGTCGGGGCCGCGAAGCTGGCGGTCGATCCGAACATGGACCTCACACACGGTGTGGCCATCACGTCCTCGTTCCACCCCAGTCCCAGCACACACATCGAACCGGTCCGGTACGGCAAGGGCTCGAACGCGATGGGCATGCTGCAGACACTGATGACCGACGGCGGCGGAAGGATCCCGCGGTGGCTCAAATTCGTGTTCGCGATGATCGCTCATCCGATCCAGTTCGTCCGCGTCGTCAACGTCCGGCACTGGAGCGAGCGCACCATCATCGCGCTCGTCATGCAGAACCTGGACAACTCGATCACCACGTTCACCAAGCGCGGAGCCTTCGGCCGCAAGATCTCGAGCAAGCAGGGGCACGGTGAGCCCAACCCGACGTGGATCCCGGAGGGCAACGACGCCACCCGACGCATCGCCAAGAAGATCGGTGGTGTGGCAGGCGGTACGTGGGGAGAGTTGTTCAACATTCCGCTCACGGCCCACTTCCTCGGTGGCTGCGCGATCGCCTCGGATCCCGAGCACGGCGTCATCGATCCGTACCATCGCGTCCACGGCTACCCGACGCTCAGTGTGGTCGACGGCGCTGCCGTATCGGCCAACCTCGGAGTCAACCCGTCGCTGACGATCAGCGCGCAGGCCGAGCGTTCGGCCGCGCTGTGGCCGAACAAGGGCGAGCTGGATCTCCGTCCGGCGCAGGGGTTGCCGTACCAGCGCCTCGATCCGATCGCCCCGAACTCCCCGGTCGTGCCGGTGGATGCTCCGGGTGGTCTGCGACTGCCGATCGTCGAGATCCGGTCGGGTTCGTCGGCGATGCCCGTCGAGCATTCGGGTGTTGCATGACCACTGCGGCAGTCCCACTAGACTGACCCGGTGACCGACTCCTCTGCACACGATCCCGCACACGCACGCCCGGTTCTCGTCGTCGATTTCGGCGCCCAGTACGCGCAGTTGATCGCCCGCCGTGTGCGCGAGGCCAATGTGTACTCCGAGGTGATCTCGCATACCGCCACTGCCGAGGAGATCGCGGCGAAGGACCCTGTCGCGCTCGTTCTGTCCGGCGGACCCTCCAGCGTCTACGCAGAGGGTGCGCCCGAGCTCGATTCCGCGCTCCTCGACCTCGGCATCCCCGTGTTCGGCATCTGCTACGGATTCCAGGCCATGGCCCAGGCTCTCGGCGGAACCGTCGAACACACCGGAACGCGGGAATACGGCCGCACCCAACTCAGCGTGGACGGCGGTCGTCTGCACGACGGTCTGCCCGCCACGCAGCCGGTCTGGATGAGTCACGGTGATGCCGTCACCGCGGCCCCGGAGGGCTTCACCGTCACCGCCACCAGCGCAGGCGCGCCGGTCGCTGCCTTCGAGAACGAGGGCAAGCGTATGGCGGGCGTGCAGTATCACCCCGAGGTTCTGCACTCCCCGCACGGGCAGCAGGTGCTCAGCCGATTCCTGCACGAGACGGCGGGTATCGCGCCGGACTGGACTGCAGCCAACATCGCCGACGCTCTGGTCGACGCCGTGCAGGAGCAGGTCGGCCCGACGGGCAAGGCCATCTGCGGCCTCTCGGGCGGCGTCGACTCCGCAGTGGCGGCGGCGCTGGTGCAGCGGGCGATCGGTGACCGTCTGACCTGTGTCTTCGTCGACCACGGACTACTGCGCGCCGGCGAGCGTGAGCAGGTGCAGCAGGATTTCGTCGCCGCGACGGGTGCCAAGTTGGTCACCGTCGATGCGGTCGACACCTTCCTCGGCGCACTCGAGGGTGTCTCGGACCCCGAGGAGAAGCGCAAGATCATCGGCCGCGAGTTCATCCGAAGCTTCGAAGGCGCGGTGGCCGAGGTGCTGGGCGAGAACGCCGAGCACGGCGACGCAGTCGAGTTTCTGGTGCAGGGCACGTTGTACCCGGATGTCGTCGAGTCCGGCGGCGGGTCCGGTACTGCCAACATCAAGAGCCACCACAACGTCGGCGGCCTGCCGGACGATCTTCAGTTCGCCCTGGTCGAGCCGCTTCGCGCACTGTTCAAGGACGAGGTGCGTGCCGTCGGACGAGAACTGGGATTGCCCGAGGACATCGTCGGCAGGCAGCCGTTCCCAGGACCGGGTCTGGCGATTCGCATCGTCGGTGAGATCACCCGCGACCGTCTGAACACGCTCCGTCATGCCGATTCGATTGTCCGAGAAGAACTTACGGTCGCGGGCTTGGATCAACAGATCTGGCAGTGCCCGGTGGTGCTGTTGGCCGACGTACGCAGTGTCGGGGTGCAGGGCGACGGCCGTACCTACGGCCATCCGATCGTGCTCCGTCCGGTCTCGAGCGAGGACGCCATGACGGCGGACTGGACTCGTTTGCCCTACGACGTGCTCGAAACGATCTCGACTCGGGTGACCAACGAGGTTCCTGAGGTCAACCGAGTCGTTCTCGACGTCACGAGCAAGCCGCCGGGCACCATCGAGTGGGAGTAGCGGACTCAGCTCTTCTTGCTGGGTCCCAGCAGTAGCGCGAAGCCGACCACCACCGCGACGACGACGAACACCCAGCGGAACTGGACGTCGCCCAGTGCCGCTATCGCTCCCTGGCCGATGAGTGCTGCGACCGAGACGACCATGGTGGCCAGCCCGGCGAGCAGCAGCAGTGCCGAGGGGCCGCGTCGGCTCGAAGTGCGATTCTCGCCGGAGGGATCGTCGTAGTCGCCGACACGGTCGGTCTCGTTCTTCTTCACCGGTTCCCCACTTTCAGTTCGCCGAGTGCCAGATCGCCGACGATCGTCAGTACCGGATCATCGCTGCTCGTTCCCGGGCCGAACCGTGTGTCGGTGGGGCACGAACCCAACGCCGCCTCGCACTGCACGATCACGTTCATCGAATCGGGCACGGTCACCGACGCACTGCCCAGCGCCACGTCGATCTCGACGGTGCGGTTCTCGGTGAGGGCGAGGCCCGTGAGGTCGAGGTCCAGTTCACCCATACCGACGTCGTAGGTGTCCGCGAGATCGGCAACGGCGGTCGGTGCGACGCGCTGGGTTCCCGACGCACTCTCGCCCATGTCCATCGGATCGACCGCTGAGGCCAGGACGACGAAGCCGGCCAGAGGTGCCGCGATCACCAGCAATCCGTAGCCCTTGCGCAGGAATGCGCCGATCACGAGTCCGACGGAGACGACGGCGAGAGCGACGGCTCCGACGCGGCCCGGCGAGGCCCAGTCGCCACCGGTTGCGGCACCGACCGCCGCGGTGATGCCGGCAGCGAGCAGGGCCAGGCCGAGAAAGCTTGCCGTCCACCGTGATCGACGCTTCCGTTCGATCGCCGCGGGCGGGAATGTCCCGGTCGGTTCGGGAAGATCCCAGGCGAACGGTGCCACCCCGAGCGGGTCCCACGACGGCGGAGTCACGGTGTGCATGTCGGTCGGCGTCTCGGTCGGCTTCTCGACGGGTGCGGTTGCCTTGCTCAGGTTCACGGTGTGCGCGTCTGTGCCGGTGCCGGTGCCGGAGCCGGAGTGCTCGACGGTCTTCGGAGTCGGAACGTAGCTCTTCGGCAGAGTCGTGTAAGGCGTGTATCGCTCGTACTGGAACTGCGGCGGACGATACTGCGCGGCCGTCCACTGTTCTGCCGACGTGTTGGAGCCGAAAGGCATGGGGGCGTAGCGGTTACGGGAGAACTCCGCCGTCCGCATGTACGGCGGCGGCTCCGGGCACCGTTGGTGCAGCAACCACAGTCCACCGAGCATCGCCACCAGAGAGATCAGCCCCGAACCCCCGAGTCCGACACCCACCGGGCCGATCGTCGACACCGCGATGACCAATGCCACCGCCACGACCACCATCTTGGTCGTCGAATCGGAGCTGTTGCCGCGCCCGACGAGCGACTCCGCACCCGACGCCGTGTCACCGGCGCGGCTGAGCACCAGCCACGCCGCCAGATACAGCACGATGCCGGTACCGCCGAACAATGTGGAGACGACGAACGCGATCCGAATCAGAACGGGGTCGACGTCGTAGCGATAGCCGATACCGGCCGCAACACCCGCCACATGCCCGCGTTGCGGCAAGCGGTGCGGACGGGTGCGCCACATCTGCTGAAGTTGATCCGAGACGGTCACGTTGCTCATGCCAACCATCGTGTCCGCCACGACCACCGAACACATCAGGGATACCCCTGATCTTCGTCCCCGACATCGGGCCCACCTCGACAAAGCCGCGAAAAACATCAGGGCGAACCCTGATGCGACCACCACCGCATCCGTGCCAGGATCGAGGGCGTGCACCCTGTCGACAATCCACCCGTCGACGCCGCCCGGAACACACCGTCCCCGGCAGGCGACGCGACGGCAACCCACACCACGTCAGCCGTGCCCGTCACAACTGTTCAGCCCATTGCTCCTGCGGGCTCCGCTCCTGCTTTTCCTGTCGCTTCTGCAGGCTCCGCTCCTGCCCCCTACCAACGCCGCGGCGGCGGACGCATCGTCGGCGGCGTGGCAGGCGGGCTCGCCGACCATCTCGGCGTCGACGTGTTCAAGGTTCGGGTGGCGTTCGCGCTGCTGGCCGCATCCGCCGGTGCCGGAATCGCCGCATACGGATTGATCTGGATGTTCACGCCCGCGGGCGAGGACACTGCGCATCCGAGTGCTGCCGAACGCCAGCGTGCGCTCGGGTTGGCTGCCATCGGACTCGGCCTCGCCGTCGGGCTCGCCTGGCTGCTCAGCGGTACCGCTGCATCGGTCATCGTGCCGGTCATCGTCGTGGTGATCGGTGCAGCCCTGGTCTGGCGTGAGTTCGACTCCGAGGGACCACGAACTGCTCTCGGCCTGCCCAAGCATCCGAGCGTATTGAGTTGGGCGAGGGTCGTCGGCGGAGCGACGTTGATCGTGCTCGGCCTCGCCGTGGTGGTGCTCGCCCGCGTCGATCTGGCCGCGCTGCGCTCGTCACTGCTGGCGGTGGTGGTCACTCTCGTCGGCGTCGGCCTGTTGACGGTTCCCATCTGGTTGCGCACCTGGCGCGCGCTCGGTGCCGAGCGGTCCGCACGCATCCGCAACGACGAGCGCGAGGAAATCGCCTCGCACCTGCACGATTCGGTGCTCCAGACACTGGCCCTGATCCAGAAGCAGTCCGATCAGCCGCACGAGGTGATGCGGTTGGCGCGCGGGCAGGAGCGCGAACTGCGCAAATGGCTGTTCGACGGCGGAGACACCGACAACTCCAGCTTGGCCGACGCACTCAAGACCATCTCCGGTGAGGTCGAGGATCAGCACGGCGTGACGGTTCGACCCATCACTGTCGGCGACGTGCACCTACTGCCCGACGACATCGAGTCGGGTCTGTCCCGTGAGAGCTTCACCGCGCTGCTGGGTGCCACACGAGAGGCTCTCGTCAATGCGGCCAAGCATTCCGGTGAGACCAATATCGATCTGTTCGCCGAAACCGAACCGGAACAGGTCAGCGTTTTCGTCCGCGATCGCGGTACCGGGTTCGACGAATCGGAGGTACCCGAGGATCGACAGGGACTGGCGAAGTCCATTCGGGGACGCATCGAGCGTCGCGGTGGCACGGTGCAGGTACGGTCGACCGTCGGCAAGGGAACCGAAGTGCGAATCTTCATGCCTCGCAACGGAGCCTCCGTCACCACCGAATCTTCCGAATCCACCCAGCAGGAGCAGTCGACGTGACCGAACCTTTCCGCGTTTTCCTCGTCGACGACCACGCGGTGTTCCGTTCCGGTGTGCGAGCCGAACTCGCTCGCGAGGCGGACATCGACGTCGTCGGGGAAGCCGGAGGCGTCTCCGAGGCGGTCTCGGGCATCGAATCGACGAAGCCGGACGTGGTGTTGCTCGACGTGCACATGCCCGACGGCGGCGGCGTCGCGGTGTTGAACCGCATCTCCGAGGGGCCGGTCTGTCTCGCCCTGAGTGTGTCCGACGCCGCCGAGGACGTCATCGCCGTCATCCGTGCCGGGGCGAGGGGGTACGTCACCAAGACGATCTCCGGCTCGGAGCTCGCCGACGGTGTTCGACGCGTCGCCGGGGGAGATGCCGTCTTCAGCCCCCGTCTGGCCGGGTTCGTCCTCGACTCGTTCACCGGTCGCAGCGCTGCCCCGGAGCCCCCGCTGGATCCGGAACTGGATTCGCTGACGCCCCGTGAACTGGAGGTGTTGCGGTTGTTGGCACGCGGGTACACCTATCGTGAGATCGCCGAGGATCTGTTCATCTCCGTCAAGACCGTCGAGACCCATGCCTCGAACGTTCTCCGAAAGACTCAGCAGTCCAACAGGAATGCGCTCACGCGATGGGCGCACAAGCGTCGAATCGACTAGGCACCCGACGTCCGGGCACAGGATCACGCTTGACCTTCGACCAACCCGAAGCCTCAGGATTTCACCATGACTGATTCGGCGGAAGAATTCCTGACCATCGGTGCGTTCGCTCGCGCGAGCGGACTCACCCCCAGTGCTCTACGGTTCTACGACGACTGTGCGTTGCTCGTCCCGGCTTTCATCGACGCCAAGTCCGGCTATCGCTACTACTCCCGTGCACAGTTCGAGAGAGCGAACATCATTCGACAGTTGCGCGACATCGGCATGCCTGTCTTCATGGTCATTCCTGCAGGCTCCACTCCTTGCTGGACAAGGTGGCCTCCGCACTCGCCGGCGACGGAGCTGCAGCGGTCGACATCGTGGATCGGCACGTCGACGACCTCGTCGCACGCGCGCGGGCAGCCGCCGAGGCCGCGATCTCGATCCGCCGATTGTTCGACGAAAGATATTGCACAGCAACACTTTCTGCCGTCGAGTTCGCGTCTGCGGTCGAGCAGGTCGCGTCTGCAGCCGGAACGGGCGAGGAGTTTCCGGTGCTGCGGGGTGTGCTGGTCGAGGTGGACGGTGGCACTGTCACCCTCACCGCGACGGATCGGTATCGACTCACCACCCGAAGCCTCGTGGCACAGAGCTCACCCGGCGCAGCCTGGTCCCGTATCGCATCGGTCGGCTCTCTCGGGACGCTACCCGCGTCGGGAAACTGTGTGCTGACGGCAACCGACGACGCGATGGTGTTCGAGTCCGAAGGCGTCCAGCACACTGTGGATCTGGTCGACGGCGACTTTCCCGACTGGCGCACGATCATCGACGGTCTGGCTCCGACCGCGACGAGGGTTGTGGTGCAACGAGATTTCGTTCCTCTCGACAGCGGTACGCTGCGGATCGACGCCGGCCAGGACGGCCTGACGGTCGAGGGTGTCGCGGTCCCCGCTCGGGTGACCGGTTCCGGCATGACGGTGTTCTTCGACGCGGCCGTCCTGCAGGCTGCGGTCGCATCGGCCGTCGGACCGGACCTGATGCTCGATATCGCCGCTCCTGACCGTCCGATGCTGGTGCGGTCGGCGGTCGACGGCGCTCTGACGACACTGGTGATGCCCGTTCTCGGCTGATCGACGGTCGGCGGTCGTTCGGAAGTCGGTGCAGAAGTATCGACTTTCGATGACTGGGTACTTGCTCCCACTCTCGATACCGTGAGGGTATGGACGACAAGATGCTCGGGGAGACGCCACCGGCGGTGCTGTGGTTCTCCCGCGGCGATCGGCTCTTCCTGATCGCCGGTGCCGTGATCATCGGGGGACTACTGGGGTTCGGGCTGCCCTATGTGTCTTCCTGGGGAGCATCGCTCACCTGGATACCGTTTCAGGGTCCGCTGGAGTTGATCGCTTCGTGGTCGCAGTGGTGGGTGCGGTACGTCTGTATCGGGCTGGGAGTACTGCTCGGGCTGGCTCTGGTGGCGGCCGCGTTCTACGACACTGCACGGGTGGCGGTGTCGGAGGTGCAGGTACGTATCACCGAGAGAGGCGAGACCGCCACGATCTCGAAGTCCGAGGTCGGCACAGTCTTCGTGGACGGCAAGGAACTGGTTCTGCTCGACGGTGCCTCGCGTCAGCTGGTGCGGGTGCCGAGCGAGGAGAAGCGTGATGCCATCGAGGCGGCGTTCGAGAAGCGAGGTTGGTCGGTCGCGACCGGCGATCCCTATGCCGATCTCTATCGCCTGTGGGTACCCGAAACTCCCGGTCTGGCACCGGAAGTGAACGCGGTGCTCAAAGCCCGCGCGATGGCCCTGAAGAAGAAGGCCGCGTCCGATGCGCGTGAATTACGTACGGAACTGGACCGACTCGGCGTCGTGGTGCGAGACAAGAAGACGAGCCAGTACTGGCGTCCCCTGGTTCGATCGTGACGGTTCGATGACAACTCTGCTTCGACGGCATCGGGAACGCGCATGGGATGTCGCCGCCATCGCGTTCGCGCTGCTGTTGGTGCTGTCGGTGGCCGCAGGCACCGAGGGGATGACCACCACGCGAACGGTCGTCTCGATCGTCGTCGGCGTTGTCGGTGCCGTGTCGTTGTGGTGGCGTCGCCGGTGGCCGATCGAGATCGCGGTAGCGCTGGCGGTGTGCACGATCCTGACCGACGCTGTCGGTGGTGCCGAGTTGGTGGCCGTCTTTACCGTTGCCACTCGAAAGTCGTGGCGGGTCACCACCGCGGTGGTGGTACTGCATCTCGCGGCGTCGATGATCTGGACGATTCTGTGGGTCGAACAGTCGATTGCGTACACCGCGATGGCCAGTCTCGCCTTTCTGAGTATCCCGGCCGCGTGGGGCATCGTCGTCAAGTCGCGCCGCGAGGTGATCGATTCTCTACGAGAGCGGGCAGAGCGAGCGGAACACGAATCGAATCTGCGCGCCGAGACCGTTCGGGGACTCGAACGCGAGCGGATCGCGCGCGAGATGCACGACGCTCTCGCACATCGGATCTCGTTGGTCAGCCTTCATGCCGGAGCGCTGGAGGTGCGGCCGGACGTCGGTGCGAAAGAAGTCGAGGCGATCGCATCGACCATCAGACTCGGTGCACACGGTGCCCTGGAGGATCTGCGGGAGATATTGGGAGTGCTCCGATCGGGTGTCGCGGCCTCGGCGCGTCCACAGCCGGGGGTGGCGGACATCGGCGAACTGATCGAGGATTCGGAGAAGGCCGGTACTCGGGTGTCGTTCGTCGACGAGTTGCCTTCCGGCGCAACGCTGACGCCCTCTGTTTCCCGCACCGTTCATCGGGTGATCCAGGAAGGTCTGACCAACGCCAGAAAGCATGCGCCCGGCCTGCCGGTGCGCTGCGGGCTTGCGACGGCCGGTGGTGAGCTTCGGGTGTGGCTCGAAAACGGTCTCGGTACAGAGGGTTTCGCGGCAGTACCCGGTTCGCGGTCGGGAATGATCGGTCTGAGCGAACGTGTCGAATTGGCAGGCGGACGAATCGAGTACGGAATCGCGCGTCGCGGCGACGGAGTGGTCTACCGTCTGGAAGCGTGGTTGCCGTGCCCGAAGTAGCCGACGGTCCCGATGTACTCACGGTGTTGCTGGTCGACGACGACGCGTTGGTCCGCGCGGGCTTGTCGCTGATCCTGAGCTCGGATCCTGGAATCAGGGTGGTCGGTGAGGCGGCCGACGGTCGCAGTGGCATCGAGGCAGTGCACGCGTTGTCTCCCGACGTGGTTCTGATGGACGTGCGGATGCCGGTCCTCGATGGGCTCGCGGCCACCGAAATGCTTCGCGCGGAGGGGTTCACGGCTGCCATCGTGGTGTTGACCACGTTCGATACCGACGAGTACCTGCTGCGGGCACTGCGGGTCGGCGCGAACGGATTCCTGCTCAAGGACACGCCGCCGCGGGACATCGTCGACGCGGTGCATCGCGTCGGAACCGGGGAATCGATGCTGTCGCCGACCGCCGTCGGACGCTTGGTTGCCCACTGGCGCGAGCAGGACGCTCGATCGCACGACTCCGCCACCGCGCGGGCGCGGGCCCTGCTCGAGTCCCTGACCGATCGCGAACGCGAGGTGGCGGGTGCTGTCGGGTCGGGGAAGTCCAATGCGGAGATCGGTGCCGAGTTGTACATGAGTGTCGCGACCGTGAAGACCTACGTCTCGCGGATTCTGACGAAATTGGCGTGCAGCAACAGGGTTCAGATCGCGATCGTCGTGCACGAGTCGCGTTGAGGGTTCGTCTACAGCAGGAGTGCGATCACCAGAACGAAAACGACCACGATGGCGAGCACGAGTGCTGCGAGGATCGCGGTAGATGGAATCGACGTTCGGTCGCCGACGACGTCCTCGATGCGCATCAGGACGTCCTCGATCGGGTTCTTCTTCTTTCGCGGTAGATCGAACGGCGGTGGCGAATACGTCGACGGGACCGGATTGGCTTGGCTCTCACCGGGTTGCACGGCCGGCAGGCCCGCGATGGTTCTTCCGAACTCCCTCGACGGACGACGAGATTCGGAGACCGGTGTCGAGCGCCTCGCCCATGCCGGGACCACGCCGTCCGCGGACGTCAGAGGCACCCCGCGCAGCTGAGCTATGCTGCCGCGCTTGCTGATCGCGGCGACGATCATCTCGTCGCGAGCCTGCGCCATGGTGGGGCGTCGGGCAGGATCGGGTTCGAGCATGTGCAGCAACGGGCCCGTGAGATCGCCGCTGCGGGTGGGAGCGATGATCTGCCCCTTGGCAACTCGGTGCAGCAGTGCGATCGAATCGTGATCGATGTCGAACGGCGGTTTGCCTTCGATGGCCGTGTACAGCGTTGCGCCGAGGGAGAACACGTCGCTGGCCGCGGTGGGATCCTGTCCGCGTGCGACCTCGGGTGCGAAATATGCCGGGGTGCCGGTGATCACGCTGTCGTCGGCTGCTTCGACGTCTCCCTTGGCGCGGGAGATGCCGAAGTCGCTGATCTTGACGATGCCCAGATCCTTACCGCGATCGGCGATCAGAATGTTGCCCGGCTTGATGTCTCGGTGCACGATCCCGGCCTCGTGCGCTTCGGTCAGGGCGTCGGCGATCTGCGCGCCGATCTGAGCTACCTCGAACGGTGGTAGCGAATCGGTGGTGCCGAGTGCCTGCGCGAGACTGCGCGATGACAGGTATTCCATGACCAACCACGGCTCACCGTCGACGAGAGCGACGTCGTGCATCGCGATGGCGTGGGGACTGGAGAGTCGGGCTGCGATGCGACCCTCGCGCATGGCCCGGTTACGTACTTCCACGGCCTGCTCCGGGGTCAACCGAGTGGTGGACGTGACCTGCTTGACGGCCACCTGGCGGTGCAGAAGTGTGTCGGTGGCGAGCCATACCGCGCCCATGCCTCCACCGCCGAGTTTGCCGGCCAGGCGGTATCTGCCTGCCAGGAGGTAGTCGGGCCCGACGCCCCGTCGAACACGCTGCTGATCCGTCACGCCCACAGGTTAGTTGACGATGGCTGGACGTGCCCGCAGCCGAGCGACGGAGGCATCTACCAGGGGCTTCGGCATCACCTTGACGAGTTGCCGTCCGAGCGGCTTTACTGAGTGCAGATCGAAATTGTGTTCGAATACGCCACTTCCCGCGTTCGTCGGACACCGAAGTTTCGGCTCGATTTTCTACGCCGCGAAGGGGAGTGACATGACTGTATCGGGAGCTTCCGTCACGCCGGATGTGCTCGTCGGGTTGTCGCTGCCGGAGCGTGTGGCGTTGCTGCGTAGCCGGATGGCCGCCGTGCCTTCTCGGGGCGAAACGGCATCGGTGCGTATCGAGAATTCGGACCCCGTCGAGCCGGTGCACCCGGAACCGTCGATACCGCGTCCGACCCGTCAGCGGCCCGTTCTTCCGGTGCCGTCCGCGCTGATCGAGGTGCTGCCGCACGGTGGACTGGTACGTGGAACGGTGGCCTCGGTTTCCGGTGCCGGCTCGCTCCTGATCGGGTTGGTGGCCGCGGTGACCGGTGCCGGCGGGCATGTCGTCGTCATCGGGCAGCCTCGTTTCGGAATTCTGGCCGCGGTGGAAATGGGTGCACAACTGAGCAAGCTGGCTCTGATTCCCGATCCCGGTCCCGACCCGGTGGAAGTGGCGGCCATTCTGCTCGACGGTGTCGATCTCGTGGTACTCGGTCTCGGCGGTCTGTCGGTTTCGCCCACTCGGGCCAGGGCCGTGGTGGCCAGAGCGCGGAGCAAGGGGTCGACGCTGCTGGTGACCGATGGGCACTGGGACGGGGCAGAGCTACGACTGGACGCATCGGTGCACGGATACGACGGCCTCGGCACGGGCCTGGAGCTGGGCCGCGGCCGACTACGCGGCGTCCGATTGTCGGTGTGCGCTCGCGGCAAGGCGATGCGGCCCCGCACCGTTCGACTCGACCTGCGTTCGGAGAACGGCCGCATCGAGTGGCATGCCGAGGAGCGCGAACAGAATCCGTTGTCGATCGCGGTCTCGACATGAGCATCGATCGTTCCAGCCGTGTTCTTGCACTGTGGTGTCCCGATTGGCCCGCCGTCGCAGCAGCTGCTCAGGCCGATCTCCCTGCGACGCATCCGGTGGTCGTCACCTCGGCCAATCGGGTCGTCGCGTGCTCGGCGACGGCACGGGCGTCGGGTATCAAGCGCGGCCTGCGCCGTCGGGAAGCGCAGGCGCGGTGCCCGGATGTGCACGTCGCTCTCGCCGATACCGATCGTGATGCGCGATTGTTCGAGCCCGTGGTCTCGGCCGTCGCCGCCATCGCGCCGGGAGTCGAAGTGCTGCGACCGGGCTTGCTGGTTCTCTCTGCCCGCGGCGTCGGACGGTATTTCGGTACCGAACATCGGGCCGCGGAACGGTTGATCGACGAAGCGTCGGCTGCCGGTGTGGAATGTCAGATCGGTATCGCCGACGAGCTGTCCACCGCGGTCGTCGCCGCACGGTATGCGCAGGTGGTGCCGCGCGGCGGGGGTGCAGGCTTTCTCGCACCGTTACCGGTGGCAGAACTCTCGGCCGAACCGAGCATGTCTGCGGCCGATCGCGGTGAGCTGGTGGATCTGTTGCGACGCTTGGGTCTACGAACGATCGGCGACTTCGCGGCCCTGTCTCCCGGGGATGTCGCGTCGCGCTTCGGTACCGATGCGGTGTTGGCCCATCGCAGTGCCAGGGGCGAGCCCGAACGTCCGCCGTCGGCCAGGGCTCTGCCGCCGGACCTGGATGTGGAGTACCTGTGCGATCCGCCGATCGATCGGGTCGACGCAGCTGCGTTCGCCGGGCGCGGGTTGGCCGAGCAGTTGCACACCAAGCTCGCTGCCGCTGCCGTTGCGTGTACTCGTCTGCTGGTGCACGCCAGTACCGGTAACGGCGAGAATCTGTCGCGGATATGGCGCTGCGCCGAGCCGTTGACGCCGGAGGGAACAGCCGACCGCGTGCGCTGGCAGCTCGACGGCTGGATCACGGGGCGTAGCGAGAACAAGCCGACGTCCGCGATCACCGTGCTACGGCTCGAACCCATCGAAGTGGTGGCCGCCGGTGAGCTGCAGCTGGGTTTGTGGGGCAGTGTCGGGGACGAGGACGAGAGGGCGCGTCGGGCCTTGGTGCGTGTGCAGGGTCTGCTCGGCGGCGAATCGGTGCTCGGTGGTGTGCTCAGCGGTGGCCGCGGGCCGGCCGAGCGGATCACCCTGCGTCCACTCGGCGACGAACTGGTGCCGATGTCCGATCCGTCGGATCCCTGGCCGGGACGGCTCCCGGAGCCTGCTCCGGCGGCAGTGATCGAGACACGTCCGACGGTGACGCTGATGAATCGGTCGGGGACCGGAATCGGCGTCACCGATCGTGGTGTGTTCGATGCACCGCCGTCGCGATTGCGCTGGGGCACCAAGGAATGGGAACTGACGGGTCTGGCCGGGCCGTGGCCGGTGGACGAGCGATGGTGGGACAGTGGCCACGCGGCGACGGGTCCGACGGCGCGAGCCCAGGTGGTGCTCGACGACGAAAGGGCCTTGCTGCTGGTGTTCGACGAGGGTCGGTGGCGGGTGGAAGGAATCTACGAATAGCGGCACCGCTACCGTCGAGAGAATGCAGATGATGTCGGAGACGGTCGACCTCGATGGCGTCGACATCGCGTATCGCTCGTTCACCCCGCTGGGGCACGCCAACTCGGATTCGGTACCGGTGATGCTGGTGCACGGAATGGGCGGTGACAGCACAACCTGGGATCGGTTCACCCGTGCACTCACCGCGCAGGGCAGCCGAGTGATCACCGTCGATCTGCGCGGACACGGCAAGAGTGCGCACACGTCCACGTACGAATTCGATTCCTTCGGGGCAGACCTGCTGGCGTTGATCGACCACCTAGGGCTCGACGAAGTCGATCTCGTCGGGCATTCCCTGGGCGGATACGCGGTCTCGCTCGTCGCGCAGCGTCGCCCGCAGCTCGTCCGCCGTCTGGTCCTCGAGGAGCTTCCGATACCGATTCGGCCGGGAGACGCTCCGCCGACGCTGACCGGCAGGATGCCGTCGGTGACCGAACTCTGGCACGCAGCGACCAGTGTCGTTCTGCATCCCCGCGCGGTACTCGCCTTCGATCGCTCGATGACCACCACTGCTCTCGAGCAGTTCCGTCGGCCCAATCCACAGTGGTGGGAGTCGTTGGCCGACATCACGGCTCCGACGCTGGTACTTCGCGGAGGTCCGGGCGGAATGGTCGATCCGGACCGGCTGGACGCGATGGTCGCCGAGATTCCGACCTGCCGCGTCGAGGCGTTCCGCACCGGGCACAGCATCCATCGCGACGGATACTCGGCGTTCGAGGCAGCAGTTCTGCCGTTTCTGACGAACTAGGATCCGTGCATGTCTCTGAGCGTGCTCGATCGCAGAATGCTGGGCTGGTCGGCGCTGTTCGTCGTATCCCAGGCCAACATCGCCCGACTGCTCGGCCCCGCAGCTCCGAAAGTGCTTGCCGTACAGACGGCGTGGTCCGCCCAGCGTTACCGGCAGATCCTGGCGAGCATGGACGAGACCGAGATCGCTCGGTTCCGCAGCCACTATCTGCCCGACTTCGTACATCCCGCGATCTATGCCGTCGCGCTGCGTGCAGGCGCGAGGAGCCTGGCGGAGAAGACTCAGCTGAGCCCCGCAGTGACGACGGCATTGGCCGTCGCTCCCGTTGCCTCCGCCGCCGGGGACTACATCGAGAATGTCGTCGGACTGGTGTTGGTCGACAACCGAGAACGGATCGCCGACACCGTCGTCCGCGCCACCACCGTGGTCAGCACCGTCAAATGGACACTCGCCATCGGCACTCTGACGTACCTGAGTCAGGGATTTCTGCGAGTGTGGGCAAAGGCTCTGTTGCGCTGAGTTCTGCCGGTCACCAACTGGTACCGGGGACCAGTCTTCCGACTCGTCGGATCACCTTGCCGATGCGTGCGCTCGGAGCCTTCGGATCGTAGGGACGCACCCGATAGGGCACCTTCCCGTCCTCGATCGTGACCGGCGTTTCACCCTTGGCTGCCGCGGATTCGGGAAATTTTCGGTAGTGCTGATGCATCGTGCGGTCTTTGCCCTTGGGGGCGAACATGGCACCGAATTGCCCGAGTGTTCCCAGTGGAGTGTCGATTCGCTTCGGCTTGTCGCTCAGTGCGCGAATGACGATCGCGGCAGCCTTCTCCGGTGAGAACACCGGACCGACGTTCTTGTCTCCCGTCGGGGTGATCATCGGTGTGTCCACCAGGGGCATGTGAATGGTGGTGTAGGTGATTCCATCCGAGAGTGTCTCTGCGGCAGCCACATCGGTGAAGCCGTCGAGCGCGGCCTTGCTGGCCACGTAGGCCGAGAACCGAGGCGGGTGTCCGAGGACCGCAGCGCTGGAGATGTTGACCACGTGCCCGAACTGACGTTCACGCATGTGTGGCAACAGTGTCAGCACCAAACGGATCGCCCCGAAGTAGTTGACGGCCATGGTGCGCTCGTAGTCGTGCAATCGATCGGTGGATCGATAGAGCGCGCGGCGGATGGATCGTCCGGCGCTGTTCACCAGCATGTCGACGTGATCGTGTTCGCTCAGAACCGTTTTCACGGTCTGATCCACCGATTCGCTGTCGGTGACGTCGCACGAGTAACCGTAGGCGGTGCCGCCCGATTCGCGGATGTGCTCGACCAACTCGTCGAGTTGATCCTGACCGCGCGCGAGCAGAATGACCACCGCACCCTTGCGGGCAGCTGCTTCGGCGCTGGCACGGCCGATTCCGGACGAGCCACCGGTGATGACGATGTGACGGCCGAACAGCGGCCCGCGTGGGTCGTTTCGGCGGTTGCGCTTGGGATCGAAGTTCTCCCGCCAGTGAGTCCACACTCGATCGGCGTACGTCCGCAGCGGTGGCGGCGTGATCGAGCTGCCCTGCAACGCTTTCTGTGTCGATGCCGACTCGAACACGGTGGGCAGAGTCAGGTGTTCGAGCATCACCGGAGGTACTCCGAGATCACGGAGGGCAGCGTCGCGTTGCTTGCGCACGGCCCTGGACCTGGGGGAGACCACGGGAGCGACCAGCGCTCCTGGCACGTCGACGATTCGCGCGCGAGATCCCGCTGCCGACGAGAACGCGGCGTAGACCTCTGCCATCGACTGAGGCGTCGGATTGACCAGATGGAACACGCTGCCGGGAGCGGTGTTTCGATGCACGAGCTCGACGATGGCGTCGGCGACGTAGTCGACCGGAACCAGGTTGGTAGCGCCCATCTTAGGCACCGTGATCGGTACGACGGAGGGCAGCTTGGCCAGCTCCGCGAAGAACGGGAAGAAGAAGTACGGTCCGTCGACCTTGTCGATGGCACCGGTCTCCGAGTGCCCGATGATCGCGGCAGGCCGATACACCCGCCAGTCCGCAGCGCTGTCGCGGACCAACTTCTCGGACTCGAACTTGGTGCGGTGATAGGCAGTCGGAAAATTCTGGCCGAGGTCGAAGTCGTTCTCGGAGAACGTTCCTCGATAGTCGCCCGCAACGGCGATCGACGAGATGTGGTGCAGGCGGGCCCCGGTCTTCTCGGCGAGGCCGATCACCGAGGCAGTTCCGGCGACGTTGGTCGGGGCTTGCTCGTCGCCTGCGGTCAGGTCGTAGACGGCTCCGAGATGGAGGATGTGGTCGATGTCGGTAGGCACGTCTCGGAGTCCGAGCTCCGGCTCGGTGAGATCGCCGACCAGCGGGTGAATTCGGTCGCCGTCGTCGAGGTGCTGTGCCAATCGCTCGAGACGGGCCACCGATCCCGGACGCACCAGCACGTGGATCGCGGCGAGCGCATCACGTTCGAGCAATCGGGGCAGGACGTTCTTCCCGAGAAACCCGGTACCGCCGGTTACGATGTAGTTCGCCATGCGAGCCGACCTTACTCCAAGGTAAGTTCCGGTGCTAGTGCCCGATACCTGCTTTTTCGTGCACTTTCTTCATCCAGGCCGGTGCCCACCAGTTCGCCTCGCCCATGAGTTTGACTAGTGACGGAACCAGCAACATCCGGATGATGGTGGCGTCGATGATCAGCGCCAGGATGACTCCGACGCCGAGGAACCTCATGATCGACAGACCCGAGACGGTGAAGGCCCCGGTGACGACGATCAGTATCAGCGCCGCCGCGGTCACGATGCGTCCGGTGCGTTGAGCGCCGAAGATCACCGCTTCCTCGGTGCTCGCTCCAGCCGCGCGAGCCTCCACCATGCGCGACATCAGGAACACCTCGTAGTCGGTCGACAAGCCGAAGATGACCGCGAGAATGAGAACCACGAACGTCGATTCGAGCGGACCGGGGGTGACGCCGAGCAGGCCGGCTCCGTGGCCTTCCTGGAACACCCACGTGAGTGCGCCGAAGGTGGCGGCCAGGCTCAGTCCGGCCATCAGGACCGCCTTGATCGGCAACACGATCGATCCGAATGCGAGGAACAGCAACACCAGCGTCGAGACGACCATGATCGTGATCATCACCGGTAGCCACTTCGCGATCGCCGCATTGCCGTCGTCGACGTTGGCTCGTCCGCCGCCGACGAGGATCTCGGTACCGTCCGGAGGAGTGATCGCGCGCAGCGTCGCCACTGCGTCGGATTGGGATTCGGCCTCGCTCAGCCCGCCGGTCGGTTCGCTGTAGGACGCCTGCAGCGTCACGAAATCGTCTTTCGAGCCCAGGAATTCGGCTCGGGCGATACCGGGCGTGGATTCCACGGCGGAGGTGAGCGCCGCAATCGGTGCGCCCTGAGGCTTGACGCCGTCCAGGCCGCGCAGAACCACGGTTGCGCCCTCGCCGGTGGATTCGAAGTCGGAGCCGAGAGTCTCGAACGCCATGCGCGCAGGGTTGTCCTTCGGCAGTGCCGTGTAGTCGACCTCTCCGAGCGATACCTTCAGGATCGGGGTGGCGATGATCAGCAAGCCGGCGACGATGACGGCAGCGACGATGCCCGGATGCTTCATGACGCGGGTGACGACGCCGCCCCAGAACTTGTGTGCGCGTGCATCGCCTCGGTCGGACGCTGTGCGCGACCACGTCCAGGAGTTGATGCGGGTACCGAGAATGGCGAGCAGGGCGGGAACCGCGGTCAGTGACAGGACGGCTGCACTCGCCACTGCGGCCATGGCCCCGAACCCGAGAGATCGGATCACTGCCTGCGGGAAGACGAGCATCCCGGCGAATGCGCAGATCAGCAGCAGTCCGGAGAAGACGACGGTCTTGCCTGCGGTGGCGACGGTGCGGATTGTCGCGTCGATCGGCGTCGATCCACCGCGCAGTTCCTCGCGGAACCTGCTGACGACGAACAGTCCGTAGTCGATGGCCAGGCCCAGTCCCAGCAACGACGCGACGTTGATCGAGAACGAGCTGACTTCGGTGAACTCGGTGAGCACTCGCAGGATGGCCAGGGAGCTGAGCACGCTCAGAATGCCGACGAAGACCGGAACCGCTGCGGCGATCACGCCGCCGAAGATGAAGATCAGCAGCAGCAGTGTGATGGGAACAGCGATGATCTCGGAGCGGATCAGGTCGCGTTCGAGGGTTTCGCTGAGCGAGACTCCCACCACCGTTGCGCCGGCGAACTGAGATTCGATGCCGGGCACTTCGAGCTGTGGTGGAAGCTCGCCGAAGGTGTTGAACGTGACGCCCGAGTTCGCGCCGAGGTACACCGTGGCCAACGCCTTGGTTCGGTCCTTGGAGACCAGGAATTCCTTGCTGATCGGGTCTGCGCTCCAGTACGAGGCGACGTTGCCGAGGGTGTATCGACTGCTGAACTCGTCGAGCGTCGCTTGCACCTGTGGTCCGATGTCGTCGATCGACCGGCCCTCGGGGGCGGTGTAGATCGCGACGATGTCGGGGGTCGGTTGGCCTATGCCCTGCACCAGCCGTGCGACCTCGGACGATTCGCTGCCTGCGTCGGCGTAGCCGCCCTCGCTCAGTTTCGAGAAGACGCCGAGTCCGAAGATTCCGCCGACGGCGACGACGGCGACGACAACTGCGAGTGCCCATCGTTTGTGCGATACGACGAACGAGGCCCAACGCGTCACGTCTGTGCTCCGGCTCTGTGAAAGGGATTCGGCGAAAAAGGGTCAGTGGCGATTCGACTCTAGTTGATCCGTGTCGGACCCCCGTGTTCTCATTAGAACAAGTGTTCGATGAGGTGGTGACGTGAGGGAAGGTGGTCTCGATGGGATGGAACGACGGACCACCCACGTGGTCGGAGATGGAACGAGTCCTGTCCGGACGCCCGAAGCCCGTGGCCGAGGGTGACGGAGGTGACAGCCCGGCGTGGTCACGAAAGAGGGACGTCTACGACCGCACCATCGACAAGCCCACTCTGTCGGTGACTCCCTACGCGGAATTGCACGCGCACTCGGCGTTCAGTTTTCTCGACGGTGCCTCGCAGCCCGAGGAGATGGTCGAGGAAGCGGTACGCCTCGGCCTCGAGTCCATCGCCATCACCGACCACGACGGTTTCTACGGGGTCGTGCGGTTCGCCGAGGCAGCCAGAGCTCTCGGTATCGGAACCGTGTTCGGTGCCGAACTCTCGTTGGACACCCATCGATCCCGAGCCGGAGAGACCGATCCCGACGGCACCCACCTACTGGTGCTCGCTCGCGGACAGGAGGGGTATCGCCGGCTCTCGCGTCGGATCGCCGCTGCACACCTGGCGGGCGGGGTCAAAGGTAAGCCGCAGTACGACATCGACGAACTCACCGAATCGGCGGGCGGTCACTGGCAGATTCTCACCGGTTGCCGGAAGGGGCATGTTCGCCAGGCGCTCTCGCGTGGTGGTCCGGAGGCAGCAGAGGCCGCGCTGCGCACACTCGTCGACCGGTTCGGATCCGATCGTGTCACCGTCGAACTCACCCGGCACGGCGTCGCAGACGACGACGAGCGCAACGACGCACTCGCGACTCTGGCGCAGCGGTACGGCCTTCCGACGATCGCCACCACGGCCGCGCACTACGCCGGTCCGCGTAGCAGGAGATTGGCCATGGCGATGGCGGCTGTGCGCGCACGGAGCAGCTTGGACGAGGCTGCCGGTTGGTTGGCACCGACCGGCGGTGGACATCTACGGTCCGGGGCGGAAATGGCCGAACTGTTCCGTCACTATCCGGGCGCGGTGCGCAGTGCCGTCGAGCTCGGTCGTGAGTGTTCGTTCGATCTGAAGCTGATCGCGCCGCGCCTGCCACCGTTCGATGTGCCCGACGGATACACCGAGATCAGCTATCTGCGTCGACTCACGTTCGAGGGAGCCGCCCGTCGGTACGGCTCGCAGTCGGCGAACCCGGCCGCCTATTCGCAGCTCGAGTACGAGCTCGACATCATCGAGAGGCTCGAATTCCCCGGCTACTTCCTGGTGGTCCACGACATCGTCCACTTCTGCAAGACTCACGACATCCTCTGTCAGGGAAGGGGTTCGGCGGCCAACTCGGCTGTCTGCTTCGCGATCGGCATCACCAACGTCGATCCGGTGGCGAACAAGCTGCTGTTCGAGCGGTTCCTCGCACCCGAGCGCGACGGGCCGCCCGACATCGACATCGACATCGAATCCGATCGTCGAGAAGAGGCGATCCAGCACGTCTACGCCAAGTACGGCCGCACTCATGCCGCCCAGGTGGCCAACGTCATCACCTACCGCGGCAAGTCGTCGGTACGAGACATGGCGCGTGCGCTCGGCTTTTCGCAGGGACAACAGGACGCGTGGAGCAAGCAGATCACCCGCTGGTCCGGAATCGGTGATCAGGACGGCGACGGAATTCCCGACTCCGTTCTCGACCTGGCCCGTCAGATCGAAGGCTTCCCACGTCACCTCGGCATTCACTCCGGCGGCATGGTGATCTGTGATCGTCCGATCGCCGACGTCTGCCCGGTGGAATGGGCGACGATGGAGAACCGCAGTGTGCTCCAGTGGGACAAGGATGACTGTGCCGCAGTGGGTTTGGTGAAGTTCGACATGCTCGGACTCGGTATGCTCTCGGCGCTGCACTACATGATGGACCTGATCGCCGAGCACAAGGGCATCGACATCGAACTCGCCTCGATCGATCTGTCCGAGCCCGAGGTGTACGAGATGCTCCAGCGAGCCGATTCGGTGGGGGTGTTCCAGGTCGAGTCCCGCGCGCAGATGGCCACTCTGCCGCGTCTGAAGCCGCGCAACTTCTACGATCTGGTGGTCGAGGTCGCGCTGATCCGTCCCGGTCCGATCCAGGGTGGTTCGGTGCACCCGTACATCAAGCGCCGCAACGGACTCGAGCCGGTGATCTTCGAGCATCCGTCGCTGAAGAAGGCGCTCGATCGAACACTCGGTGTGCCGCTGTTCCAGGAACAGCTGATGCAGATGGCCATCGATGTTGCGGGTTTCAGTGCCGCCGACGCCGATCAACTACGCCGTGCCATGGGATCGAAACGGTCACCGGAGAAGATGGAACTGCTGAGGGGACGGTTCTACGACGGGATGCGCGACCTGCACGGCATCACCGGTACAGCTGCCGACCGAATCTACGAGAAGCTGTCGGCCTTCGCCAATTTCGGCTTCCCCGAGAGCCATTCGCAGAGCTTCGCCTCACTGGTGTTCTACTCCTCCTGGTTCAAGCTGCATCACCCGGCGGCGTTCTGTGCCGGACTGCTGCGCGCTCAGCCGATGGGTTTCTATTCACCGCAATCTCTGGTCGCCGACGCCAGGCGACACGGCGTGCTGGTC
This sequence comes from Rhodococcus sp. 15-725-2-2b, assembly GCF_002259075.1. NCBI lineage: Bacteria > Bacillati > Actinomycetota > Actinomycetes > Mycobacteriales > Nocardiaceae > Rhodococcus > Rhodococcus sp. 15-725-2-2b. The sequence goes on along the minus strand of NZ_NPFL01000002.1, from coordinate 93,639 downwards.
CACGGTGCCGACGTCAATGCCAGTCTCGGTCATGCGAACCTGGAGGGAAACGGCCTCGAGATTCGGATGGGGTTGGCGGACGTGAAGTTCATCGGTACTGCTCTGGCTCAGAAGATCGTCGACGCGCGAGACGCACACGGGCCGTACACCTCGTTCCTGGACCTGACGGGACGCGTCGAACTGTCGGTGGCGCAGGCGGAAGCGCTGGCAACGGCAGGCGCACTCGGGTGTTTCGGCATCACCCGTCGAGAGGCACTGTGGGCTGCGGGTGCGGCGGCGGGGGAGCGTCCCGGCCTGCTGCCCGGCATCGGAGCGTCGACGAAAGCGCCTGCGTTACCGGGCATGTCGGATCTCGATCTGGCGTCGGCCGACGTCTGGGCAACCGGTGTGTCACCGGATTCCTATCCCACGCAGTTCTTTCGAGATCGGCTCGATTCGCTCGGCGTGGTTCCCGCGAATCGACTGCTGCAGATCCCCGACGGAGACAGAGTGCTCGTCGGCGGTGCGGTGACGCATCGCCAGCGGCCGGCCACGGCCGGAGGCGTCACGTTCATCAACCTCGAGGACGAGACCGGCATGGTCAACGTGGTGTGCTCGGTCGGGTTGTGGGCCAAGTACCGCAAGTTGGCAATCACGGCTCCGGCGTTGCTGATTCGCGGCAAGGTACAGAACGCCGAGGGTGCGGTGACCGTGGTTGCCGATCATCTGCAACTGATGGATTTACGAGTTGCGTCCAGATCGAGGGACTTCCGATGAAGGGCGGCGTGCACAATCGACGGGTGAAGTTGCTGCTGATCGCCGACACTCATCTCCCGAAACGTGCACGCGACCTGCCCGACGAGGTGTGGGCGGCCGTCGACGACGCGGATGTCGTGATCCATGCCGGTGATTGGGTGGACCTCGCATCGTTCGAGGAACTGTCACGGCGGTCGCGTCGTCTGGTCGCGTGCTGGGGGAACAACGACGGTGACGAGTTGCGCGCGCTGATGCCCGAACGCGCCGACGTCGTGCTCGGCGGGGTTCGGTTCACCGTGATCCACGAGACCGGAGCTGCGACGGGACGTGAACGACGCATGGCCGCGGCGTACCCGGAGACGGACGTGCTCGTGTTCGGCCACAGTCACATCCCGTGGGACACGTTCGCGGACAACGGTCTTCGGCTGCTCAACCCCGGGTCACCGACGGATCGGCGCCGCCAACCGTACTGTACGTACATGACCGCCACAGCCGAAGACGGTGCGCTGACGAACGTGGAGCTGCATCGCATCGCCCCTCGGTAGTCACGACCGAAGTACTCACATTCCGCCGGCCACCCTGACGACGGTTCCGGTCGCGTATCGCGCATCATCGGAGAGCAACCAGGACACGGCTCCGGCGATCTCGTCCGGCGCACCGGGGCGGCCGAGGGGAATGCTCGACGCCATCTTCTGTGGTCGCTGTCGATCGCGATGGAAGTCGGTCTCGATGATGCCCGGTGCCACCGCGTTGACGCGAATGTTCTGCGCAGCAACTTCTTTCGCCAGACCGACTGTCAGCGTATCGACGGCGGCCTTCGCCGCCGCGTAGTGGACGTACATGCCGGGGCTGCCCAAAGTCGCGGCAGCTGAGGAGATGTTGACGATCGAGCCACCCGATTCGACCATCGCCGCGATCGCGTACTTGCAGCAGGTGAGCACACCGACCAGGTTGACGTCGAGGTCTGCTCTGATGGTCTCGATGTCGTTGTCGACCAGCAGCCCGACTGCGCGTGCCGAACCGGCGTTGTTGACCAGACCGGTGACAGCCCCGATCTCGCCGGCGGCACCGAACAGATCGATCACCGCCTGCTCGTCGGTGGTGTCGGCGCGTACGGCGATCACGGTTCGGCCGGATGCCGACAGCTCGGCGGCCAACCCTTCCGCGGCGGTGGCGTCGGAGCGATAGCCGATCACCACATCGTGCCCGTCGGCCACCAGCCGTCGGGATACGGCGGCACCGATTCCGCGACTTCCACCGGTGACGATGGTCAGGGGAGCGCTCATCGTTGAACAATAGCCATCGCGGAGAGGGCACAATTGCGGCAGAGGCAACCGCGTTCGACCGGAAGGGGCTCCGCGGTGATCGATCGATCGGAATTGGCAGTGTTTCTCCGGCAGCGGCGCGAATCTCTGCAACCCGAGGACGTCGGGCTGCCGCGAGGGCAGCGCAGACGGACTCAGGGCCTACGCCGCGAAGAGGTGGCCGAGCTGTGCCACATGTCGACCGACTACTACGCACGACTCGAACGTGCTACCGGACCCGCTCCGTCGGCGCAGATGATCGCCTCGATCGCGCAGGGACTGCATCTGTCGCTCGGTGAGCGTGATCACGTGTTTCGATTGGCCGGGCACAATCCTCCTGCCCGCGGTTCGTCGAGCGAGCACGTCAGCCCGGGAATGCTCCGAATTCTGGACCGCCTGAACGACACGCCCGCCGAGATCGTGTCCGAAATCGGAGAGACGCTGCGTCAGACGCCGCTGGGTGCGGCACTGACAGGTGATGCGTCGCTGCGCACCGGGCCGAACCGGAGTCTGGGATACCGATGGTTCACCGACCCCGAGGCCCGGCAGTCGTACCCGCCCGAAGAGCGTGCGGTGCTGTCTCGGGTGTACGCGTCGGGGCTGCGCGAGATCGTCACTCTTCGCGGACCCGACTCGAGAGCTGCGCACCTGTCCGCAGAATTGCTCGAGGTCAGCGAGGAGTTTCGAACCCTGTGGGCGAAGCGCGAAGTGGGAGTTCACCCACCCGAGTCGAAGCGGTTTCTGCACCCGACGGTCGGCCTGCTGCAACTGAACTGCCAGACACTGCTGGACCCCGAGCAGGCGCATCGACTGCTGGTGTACACGGCAGTGCCCGGCAGCGAGAGCTACGCCAAATTGGAACTGCTCGCGGTGGTGGGAACTCAGGTTCTGTCCTGACGCGATTCGACGGTGGCGGTCGTATCAGTGGATCGGCAAGTCCTGGATGAGCCCGCGGCAATCGTCGAACATGGGTTCTGCAGGTCGAATCCACACGATCAACACCGACACAGGAGCTTGTCATGAGCCGAACAGCACACACATCCCTTCGCGATCTGACGGGCAAGGTGGCCGTCGTCACGGGAGCGAGCGACGGGATCGGAACGGTCATCGCCACGCAGCTCGCCCGCTCCGGTGCCGAGGTCGTGATGCCGGTGCGCTCGGCCACCAAGGGGGAGCGGGCCGCCGAATCGATCCGAGCCGCCGTGCCGGGAGCGAAGGTCGCCACTCGGGCGCTGGATCTGTCGTCGTTGGAATCCGTTTCCGCTCTGGTGAACGATTTCTCATCCGATGGACGGGCGATCGACATACTCGTCAACAACGCCGGTGTCATGCAGCCACCTGCACGCCAGGTCACCCAGGATGGTTTCGAGCTGCAGTTCGGCACCAATCACCTCGGCCACTTCGCGCTCACCCTCGGTCTGTTGCCGCTGCTGCGCAAAGGTGATGCGAGAGTCACCCATCAGACGAGCATTGCGGCACGGTCGGCGACCATCAATTGGGACGATCTCAACTGGGAGCGTTCCTACGACGTCATGAAGGCCTACGGTCAATCGAAGCTCGCGGTGGCTCTGTTCGCACGCGAACTCGAGGCGCGCAGCAGGGCCGGCGGCTGGGGAATCACCAGCAACATCGCTCACCCCGGAGTTTCGCCGACCAATCTGCTTGCGGCACAACCGGAATTGGGGCGCCCGAAAGATTCGGCAGGAAGACGATTGATCGGCGTTCTTGCCCGCGTCGGCATCGCGGGCACGGTGGACAGTGCAGCACGGCCGGGATTGGTTGCAGCCGCGGGTGGAGCCGCGGGTGGGGATCAGTTCTTCGGCCCGAAACGAGTCATCGGCGGGCCACCGACCGAGGTCGGCATGTGGAAGCCGATGCGCAGCATGGACGATGCACGCCGACTCTGGGAGGTGTCCGAACAGCTCACCGGGGTGCGGCTCTCGTCCTGATCCACTCGAAGGTCCTCACTGGGGTGTCGGCGCGGGCTCCCTGGCGTGATCGACGAGATCGTGTACCAATCCGATGATGACGTCCATCTGAGCGATGACCTCGACGCGCAGTCGGTCCTGCTGGTCTTCGGACATCGACGGTGCGTCGGGCCCGTCGAGCGACATCAGTAGGTCGATGTTCGTACGCAGGGCCGTCAGGGGCTCCATCAGTTCCGCTCCTGCGTCGACGATCAGTTGCCCCTGTCGTGCTCGCGAACGAGACAGGGACGCCAACATCTCGTTGAAGCTGTTGGCCAGTGAAGCCAGTTCGTCGTCACCGTTGACATCGATGGGCTCGAAGTCCCCGGTCCGGGCCACACGTTCGGTGCCCGCGCGAAGTCGGCGTACCGGCCTGAGGCCGGTACGGGCCACGGCTGCACCGGCGACGCCGGCAAGCGCGACGAGAAATGCTCCGACGATGACGAGTGCGAGTGTGAGCTTGGCCAGCAAGGGTGACGCTTCATTGAGCGATTCGGCCACCATGATCGTTCCGCCGGAGCCGGTGCGTGCTGCCGACAGGTAATAGCCTCGTACCTCGCGCAGCGACTGCTCGACGGTGCCGTCCACGACAGATTTCTCCGCGTCGTCCAGAACTCCGTCGGAATTGGTGAACGGCTCGGTGCCAGTCGTCGACGTCACCAACGTGCCGTCGGGCGTCACCAGCGCTGCTTTCACCGCGGTGCCTTCGGTGTCTTCTATACCGAAGCCGAAGAGACCCGCCGGAACGCCGGATGCGGCGCTGGCAATGAGAGCGTCGCTGTTGCGTTCGACGCGGTCCACGATCTGTGAGCGGAGGGCCTGTTCTGCGACGAGATAGATCGCGAGAGCACTCACTGCGACTGCCAGGGCTGCCACGCTCATCGTCAATACTCTGATGCGGCCGTGCAACGATAGTGCCCGGGGGCGAGCTCTTGCACGTGAATTGCTCATTTCTCGAGTATGCCGGTCGATGAGCGATGACCATTCTGCAGGCCGCACGGACCGATGTCGTCGTTCGGCCGAGGGCCGACGGTTCATCGTGTTCGTGCACGTGGGTTCGGGTTCCCGACCTCGACGCGAGCGCCGGCACGGGTCCCCAAGGCCTTCACGAAAGTTCGATCTTCAGAAGGGCGGGGTGTCGGTGTCCTGACTGTCCGACGGTGATTCCGACTTCCGGTGGTCGGGTGGGTGGGGGTAGGCGATGATGCCGGAGTTTCTCGGTTGGGTGGGGATGTGTGGTCTGAGGTCGTTGCCGAGGATGGGGACGGCGGTGCCGTTGGCGGGCAGGGTGATTCGGGTGGTCTTCGATGTCGATGTCCACAGGATCGCTCCGCCGGGGAGCATGACGGCTTTCCAGTAGCCGGCGGTTTTGACGCAGTGGTGGTACTCGCACAGGCACTGCAGATTGCCCACAGTGGTCCAGCCGCCGCCGACGGGGTTGCTGTGGTCGAACGGGTTCACGTGGTCGAGTTGGCAGCGGGCGGCGGGGCGGTGGCAGCCGGGGAAGCGGCAGTGTTTGTCGCGGAATCGGACCGCTGCGGTGGTGAGGGCGTCGGGTCGGTAGATCAGGGCCCGGTCGGTCAAGGGGTCGCGGGGTACCGACTTTCCGAGGGTGGGGTCGGCGGCGATGGCAGCTTCGAGTGCGGCAGCAAGGGAGGCGGTGCCGAGATAGAGGCCCCCGGGTGTGCGGCCTGCTCTGTGGACGGTTCGATTCGGCCGCAGTGTCGAGCACGGGTCGCTGGCGGGCAGACCGAGGGCAGAGCTGTGCCGTGTGCCCCGGCCGACGGGAGTGTGGGTACAGAACAGCGCTGCGGCGGCGGTCAGTGATTGCGTCCGTCGCTGTTTGTCGCCGCCGTCGGGTACAGGTGAGGATGTGTCTGCGCCTGGAGTGGTCGCTGCGTTGTTCGTCGCCGGCGGTAGTCCAGGTGTCGGCGGGACCGTCCTGGGTTGCTCGGGTCGATCCGAAGCAGAAGGAGTTCGGGTTCGATCGGGTGCAGTGCTGGGCGGCATCGGTGTTGGTGCAGGTGCCGGATCCGGTGTTCGAGGTGGTTCTCCGGTCGGGACGGGTGTCGAACTCGATGTGCCGACCGCACCTCGTGCCGATGCTGCATGCACGACTGCTGGATCTGAGTCACGGTCGGGATCTGTTTCCGGGTCGGACGCAGATCCCGCCGCTGTCGGTGGTGCTGATGCGGGCGAGGGCGAGGGCGAAGGTGAGAGTGAGGGCGAGGTGGTCGTGTTCGTTACCGGCGTGCTGGTCGGAGATGGCGAGGATGTCGGCGATGCAGCGGTGACGGATCCGTTCGCCGGTTCCACCTCCGGGGCAGTGGTCGCATCGGTGACGACGTCGACGGGAGCACCTGTGGTCGTGCAAGTTTCGGTCTCGGTCTCGGTCTCGGTCTCGGTCTCGGACTCGGGTTCCGGGTTGCTGTCGGTGCGGCTGTGGGTCTCGGTAGCGCGTCTTCCCGACGCGGTGTTTGTCCCTGAGTCGGCGTCAGTGTCAGTGTCCGTGTCCGCTGTCGCTCCCGACCCTGAGTCCGACTCCTGCGTCTGCATTTTCGGTGTTCGTTCCCATTCCCCGGTTTCCGGGTTCTGCACGGCCAGTCCGAGTTTCTCGGCGAGGGTAACTGCGTCGGTGAGCAGGATCTGCCACTGACTGCTGCGCGCCAACTCCCGAGCGAGGTCAGGATCGATGGAACCGTGCCCGGCCAGATACGCCGGGTTCGCAAGCAACCCGATCAGGGTGGCGATGTCGACGGTGACCATCGTCAACGGCACCCGCCGATCGGGCAACACCGCATCCGCTTTCGGGCAGTCCTCCCGTCGGCACAGGCACGCCAGTCGGGGTTCGCCGTGCATGCGGGCCATGAACGCATCGCACAGGCGTTCCTTCTTCCCGCGCGGATCTTTCGGGCACAAGGTGTCGGCCATCTCCTCGAGCAACTGCCACGCAGCGGCAGCTTCCGGGGCGGTCAACTCCGCCCGGATCCGGGCCAGTTCCCCGGCCGGGGTGTAGGTGACGGTGCGGAACCTCTTCGCGAATTCGCGTAGTGCGGCTGCTTCCTCGGGGGCGACCCGGAACAGGATGTCCCAGATCTCCTTCTCGAGTGGACCCGGTGACAACCGGTGGGCTGCTTCGACGACCTCGGCTTCGACGGAGGTGACGATGTCGTCGGAGAGGTTGTCGAGGATCCGGCACACCGTGCGCACCCGCGGAAGGTCGATCTCCCCGGTCTCGAATGCTCTGCGCAGCAGTGGGAGTCGGGTGTGCAGGGCGACGCCGACCGAGATATACGATTCGGCGACCGTCGCCGAGCATCCCAACGCGACGGCCATTTCGGTGCACCCGTATCGGCTGTACTGCTTGTACTCGATGTCGTGGGTGATCCAGCTCCGATGGACCTCGTAACAGGCGGTGATCTTGCGGGCGGCCTGCCGATTCTCCGCACGCGCGGCCGCGGTCAACGCCTCCAGTGACACAGCTGGCAGTGCACCCATCTTTCACCCCCCCGGTGAGCAACGTTTCAGAACGTGCGTTCGAACTGAAAGAAGACTAACCCGGGCCACCGACAAGAAACGGAAGGGCGGTTGGGGAGTGCCGACTTGTATGCCCGAAGGCGGTGATCCGCCGGTGTACGGGCTGTCGTCACGCCGATCGAGAAGTCCGGCCACACCGTATATGTCGGCGGAGCCGATTACCTCGACGAGTTCGTGTCGGGGTAATCGGCTCCGTTCGACTGAATATCTGTTGTGGAACCGGGCAATCAGCTACCGAGGACGCAGAACTGGCCGCTCGTGAGGTTCAGTGCCAGAGACAGGGGTCCCACACAATCGACGCCCTGAGCCTCCGAGGTAGCGCCGGATCCCCACCCGGCGACTGCGAGGGTCGTCTGCCCGGCATCGGCCCACGAGTGCGCGATTCCGCCACCGAGTGCCAGTGCGTAGGCAGTGCCCGCATTCTTGCTCGCTCCGAGGGCGACGCCGTATCCGTTGGCGTACGTAGTCGTCGCGCCGGGGCCGTCGTTGACGCTGACTGCGGTGCCACTGTCGGCAGCACCTGCGGTGGCCCGTCCGGTGCCGTTCGAGGTCGCTCCGCAGCTCGCGGTGTCGTCGACCTGGATGTCGTTGGCCGAAGGCGGAGACACGCAGTTGACGGGGGCTGCCGACGCAGTGGCCGTGCCCGACAGGGCGGCGACCGTCAATCCCGAGCCCATGGCGAATATTGCTGCGGTGCGGGCAATTCGACTGGAGAACCGACTGGATGTGCGCGCGGAGGAGGAGTTGGCGGACGAGAAACGGGGCAGGGAAACAGAGAACAAAAGAAAGCTCCTTCACGAGCGAAACGGGCCGGTGCGGCACACGGTACCCCGCCCCGCCAGTCCATGGCAGCAAGCAGGCGCAGTTTGTGTAACGGTGCCGCAGGCATCCGGTGACGGATCGCCGTAGAAGTCCGGTTTCGCGCACCCCGGCTGCCGCGGTTGGGACCGTCCGAGCCATGTTCAAGTCGCCATCGTGCTCGGTGTCCGATGCGGCGAATTATGTTCCATCTCTTGATATTTCAGTGCATCGAACAGATCTCTTGCTCGTGCCAGAGGTGGCTGGGGGCTCCGAGCGGCAGCAATCCTGGGTGCCGGGCGAACGAAAGAAAATCGTTACCGGGCAGCTGCCGATTGTCGCCGACGATTTGTCGACGCTCACAATGAGTTTCACCGCCGATACCGAAGGCAGCCGTTCGCCTCCGTCGGAGAGTTCTACGTAGTGGTGCAGGTCGTGCACCGGCATCCCGACAACCGCATCCGGGTCGGCAACACGGTCGGTCGGCCGCGAGTAGGGCGTCGCCGGCCGTCCCGGTCAGCGCGCGCTCGAACGCAAACCCGTCAGACGCTGCCTTCGTACCCGTGTTGCCGCCATGCTTCGTACATCGTCACCGCTGCTGCGTTGGCGAGGTTGAGCGATCGACGGCCCGGAATCATCGGAATACGGAGTCGATCGGTCACGCGGGGATCGTCCAGAACCTCGTCGGGCAATCCTGTCGGTTCCGGTCCGAACAGAAGAACGTCGCCGGGTTCGTACGCGACGTCGGCATAGGACCGACTCGCGTGAGCGGTGTAGGCGAACACTCGCGTCGGTGCCAGTGCGGACCAGGCCGACGGCAGGTCTTCGTGAACGGTGACCGACGCCAGATCGTGGTAGTCCAAGCCTGCCCGCTTGAGTTTCGGCTCGGACATGTCGAAGCCGAGCGGGCCCACCAGATGCAGTTCGCAGCCGGTCCCGGCGACCAGGCGTATTGCGTTGCCGGTGTTCTGTGGAATGCGGGGCTCGAAGAACATGAGTCGAAACACCCGGTTCACTCTGCCATCACGAGCCCGGGAAGTATGGGGCAGGTGGACGACGAACAGACGATCGGTGAGGATTTTTCCGACACGCGGCTCGACGGGCAGGAGTGGACCGGTAGGCAGTTCGTTCGATGTACCTTTCGCGACGCGGACATGAGCGGCGTCCGAACCGACTCGGTGGTGTTCTCCGAATGCGACTTCACCGGTACCGACCTGACCGAATCGGTTCATACGAACTCTGCATTTCGATCGTGCACTTTCACTCGGACCAATCTGCAGCACAGCACTTTTCGCCATTCGACCATGATGGGCTCCGTGTTCGTCGACAGTCGCATGCGTCCAGCGACCTACGACGAAGTCGACTTCACCCTCGCATCGCTGGGCAACGCGGACCTTCGCGGCCTCGATCTGACGGGGTGCCGGATGCGGGAAGCGAACCTCGTGTTCGCAGACTTCCGGAAGGCAACCGTGCGCTCGGTCGATTTCTCGGGTGCCAGGGCAATCGATGCGAAGTTCGACGAGGCGGATCTTCGTGGAGCCGTCGCCGACGCATCTCTGTGGGTGAGCGCGAGCGTGCGCAACGCGAAGATCGAGCTGATGCAGGCGGTGGCCTATGCGGCAGCTCATGGGCTCGTCGTCGAGGGTTGACGGTGGTGATCGGACCGGTGCGCCGCTGCTGACGCCGAACCTGGAACAATGACCGGGTGACTGCAACGATTCTCGATGGCAAAGCGACCCGTGACGAGATATTCGTCGATCTCACCGCCCGCGTGGCAACGCTGCGTGAGAAGGGCATCACCCCAGGTCTGGCGACCGTGCTGGTGGGCGATGATCCGGGTTCGGCCGCGTACGTCCGGGGCAAGCACAACGACTGCGCCAAGGTCGGCATCACCTCGATTCGTCGCGATCTGCCCGCGGACATCACCCAGGCAGATCTCGAAGCCGTCATCGACGAACTCAATGCCAACCCCGAATGCACCGGCTACATCGTCCAGCTGCCCTTGCCGAAGCATCTCGACGAGAACGCTGCGCTCGAGCGAATCGATCCGGACAAGGACGCCGACGGTCTGCACCCGATCAATCTCGGACGGCTGGTACTGGGCAAGGATGCCGCACTGCCGTGTACACCTCGCGGGATCGTGCACCTGCTGCGCCGCTACGACGTTGCTCTCGACGGTGCGCACGCGGTGGTCATCGGCCGCGGAGTGACGGTGGGGCGACCCATCGGCCTGTTGCTCACGAGGCGTTCCGAGAACGCAACAGTGACGTTGTGCCACACAGGAACTCGTGATCTGGCCGCCGAGGTCTCACGCGCGGACATCGTCATCGCTGCTGCCGGAGTACCCGGGTTGATCACTGCGGACATGGTCAAGGCGGGTGCTGCGGTGCTCGACGTCGGGGTCACCCGCACCGAGGACGGACTGCGCGGCGACGTCGCAGGCGATGTCGCGGAGGTGGCCGGATTCCTGTCGCCCAACCCCGGAGGTGTCGGCCCGCTGACGCGGGCCTTCCTGCTCACCAATGTCGTCGAACGCGCCGAGCGCGTCGCTGCCGAGAGCTGAGCGAACCGGACGTGAACCATCCAGAGGATGCGCGGCGGGAGCTCGACACAGGATTTCGCGCTGCAGTCACGCGCAATCTACCGATCGTCGCAGTCTCGGTCGTCGTCCTCGCCGCGCTGATTCTGGTGCTGGCCGATCGCTGGCGGCGCGGCGCATTCATCTTCGGATGCGCCGCACTGCTGGCGGCCGTCCTGCGGCTGTGCCTGCCCGAAACACGAGTCGGCACACTGCAAGTGCGCAGTCGCGTGTTCGATGTGCTGGCGCTGGGCTGCGTCGGCGGAGCGATCGTCTTTCTGTCGCTGTCGATCGATCCGCTGGGGACCGACTGACCTTGTCCGGCGGTGTCAGCGCCGTCCGAGGCGGGCCAGCTCCATCGTCTCGGCGAGCAGCTTCGCCACCGAATCGGCCTCGGTGAGGAAACCGTCGTGTCCGTCGCGAGACTGGATCACTTCGAGTCCACGGCACTGCGGGAGTTCGCGAGCGATCTCCTTCTGCAGGCGAAGCGGATACAGGCGATCGGAGTCGACTCCGCCGACGATCGTCGGAACCGGCGTGGACGCAAGGGCTTCGGCCACTCCGCCGCGACCACGGCCCACATCGTGACGGTTCATTGCCTCACTGAGCAGTACGTACGTCGCCGCGTCGAACCGGTTGACGAGTTTGGCAGCCTGATGCTCCAGGTAGCTCTGCGCGGAGTATCTGCCGCCGGCCCACGGGTCTTCGTCGTTCTGCGGTGTGTTCCCGAACCTGTTGTCGAGTTCGCTCTCGGTCCGGTACGTCAGGTGCGCGATGCGTCGCGCGATGCCGAGTCCGGCGGTCGGCGAGGTGCCGGTGTCGTGGTAGTTGCCGCCGAGCCACCCTGGATCGGCCTTGATCGCGGCGATCTGTGTCGTCTGGGTACCGATCTGGTCGGCAGTTGCCCTGGCGCCGACTGCCAGGACCAAGGCGGCCGCCACTCGGTCGGGATGGCCCACGATCCATTCGAGAGTGCGCATCCCGCCCATCGAGCCGCCGACGACGGCTGCGAACCGCTCGATTCCCAGTACGTCGGCCACGGCCGCCTCGGCAGCGACCTGATCACGGATGGAGATGTCCGGGAAGCGAGATCCGTACGGCATGCCGTCGGGAGAAATGCTGCTCGGGCCCGTGGTCCCGCCGCAGCCGCCGAGCACGTTCGTCGCCACGACGCACCACTCGTCGGTGTCGATGGGGCAGCCGGGACCGACCATTCCGTTCCACCAACCGGGCAGAGCGTGATCGGCATCCGGCGGACCGGATACATGCGAGTCCCCGGTCAGGGCGTGCTCGACGAGCACGACGTTGCTGCGGTCGGTGGCGAGTTCGCCCCAGCGTTGCACCGCGACGGTGACCTGGGGGATTCGAGCGCCGTTCTCGAGATCGAGACCACCGATGTCGATGGTTCCCAACCGCCCGTCCGGAGACGGAAGTACCGCCTCCGGACGAACGCCTGTGTCGCAGCTGTGGCTCAAGATGCCGCCGCGCTGAATCCGACCTCGAGGTCGGCGATGATGTCGTCGATTCCCTCGATGCCCACGGCGAGACGCACCAGGCCGGGAGTGACACCCGACGCCAGCTGCTCTTCCGGAGTCAGCTGGGAATGGGTGGTGGAAGCGGGATGGATGACGAGTGAACGCACGTCTCCGATGTTAGCGACGTGGCTGTGGAGAGTGAGTGCGTTGACGAACTTCTTGCCCGCGTCAACGCCTCCCTTCAGCTCGAACGCGATGATCGCGCCCTGCCCCTTCGGCAACAACTCCTGCCCGCGCTGGTACCACGGCGAGGATTCGAGTCCGGCGTAGTTGATCGAGACGACGTCGTCGCGACCGGCGAGGAAGGCGGCAACCTTCTGTGCGTTCGCCACGTGCCGCTCGATCCGAAGGCTCAACGTTTCCAGACCCTGGCTGATGAGGAAGGCGTTGAACGGCGAGACCGCAGCACCGATGTCGCGCAACAGTTGAACGCGTGCCTTCAGCGCGAATGCGGGCGCACCGAGATCGGCGAACACGACGCCGTGGTAGCTCGGATCCGCGGTGGTGAAGTTGGGATGACGGCCCTGCGTCCAATCGAACGTCCCGCCGTCCACGATGACGCCCGCGATCGCCGTTCCGTGGCCGCCGAGATACTTCGTCGCGGAGTGCACCACGATGTCGGCCCCGTGCTTCAACGGCTGCAGCAGGTACGGCGTCGCCACCGTGTTGTCCACGATCAGCGGGATGCCGTTCTCGTGGGCCACGGCCGAGATCCCCGGGATGTCGAGAATGTCGTTCTTCGGGTTCGAGATCGACTCGCCGTAGAACGCCTTGGTCGACGGAGTGATCGCGGCACGCCACTGCTCGAGATCGTCGGGATCGTCGACGAACGAGACGGTGATGCCCAGCTTGGGGAGCGTGTAGTGGAACAGGTTGTACGTGCCGCCGTAGAGCCGCGGGCTCGACACGATGTGGTCGCCTGCCTCCGCGAGATTGAGGATCGCGAACGTCTCGGCGGCTTGACCCGATGCGAGCAACAACGCCGCGACTCCACCTTCGAGGGCGGCGATGCGCTGCTCGACGACATCCTGCGTCGGGTTGATGATGCGGGTGTAGATGTTGCCGGGTTCTGCCAGGCCGAACAGGGCAGCTGCGTGATCGGTGTTGTCGAACGTGTACGAGGTGGTCTGGTAGATCGGCAACGCACGAGCCTTGGTGGTGCCGTCCGGAGTCTGGCCCGAGTGGATCTGCTTGGTCTCGAAGCTCCAGTCGGCGGCAGGATCGGTGAACGGATCCTCGGTGGGGGCCCCGGTGGCGTCGACGACGTCCGGTGTGGAATCGGTCATGGCTGGTGATACTCCGTTTTCTTTGGACGAGTCCGTCTAAGACGATTCGAATGTCGAATGAAGCTCGAGAAGTCGAGCGCTACGGGGCGTATCGGTACAGCAACACATGAGAGAACCTCCTGACAGGCTTCGGACCCTGGGGGCCGAAGGTTCAGTGGGTCCGCTTCCTGCGGACCCGCGCTTGTCGATACGGCACTCGCATACCGGATCGGCCTGGTCGTTCACCCGGGGCACCCCACCGCGGTTGGAGGGTTGCCGGCCAGCAAGCCGGGGCTCGATGCTGGCACTCATGACCTGGCGAATATCCTAGCGGGTGACGGCACATCACCGGAACAAGGGCTCGGCCGGAACTCGAGCAGATGCTCGGGTGAGGACTATCACCGCTCGTAGACGCGAAAACGGGACACCTTCGGGAAGACAATTGACCGGAGCTACGTTCCTGCTTCGGTCGGCCTTCTTTCACAGGCTCGACTCCAGGACGCTTCCTCTGCCCCCGATCTCCACACGAAGGTTGTATTGCTGTGACTGTCACCGATTCCGCTCTTGCCCGAGTCAGCGCTGCGCGCGGCAAGGTGTCGAGTGGCCTGAGTGTCAGTCACCGACCGCACTCCACCCGCCGCAAGCTCGCGATGCTGGCTCTGTCCATCGGCGGCTTCGGAATCGGCACCACGGAGTTCGCGTCGATGGGTCTGTTGCCGGACATCGCGACGACGATGGGGATCTCCGAGCCCTCGGCCGGCCACATGATCTCCGCGTACGCGCTCGGTGTGGTCGTCGGTGCCCCGACCATCGCAGCCCTGGCTGCCCGCGTTCCGCGCCGGATGTTGCTGTTGGCGCTGATGGTGGCCTTCACCCTCGGAAACCTCGGCACCGTGTTCGCGCCGAGCTTCGACGAGCTGGTGGCCTCGCGATTCGTTGCGGGTCTGCCGCACGGTGCGTACTTCGGTGTTGCGGCCCTGGTCGCTGCCCACCTCGCCGAACCCGGCAAACGAGCCAAGGCCGTGGCGATGGTGATGATGGGACTCTCGGTCGCCAACGTCGTCGGCGTACCGGTGGCGACCTGGATCGGGCAGGCGCTGGGATGGCGCAGTGCGTTCACTCTCGTGGCCGTCATCGGTGCCCTCACCGTCGCCGCGCTCGTTCTCTGGATGCCGCGACTCGACGCGATGCCGACCACCAGCCCCATCACGGAGCTCGGCGCACTGCGCCGCAGCCAGGTGTGGATGACCCTGTTCGTGGGCATCGTCGGATTCGGCGGCATGTTCGCGGTGTACACCTACATCGCGTCGACGCTGACCGATGTCGCCGGGCTGGCCCGCGCACTCGTCCCGGTCGCCCTGATGATCTACGGCCTGGGAATGGTCGCCGGAAACTACGCGGGCGGATGGCTCGCCGACCGTTACCAGCTCAAGGGCACCTTCGTCGGCCTGGCCGCCACTGCCGTGTTCCTTGCGGTGTTCGTCGTGGCCGCACACAACCCGATCACCGCGCTACTGCTGGTGTTCCTCATCGGTGCGTCCGGCTCCTCGGTGGTACCCGGTCTGCAGACGAGGTTGATGGACGTGGCCGAGGACGCCCAGACGCTCGCCGCATCGCTCAACCATGCCGCGTTCAACCTGGCCAACGCCATCGGAGCGGCAGTCGGTGGTGCCGTGATCGCCGCCGGATTCGGCTACACGGCACCCGCCGCTGTCGGCTCGGGCCTGGCGGTGGCCGGTCTCGGTGTTCTCGCCACCGCCATGTGGATGGACAAGCGTTCGGCTGCGTAGAGTCGCGCCGAATCAGCCGGTGATGGTCGCGGCAGTTCCCCCGAGAGCTTCGGTCAGTGCCGGGGTGAGCTTGTCGATCACGTACGGCAGGCTGAGCACGCTGGTGAAGTAGATCGCTCCTGCCGTCACACCGTCGGTGAACACGAGGTTGCCGTCCTTCACCGGCTCGAGTGCGTTGTACACCGCTTCCTTCTCCAACTGTGCGCGGTCGCCGGGCTCCTCGGTTCCCCAGATCAACACGTCGGCCGCGTTCAGAACCGACAGGTTCTCCAGCGGGATGCTCGCCTGCGCACTGCCGTCGGCAGGCACGTACGCGTCGATGTCATCCGGGATGACGAAGCCCAGTTTCGTCAGGAAGTCCGTGCTCAACCCGTCCTGGTACGCGATCGCCTTGCCCTCGTAGAACGCGTTCTGGAGGAAGATCGCCTTCTTGCCGGCAAATTCGGGGTGGGCGGCCGCAGCGTCGACGAACTTCTGGTTCACGCCCTCGATCAATGCGTCGATCTCGGACTTCTTTCCGAGTGCACGGCCGATCTTCTCGGCCTGGATGTCCCAGGGTTCGAAGTAGGCAGTCGATGCGTCGGACTGTGCGAGCGTCGGCGCGATGTCGCTGAGCGTGCTGTAGCTCTCCGCCGTGAGACCTGCGTTGGTGGCGATGATCAGATCGGGCTCGAGTGCGGCGATCTTCTCCGTCTCGAATCCGTCGTCGTTCGAGAGCACCTCGGGCTGTGCGTCGCCCAACGCTGCCTGGGCCCACGGCCAGGTGGCGTACGGCTGGTTGCCGTACCACTCGGTGACCCCGACGGGTATCACGCCGAGTGCCAGGACCGTGTCCTGCTCGGTGTACCCGGCCACCACGACGCGAGTGGGCTCGTCCGGGACTACGGTCTCACCGAACGCGTGCTCGATCGTCACCGGGAACGCCGCCGAAACGGACGCGCCACCGGCCGTCGGCGGTGCCTCGTCGGCGGAACTCGAGCACGCAGTCAGCATTCCCGCGGTGGTCAGCGCAATCGCGCACACCGCCCAGGTTCGGTGAAGAGGTCGGATGAGCATCGAGACGCCTTTCGTAAGGGTTGGCTAACACCGGGAAGGGTAGCCGACCCTAATTTCAGCGCGCCACCGAGTCCGCCTGGCCCCGCGACGGCAAACGAGCTGCTCGAACCTTCACCGAACCTCCACATTTCCCGACGGGCTCCTCCACGTGCGCCCTCTAGGGTCGATTCTCATGAGCCGCACAGTTCTCGTCGTCGACGACGAGCCCACGATCTCCGAGGCCGTTGCTGCCCGGCTGCGCGGCGAAGGGTACGAGGTCGTCACGGCCGTCGACGGCCCGTCCGCCGTCGACGCGTGCGCCCGGATCGATCCCGACGTGGTGGTGCTCGATCTGATGCTGCCCGGGTTCGACGGGCTCGAAGTGTGTCGCCGGATTCAGGCGTCCCGCCCGGTGCCGGTGTTGATGTTGACGGCCAAGTCCGACGAGACGGACATGCTCGTCGGCCTGGGCGTCGGCGCGGACGACTACCTGGGCAAGCCGTTCAGTATGCGCGAGCTGGTCGCTCGCGTACACGCCCTGGTTCGGCGTGCCGAGCGTGCGGTGGCCGTCGAACCACAGGCAGTTCGAATCGGTGACGTGCAGATCGACCACCGGGAACGGCGGGTTACCGATCCCTCCGGCGACATCCATTTGACCAGAACGGAATTCGACATCCTCGCCTATCTGGCCGCGCGGCCGCGCACCGCCGTCTCGCGTGAAACCCTGCTGTCGGAACTGTGGGGCTGGGACGATTCGGCCAGTAGCAGGACGGTCGATTCTCACGTCAAAGCGTTGCGGCGCAAACTCGGTGGCGATCTCATTCGCACCGTGCACGGCGTGGGCTACGCCGTGGAGTCTCCGCGATGACGCGAATGCTGCCGCGACCGTTGGATCCGTTGCGGTCGTTCAAGCTCAAGGTCTCGCTCGTCGTGGGCACAGTGTTGGTCCTCGCGAGCGTCGTGTTCTGGATCGGGGCGGGTTGGCAGTTTCGCTACACCCTCCTCGCCGCGCTCGTCGTGTCCTTGGCCGCAACCCAATTCGTCGCCCACGGGATGACGTCACCACTGCGCGAGATGACTTCGGCCGCCAAAGCGATGGCGCGAGGCGACTATTCGACGCGAGTGCGGGCGACATCCAGGGACGAGGTGGGGGAGTTGGCCTTGGCGTTCAACACCATGTCGAGTGATCTGGAAGCAGCCGAGAAGTACCGCCGCGAACTCATCGGCAATGTCTCGCACGAGTTGAAGACGCCCATCGCTGCGTTGCGTGCCGTGCTCGAGAACATGGTCGACGGGGTGACCGAGCCGAATCCCGCGACGCTGGCGGTGGCGCTGCGCCAAACCGAGAGACTCGGAGATCTGGTCAGCGAACTGCTCGACCTGTCGCGGGTGGAGGGCGGTGTGCTCACCATTGCCCCGGAGGAGTTCGCAGTGCGGCAATTCCTCGAGGATGCGACAGCCGTGCACCGCGAACGTGTGTCGATCGTCGTCTCGCCCGGTGATTCGACTGTGGTGGCCGACCGATCTCGCATGACACAGGTGATCACCAACCTCGTCGACAACGCCGTGCGGCATTCCCCCCATTCGAGCACCGTGACGATACGGGCCCATCGGATCGGCGGAGCGTATGCATTCGACGTCGTCGACCAGGGTCCAGGCATCGCGCTCGCCGATCGCCATGCGGTGTTCGACCGATTCACCCGCGGCGGATCCACCGACGGCGGAACAGGTCTGGGCCTCGGCATCGCCCGCTGGGCCACCGAACTGCACGGCGGAACCATCGAAGTTCTCGACAGCGAATTCGGCTGCCACATCAGAGTGGCCATCCCCGAACACTGACTTGCTCGATCCATCCGAACCGCGACTGCATGTCCCCGTACCGCAGCCGCCGACCTTCCATGCCGAAACACAGAAGAAGGAAGCGCCATGACCACGATCGACACTCCGGTTCATCCGACAGCGAAGCACGGTCACTCCTTCTGGGGGCCTCGCACCTGGCCGGTGCTGAGGTATGCGCAGGCTCCCCGTGCGGCGCTGATCGGGGCCGCTGTCGCCGGGCTGATCGGTTCGGTGACGCTGGTGAACAACACATTCGGTGTGCTGATCACTGCCCTCGCCTTCGTGGCCGTCGTGCTCGCAGCGCGCAGCGGCAGGCTCACGCGGTGGGAATGGGCAGGGGCGGCAGGAGTGATGGCATTGGCGAGCGTGTCTGCGCTGAGAGCGGCCGAGTGGATCGTGACGATGTCGACGACGCTCGCCATCGTGGTCGCGGTGGTGGTCCTCTCTCGTGCCTGGACGTGGACGGGAATCGCACTCGGCGCTCTGGTACCGGTGTTTCTGCCGGTGCGCGTGGCTCGGTGGACCCGACGCGGAGCTAATTCGATCGATCTGGAAGGGCCACGGCCGGCGCGGATAGGCATGGTCTCGGTTGTCACGATCGCGCTGCTCGTCGTGTTCGCGGCGTTGTTCGGTGCGGCCGACAAGCGTTTTGCGGATGCGCTGAGTGCGGTGACACCCGAGTTCGATGCCGCGTCCGTCGTCGGGCGCATTGTCGTTTTCGTTCTCACCGCAGCAGGTGCGCTCGCCGTCGCCTACGTCGCGCTGCATCCGCCTCGGTTCGATCGGCTCGCACCGTCGCCGCGTCGAACAGTGCAGTTGTGGGAGTGGATGGTTCCGCTCGGGGCGGTGGTGGCCCTGTTTGCCGTGTTCGTGGGGTTTCAGGTGCCGACGTTGTTCGGCGGGCAGGGACACGTCCTCACCACCGAGGGTCTGACCAATGCCGAATACGCCCGACAGGGCTTCTGGCAATTGCTCGCGGTCACGGTACTGACACTGCTCGTCATCGCTGTGACGGTCGCGAAGGCTCGACGAGAAGACCGGGGAGATCGCATCGCACTGCGGGCGTTGCTCGGAGCGCTGTGCCTGCTGTCGTCGGTGATCGTTGCGTCGGCCCTGCATCGAATGTCGTTGTACGAGCAGCAGTACGGCTACACGACGCTCAGGTTGTTCGTCACGGCTGTCGAGTGGTGGCTGGGATCGGTGTTCGTACTGGTTCTGGTGTCGGGCGTGCGGATGTCGGGGCGCTGGCTACCGAGAGCCGTGGGCGTCGGTGCAGTTCTGACCGTGCTCGCGCTGGCCGCCCTGAACCCGGATGCGTACATCGCTCGGCACAACGTCGATCGCTTCGAGCAGACCGGACGCATCGATACGTCCTACGTGGGTGGGTTGTCGGCCGACGCCGACGCGGAGCTCGACCGACTGCCGAAGTACGTGCGTCCGTGTGTACGGGCCCGCGGTCCGGTCATCGTCGGCGACACCTGGCACCTGTGCACGGACCCCTCGGTATCTGTACCCTGAGCAACGACTCGGGTTCAGTGACACACCAGGGAGGTGCGCGATGCGATACCAGAGCATGGTCGTCACCTCGCTGCTTCTCGTGGCGCTGCACCTGACGATGCCGACCGCAACCGCAGATTTCGCCCTGCTTCTCGTTGCGGCACTGACGACGCTGATGCTGCTCGCGCACCGCGTCGATGTTCCGGCACTGCTGCGCCTGCTGCCGATTATCGGCCCCGCCGCAGAGGAACGCCACCGTCGAGGTGCGTTCCGGCGTCAACATCGACCGGATGCCCCTGGACGCCCGCAGCCGCGCGCGCCCGGTATGCCGGTGGGGGCACTGTAGCTCGAAAGTTCCCCCACGCCTTCGCAACCCGTTGTCCGCGAGGCTGTCACGAGGAACCGAAGATGCTCGATTCTCGACCTGTCCACATGGCGATTCGACGCTACGCCGGGACGCTGGTCGGCGTCCTGGCCGTCCTGCTCGTCGTCTTTGCCGTCGTCGACGCCCAACCCGCCGCACAGATAGCGATGTTCGGTGCGCTGGTCGCGGCGTCCCTGGTCGTGCTCGGTGCGCCGTCCGACCTCGCACTGATCGCACCGCTGTCGTCGTGCGCTGCAGGCGCCGACGGGCGGCGACTTCGGGGATCGTTCCGCAGGCAACAGCAACCCGATGCGCCAGGTCGCCCCATGCCCAGAGCACCCGGTCCGGTCCGTGGACCGGACCGGTGGCTCCACTTCGTCTGAGCCACTGCGAGATCCGGTCGAGACGCCAACCGACCGACTTCTCTCACAGTGAGGTGCTCCACCATGCTCGATTTCGTCTACTATCCCGTCTCCGCCGTGCTGTGGTTCTGGCACCGAGTCTTCGGGTCCGTGCTCGGCCCCGACAACGGTGTCGCCTGGGCCCTGGCGGTGATATTCCTGGTGTTCACACTTCGGGCGCTGCTGATCAAGCCGTTCGTCGGCCAGATTCGTTCGCAGCTCGCCATGAAGAGGCTCCGACCACAGATCGAGGCCGTACAGAAGAAATACTCCGGGGACCGTGCTCGGCAGGCCGCCGAGATTCGGAAGTTGCAGCAGGAGCACGGTTTCAACCCGTTGATGGGGTGCCTGCCCCTGCTGGCGCAGGGCCCGGTTTTCATCGGTCTGCTGCACGTGCTGCGCTCGTTCAATCGAACCGGAACCGGATTCGGTCATCTGGGTATGACGGCGCAGGAGAATGCGAACACTGCGAATTACGTATTCGGCACCGCCGATGTGCAGTCCTTTCTCGACGCACGCCTGTTCGGCGCGCCGATCTCTGCGGCCGTCAACAGTTCTCGGGAGGTGCTCGAGGCCTTCGGTCCGTTCGGTGGAGTGCCGTCGGTGTGGAGCATCGCGTTCGTGGCGGTCCCGTTGATGATCGTCGCTGCGGTGGCCACGCACATGAACTCGCGGGCGTCCGTCGCCCGGCAGGACGCAGCGGCGCTCGCCAACCCACAGACCGCGATCATGAACAAGCTCGTGCTCTGGGTGTTCCCGGCGGGCGTGCTCGTCGGCGGGCCCGTGCTTCCGGTCGCGGTGTTGTTGTACTGGGTGAGCAACAACATCTGGACCTATGCCCAACAGCACCTCGTCTACCGACGCATCGACCGAGAACCGAGTATCTCGCCGGAGGTCACATCGGTGGTCACCGCCCCGAAACCAGGGGCAAAGCCGAGGCGACGGTAGGAGCCTGCGGGAACGACCTCGATGTGCAGCCCACGTCCCGTGTGTCGGTGGGCTCCGCTACCGTCGTCGGCGTGCCGATCACTGTCTCCACTGTCAACGTCAACGGAATTCGCGCTGCTGTTCGCAAGGGCATGCTGCCGTGGCTCGAGGCCACCGATGCCGACGTCATCTGCTTGCAGGAAACCCGCGCCAACGACGGGGAACTGACCAAGGCGCTGGCCCCGGCCCTCGATGCGGGATGGCATCTGGCCTCGGCGGAGCCGTCCGCGAAAGGCCGCAACGGGGTGGCCTTGCTGTCGAAGGCGGCTCCCGATGCCATTCGTACCGGTATCGGGGCCGTCGAGTTCGCCGATGCCGGTCGCTACATCGAAGCCGACTTCGGCGACGTCACCGTGGCCAGCCTGTATCTGCCGTCGGGTGAGGTGGGTACCGAGCGTCAGGACGAGAAGGAACGTTTCATGGCGGCTTTCGCGAAGTACCTGGCGAAGACGGCCAAGTCCGCGAAGTCAGAGAATCGCGATGTGGTGGTCTGCGGCGATTGGAACATCGCACACACCGAGGCCGATCTGAAGGCATGGAAGACCAACCGGAAGAACTCCGGTTTTCTGCCCGAGGAACGGGAGTGGGTGTCGCGGTTGCTCGCCGAGAAGGCCCCGTGGACCGATGTCGTCCGGGTGCTGCACCCGGGTGTCGAGGGTCCGTACAGCTGGTGGTCCTACCGCGGCAAGGCCTTCGACAACGACGCCGGCTGGCGGATCGACTATCAGTTGGCCACCAGTGATCTGGCCGAGCGTGCCAAGGAAGCGATCACCGAGCGGGCCGAGGCGTACGACCAGCGATGGTCCGATCATGCTCCGGTAACCGTGCGCTATCGCTAGAGCGGAGCCTGCGGGTGACGATCTCGGCAGGCAGGAAGTGGGCGTCGATGGGGTCGTGAAAAGATTGCATCATGTCTTCTTCCGACTCCATCGACACTCCGCAGGGTCCGCGTCGGCGGGTGCTCTCCGGCATCCAACCGACTGCCGATTCGTTCCATCTCGGTAACTACCTGGGTGCGGTGCGGAACTGGGTGGAGTTGCAGGACGAGTTCGATGCGTTCTACTTCATCCCGGACCTGCATGCGATCACCGTGCCGCAGGATCCCAAGGAGCTTCGTCGCCGTACCCGTGTGGCCGCAGCGCAGTTGCTCGCCGTGGGCATCGATCCGGAGAAGTCGACGCTGTTCGTGCAGAGTCAGGTGCCCGAGCATGCACAGTTGGCGTGGGTTCTGAACTGCATCACCGGATTCGGTGAAGCTGCGCGGATGACGCAGTTCAAGGACAAGTCCGCCAAGCAGGGTCGCGATCACACCAGCGTCGGACTGTTCACCTATCCGATTCTGCAGGCCGCCGACATCCTGCTCTATCGGCCGAACCTGGTGCCCGTGGGTGAGGATCAGCGGCAGCACCTCGAGTTGACTCGCGATCTGGCACAGCGTTTCAACACGCGGTTCAAGAAGACGTTCGTCGTGCCCGATGCGCACATCATCAAGGGCACCGCGAAGATCTTCGATCTGCAGGATCCCACCGCGAAGATGAGCAAGTCCTCGTCGAATCCGGCGGGCATCGTCAACATCCTCGACGATCCGAAGGTGTCGGCGAAGAAGATTCGTTCGGCCGTGACGGACAACGAACGCGACATCGTGTTCGATCCGGAGAACAAGGCGGGCGTCAGCAACCTGCTGGTGATTCAGTCTGCCCTGTCGGGCGCGAGCATCGACGATCTGGTTGCCGGGTACGCAGGTAAGGGGTACGGCGACCTCAAGTCCGACACCGCCGACGTTCTGACCGAGTTCGTCGTTCCCCTGCGGGAGCGGATGGACGGGTTCATGGCCGATGTGGCCGAACTCGATCGCATCCTCGCGGCCGGTGCGGATCGAGCCAGGGAAGTGGCGAGTCGAACGCTCGCTCAGGTCTACGACAGGGTGGGTTTCCTGCCGCCGGGTGCATAGCATCTACGGCACACCGCGGCGACACGATCCGACAGCAGGCGACGACAGCGAGAAGGTGAGTGCCATGCCAGATTTCAAGGCGATCCTCGAAGACCGACGCAAACGGTGGCCCTGGCTCGATCACACTGTTGTTGCGGCACAGCGGTATCAGGGTCAGAAGGGCGATTACTACGCGGCAGGCATGACGTACTTCAGTGTGTTGGCCTTGTTCCCACTGCTGATGGTCGCCTTCGCGATCGCTGGGTTCGTGCTGGTGAATCAGCCCGAGTGGCTTGCCGAGATCCAGTCGCAGATTGCCGAGAACGTGCCCGGCAGCTTCGGCGAGACGATCAATTCGCTGATCCAGACGGCCATCGAGTCACGGACCAGTGTCGGCATCATCGGTCTGCTCGGTGCCTTGTATGCGGGTCTCGGTTGGATCGCGAACCTGCGCGAGGCACTGACCGCCATGTGGGAGAGCCAGCACGAGCAGGGTGGATTTCTGGCTACCAAGGCCAAGGATTTCGCTGCGCTGCTGGGGCTTGGGACCGCGCTGGTGCTGTCGTTGGCGTTGTCGGCACTGGCCGGAGGTGGGCTGATGCGCAGCATTCTCGAGTGGGCCAATCTCGATTCCGTCCCGGGAGTGGGCGTGGCCCTGCGCGTCTTCTCGATTCTTCTCGCGCTTGCAGGTACCTGGGCGTTGTTCACCTGGGTGATCTCGCGTTTGCCGCGCGAGCCGGTCTCGTGGCACAGCGCAGCCAAAGGAGCCTTGCTCGCTGCCGTCGGGTTCGAGATCTTCAAGCAGCTCGGTGCCATCTACCTGGCCTCGGTGACGAGTGGCCCAGCAGGGGTGGTCTTCGGACCCATCATCGGTCTGCTGGTGTTCGTGTTCACGACGTCACGGCTGGTGCTGTTCTCCACGGCGTTCGCTGCGACCACTCGCGAAAGCCTCGCCGAGGCGCATGTTCCGGCACCGGAGCCGGCGGTGATCAACACCAGGGTCGAGGTCAGCGAAGGGCCGGGTGTGACGGGCGGTCTGGCGCTGGTGGGTGCCGGTGCCCTCGCTGCGCTCGGCGTCGCAGGATTGCGCAACAGACGCCGCTGATCGCTCTGTCGGTCGAGCCGGCTCAGCGGTTGCGTGACAGCCGTCGAGCTCCCCACAGCAGCCCGATCACCACGATCGAACCGATGACACCGATCGCGATGCGAACGACGGTGTCGCCTTGGGCCTGCATCTCCGACTGGCGGGAGCTCGACCCGGACGCCGATGCGGGCGGCTGGGCGAGCGTCGGACCGGCCGCGGGCGTGCGCGTACTCGTCACCGCGGATGTCGATCGCGGCTCCACGAGTTCGCCGACGCCGCGGCCGGAATCGAGCGCGAACCCGTAGTCCAACAGGCGGGCCGCCTGCTCCCACGGCCGGATCGGCAACACGTCACCCTTCATGATCGTCACGACCAGACGCCTGCCGCCCCGCTCTGCTCCTGCGACGAATGTCTGGCGCGCATCGTCGGTGTACCCGGTCTTGCCGCCGAGAGCTCCCTCGTAGTTGTAGAGCAGCTGATTGTCGTTGGAGAGGGCGAACCCGGGTCGGTCTTGGTCGTCCGGGATCGTTGGGTCCCTCGGGTAGCCGGGAAACTGAACGGTTTCGGTCGAAATCAATTGCGCGAAGGTCGGATTGCGCATGGCCGCGCGGTAGATCAACGCCAGGTCGTAGGCCGAGCTCGCCATGCCGGGACCGTCGAGACCGGACGGCGTGGCGGTGCGCGTGTCGAGCGCACCCAGTTCTGCGGCCTTGGCATTCATTTTGTCCACGGTGGCCGCTTCCCCGCCCAACTGCCTGGACAACGCGTGTGCTGCATCGTTTCCCGATGCCATCACCAGACCCTGCATCAATTCGAGATTGGTGTAGACACCGTTCTTCCCGATGCCGACGGCACTGCCCTCGGCGTCGGCGTCCTCTGCGGTCGCGGTGATACGAGAGTTCAAATCCAGCTCGTCGAGGGCGACGATCGCAAGCAGCACCTTGATAGTGCTCGCCGGCCGGTACCGACCGTGCGGATCCTTGGCGGCCAGTACTGAGCCGGAGTCCATGTCGGCCACCACGAACCCGGTGGCCGAGATATCGGCAGGCAACGGGGGAGCCCCGTCCGGCAGCACCGCCCCACATTCGGCGAGCCGGTCGCCGCCGACGGCCTCGGCGGGAATCGGGAGTGGTTGCGGGGCAGTGCTTCCAGGTGCCGGTACCTCGGACAGATCGATCGCCGGGGGCGGTGACGCGGCGAACGGGCAGCTGTCGGTGTCCGGCGTCGTGAACGGCGGTGTCGTCGTCGGAACCGGAGGCTCGGCGGCCGGCTGTGCCAGGGCAGGTCCAGCACCGATTCCGACGAGCGCAATCGATACCGCACATACAGCCGCGAAACTTCTGATCCTTTTCATCGCGAATCACCATAGGCGCTCGGGGGTCGGTCGACGTGGCGACCCACCGGCGAGCATCACCCGAACCACCCTGGTTCTCGTCCCGACATCGTCACCGGCAACGGACGAACGTCGACCCACGAGCCCGTCGCGAGTATGAGAACTCGCTCATGTTGTGCTCCTTCGCTTCTCACGTTCGACCGCGATCGTTGAGTCATCACCGAAACGGTGGCCCACAGAACTCGGATCGAAGGAGCAGACATGAGAATGCCAGGAAAGTTCATGATCGTCGGTGCAGCAGCCGTTGTCGTCACCCTCGGAAGCGTCGGCGCACTCGCGATCGCCGACGACGACCCCACCCAGCAGCGCCCGTCCTCGATCTCGGTGGAACAGCCGCTGCCGGAGGCAGATTCGGCTCCGAACCCGCCGGCAGCTCCCCAGCAGCCCGAGCCGACCCAGATCCCGGACGACCGCTACGACGACGACTGGGACGACCGCAACGACGACTGGGACGACCGCAACGACGATCTGGACGGTCGTGACGACGACTGGGACGATCGCAACGACGACCTCGACGACGATCTGGACGACGACGATCTGGAAGATGACAACGACGACAACGATCGGGACGACTGATGCTCGATCGGTGGCGTCGGCACCGGCCGACGCCACTCATGTCTCGGACAGTCGGTATCCCATGCCGCGGACGGTCTCGATTCGTGCGGCACCGAATTTCGCTCGGAGGTAGCGGACGTAGACGTCGACGACATTCGATCCAGGGTCGAAGTCGTAGCCCCACACCTGCGACAGGAGTTGCTCTCGTGAGAGGACCTGTCCGGGGTGGCGCATGAAGGTTTCGGCCAGGGCGAACTCGCGGGCGGACAGGTCGACGGTGCGGTCTCCCACCACGGCCCGCCGGGTACGCAGGTCGAGGGTGAGGTCGGCGACCGCGAGCTGAGTGGTGTCGACGGTTCGTTTGGTGCCCAGGCGAACTCGGATGCGCGCCAGCAGTTCCTCGAATCGGAACGGCTTCGCCATGTAGTCGTCGGCACCGGTCTCGAGACCGGACACCACGTCCTGGACGCTGTCGCGTGCGGTCAACACGATCACCGGTATCTCGCACTGCTCTCCGCGCAGTCGCTGCAGTACCTCGAAACCGTCCATGATCGGCAGGCCGATGTCGAGTACCACCAGATCGAAGTCACCGCTGCGGGCGTGTTCGTACGCGGACCTGCCGTCGGAGACCGTCGTCGTGCTGAAACCGCTCGCCCTGAGCCCCTTGTGGACGAACGAAGCGATCCGGGGTTCGTCTTCGGCGATCAGGATGCGGGCCATGGTCGATCCTTCTGTGGGGGAGGGGAATCGGGCAGGGGAATCGTGATGGTGAACGTGGCCCCGTGCCCCGGAGCGCTGCCGACACTGACTCGCCCACGGTGGGCCTGTGCGATGGCGGTGACGATGGACAATCCGAGCCCCGCACCCTCGGTGCGTCTGGTTCCGTTGCGGCCGCGGGCGAAGCGCTCGAAGATTCGTTCCTGCTCGTCACGCTCGATTCCCGGGCCGGAGTCGGTGACCCAGAAGCGGATGTCACCGTCGGACAGTTGCGATCCGATGCCGACACGACCGCCGGGGATCGTGTGGTGAGTTGCGTTGTCCGCCAACGCCAGCAGTGCCTGGGTCAGTCGTTGCGCATCCAGCGGCGCGTGGACCGTTGCGCTCGCCTCCAGCACCCATTCCCGGTCGGCGAGGGTGGTCACCTTCTCGAACACGCTTCGAGTGAGGGCGTCGACATCGGTGTCCACCGGCGTGACGAAGCTCGTCTGGTCGGCCCGGGTGAGCAACAACAGGTCGGCGACGAGTCGATTCATCCGATCGAGTTCGTCGTCGACGAGCGCGACGGTATCTCGAACGTCGGCGGGGTCCCCGTGGTCGAGCACGTCGAGATGACCTCGAACGATGGTGATGGGAGTGCGGAGCTCGTGGCCGGCGTCGTCGAGGAATCGGCGCTGACTCGCCGCGCCGGACTCGATGCGGTCGAGCATCGAGTTCAGGGTGTCGATCAGGTCTGCGATGTCGTCGCCTGGACCCGTCGTTCTGGCGTCGGTGATTCGGCCGGACAGGTCGGTCTCGGTGATCGTTCTGGCGGTGGCGGCGATGTGTCTGATCGGCGACATGATGCGGCCCGCGACGAACCATGCCCCTACTGCGGCCAGCACCGAGGTGACGCCACCGACGACGAGCATCAGGGTCGCGGTCTCGTCGGCCGAGGCGCGTTCCTGATCGGCAAAGTAGGCGGCGACCACGACGCCCGGCACCGGGTCGCCCGCCAGCGAGACCGGCACCGCGAGGTACACCACTTCGCCTGCCGCGCTCGAATACGAACCCTCGACCGGTGCGGTGACGGAGCCGACCTCGGCGGTGAAGCCGGTGTCGTCGGACAGTCGCACCGGTGCCTGCTGCCTGCTCTGTACGGCGAACGCACCGTCCACGTAACCCAGGAACTTCTCGTTGGGGCGGGCGAGGTTGTAGGTGATCACCACGCGGAGAACGTCGTTGATGTCGTCGAACGGTGCGCCGGTTCCCGGATCGACGCCTGCGTCGGTGAGGGTGGTGAACTCGGCGATCTCGGTGCGCAGAGATTCGCGCATGCGATTGTCGGTCGCGCGGATCATCAGCAGCCAGGTGGTGACGGTGACGGCCGCGAGAGATGCCAGCACCAACAGCAGTACCCACGAGAAGATCCTGCTCCGAGCGCTCGTCGGGCGCAGGGCGAGCAGTCGCGTCCGCATCACGTGGTCGGTCTCGCAGCAGGGTCAGTCGTCGTCATCGTCATCCCAGTCGTCGTCGAAGTCATCGTCCCAGTCGGCAGGCGGCAGCGGCGGTGGGGGCACGAATCCGTCCGGTGCCACCGGCTGTGGCGCGGGGGTGGGGGCGCTACTGGGCGCGGCGCCGCCCGGTCCCGGTGCAGGGGGAACGGACCCCGGAGTACCCGGGGCGGATTGCACGGGTGCAGCGGGTGCAACGATGGGTGCGGGCAACGGGCTCTGCTCGCCCGTCGATCGAGTCGTCAGCACTGCTGCGACGAGCACGGCGAGGGTGAGCAGTCCCAGGGCCGAGACGATGATGGTTCGCACACGGACGAGTCTGATGACGGCGGATTGTGGCCACGTGAATCGGAGATGAGAGTTCTCTCATGTCCGAGGTCCGGTGCTGCGCACACCGGTTTCGTCGCCTGACGAATAATCGTCGAAGATGCGTGGCGGGTACCGATCGTTTCTTACAGTGATCAGGTCGGCGGGGTGGATTCGTCGGTCGTTCGAGAGCCGGTTGTTGGAAAGGGAAGTGCAATGAGGTTTCGGCAAAGGCGCGGGCCGATCGCGATCGGAGCGGTCTGTGCGGTCGCGGCTCTGACCGTCGCTGCCTGTTCGAGCACCGGCGGTGCTCCTCGCTCCTCCGACGACGGAAACAACGCGGGCGTGGCCGACACGCCGTCGGCAACGATCGCGATGATCACGCACGAGGTTCCCGGCGACACGTTCTGGGATCTGGTGCGCAAAGGTGCCGAGGCCGCCGCGGCCAAGGACAACATCGAACTGCGCTACTCGGCAGATCCGGAGGCACCCAACCAGGCCAACCTCGTCCAGAGCGCGATCGATTCCCGGGTCGACGGCATCGCGGTCACCCTCGCCAAGCCCGACGCGATGGCACCCTCGGTCGAGACGGCAACCGCCGCAGGCATTCCGGTGGTCGCATTCAATTCCGGTTACGACTCCTGGAAGAACATGGGAGTGCAGCAGTACTTCGGTCAGGACGAGACCATCGCCGGACAGGCTGCAGGGGCTCGCCTCACCGAGGACGGTGCACGAAAGACCCTGTGCATCATTCAAGAGCAGGGTGCCGTGGCACTCGAGGCTCGCTGCGCCGGGGTCAGGCAGGGCTTCACCGGTGGCACCACCGAGATCCTGAACGTCAACAGCGAGGACATGCCGTCCGTCGAGTCGACCATCACGGCCAAGTTGCAGCAGGACCCGAGCATCGACCACGTCATCGCGCTGGCCGCTCCGATCGCTCTGACGGCCGTGCAGTCCAAGAACAATGCGGGCAGCGACGCCACGATCGTCACGTTCGACACCAATGCCGCACTCGTCGATGCGATCGAGTCGGGCGACGTGGCGTGGGCCATCGATCAGCAGCCGTACCTGCAGGGTTACCTGGCGATCGACTCGCTGTGGCTCTACCTCAACAACGGCAACACCATCGGTGGCGGTACCCCGGTGCTGACCGGTCCCGCGTTCATCGACACGACCAATATCGGCGCGGTCGCCGAGTACGCCCGAAACGGCACACGCTGAGTGCGTCGCCTCGGCGCGGAAGGAATCTCATGTCCACACAGGCCGATCCGGCTCTGTCCGAACACACCGTGACAGCGGACGAGCGGGTCAAGAAGCAGAAGCCGTTGCAGCGGTTACTGATTCGCCCGGAGGTCGGGGCGCTGTTCGGCGCGGTCGCCATCTTCGTCTTCTTCTGCATCGTGGCACCGCCGTTTCGGTCGCCCGAGGCTCTCGCCACCGTGCTGTACGCGTCCTCGACCATCGGCATCATGGCGATCGGTGTCTCGCTGTTGATGATCGGCGGTGAATTCGACCTCTCCACCGGGGTTGCGGTGACGTTCTCCTCGATCATGGCCTCCATGCTGGCCTACAACCTGCATCTGAACGTCTGGACCGGCTCGGCGCTGGCGCTGGTGCTGGCACTGGCGGTCGGGTTCTTCAACGGATACCTGGTGATGACGACCAGAATTCCGTCGTTCCTGATCACATTGGCGTCGTTCCTGATGCTCACCGGCATCAATCTCGCCGTCACCAAGCTCGTCACCGGCCAGGTCGCCACTCCGTCCATCTCGGACATGGAGGGATTCGACTCGGCCAGGGCGGTCTTCTCGTCCTCGTTTTCGCTGCTGGGGGTCTCGGTCCGCATCACCGTCGTCTGGTGGATCGTGTTCACCCTCGCCGCGACCTGGGTGCTGATGAAGACCCGTACCGGTAACTGGATCTTCGCTGTCGGCGGCAACCAGGAATCGGCCCGTGCGGTCGGTGTCCCGGTCACTCGGGTCAAGATCGGCTTGTTCATGTTCGTCGGCTTCTGCGCCTGGTTCGTCGGCATGCACCTGTTGTTCGCCTTCGACACCGTTCAGTCCGGTCAGGGCGTGGGCAACGAGTTCCTCTACATCATCGCCGCCGTGATCGGCGGATGCCTGCTCACCGGTGGATACGGCACGGCCGTCGGTGCGTTCATCGGAGCGTTCATCTTCGGCATGACCAACCAGGGCATCGTCTATGCAGGCTGGAACCCTGACTGGTTCAAGTTCTTCCTCGGCGCGATGCTGCTGTTCGCAGTGATCGCGAACAGCTCCTTCCGCAACTACGCGGCGAAAAGGTGACCATGACGTCCTCGGACAACACGCCCCTCATCGAACTGAAGGGCGTGGGCAAGAGCTACGGCAACATCATCGCGCTGCGCGGGATAGACCTCCGCGTCGGTGCCGGTGAGGTCACCTGCGTCCTCGGTGACAACGGCGCAGGCAAGTCCACTCTGATCAAGATCATGTCCGGGCTGCACAAGCAGTCGGAGGGGGAACTGCTCGTCGACGGCACCGCAACCACGTTCGGCTCGCCCAAGCAGGCAGTCGACCAGGGCATCGCCACGGTCTACCAGGACCTCGCCGTCGTCTCCCTGATGCCGGTGTGGCGCAACTTCTTTCTCGGTCAGGAGCTGCGCAGGGGCAAGGTCGTCAAGACCCTCGACACCAACGCGATGCGCGCGAGAACCATCGACGAACTCCGCAAGATGGGTATCGATCTGCCCGATGTCGATGCCCCCATCGGCTCACTGTCCGGTGGCCAACGTCAGTGCGTGGCCATCGCTCGGGCCATCTTCTTCGGTGCCCGAGTACTCATTCTCGACGAGCCGACCGCCGCTCTCGGCGTCAAACAGTCCGGCATGGTTCTCCGGTACATCTCGGCGGCCAGGGAGAAAGGCTTCGGCGTCGTGTTCATCACTCACAATCCGCATCACGCGTACATGGTCGGAGATCACTTCGTCCTCCTCGATCGTGGACGTCAGACGTTGGACTGTGCGCACGAGGACATCTCGCTCGACGACCTCACCACAGAGATGGCGGGCGGCGACGAACTGGCGACCCTCTCCGACGAACTACGTCGCTGACATCTCGGGGCGGCGGTTGCATGCGTGAGAATCGGGCGCGGCGGGTAGAAGTTCGGTAGCGGTGCCCGACGGAGGCACCAGACGAAGGAGCCGAACATGAGCGAGCACGAGCCCCTCGGACCACTGGCGCCGGACTTTCTCGAATCCGATTTCTACGGGTACCAGAGCATGCTCGACGACACCGAGACCGAGGTGGTCCTGCGTACCCGCCGGTTCCTGCAGGACGAGGTCGCGCCGCGGGCGAACGAATTCTGGGAGAAGGCCACCTCTCCGGTGCACCTGATGCCGAAGATCGCCGAACTCGAGATCGCCGGTCTCGGCTACGCGTTCGATGATCGCAAGGCCTCACGCAAGCTGCTCACCGGCTGGCTCGAAATGGAGTTCGCCCGGGTCGATCCGTCCACGGGAACGATGTTCAGCGTGCACAGTTCGCTGGCGATGAGCAGTATCTCGATTCTCGGGTCCGAGGAGCAGCGCGAACGATGGTTGCCCGCCATGCGCCGAATGGAGAAGATCGGCGCGTTCGGACTGTCCGAACCGCACGGTGGCTCCGACGTCGCAGGCGGACTCGAGACCACAGCTCGCCTCGACGGTGATCACTGGATCCTCAACGGCAGCAAGCGCTGGATCGGCAACGCGACCTTCGCAGACCTGACCATCGTGTTCGCCAAGGACGAGGCCGACGGTGAGGTCAAGGGTTTCGTCGTCGAGCAGGGATTCGAGGGGTTCCGGGCCGAGAAGATCGAGGGCAAGTACTCGCTCCGCGCGGTCGAGAACGCGGACATCCATCTGGAGAACTGCAGAGTCCCGGTCGCCAACAAGCTGGCCGACGCCAACTCGTTCGCCGATACCGCGAAGGTGCTCCGTCTGACCCGCGGAGGAGTGGCGTTCCAGGCGGTGGGCGTGATGATGGGCGCGTACGAGCGGGCGGTGGCCTATGCGCGCGAACGCGAACAGTTCGGATCCCCGATCGCGTCGTTCCAGCTGATCTCCGACCTGATCGCACGCATGACGGCCAACATCACCGCCTCGCTCGGGATGGCGATCCGTGTCTCTCAGTTGCAGGGCAACGGCGTCCACCACGACGAGCATGCGGCGCTCGCGAAGACGTTCTGTACGACGCGGCTGCGCGAGGTCGTCGCCTGGGCCCGAGAGATTCTGGGCGGCAACGGAATTCTCATCGAGCACGACGTCATCAGATTCTTCGCCGACGCCGAGGCCCTGTACTCCTACGAGGGAACCGCGCAGATCAACAACCTGATCGTCGGCCGCGGAGTGACGGGCTTCGGCGCGTTCGTCTGACCGACGAACGCCGAACGCCCCTTCGCGTGTGCGAAGGGGCGTTCGGCGTCGGTGCGAGACGGTGTCAGCGTGCGAAGAGCAACGCGCGCTTGACTTCCTGGATGGCCTTGGTCACCTGAATGCCGCGAGGGCACGCGTCGGTGCAGTTGAAGGTGGTGCGGCAGCGCCACACACCCTCGACGTCGTTGAGGATGTCCAGACGCTCGGTTGCACCCTCGTCACGGCTGTCGAAGATGAACCGGTGCGCGTTGACGATGGCGGCCGGACCGAAGTAGCTGCCATCGCTCCAGAACACGGGGCACGAGGTGGTGCAGCACGCGCACAGGATGCACTTGGTGGTGTCGTCGAACCGGGCGCGGTCCGCTGCGGACTGGATCCGCTCACGGGTCGGCTCGTTACCGGTCGTCATCAGGAACGGCTTCACGGCGCGGAAGGCGTCGAAGAAGGGTTCCATGTCGACGATGAGGTCCTTCTCCACCGGCAGACCCTTGATGGGCTCGATGGTGATGTTCAGCGTCTTCGACGAGTCCTTGGGGAGCATGTCGCGCATGAGCACCTTGCAGGCGAGACGGTTGACACCGTTGATACGCATCGCGTCGCTGCCGCAGACTCCGTGTGCGCACGAGCGACGGAACGTGAGCGTGCCGTCCAGGTAGCCCTTCACGTACAGCAGCAGGTTGAGCAGACGGTCGGTGGCCAGGGTGGGGACCTGGAAGGTGTCCCAGCGCTGACCGTCACCGCTCTCGGGATTGAAGCGCGCGATCTTGAGGTTGACCATCACCGCGCCCTCGGGGACGGGCGGCAGATCGGACTCGTTGGACTTCTTGTCCAGGGTGGGTGCGCTCATATCAGTACTTCCGCTCCATCGGCTCGTAGCGGGTTTGGATTACCGGCTTGTAATCCAAGCGGATCTCGGTGAGCAGACCTTCGCCCTCTTTGTAGGCCATGGTGTGCTTCATGTACTCGGCGTCGTTGCGCTCGGGGTAGTCCTCGCGAGCGTGTCCGCCGCGCGATTCCTTGCGGTTGAGTGCGCCGACGACCGTGACCTCCGCCATTTCGAGCAGGAAGCCGAGTTCGATGGCCTCGAGCAGGTCGCTGTTGTAGCGCTTGCCCTTGTCCTCGACGGTGATCTTGTTGTACCGCTCCTTGAGGGCGCGGACATCCTTGAGCGCCGTCTCGAGACGCTCTTCCGTACGGAACACCGATGCGTTGTTGTCCATCGACTGCTGCATCTCGGTCCGGATGTCGGCTGCGCGCTCGTGGCCGTGATCGGAGAGGATCAGCTCCAGCCAGTCCTGCACCATCTTCGCCGGCTCCTCGGGGAGCGGGGTGAAGTCGACCGAGTTCGCGTACTCGGCGGCGGCGATGCCGGCACGACGCCCGAAGACGTTGATGTCGAGCAACGAGTTGGTGCCGAGACGGTTGGCTCCGTGCACGGAGACGCAGGCGCACTCTCCGGCCGCGTAGAGACCGGGAACGATGTCCTCGTTGTTGCGCAGAACCTCGCCGCGAATCTTGGTGGGTATGCCACCCATGACGTAGTGGCACGTCGGGTAGACGGGCACCGGCTCCTTGACGGGGTCGACACCGAGGTACGTGCGGGAGAACTCCATGATGTCCGGGAGCTTCTCGTCGAGAACTTCCTCGGGGATGTGCGTGACGTCGATGTAGACGTAGTCCTTGTTCGGGCCGCCGCCGCGTCCTTCGAGCACCTCGAGCACCATCGAGCGCGCGACGATGTCGCGGGGCGCGAGGTCCTTGATGGTCGGTGCGTAGCGCTCCATGAAGCGTTCGCCCGACTCGTTTCGCAGGATGCCGCCCTCGCCTCGTACGGCCTCGGAGATGAGGATGCCCAGGCCTGCGAGACCTGTCGGGTGGAACTGGTGGAATTCCATGTCCTCCAAGGGAAGACCCTTGCGGAACACGATGCTCATGCCGTCACCGGTGAGGGTGTGGGCATTGGAGGTGGTCTTGTAGATCCGGCCCGAGCCGCCGGTGGCGAAGATGATCGACTTCGCGTGGAAGATGTGCAGCTCACCGGTGGAGAGCTCGTAGGCGATGATGCCGGTTGCGACGGGACCGTCGTCGGTCTCGGTCAGACACAGATCCAGTGCGTAGAACTCGTTGTAGAACTCGACGTCGTGCTTGACGCAGTTCTGGTAGAGCGTCTGCAGAATCATGTGGCCGGTGCGGTCGGCTGCGTAGCACGCACGACGGACCGGAGCCTTGCCGTGGTCACGGGTGTGACCGCCGAAGCGTCGCTGATCGATCTTGCCCTCGGGCGTCCGGTTGAACGGAAGACCCATCTTCTCGAGGTCGAGAACTGCGTCGATGGCTTCCTTGGCCATGATCTCCACCGCGTCCTGGTCGGCGAGGTAGTCGCCGCCCTTGACGGTGTCGAACGTGTGCCACTCCCAGTTGTCTTCCTCGACATTGGCCAGTGCGGCACACATGCCACCCTGAGCAGCGCCGGTGTGCGAGCGCGTGGGGTAGAGCTTGGTCAGTACGGCTGTCCGAGCACGGGGTCCGGCCTCGATCGCAGCACGCATACCGGCACCGCCTGCGCCGACGATCAGTACGTCGTAACGATGTTCCTGCATGTAAGCGTCAGTGTCCTTAGCTCGCCGTGATGTTGGGATCGAACGTGAAGATGACGTAGGTGCCGACGCCCATGATGAGGATCATCGACAGCACCAGCAGCGTGGTCAGCCAGAAACGCGTCGAGTCCTTGCGGGAGTAGTCCGCGATGATCGTGCGCAGGCCGTTGCCGCCGTGCAGCTGCGCCAGCCACAGCATCGTCAGGTCCCAGAACTGCCAGAACGGGCTGGCCCAGCGACCGGCGACGAATGCGAAGTTGATGCGGTGCACACCGTCGTCGAGCATGAGCATGATGAACATGTGGCCCAGCACGAGCACGACGAGTGCCAGGCCGGAGAAGCGCATGAACAGCCATGCGTAGAGCTCGAAGTTGCCCTTGCTCTGGCGCCGCGGCGAACGCGGGTTGGCCAAGCTGGCCGGACGGTCGTAGTTCGTGCCGAGGACCTTCGCCTCGGGACCCTGCGTCGACATCAGTGACCACCCGCCGTGAACATGTTGTAGAAGATTCGTCCCGCGCCGGGGATCATGACGACGAGCCAGACCACTGCGATCGCCCACAGCATCGGCTTCTGGTACTGCGGTCCCTTGGACCAGAAGTCGATCAACATCACTCGGATGCCGTTCAACGCGTGGTACAGCACAGCCGCGACGAGGCCGATCTCCATCAGGCCGACGAGCGGGGTCTTGTAGGTCTCGATGATGGCGTCGTACGTCTCGGGGTTGACCCGAACCATCGCCGTGTCGAGGACGTGGACGAACAAGAAGAAGAACGTCAACACGCCAGTGATGCGGTGCAGAACCCAGGACCACATGCCCGGATCCCCGCGGTACAGAGACCGCTTGCGCTCCTTGACCGGAGCGACTTCCGTCGTGCTACTCATCGAGTGCAATGCCTCCAACGTCGTTGGTGGACGCATCGAGCCCCGGTGGCCGGTCTTGCCTGGCTCGATTTGTCGCGATTCGGCCCTAGTGCTGGTTGTACTAGCCGCTTACTCGAAACTGTAAACCCATTCGAAACACGGAACTAATTCGACTCGAGGTTCGTACGCTGCCGAAATCCGGTGTTAGGTTTGCCTTCCCAATTGCCGCAGGCACTTTCGGCCGGATCTCTGCATCAATTCAGACACCGTGATTGGATGGTTCACCATGAACGAAATCGACTGGAAGACGTTGCGCGACAATGCTCATGAGGCAATGAGCCGTGCCTACGCCCCGTACTCGAACTTTCCGGTCGGAGCCGCAGCTCTGGTGGACGACAATCGGATAGTCACCGGGTGCAATGTGGAAAATGTCTCATACGGTTTGGGGCTGTGTGCGGAGTGCGGGTTGGTCTCGAACCTGCACACGACCGGCGGCGGCAGACTCGTGGCCTTTTCGTGCTGCGATTCCCGACGTGAAATTCTGATGCCGTGCGGGCGATGCCGACAGCTGCTGTACGAGTTCGGCGGCCCGGATCTGCTCGTCGACACCGTCTCGGGACCGGCTCGACTGGCAGAGTTGCTCCCGAATGCTTTCGGCCCCGACAACCTCGACGAAGGACGCGTGAACAACCATGCCTGACGCCGTATCGATCATCAGCGCCAAACGCGACGGGCGGGTTCTCGACGACGAACAGATCGAATGGGTGATCGCGGAGTTCACCCGCGGATCCGTCGCGCCGGAACAGATGTCGGCTCTCGCGATGGCCGTTCTGTGGCGCGGACTGTCGCGTCGCGAGCTCGGTACGTGGACGAACGCGATGATCGCGTCGGGCACACGAATGGACTTCTCGACGCTGCCGGTGCCCACCGTCGACAAACATTCGACCGGTGGTGTCGGAGACAAGATAACGCTGCCGCTGGCTCCGCTGGTCGCCGCCTGCGGGGCCGCTGTGCCGCAGCTGTCCGGTCGAGGACTGGGCCATACCGGCGGAACGCTCGACAAGCTCGAGTCGATCCCCGGGTGGCGGGCGGATCTGAGCGGCGACGAGATGCACCGCATCCTGGCCGATCCGGCGATCGGTGCTGTCGTGTGCGCTGCCGGTGCCGATCTGGCCCCCGCCGACAAGAAGCTCTACGCCCTACGAGACGTGACGGGAACGGTCGAATCCATCCCGTTGATCGCCAGTTCGATCATGAGCAAGAAGATCGCCGAGGGCACCGGGGCGCTCGTGTTGGACGTCAAGGTGGGTGCAGGCGCGTTCATGAAGAACGTCGACGACGCACGCGAACTCGCGACCGCGATGGTCGAGCTCGGAACCGACGCGGGCGTACGAACTCTGGCGGTGCTGACCGCGATGGACACCCCGCTCGGGCTCACCGCGGGCAACGCGCTCGAGGTCGAGGAATCGGTGGAGGTACTCGCCGGAGGTGGGCCGGCCGACATCGTCGAGCTGACGATCACGCTGGCCCGCACGATGCTCGCCGCGGCCGGGATCGAGGGCATCGACCCCGCCGACAAACTCGCCGACGGTTCGGCCATGGATCGGTGGCGAACGATGATCGCCGCGCAGGGCGGCGATCCCGATGCCGCACTACCCGTCGCCCGCGAGAGCCAGGACTTCACCGCCGCCACCGACGGTGTCGTCACCGGATTGGACGCGATGGGCGTCGGACTGGCGGCGTGGCGGCTGGGCGCGGGCCGCGAGCGACAGGGTGAGCCGGTGCAGGCCGCCGCCGGTGTCCGATTGCACGCCAAGCCTGGCGATCGGGTGCATGCAGGAGATCGGCTGGCGACGCTGTACACCGACACTCCCGAGCGCTTCGAGTATGCGCAGCAGGCACTCGAATCCAGCTGGGAGATAGGGGCCACGGCCCCGCAGCCGAGGCCCCTCGTGATCGACCGCATCGGCCGGTAGCAGCCTCCGTCAGATCAGGTTCCCTGCCTCGGTCAGAACGCTGCGCAGGATCTGCTCCATCTCGTCGAACTCCTTCTGACCGCAGATCAGTGGCGGAGCCAGCTGCACCACCGGGTCGCCGCGGTCGTCGGCGCGGCAATACAGGCCTGCGTCGAACAAGGCCGTCGACAGGAAGCCGCGAAGGATGCGTTCGGCTTCGGCGTCGCTGAACGTCTCCTTCGTGGTCTTGTCCTTGACCAACTCGATGCCGTAGAAGAATCCCTCGCCGCGCACGTCTCCGACGATCGGCAGGTCGTGCAGTTTCTCGAGCGTCGCACGGAACGCCGGTGCACTGTCCGCGACGTGCGCGTTGATGCCCTCGCGCTCGAAGATGTCGAGATTGGCCATGGCCACGGCGGCGGAGACGGGGTGGCCGCCGAAGGTGTACCCGTGCGCGAAGCTCGATTTGCCGTCGTCGAACGGCTCGAAGAGCTTGTCGGAGGCGATCATTGCGCCGATGGGTGAGTATCCCGAGGTCATACCCTTCGCGCAGGTGATGATGTCCGGCACGTAGCCGAAGTCGCTGCAGGCGAACATCGACCCGATCCGGCCGAAAGCGCAGATGACTTCGTCGGAGACGAGCAGAACGTCGTACCGGTCGCAGATCTCACGGACCCGCTCGAAGTATCCGGGCGGGGGAGGGAAGCAGCCGCCGGCGTTCTGAACCGGCTCGAGGAACACCGCGGCAACCGTATCCGGGCCCTCGAATTCGATGGCCTCGGCGATCCGGTCCGCTGCCCAGATTCCGAACGCCTTGGGGTCGGTGTCCAGGGGAGCGGGGGCGCGGTAGATGTTGGTGTTGGGCACTCGGAACGCGCCCGGTGTCAGCGGCTCGAACGGTTCCTTGAGCGCAGGGATCCCGGTGATGGCCAGCGCGCCCTGCGGGGTGCCGTGGTACGCGATGGACCGCGAGATCACCTTGTGCTTACCGGGCTTGCCGACCTTCTTGAAGTACTGTTTGGCGAGCTTCCATGCGCTCTCGACGGCCTCGCCGCCGCCGGTGGTGAAGAAGACGCGATTCAGATCGCCGGGGGCGTACCCGGCGAGCCGCTCGGCGAGCTCGATCGCAGGTTCGGTCACGTACGACCACAGGGGGAAAAAGGCCAATTCCTTGGCCTGCTTCGCGGCAGCCTCGGCCAGTTCCTCCCGGCCGTGCCCCACCTGCACCACGAACAGCCCCGAAAGACCGTCGATGTAGCTCTTGCCGTTCGAGTCCCAGATGGTCGACCCTTCGCCGCGGGTGATGATCGGGGGAGTGACCCCTGCGCCGTGGCGGGTGAAGTGGCCCCACAGATGCTTGGCTGCGGAGGCGTCGAGCTCGGATGTCGTTCGCGTCATCGTGTTCCCCAATTGTATTGCTGCTTGACGAGTTTGAGATAGACCAGCGTTTCGGTGCTGGTGACACCGTCCAGACTGCGGATCTGTTTGTTCAGGATCTGCAGGAGTTGTTCGTCGTCCTCGCACACGACTTCCACGACGACGTCGAACGACCCTGCGGTGAGGACGACGTAGTCGATCGCGTCGATCGCCGACAGTTCCTCGGACAGTGCGTAACTGTCGCCGGTGCACCTGATGCCGATCATGGCCTGGCGCTTGAATCCGACCTGTACCGGATCGGTCACCGCGACGATCTGCATGACACCGGAGTCCGTCAGGCGCTGAACTCGTTGGCGGACAGCCGCTTCCGAGAGTCCGACGGCTTTGCCGATGGCAGCGTACGAGCGTCGCCCGTCCTCCTGGAGTTGCTCGATGATCGCCTTGGAGACGTCGTCGAGTGCGATGGGTGGTTGCTCGGGCATGGATCGATCTTGTCACTGTGGTAGCCGTGAACACAACCCGTCGACGATGAAAAGCGTGTCATTTCTCGATCGATACGACAGAATCCGTTGTCGAAAGGCCAGAAACAGAGAGAATCCGTGGATCCCACGGTACTGTCGCAGGCATGGCGAACATTCCTGGTTGTTGGATCGGTGGACGCTCGGCGGACGGTAGCGGTGATCGGTACGAGATCGACGATCCCGCGACCGGAGCGGTCGTCGCCGAGGTGGGTCTGGCCACCGCCGCCGACGTCGATTCGGCTCTCGCGCATGCCCGATCGGCCTTTCCCGCATGGTCCACCGCCACCCCCGCGCACCGCAGTGCCGTGTTGACGGAACTGGCGCGGCTCGTGGCCGCCGACGCGGAGAACTTCGTGTCCGAGGAAGTGGCGCAGACCGGCAAATCGTCAAGACTGGCAAGGGAATTCGACGTTCCGGGCAGCGTCGACAACATCGAGTTCTTCGCCGGAGCGGCGCGGCACCTGGACGGCAAGGCCGCTGCGGAGTACTCGGGTGAGCACACCTCCGCCATCCGTCGCGATGCCGTCGGAGTGGTCGGTTCGATCACGCCGTGGAACTATCCGCTGCAGATGGCGGTGTGGAAAGCGATGCCTGCGTTGGCGGCCGGATGCTCCATCGTGCTCAAACCCAGTGAACTCACCCCGCTGACCACGTTGCGGCTGGCGCGCCTGGCCACCGCAGCAGGCGTTCCCGACGGGGTGTTCAACGTGGTCACCGGAACCGGTCTCGACGCAGGCGTCGCACTGTCATCCCACGCGGGTCTGGACCTGATGACGTTCACCGGCTCCACTCCCGTCGGCAGGCGCGTGATGGCGCAGGCTGCCGCGCACGGCACCCGCGTGCAGCTCGAGCTCGGCGGCAAGGCACCGCTGGTGGTGTTCGAAGACTCAGATCTCGACGCAGCCATCCACGGAGCCGTCGCGGGATCGTTGATCAACGGCGGCCAGGACTGCACGGCAGCCACCCGCGCCATCGTCGCCGAATCCCTGTACGACGACTTCGTGGCCGGAGTCGCCGAGTTGATGGGACGCGTCGTGATGGGAGACCCGACCGATCCGGCGACCGACATGGGATCGTTGATCTCCCTCGCGCACCGCGATCGTGTTGCCGCCATGGTGGATCGGGCTCGCGCCACCGGAGCCAGGATCGTCACCGGAGGCCGTGTGCCGGAGGGCCCGGGTGCGTTCTACCCGCCGACCCTGATCGCCGATGTCGGCGAGCAGGACGAGATCTATCGCGACGAGGTGTTCGGCCCGGTGCTCACGGTGACGAAGCATCACGGAGACGACGATGCGATCCGACGCGCCAACGACACCGAGTTCGGACTGGCCGCCTCCGCCTGGACCAGGGACGTGTACCGCGCGGGCCGAGCGACGCGGGAGATCGCCGTCGGCTGTGTGTGGATCAACGACCACATCCCGATCATCAGCGAGATGCCACACGGCGGGTTCGGGGCCTCGGGGTTCGGGAAGGACATGTCGAGCTACTCTCTCGACGAGTATCTGACCGTCAAGCACGTCATGACCGATATCACCGGTGTGGCTCGAAAGGCCTGGCACCGAACGGTGTTCGCTTCGGCCCATCCCGAGGCGCAGGGGGATGCCCGATGAGCGCGTCATGGGCAACCGCCCCCACCGACCGCGGCGTGGCGATGGTGGCGGGCGCGGCACCGGAGTCCTACTGGCTCGACCGTCCCGAACGCCCGGCACCACGGCCACGGCATACGGGTTCGGCAGCCGCGGATCTGGTGATCGTCGGCGGCGGGTTCACCGGATTGTGGGCGGCTCTGCAGGCGGCGGAGGAGAATCCGAACCGGTCGATCGTCCTGCTCGAAGGCGATCGAATCGCCGAGGGCGCAACGGGACGCAACGGCGGCTTCTGCGCGGCCAGCCTGACGCACGGACTGAGCAACGGACTCGACCGCTACGCCGACGAACTACCCGAGCTGCTGCGCATGGGCACCGAGACGCTCGATGCGATCTGCGCGACTGCCGAGAAGTACGGAATCGACGCCGACATCGAACGCACCGGCGAGCTCGACATCGCCAATTTCGACTGGCAGGTGGACGACCTGCGGGAGCTCGGCGACGAGGGGAGACGACTGTCGCAGCCGATGGAATACCTCGATGCCGCGGCAGTGCGGTCCAGAATCGCCTCACCCATGGCGCGCGGCGCACTGTTCGACCCCGACGTCGCGATGATAGATCCCGCCAAACTCGCGTGGGGCCTGGCCGACGCGGCCGAGTCGCTCGGCGTTCGGATTCACGAGAACACCAGGGCTCTGTCGATCGGCAAGTCCGGCAACGGTATTCGAGTGAAGACGGGATACGGCACCATCGAGGCCGCCAAGGTTCTGCTCGCCACCTCGGCATCGAAGTCGTTGCGTCGCAAGCTCCGTCACTGGATCGTCCCGGTGTGGGATTACGTGATCATGACCGAACCGCTGACGTCTGCGCAGCTCGCCGACATCGGCTGGTCCGGTCGCGAAGGCTTGGCCGACTGCGGCAACAGATTCCATTACTTCCGGTTGACGGCGGACGATCGCATCCTGTTCGGCGGGTGGGACGCGCACTACTTCTACGGTAGCGACACCGACCCACGCCGAACCCAACATCCCGAAGAGTTCGCATTGCTCGCCGAACACCTGCTGCAGATGTTCCCCGGCCTCGAAGGAATCCGTGCCACCCATGCCTGGGGCGGGTCGATCGACACGTGCTCGCGGTTCAGCGCCTTCTGGGACCTCGGACTGAACGGACGGGTGGCCTCGGTGGCCGGATTCACCGGCCTCGGCGTCGGCGCGTCGCACTTCGGGGCCCGCACCGCCCTCGATCTGCTGGACGGCAAGGACACCGAACGAACACGACTGAAGATGGTGCGCAGCAAGCCTCTGCCGTTCCCACCCGAGCCCATCAGATCCATCGGCATCAACGTCACCCGCGCCGAGTTCGCCCGAGCCGACCGCAACGGCGGCAAGCGCGGCCTGTGGCTCAAGGGAATGGACGCGCTGGGTCTGGGCTTCGACAGCTGACAGAGCGGCTTCGCCGCACGTGCACGGAAACTCGACCTCTGCTACGAATTTCCGCTCACATGCGGCGCAGCCGCTCTACTCGTGCGGGACGACGACCACCGGCACCGGGGCGGCCCGCAGAATCTTCGCTGCGCTCGAACCGAGGAACACCCGCTTGGGAGTCGCCAGTCGACTCGAGCCGAGGAACAGCACATCGCCCGGCTTCCAGTCGAGGTTGCCCATCGCCTCGTCCAGCGTCGACCCGTCGGCGACGACGGACTGCAGGCCGTCGATATCGGGGAGAGCGCGAACCGCCCGATCGAGATTGTCCTGCGCGGCGGCAACCTGTCGTCGACGGGTGTCCAGTGACGTCTCGTCGCTCGGAGCCCCGGTCGGTTCGAGCGAGACCAGCGACACCAA
This sequence comes from Rhodococcus sp. 15-725-2-2b, assembly GCF_002259075.1. Lineage (NCBI taxonomy): Bacteria > Bacillati > Actinomycetota > Actinomycetes > Mycobacteriales > Nocardiaceae > Rhodococcus > Rhodococcus sp. 15-725-2-2b. The sequence goes on along the minus strand of NZ_NPFL01000002.1, from coordinate 49,395 downwards.
GCGCACCGGCACGTGCGCCGCGCTGGCAAGGGTGATGGCGAAGGGCAGCGGATTCGGGGCAGAGGCCCGAGTGGGGACGGCGACGGTCAGGTCGGTGATCGGAGCGCTGGAGAGCCGGTAACCCCGAGGGGCAAGGGCCAGCGGTACCTCCGACGCATGCAGCAGTTGACTGGCGACCGACCCGATCGAGTGCCGGTTCAACAGACCGTCACCGGCACCGCCGACGACGATCATGTCGGCATCGGTGTTCACCGCGAAGTCGATCAGGGCACGGGCGAACGACTCGTGGGTGAGCACGTGCGTGGTCACCTCGATGCCCGACGGCACCTGGGCGGCCGCGTCGTCCACCCAGCCTCGCGCCTTGGCCTCGAGAACCTTTCGGTACGGTCCGCTGCCCTCCATGACGGGTTCGTCCACGGCCATGACCAGCACGATGTCGATGGAGGCATCGAGGGCACGGGCGAGGGCGGTGGCCAGGGCTACGCCGTCGTCTCCGCTGGGGGTGGCGAGGTAGCCGACGGTGATCTTCATGAGCTCGGTGTCCTTCTCTGCTAGTAAGTGTCCGGAACCTTGACTTCGGTGGACGCGGTGAGTGTCTTGCCCTGGAAGAAGTCCCTGTTGCCCACGAAGCACAAGAGCATGAGCGGAATTCCGAGTACCAGCATGCCGACGCCGAGAACGAACACTCCGCCGATCGGACCGTAGACGGTGTAACCGTAGTCGGGCTTGATCATGTCGACCGCGCTCTGGACGAACGCCCATGTCATCGACAATCCGCCGAGAAGTGGAAAGATGCCGCGCATGAACAGGTTTCGGACGGACGAGAACAGGGTCCGACGGAAATACCAGGTGCACGCGTACGCGGTGATGCCGTAGTAGAACGCGACGGCCAGTCCCAGCGAAGCCACCGAATCCTGCAGCGCGTTGGCGCTGACGAAGGTCAGCACCAGGTAGAACATCAGGGCCGCGGCCCCCATCACGAGCGTGCCGAAGCCGGGCGTCATGTACTTGGGGTGCACGCTGGCGAACCGCTTGGGAATCGCTTCGTACACGGCCATCGACAGTGTTCCGCGGGCCGTGGGCAGGATGGTCGTCTGCGTCGAGGACAGTGCCGAGATGGAGACCGTCAACAGCAGCAGCGACGCCACGATCGAGCCGGCGACCGGATCGCCGAGAATGGTGAGCACATCGTCGACGTTGTCCGGATTGTTCAGGCCGATTCCGGTGTCGCCGAACCCGGCGAACGACTGCACGGCGTATCCGACCAGCACGTACGTCGCGACGAGAATCAGTGTGGTGATCACTGCGGCCCGGCCCGGGGTCTTCTCCGAATCCTTGGTTTCCTCGCCGACGGCCAGGCACGCATCCCATCCCCAGTAGATGAAGATGCACAGAATGATGGCCTGGGCCGCGTCGGACATCGTCACTCCGGTGGGGACCAACCAACTCCACTCGGGGGTGATGGCCTGTGGTCCCGCGGTGCCCGTGCCCACCTTGACCAATGCCGTCACCGACACTCCGATGAGCACACCGAACTGCACGACGAGCAGCACGTTCTGCATCCGTTCGCTGATGAGGATGCCGCGAAAACTGACGTAGGTCATCGAGACGATGAAGAACGAACCGAGGGCGACCTTGGCCGCGGTCGACTCCGCCAGGTCCGACAGGCCGAGGAACTCGAACAGGTAGATGGCGGCGATCTCGGCAACGTTGGCGAGCACGATGATCGCCGAGACCGCCAGCCCCCATCCCGCCATCCAGCCCACCCACGGGCCGAACGCCTTGGTACCCCAGGTGAACGACGTTCCGCAGTCCGGGGTGTCGCGTCCGAGCTCTCGGTAGGCGAAGGCCGTGAGCAGCATCGGGACGAACGCGATGAGGAACATGGACGGCGCTTTGTCGCCGACGGCCAGAACGACGTAGCCGAGGGTGGCGGCCAGACTGTATGCCGGAGCCACCGCCGACAGCCCGATGACGATGTTGCCGACCAACCCGAGAGCGCCGGTGTTGAGTCCTTTACCCGGAAGGGTGTTCGGCGGTTCCACAGTGGACATAGGTCTCTCCGAAGTTCGAGTCGACCGAGCACGTCGGAGGGGGGACCCGACAGAATCGGCCGCGTGTGTGGGATGAACACTACGATTTCCGTCGCCGATTCGCTGTGTATCGACGGAATTGTTTTCATCGGAGTAACAATGCAACGGAATAGGTCGCGCAAGCGGCGAGGTTCGCCGAAATCCGTGGACTCGCCGATGGGCTTCGGCGGACGCGCGTGCGCGAGGGCCGCACGCTACCGTCGTCACATGAGCACCGCGGAGAACACTCAGTCCTCGATCGGTGGCAGTGCGCCACTCGATCTCGCGTCGATCAGGACCGCTCCCAAGGCGTTGCTGCATGATCACCTCGACGGCGGACTCCGCCCGCAGACCGTGTTGGAGCTGGCCGAGGAATGCGGTTACGACGACCTTCCCGCCACCGACGGTGCAGCATTGGGCGAGTGGTTCCGCGACGCCGCGGACAGCGGCTCCCTCGTGCGGTATCTCGAGACGTTCGCGCACACCGTCGCCGTGATGCAGACCCCCGAAGGGCTGTTCCGAGTGGCACGCGAATGTGCCGAGGATCTTGCCGACGACGGGGTCGTGTACGCCGAGGTGCGCTTCGCTCCGGAACAGCACCTCGAGCGTGGCCTGACTCTCGACGAGGTCGTCACCCACACTCTCGCCGGTTTCGAGGCGGGTATTTCCGCCGCCAAGGTACGCGGCAAGAACATCACGATCGGCACCTTGCTCACTGCCATGCGGCATGCGGCGCGTTCGCGGGAGATCGCCGAACTGACGGTTCGCTTCCGCGACCGCGGCGTCGTCGGCTTCGACATCGCCGGTGCCGAAGCGGGCTTTCCTCCCAGCCGCCACCTCGACGCCTTCGAGTACATGCGAGCGAGCAACGCGCACTTCACCATTCACGCGGGGGAGGCGTTCGGTCTGCCGTCGATCCAGGAAGCAGTGGCGTTCTGCGGCACCGACAGGCTCGGTCACGGAGTTCGAATCACCGACGACATCACCACCGGTGACGACGGCACACCGCAACTCGGTCTGCTGGCCGCCTACGTCCGCGACACCAGGATGCCCCTCGAGCTGTGCCCCAGCTCCAACGTCCAGACCGGTGCCGTCGAATCGTTGGCGACGCACCCGTTCGATCTGTTGGCCCGAGCGCGATTCCGGGTCACCGTCAACACCGACAACCGGTTGATGAGCGATACCTCGATGAGTCGCGAGATGGCCAGGCTGGTCGAGACCTTCGGCTACGGCTGGAGCGATCTCGAGAGATTCACCATCAACGCGATGAAGTCGGCGTTCCTGCCGTTCGACGAGCGGCTGGCCCTCATCGACGACGTCATCAAGCCCGGTTACGCAGTGCTCATCGGCTGATGCCGCGGACCGAGCCGGCTGCTACTTCTTGCGCAGCCGGCTCTCGAACTCACGCTCGAGTGCGCGCCACGCCTCGGCCTCGACGTCGAACGGTGCGCTCGGGGCGAGCCGATCGGGGCTGGGTTCGAGGGTGTACGAGACGTACCAGCCCAGCGGGGTGGACGTGGCGAGAGCCTCGTCCACGGAGTCGTCGCCGGCGAAATCGGCTGCGTCGGTGAACAACTCGACAGCGAGGTCGAGTTGGTCGACGTCGACTGCAGTGGGGCCTTCGGCGAGGTCGTCGGCCAAACCTGGCAGCACGTACACGTTGTCGTCGGTGACGGTGATGTCGAGGGATCCGTCGATGGCCGCGGTCTGAACGTCGGAGTAGGTACTGACCTGCGCCAGGTCGTGATCGTGGTCGTCGGCGAGATACCGGGCCAGCGACCGCTCGGAACCGAAGACGCTGATGGCTCCGCCGCGACCGAGGAACACCGGCTTGTCACCGAGGTAGCACCGCAGGGTGTACAGGGTGTCGTCCGAGGTGATGATGCGAATCGGGTCGATGCCCACGGTGGTCCAGAAGGTCTCCTCGGCGGCCGCCGCGGCGATCGGATCACGGTCCACCTCGGCAGAGTCGTCTTCGTCTTCGTCTTCGTCGTCGTCCGAATCGGAGTCGATGTCGTCCGTGACGTCGTCGGCGTCGACGGCGTTCTCGGCCGCGGCGGTGATCTCGGCTTCCGCTACGGCGACGGCAGCGGAGTCGACAGCGGGGGAGGTGACGATGGAGTCGACGGCGTCGAGCACGTCGTCCCAGTGCTTGGCGACAGCCGCTCCGATGCGGTCCCAGAGTTCTCCGCCCTCGCGACCGAGGAAGTTCTCGACGCCTCCGCCGACGGCCCCGACGAATGGGTTGGAGCCGAAAAAGCTTGTGACGGGGCGTAGTTCGCAGACATCGCCGATGGAGGAGACGATGTCGAAGGTGGCCTGCAGTTCGGCGAGAACGTCGGCCTCGGGGTCGGAGGCCACCAGCTCCGGTACCGCCACCAGATCGAAGCGGTGCAGATCGTCGGGCTCGAGTTCGTGTGCGGCGAGTGCGGAGACCACCTTCCACGACGGATGGTCGACCAGATCGTTGTCGTCGTCGGATCTGACGAATGCCGCGAGCTCTGCGACGCTCGAGAAGCCGTACAGGTCTTCCTCGTGTCCGAGAAATGCCTCCCACTCGTCGTCGCCTTCTCGCCACTCTGGTGCCCACAGCGTCGAGAAGTCACCTGCGGTGAGACCGAGTTCGATCGGGATGATGTCTCCAGCCATGGCGCGAAGCCTATCTCAGGAGTCTGTGAACGAACCCCGCAGACTTTGCAGGATCGTCTCGCGCTGCTCGAGCGCCGCAGCGGCGGCCTCTGCGGCCGCTGCGGTGATCGTCGACGCGAGTGCGTGGGCGGCAACCGATCCGAGGTTCTCGGCGAGCTCGAGCTCGACCAGGGCTCCGGATCCGTCGGCGACGACAGTGACCAGGTTGTCCGGCGAGGTGAGTCGAATTCTGATGCGGTCCAGGCGCTCGTGCGTTTCGCGGAGCGCATCGAGCCGGTCCTGGGCGCTGCCGACCAGAGTGTCGAGGTCGGTGGTGCGGGCGTCGGTCATACCTGCTTCAACCAACTCGTGGGTGCGGAGTCCTCTGCGAGATTCTCGTTCGCCTCGGCAGCGACTCGGGCAAGGGTGGGCAGACCGAGGCGATCGAGAACCTCGGTGGGAACGCCGTCCTCGGCGAGAAGCGTGCGGCGCCGAGCGCGGGCAGCCGCGCTGGCCCGTTCGCAGTGCTGGAGAATCGTCGACGCCAATGCGCCTCCGCCGTAGCGCAGTTCGCGCTCGTCGATGACGATTCCGATCGGCAGTCCGTGTTCGGTGGCACGCACCGTCACCGATCCCGATCGAGTACCCGACACCGCGCTGACGACGGTGGTGTCCGAGTCCGTCATCGTCTGACCCCTCATTCGGTCGGACGGTAGAAGCCCTTGAAGCCCATACCGCTGTTGGTTGTTCTGATCGGTCCCACCTGCACGGGGTCGCCTGCCTCGACGAGCTGACCGTTTCCGATGACCATGGCCACGTGCCCGTCCCAGACTGCGAGGTCACCGGGCATCACCTCACCGGGTGCCACGGCGGATCCGATGTCCTGTTCCTGTGCCAGACGCGGGATCTCGATGCCCTGCTGCGCGTACGCCCACTGGGTCAATCCGCTGCAGTCGAGCCCCCGGCCCGGCGTGGTACCTCCCCACGCGTAGGGCACACCCTGTTGGGTCAGTGCGCTGCGGACGGCACCTGCGGCTTCGGCGTTGGGTGCGGTGACGGTACTGCCGTCGGGTAGGCGTATCTCGACTCCCCGGCCGATGTGCTCGGGGGATCGGGAGGGATCGGTGCCCGGATTGCCCAGGTAGTTGTGGGCACCACCGCTGCCGAGCGACTCGGTCCCCGCGGCGGGGGACGAGACGGACTGGGCGAACGTCCTCGCCAGCTTCTCACCTGCCTCGATCACCTGTGATGTCGCGGGCGAGGTCATGAGATTCGAGGGTGCGCCGGAGGCCGGTGTCGGTTCGCCGCCCACGGGGGCGGGAACCGTGGGCGGAACGGCCAGTTCACCGACTATCGCGGTGTGGACGGCCAATTCGCCGCGAACCCTGGACACCACCACGAGAGCTCGCTCGAGGTGCTCGATGGCCGCCGTGATCAGCATGGTCTGCCCCGGCGGGGTGGCGATGATCGGCCCGGCCGACAGTGCGATTCCCACGAACGACTGCACGATCGCCTGCAGCTCGAGGAAGCCTTGGTTGGTGTCGCGACAGGCCCGATCGACGACGGCAGCGATGTCGTCGGCGTGGTCGGCGAGAGCGACGGCGCTCGTATGAGCGTTCTCGGCGTAGCGAACTGCCGCATCGGCGGCCTCACCGTTCCAATTCGCAGCGAGCTCGGTGACCGCGACCCTGCCGATTCCCCGAGCCGCCTCGATCGCTGCCGAGGACACCCGCAGCACGTCGGCCGGCCCCCCGGTGGGGAGCGCCCCGTTGCCGAAGGCCCCGAGCAGATCGACGATGGGACGGGCCAGCAGATCGATCATCGGCGCTTACCGCGCGTCCGTCGCGACACCGGCGGCCGAGGCCGCAACGGTTGCGCCGGTGCCGGCGTCGGTGAGGGCGTACGAGACCGCGGATGCAGTGGCCGCGGAGCCGATGCTCGCCACCGCGCCGGCCAGGCGCACCACGGCGTCGGTGTGCGCCAGATGGGTGCCGGTGACGGCGCCGAGAAATTCCTGTCCGATCAGGCCGAAGACCGGAGCCAGCACAGCGGGGCCGCACGCGGCGGCGGCAGCACCTGCCGCCGCGATCTGCTCGGCCATGGTCGACGCCACCGCACCGTATGCGAGGACCCCCTCGGTTTCGACGACGAGCTCGGCCATCACTGCCCCCTGAGAATGCAATCGATTCACGGTCGTCGAGTGCGACGCCCAACTGGTTCGACGCGGGTACGCGCCATTCGGTTCCCCCGAGTTGCCGTTCGCGCCCCGCCGCAAAGGTCCTATCCTGGTCGGCATGGAAACACACGTGGTCGATCACCCACTGGCCGCAGCCCTGCTCACCACGATGCGGGACGAGCGCAGCGACAACGCCACGTTCCGGTCGGCTCTGCGCCAGCTCACCCACATGCTGGTCTACGAGGCCACCCGCGATGCCGCGATCGACACCTTCGAGGTTCGGACACCCGTCGCGGTCACCGAGGGAACCAGGCTGGCTCGACCGCCGTTGCTGGTTCCGGTTCTGCGTGCGGGCCTCGGCATGGTCGAGAAGGCCAGCAGCCTCATCCCGCAGTCCGGCGTCGGTTTCGTCGGGATGGCCCGAGACGAGGAAACGCACCAGCCCGTCCCGTACATGGAGTCGCTGCCCGACGATCTGTCGAGGACGCCCGTCTACGTCTTGGACCCGATGCTCGCCACCGGCGGATCCATGGTCCACACGATCGAACTGCTCGTCGGCCGCGGCGCAGCCGACGTGACCGCCATCTGCGTCGTTGCTGCTCCCGAAGGGGTTGCCGCCCTCGAAGCCTCGGGTCTGCCGGTGCGACTGGTGGCCGCGAGCATCGACGACGGCCTCAACGACAACGCCTTCATCGTTCCCGGCCTCGGCGACGCGGGCGATCGTCAGTTCGGCCCGCGCTGACGAACGCCGCCGCGCCGAGTCTGGTCCTCGGTGTCTCGTGGCCGTCGGCGGCGTCACCTGCACCGCAGCCCGGCTTGCGGCTGCTCGACGTCGCCACCGAGCAGATCGAGTTCCGCGAACTGGTCGGTCGCACGCTCGGATTCCGTGCGCCGGGTGCGTCGACCGATCGGTACTGCACCGGGCGCATGGCATTTCGGGCCGACGGCCCGCCGCGCTACGTGGCGTGCCCCGGCCGGGAGCGGGCCGTCGCGTCGGGACAGTGCGCGTCGTGCGCGGACAAGGACAGCTTCCGATTCGTGCACACCGTGCATCGCAGCGGGTTCGTCTCGCGGGATCTGGAAAAGCATGTCATGCAACCGCATTGGTTGTATCTGGCAGCGTTCGCCAACGGCACCTTCAAGATCGGGACGGCAGCGGACACCCGTAAATGGGGCCGATTGGCCGAGCAAGGTGCCATCTGCGCTCGGTACGTCGCTCACGCGGACGACGGAAAGGTCGTCCGAGTGGCCGAGGATCTCGTGACCGAATCGATGGGACTACGGCAGGCGGTGCGGTCGGCCGCAAAGGCCGCCTCGCTGTGTCTGCCGATCGACGTCGACAGGCTCGACGCCGCCGCCGCTGCCAGGGCCGAGCAGGTCCGCGAGATGCTGACCGAGGCAGGCATCGCCGGATGCACCCCGGTCGACGAACGGTGGGCCCCGCCCGCAGGCCGGGAAGCGTTGAGCGAGAACGTCAGTCGCGTCGCCTACCCCGCCGACATCGCAACCGGATCCCACGGTCTCGAGATCAGGACCTGCGTCGGGCAGGCGGTGATCGCGACCGTCGACGACGAGACCTACGTCGTGGATCTGGCGGCGCTGAAGGGTCGGCGAATCGAACTGGGGGCCTTCACGTCCGATCTGCCTGCGGTGCAGTCGGCGCTGTTCTGAGGGTTCCTCGACGCCTAGAGGTGTTGGGCGTAGTCGGTCAGTTCGGCCAGGATCTCGGCTGCTGCCGCCCGCGCTCTCGGCAGGTCCTCTCGGCCGACGACCTGCTCGATCACTTCGAGGTAGGCCTTGAGCTTCGGTTCGGTACCGGACGGTCGCACGATCACCCGCAGCCCCGATCCGCTGATGTCGACTGCGTCGGTGCGTAATTCGTCGTCGCGCTGGGCGTAGTCCACAACGGTGACGGCCCGACCGGCCAATTCGGTCGGCGGTTCGGTGCGGAGCCGGTCCATCATGTTCCCGATCTCGGCGAGGTCCTGCACCCTCCGCGAGACCTGTGCACCCAGGTGTACGCCGAACTCGACCGCGAGGTCGTCGAGCACATCGAGCAGGGTGCGGCGCTCCTGCTTCAGGCCGGCGGCCAGGTCGGCGAGTACCACGGCGGCCGAGATGCCGTCCTTGTCCCGCACCACCGTCGGATCGACACAGTGTCCGATGGCCTCCTCGTAGGCGTACACGAGGCCCTCACCCGCACGGACGAGCCACTTGAAGCCCGTCAGGGTGCGGGCATAGCGAGCGCCGCGCGCCGGGGCGAGCGCCGAGAGCAGTTGTGACGACACGATCGTGTTGGCCACCAACGGGTCTGCGGGGCAATGACTCAGCAGGTGGTTCGCGAGGAGGGCACCGGTCTCGTCGCCGGTCAGCATGCGCCAGCCGTCGGGCCCGGGAACTCCGACCGCACAGCGGTCGGCATCGGGGTCGAGTGCGATCGCGATATCGGCGTCGATGTCGGCCGCCAGTGCGAGCACCGCGTCGGCCGCGCCCGGTTCCTCGGGGTTGGGGAACGTCACGGTCGGGAAGGCGGGGTCCGGTTCGAATTGGTCCTCGACCACTCGGATGTCACGGAACCCCGCACCACGCAGTGCGGCCGTCGCGAGCTCGCCACCGACACCGTGCAGGGGAGTCAACGCGATGCGGATGTCTCGACGCGTCGAACGTGGCAGTGCGACAACGGAGTCGAGGTATCGCGCTGCGATGTCGGAGCCGCCGGGCTGCACGATCGCGCGCGGGATCTCGACCGCGTCGGCCGTGGCGGCGATCAGCGCTTCGATCTGGGCGTCACTCGGCGGGATCAATTGCGAGCCGCCGCGTAGGTACACCTTGTACCCGTTGTCGGCCGCAGGGTTGTGCGACGCCGTGATCTGTACGCCGAGTTCGGCGTCGAGTGCCCGCACAGCGAAGGCGACGACGGGGGTCGGCAGTGGCCGCGGCAGCATCACCACGGAAAAGCCCTGCGCGGAGAAGACTTCGGCGGCCGCGACAGCGAACTGCTCGGATCCGTTTCTGGCGTCGCGACCGACCACAACGGTTGACCCGCCGAGACCGTTCTCGATCAACCACGCCGCGATGCCGGCCGAGGTTTTCGTCACCACCGCCACGTTCATCCCGTTCGGTCCCGCGCGCACCGGGCCACGGAGCCCCGCGGTGCCGAACGTCAGGGGACCGCTGAACCTGTCGGCGAGTTCGGCGTCGGACAGGCCGTCGAGTTCCTCGCGGGCGACGGGGTCGGGATCGCCTGCGATCCATCGTTGCACCCGCTCGGTGAGCTCCTCGGTCACAGGCGTGAAACCAACTCGTGCAACAGCGCTCCCATGCGAGCGGCGGAATCCTTACCGGCAGCGAGCACTTCGGTGTGATCGAGGTGTTCGCCGGTCATTCCGGCGGCGAGGTTCGTCACCAGAGAGATGCCGAGGACGCGTGCACCCTTCGCGCGAGCGGCGATCGTCTCGTGCACCGTCGACATCCCCACGAGGTCGGCACCGAGCGTGCGCAGCATCTTGATCTCGGCGGGCGTCTCGTAGTGGGGGCCGGGCAGTCCGGCGTAGACGCCGTCCTCGAGCGACGGGTCGATCCGTGCCGCGAGCGCGCGAAGTTCGGGCGAGTACGCGTCGACCAGATCGACGAATTCGGCACCGACGAGGGGCGAGCGAGCCGTGAGGTTGAGGTGGTCGGAGATCAGCACGGGCTGCCCGACGCTCATACCGTCCCTGATACCGCCTGCAGCGTTGGTCAGCACGACGGTCGTGGCACCGGCGGCGATCGCGGTCCGCACGGGATGCACGACGCGTCGTAGATCGTGACCCTCGTAGGCATGAGTGCGTCCCTGCAACAGCAGTGTGTGGGTACCGCCGACGTCCACCGAGGTGATGGTGCCGGAATGTCCCGACGCCGACGGCGGCGCGAAACCGGGCAGGTCGGCCATGCGCACGGTCGCGGTGGGGGAGCCGAAGACGTCGGCTGCCGCCTGCCATCCGGAACCGAGAACGATGGCCACGGTGTGGGTATCGACCCCGGTTGCTGCGGCGAGTGCGTCGGCGGCGATGCGCGAGGCACCGTCGGGATCGGTCACGGGGTCGGTCGTATGTGCGTCGGTGGTTGCCACGATGAACAACAGTAGGAGATCGACGACACGGATGTGCGACCGGCGGAAGTTACCGTTGGGTAGTATCCGCTGCATGCCTTATCTCGAACGCGACGGCGACGTCCACATCCTGTTCCTCGGTGCCCAGGACGGAGCGGACAATCCAGAGAACCGTTTCCACCCGGACTGGATCGACGCCACCCACGCGTTGCTCGACGAGGTCGAGGCCTCGGAGGGCCCGGCGGCTCTGGTGACCACGTCGGCAGGCAAGTTCTACAGCAACGGTCTCGACACCGACTGGCTGTTCGCCAACCTGGACAAGATCACCTGGTATCTCGACCGCGTCCACACCCTCTACACCCGGTTGCTCGCTTTCCCGATGGCCACCGTCGCAGCTGTGCAGGGGCATGCATTCGGTGCGGGCGCGATGTTCGCCACCTCGCACGACTTCCGTGTCCAGCGCGCCGACCGAGGCTTCTACTGCCTGCCCGAGGTGAACCTGAACATGCCGTTCACCGTGGGAATGTCTGCTCTGATCAACTCCCGGCTGCCCAAGCAGACCGCCGTCGAAGCCATGACGACCGGTCGCCGCTACGGCGGTGCCGACGCAGTGGCCGCAGGAATCGTCGAGGCGACGGCATCGGAGGAGACGCTGCTGTCCGACGCGGTCGCGAAGGCGGCGGCGCTGACGAGCACCCGGGGTGCGAACCTTGCCGGGATCAAGAGTCGTATGCACGTGGATCTGCTCGCCGCGCTGAACACCACGACAGACGACAGCAACTTCAGCTTCGGGAAGTAGCAGGACCGTCGTCACCCGCGACTCGGCACAGCTCTGTTCCGACACTCGCTCGCGCTAGTGACACACTGTCTCTCGTGATCGACGAATCGAACAGTGCTGCCGTGGGCGAGGCGATGGACCGCGCCCTGGCCGACGCCACCGACGAAGTGGTCGCGCTCTCGCACTCGATCCACGCTGAACCGGAGCTGGCGTTCGCCGAACATCGCAGCGTCGCCAAGATCCTCGATACCCTCCGGGCGCACGATTTCGAGGTCGAGACGGCCGTTGCAGATATGGACACCGCCTTCACCGCGTCGTTCGGCAGCGGCGATCTGGTGATCGGTATCTGTGCCGAATACGACGCTCTACCCGAGATCGGTCATGCGTGCGGGCACAACATCATCGCGGCCTCGGCTGTGGGTGCTGCGCTTGCGCTCGCTCCGGTCGCCGACGCTCTCGGCATCACCGTGCGCGTGCTCGGTACCCCGGCCGAGGAGACCGGCGGCGGCAAGGTGTTGATGCTCGAGCGAGGAGTGTTCGACGGCGTCGGCGCGGCGTTGATGGTCCATCCCGGTCCCTTCGACATTGTCGGTGCGACGTCGCTGGCGCTGGCGGACATCGCCGTCGAGTTCACCGGCCGGGCCGCCCACGCGTCCGCCGCTCCCGAGTGGGGGATCAACGCAGGCGATGCGGTGACCATCAGTCAGGTGGCACTCGGGCTACTGCGGCAGCACCTCGCGCCGGGTCAGCAGCTGCACGGCATCGTCAGTGACGGGGGTGCGGCCCCGAACATCGTGCCCGGCCACGCGGAGTTGCTGTACTACCTGCGCGCGAACACCACCGAATGGTTGCACGCTCTGACCGCGAAGACGTACGCGTGTTTCGAGGCAGGAGCGATCGCCACCGGGTGCACTCACGAGATCCGTACGGTGTCGCCGACCTACGCGGCGTTGACGCCGGATTCGTGGCTGGTCGCGGCATTTCGGCAGGAGATCGAAGCGCTGGGCCGATCGCCCCTCGCTCCGGATTTGGAAGGATTTCGCCCGTTGGGCAGCACAGACATGGGAAACGTGACGAATGTTCTACCCGGTATCCATCCCGTCGTCGGACTCGATGCAGGAGGGGCGGTGACGCATCAGCCGGAGTTCGCCGCCGCGTGCATCACGGAGTCGGCCGATCGGGCATTGTTCGACGGAGCCCTCGGTCTCGCCAGGACCGCTGCGCGTGCCGCCGCCGATCCCGGTACCCGTGCTCGTCTGCTCGACGGCGTGATCGCCCGCTCGGCGGCGCAGTCGTGAGCACCCGAGAAGACGCGATCGATCGGTGGATTCACGCGCACACGGCCGACCTGTCTCTGTGGCGTCGGCACATTCACGCCAATCCGGAACTGGCTCGACGCGAATTCGGCACCACCGCATTCGTGATGGAGCATCTCGAAGCAGCGGGCCTGTCACCCAAGCCGCTCCCCGGCGGAACTGGGTTGATCTGCGACATCGGTCCCGACGGTCCCCGGGTGGCGTTGCGGGCGGACATGGACGCCCTGCCGCTGCAGGAGAACACCGGCGCGGTGTACTCGTCGACCGTGCCGGGGGTGTCCCACGCCTGCGGGCACGACGCACACACCACCGTGTTGCTCGCAACGGGGCTGGCGCTGGCGTCGCTGCCGGACCTGCAGTACGGGGTGCGTCTGATCTTCCAGCCCGCCGAGGAGGTCATGCCGGGCGGTGCGCTCGACGCGGTGGCCGCGGGAGCGCTCGACGGCGTCACCAAGATCTTTGCGCTGCACTGTGATCCGCGGCTCGAAGTGGGGCAGGTCGGCCTACGTCTCGGTGCGATCACCTCGGCGGCGGATACCGTCGAGCTGCGGCTGGATTCGCCCGGCGGGCACACCTCGCGGCCACACCTGACCACCGATCTCGTGTACGCGCTCGGCACCGTCATCACCGGCCTGCCCGGAATGTTGAGCAGGCGAATCGACCCGCGGACCAGCACGGTCATGGTCTGGGGAGCGGTGGTCGCCGGCCAGGCTCCCAACGCCATACCGCAGACCGGCATGCTGACCGGCACCGTCCGCACCGGCGACCACGAGACCTGGGCATTGCTCGAACCGTTGGTCCGCGAGATCGTCACCGGATTGCTCGCACCGACCGGGGTCCGATTCGAGCTGCACTACCGTCGCGGCGTGCCTCCCGTGGTCAACGATCCGGAGTCGACGCACACGTTCGAGAAGGCCATCGGCCGGGTCGGACCCGACGCGCTGGCCGATACCGCGCAATCCGGTGGCGGTGAGGATTTCTCGTGGTACCTCGAACGCGTGCCGGGCGCAATGGCTCGACTCGGTGTGTGGCCGGGCACCGGACCACAACTCGACATCCACCAACCCACCTTCGATCTCGACGAACGAGCACTGGCCGTCGGCGTGAAGGTGATGACCGCAATCGCGCTGGATCCGAACTAGAGGTGGGGGACGAGACGGTGTTCGACGTGTCGCCGATCGGGATCGTCGGATCCGATCGCGCCGAAGTGGTCGACGACAACTGGGGGTCGGTCGAGTCCGTGATCGACCTGCACGAGAGTGTCCTCGACGCCGACGCGACCCTCGGTCTCGCCGAGTTCTCCCACCTCGAGGTGATCTACGGATTCCACCTGTGCGATCCCGCCGCGACGACCACCGGCTCACGGCACCCCCGCGGTGACACGACGCTTCCTCGGGTGGGTGTCCTCGCTCAACGAGTCAAGGACCGACCCAATCATCTCGGGGTGTCGCGGTGCGAGCTCGTCGACGTGGACGGACTGCGCATCCGAGTCCGAGGTCTCGATGCGATCGACGGCTCACCGGTGTTCGATATCAAGCCGTTCCTGCAGTCCATGGTTCCGAAGCGTGAAGACGTGAGGGAACCGGCGTGGGTGGCGTCGGTCATGAAGAACTACTTCTGAGCTGGATCTCCGGCTACGAGGTGGTACCCGGGCCGACGTTGCGACTGTTGCGGGTGCGAAGGTCTCGCACGTATTCGGCTGGGGCACCGGCGATTTCGGCTGCCTCCGCCATCACGCCGAGGTAGCGTGCCGACGGCAGACCGCCCTCGTAGGCGTCGAGTACGTACATCCACGCGAGCACCGGCTCCCGGCCGGTCTCGATGCGCAGCCGGATCTTCCGATGAATGCCGAGTTCGGAGCCCTCCCAGCGATCCAGACTCTCCTCGTCCTCCTCGGACACGTCGTAGAGCACCACGAACACCTGCGAGTCGGGATCCTCGACGACCGTCGCCAGCGCGCCTTCCCAGCCGATGTCGCCACCGCCGAAGGTCAACCGCCATCCGTGCAGCCATCCGGTTCCCGACAGGGGCGAGTGAGGGCATCGCTGCAACATCTGCTCCGGATGCATGTTCGATCCGTAGGCGGCATAAATTGGCACGTCGGCCAGCCTAAACCGTATCGGTGCACACTGACGCCCCGTGGTCGTGTTTCGGTGCGTCGCCCCAGGTCCGGCCTTCCATCGGGCCGACGAAGCCAGCCCTACCGACGCGCGAGGACAGCCTCTCGAATACCGTTGACGCGAGACAACGAGAGATTTCGAGCACGCGAGAAGAGGATCAATGACCCGGATTGTGATCATCGGTGGTGGTCCGGCAGGGTACGAAGCAGCGTTGGTTGCCGCACAGCACGGCGGAGAGGTGACGCTCGTCGATTCCGACGGTATCGGCGGTGCCTGCGTCCTCTGGGACTGCGTGCCGTCGAAGACGTTCATCGCGTCGACCGGCATTCGCACCGAGATGCGTCGAGCCAGCGACCTCGGCATCTCCCTCGATCCGTCGCAGGCCGCCGTCGCATTGCCGAAGATTCACGACCGCGTGAAGAGCCTCGCGCAGGCGCAGTCGTCCGACATCGCCCACCGCGTCACCTCCGTCGGGGTGCAACTGCTGGCCGGACGCGCCGAGATGATCGACTCCCATGTCGGGATGGCCTCGCACCAGATCAAGGCCGTCCTCGCCGACGGCGAAGAACGCATCCTCGACGCCGATGTCGTGCTCATCGCGACCGGAGCCCGCCCCCGCGTGGTCAAGGGAGCCGAGCCCGACGGCGAACGCATCCTCAACTGGCGTCAGCTCTACGACCTCGAGGCTCTCCCCGAACACCTGGTGGTCGTCGGATCCGGTGTGACCGGTGCCGAGTTCGTCTCGGCCTACACCGAGATGGGCGTCAAGGTCACCGCGGTCTCGAGCCGTGACCGCGTCCTCCCGCACGAGGACGAGGACGCCGCGCTGGTGCTCGAGGACGCGTTCAACGAGCGCGGTGTCACCCTCGTCAAGCATGCCCGCGCCGATTCGGTGGTCCGCACCGACGACGGTGTTCTCGTCACGCTCTCGGACGGTCGCACCGTCGAGGGCAGTCATGCGCTGATGACGGTCGGATCGGTGCCCAACACCTCCGGTCTCGGTCTCGAGAGGGTCGGCATCGAACTCGACAAGGGCGGATATCTGCGCGTGGATCGCGTCTCGCGTACCGCGGTCGCGGGCATCTACGCAGCCGGCGACTGCACCGGTCTGCTGCCGCTGGCCTCGGTCGCGGCGATGCAGGGACGCATCGCGATGTACCACGCACTGGGGCAGGCGGTCAGCCCGATCAAGCTCAAGACCGTGGCCTCGGCGGTGTTCACTCGGCCCGAGATCGCGTCGGTCGGCGTCGCGCAGTCCACGATCGACGCAGGCGACGTGCCGGCGCGCGTGGTGATGCTGCCGCTCACCACCAATCCGCGAGCGAAGATGAGCGGCCTCAAGCGTGGTTTCGTGAAGATCTTCTGCCGTCCGGCCACCGGCGTCGTCATCGGCGGTGTCGTGGTCGCCCCGAGTGCGTCGGAGCTGATTCTGCCCATCGCGATGGCGGTGCAGAACAATCTGTCGGTCAACGACCTGGCCAACACGTTCTCGGTGTACCCGTCGCTGTCCGGTTCGGTCATCGAGGCCGCGCGCCAGCTGATGGCGCACGACGATTTGGACTGATCTCACGATGTGAGAATTGCGTTTCATATTTCGGTAGCACGTGAGACAGTCGAAGGAGCGGACACACCCGTCCGCTCCTTCTTCGACTCAGCGGATCCGCGGGCCGTTCTTCCCCCATTCCTGCTGCCCCGGAGTCTCTCTCATGTCCTCTACGTACCTTCCCGCCGGCCTGGCCAGGCGCACCGACTCGCTCACCAGCTCGGCCATCCGCGACCTCCTGTCCCTTACCGCACGTGACGACGTGATCAGCCTGGCCGGAGGTCTACCGGCCACCGATCTGATACCGGTCGACCGCATCGCCGCAGCCGCAGAGGCTGCGCTTCGCTGCCCCGACGCGGTGCAGTACTGCGAGACATCCGGCCACCGCACTCTGCGCAGCATCATTGCGGCCAGGGAATCGGCCGTGCGCGGGGGAGTGCCCGTTCCGGTCGAGTCCGTCATCGTCACGCACGGTTCGCAACAGGCCCTGACGTTGCTCGCGCAGGCCCTGATCGACCCGGGCGCTGTCGTCGTGGTCGACGAACCCGCGTACACCGGTGCGCTGCAGGTCTTCTCTATCGCCGAAGCGAGCATCGAGTCCATTCCCCTGACCGATACCGGAATGGACACCGACGAACTCGAACGTCGACTGACAGCGGGACTGCGGCCCGCTGTGGTCCACACCGTCGCCAACTTCCACAATCCGCGTGGAGTCACGATGAGCGAGCAGCGACGTCGTCACCTCGCGGCGCTGGCGGATCACTACGGCTTCTGGGTGATCGAGGACGACCCGTACGGTGAGATCTGGTTCGGAACAACGGAATCCGGCGTCGACGCCCCGCCGGCACCGATCGCGCGTCACAGCGATCGCGTCATCCGACTGTCGAGTGCGTCGAAGATCCTGGCTCCGACGCTCCGAGTCGGCTGGTTCGTCGCCCCACCCAGCGTCTGTGCGGCGGTGGAACTGCTCAAGCAGGGCGCGGATCTGTGCGGATCCTCGCTGACGCAGTCGATGACGGCGGAGATGCTCGCCGACTCCGCGTGGCTGGACGCACACCTGACTGTTCTGCGGCGCGAGTATGCCTGCCGTGCAACGGCATTGATCGCCGCTCTCGCCGCACAGTTCGGTGATCGGCTGGTCGTTTCACGCCCCGCGGGTGGGATGTTCGCCTGGGCCGTCTTCCTGGACGGAACGGACACCGGCCAGTTGCTCGATGCGGCACTCGAGCACGGAGTGGCCTTCGTGCCGGGAACGGCGTTCGCGTCGGGTGCGCAGTACCGTCACTCGCTCCGGTTGAGCTACGCCGGATCCACCCCGCCCGTGCTGGCAGACGCAGTGCAACGATTGGCCGCCGCGCACTCGGCAGGTTCTGCGGCCTGACGACCAGGGGCGGTAGCCTGACGTGCAAGCAATGCGGGGATTTTCGAAGGAGAGGGAGCGTTCGAGATGAGCAACCGATCGAATACGAAGTTCCTCGGACCCGACCAGCGGGTGGAGGCGTGGGACCAGCTCGGAACCGAGCAGTTCGACGTAGTGGTCGTCGGCGGTGGCGTCGTCGGCTCAGGAGCGGCCCTCGACGCGGCGACGCGCGGACTGAAGGTCGCCCTGGTCGAGGCGCGTGATTACGCGTCGGGAACGTCCTCTCGCTCGTCCAAGATGTTCCACGGCGGGCTTCGATACCTCGAGCAGCTCGAGTTCGGGCTCGTGCGCGAGGCCCTGCACGAACGCGAACTCTCTCTGTCCACGCTCGCACCGCACCTGGTCAAGCCGCTGAAATTTCTCTTCCCGCTCACGCATCGGTTGTGGGAGCGGCCCTACATCGCCGCAGGGATCTTCCTCTACGACCGCATGGGTGGGGCCAAATCGGTGCCGCAGCAGAAGCACCTGACTCGATCCGGTGCACTGCGTATGTCGCCCGGGATCAAACGCAAGTCGCTGATCGGCGGGATTCGGTACTACGACACCGTCGTCGACGACGCCCGGCACACCATGATGGTCGCCAGAACGGCCGCCCACTACGGCGCAGTGGTGCGTACATCGACCCAGGTGGTCGGATTCCTGCGTGAGGCCGACCGGGTTTCCGGTGTCCGCGTGCGTGATTCGGAGACCGGTGCCACCACCGAGGTGCGGGCACACGTGGTGATCAATGCCACCGGCGTGTGGACCGACGAGATCCAGTCACTGTCCAACATGCGCGGCCGGTTCCGGGTACGCGCCTCGAAGGGCGTGCACATCGTGGTGCCGCGCGATCGAATCGTCAGCGAGGCCGCGATCATTCTGCGCACCGAGAAGTCGGTGCTGTTCATCATTCCGTGGGGCGCGCACTGGATCATCGGTACCACCGACACCGACTGGAACCTCGATCTCGCACACCCGGCCGCCACCAAGGCCGACATCGACTACATCCTGGGCGAGGTCAACTCGGTGCTCGTCACGCCGCTCACCCACGAGGACATCGACGGGGTCTACGCGGGCTTGCGGCCACTGCTCGCCGGCGAGAGCGACGAAACCTCCAAGCTGTCCCGGGAACACGCGGTCGCTCGGGTCGCACCCGGACTCGTCGCCATCGCGGGAGGCAAGTACACGACCTACCGCGTGATGGCCGAGGACGCAGTCGATCTGGCCGCCGAGGACATCCCGGTGCGGGTGGCGTCCTCGATCACCGAGAAGGTGCCCCTCGTCGGTGCCGACGGCTACTTCGCGCTGGTCAATCAAGCACCGCACCTGGGCGAGATGCACAAGCTGCATCCGCATCGGGTGACGCATCTGCTCGACCGATACGGTTCGTTGATCGACGAGGTGTTGGCCATGGCCGACGGCAAACCCGAACTGCTGCAACCACTCACCGATGCGCCGGCATACCTCCAGGTGGAGGTGGTGTACGCCGCGGCAGCGGAGGGCGCACTGCATCTCGAGGACGTGCTCTCGCGTCGGACCCGAATCTCGATCGAGTACTCGCATCGTGGGATGAACTGCGCGGGTCAGGTCGCTGCATTGATCGCACCGGTTCTGGGCTGGGACGAGGCCACGGTCGATCGTGAGGTCGAGACCTACCGCGCCCGAGTGGAGGCCGAGATCGAGTCGCAGCGTCAGCCCGACGACGAGTCGGCAGACGCGCTGCGCGTCGTCGCGCCCGAGGCCCGCCAGGAAATCCTCGAACCCGTTCGCACGATCTAGCGCAGTCGAACCAGCGTCCGGGGCGCGCGAGCGGCCGTCGCGCCGGAGACGGCCATGACGAGCAGGGTGAGTATCGCAAGTGTCAGCATGCGATCCATGGTGGTCGGCGAAGCTGTGAAGGGGCTTGGTCGCACCTGACAGGGAGCTTTCAGGTTTCTTCCCGTCGTCGCTCGACAGGGTGGGAGGACGGCGCGAGCTGCGCCTCGAGATACGCCCTCTCGGCAGGCGACGGGCCGAGAGCGAGCGCGGTCGTTCGTGCGTTCCTGGCCTCCTCCGCGCGGTCCAGGCGATCGAGCATCACCGCTCGACAGGCATGCCACAGGTAGTGGCCGCCCAGAGAATCGATGGCGTCGAGTGCGTCGAGCCCGGCGGCAGGCCCCTGGCTCTCTCCGATGGCCACGCCGCGGTTGAGTGCCACGATCGGTGTGTTCTCCACAACCGCCAACGCGTCGTACAGCGCGACGATCCGAGACCAGTCGGTGTCGGCGTAGGTCGCTGCTGTGGAGTGACACGCGGCGATGGCTGCCTGGACGGTGTAGCGACTGGGCCGAGAGTCGTTGCGCCGCAGAGCACCGTCCATCAACCGGACGCCCTCCTCGATCGCCTCTCGATTCCATCGAGATCTGTTCTGATCCTCGAGCCTGACGAGGCGGCCCGATTCATCGGTCCTGGTCGCCCGGCGCGAATCCGTGAACAGCATGAGGGCCAGTAGCCCCCGAAGTGACGGCTCGTCGGGCATCAGGTCGATCAGCATGCGGGCCAACCTGAGTGCCTCGTCGCACAGTCGAGGCCGCACCAGCGTCTCGCCGCCGAGATGGCCGGCCGTGAACGTCAAATACACCGTGGCGGCCACCGCGTCGAGTCGTTGCGGCAACTCCGCCGAATCCGGTACTCGATACGGAATGTTGGCAGCTGCGATCTTCTTCTTCGCACGCGTGAGCCGTTTGGACATGGTGGCCTCGGGCACGAGCATCAGTCGGGCGACGTCGGCAGTGGCGAGACCACAGAGAGTGCGCAGGCTCAGTGCCACCTGCGCCTCGACGGAGAGCGTCGGATGACAGCAGGTGAAGACCAACCGCAGAAGATCGTCGTCGATCTCGGAGTCGTCGCTCTCGCTCCAGTTCTGGTTCGCCACGGCGAGATCCGCCGCCTCTCGTTCCTTCGCGGTGCGCCCGGCCTCGCGCCGGAGGATGTCGAGCGCCTTGTTGCGGGCCACGGTCGTGAGCCAGGCACGCGGATTGTCGGGGACACCCGATCCGGGCCAGTGAGCGAGCGCTGTCACCACCGCCTCGGAGACCGCGTCCTCGGCGACGGCGAAACTGCCGGTGGTGCGTACGAGGGTCGCCAGGACCCGGCGACCCTCGTCACGGACCACGGCCGAGAGGTGCTCGGCCGGTGTACTCATCGAGTCATCGGAATGACCGGCCGGACTTCGATTGCTCCGTTCCATGCCGCTGGAATCTGGGCGGCCAGTGCGATCGCGGCATCGAGGTCCTGTGCCTCGAGGAGGAAGAACCCGGCGAGCACCTCTTTCGCCTCGGCGAACGGACCGTCCGTTGTCAGGACGTCGCCGCCCTTCCCTCCCGACACGCGCACCGTGGTGGCGGTCGACGTGGGATGCAGGACCGCTCCGCCGGTGATCGCGGATCCGGCCGCGGCACTGAATGCACCGTATTCGGCCATCTCGTCGGCGACCTCGGGCGAGGTCCAGTCGGCATCATGGGTGTAGACGATGGCTGCGTACGTGGTCATGAAGACTCCTCGGGTTCGTTGCGATCGGCACCGTTTGCCGACCTACACACGAAGGACGAACGGGGTTCGTCGAAAAGGACACCACGGACCGAACTATCTCGCCACACCTCGTTTCTGGCAGTGTGGGCAGTGGTAGATCTGGCGTTCCTCCAGGGGATTGTCTCCGATCAGACCGAATTCGATGGTGGTTCCGCAGCGTCTGCACGGCTTGTTCTCGCGCCCGTACACCCAGAAGTGTCGGCCCGGACGTCGATCTCCGGTGGTGACGCGTTGGTTGCGATCCTTGTTGGCCATGATCAATCGGTAGGACAGGTCGATCGTCTTGCTCAGGTCACCGGCGTCGCCGACCGGGGTGCGCGGGTCGACGCCCCGGAGAAAGCAGATCTCGTTGCGGTAGACGTTGCCCAGGCCGGCAATGTTGCGCTGATCGAGAAGCGCGAGCCCGATCGGCCGGGCCGGATCCGCTGCGAGCCTGGACAGCGCCGCGTCGGGATCCCAGTCGGGACCGAGCAGATCCGGTCCGAGATATCCGACGGCATCGTCCTCGTCCTCGAGGATCTCGAGCACTCCGAGCTCGAAACCGATGGCCTGCGCGTCGGCGGTGTTCAAGATGATCCGCGCCTGGAACGCAGGGCGGCGCCAGCGAGCACCGGGTGCGTAGACGTGCCAGGTGCCCTCCATCTTCAGATGCGAATGAATGGAGTATCCGCCGACTCGAATCAGCAGATGCTTACCGCGTGAGGCGACGGAATCGACGGTCTCGCCGGTGAAGTCGACTGTGGCGTAGCGCGGTACGCGAATGTCGCAGGTGGTGAGCTGCCGGCCCTCGAGTGCGGCGCGCAGGCTGTTGGCGGCGCGCCAGACGGTATCGCCCTCGGGCATCGGTGTTCGTGTCCTCTCCGGTGGTCTCGCAGGCAGTGGGCAATCAGCGACGCAGGCGAAGTCCGCGTGGGGTCGCCGAGAAACCTGCTTCGGTCAAGGTCTTGGCGAAGTCGGTGCCGTGGATGTCGTGACCGTTGATCCGCTCGACGAGTAGCTTGTCGACTCCGCCGCGGCGAACGGTGGCCGCCAATGCGGTTGCTGCAGCGCCGATGTCGTCGGCGTTCTCACCGAACGTGAGCACCGACTTCCCGCCGCGTTCGACGAAGATCGTCAACTCGCCCCGAACGAGGACGACCAGTGCACCGGCCTTTCGGCCCGGCCGATGCTTCGTCGTCTCGTCCGGCGTATCTCCGACACCGGCCTCGCCGCTGCCGGCTTTCGGCCAGGGCAGTGCTCCGCCGTAGGGGTTGGCCGGATCGCACGACGCGAGTACGACAGCGCTGGCGTTCTTTTTCGGTTCGTCGTAACTGCGTAATCGGTCGACCACGTCGGAGGTGGAGAACTGCGCACCGCCGAGTGAGTCGACGAAGTAGCCCCGACGGCATCGACCGGAATCCTCGAATCCGGTGAGCACCTTGTACATCGTGGCGAAGCCGCCGGGCACACCTTCGTTCATCACCGAACCGCGGGTCACCACGCCGTAGCGTTCGAGCAGGACGTCGGCGGTCGCGTGCGCACGGACGGTGAGGTCGGGTTCGAGCTCGGGCAATCGTGACCATCGCCCACCCGCCGTCGGCGGTCCGGTTCGGGTCGGGAGCGAGGGACGTTCGAATTGTCGGTACGAGCGCAACCGCGGTGTACGGCGAGGTGCACGATGACTCGGGGCCGAGCGGGTGGTCGTGGAGTTCAGCAGCGCCCGAAGCGGAGCGAATGTGTCGTTGCTCAGACGACCAGCCCACACCAGCTCCCACAGTGCAGCCTGCAGTGCGGTGTCGTCGGTACTGCCGACGGTGTCGGACAGCTGCCGGAAGAAGTACGCACCGCCCCCCGCGACGGCGTCCTGAATGCGAATCTGCAGTTCCGACAGATCGGACTCGGCTGCAGGCACCAGGGTCAGTGGTGCGGTGTCGGCCATGTGCAGGCTCACCCAGCCGTCCTTCGACGAGATCGCGCCGTGTCCGGACCACAGCACCTCGCCGGTCGAGGTGAGCTCGTCGAGCATCGCCGGACTGTAGTCGGTCACCCGCGACGAGAGCACGAGAGATTCCCACGCCGATGCCGGAACAGGAACGCCCGCAAGCTGTTCGATGACGGTCGCGACGCCGTCGATCCCGCTCAGGCGTCGGCTGTCCACGTGCTGCCACGCGGGCAGGAAGCGGCCCAGGGTGGCGGTGGAGACGGGTTCGACCTCCTGCCGGGCCGCAGCCAGCGACCGCCGCCGCAGTCGCCGAAGTACCTCGGCGTCGCACCATTCGCTACCCGTGGCACCGGGCCGGAATTCGCCCTCGACGACGCGCTTGTCGACGGCGAGTCTGCGTAGGACGTCGCGTACCACGGCGGTGCCGACCCCGAAGCGCGCCGCTGCGTCGTCGAGGGTGAACGGTCCGTGGGTTCGGGCATACCGGCTGATCAGGTCCACCAGCGGATCGTCGACGGGTTCGATGAAGGCGGCCGGAGTACCGATGGGAAGCGGGACGCCCAACGCATCGCGCAATCGAGCGGCGTCCTCGATGGCCGTCCACCAGTTCCGGCCGGCGAACGAGACCTCCATTGCCCGTTTGGCGTCGACGAGTTCGGCGAGCCACTGCGGATATTCGTCGCCGTCGGTGCGTAGGCCGACTTCGTCCACGGTCAACGGTCCGAGCAGGCGTAGCAGGTCGGCCACGCCTTCGATGTCCTTGGCGTGACGGTCCTCGGGAAGACGCTGCAGTTCGAGTTCCGCGGTGGTGATGACGCTGTCGTCGAGCAGCTCTCGCAGCTCGACGCGTCCGAGCAGTTCGGCGAGGAGCGCCGAGTCGAGTGACAGTGCGGCGGCCCGGCGTTCGGCCAACGGGCTGTCGCCCTCGTACATGAATGCGCCGACGTAGTTGAACAACAGCGAATTGGCGAACGGTGACGGTGACGGCGTTTCGACATCGACGATTCTGATCTGTCGTCGGCCGATGCGGGCCAGGATGTCCTCGAGGGCAGGAAGGTCGTAGACGTCCTGCAGGCACTCGCGGACGGTTTCGAGCAGGATCGGGAACGTCGGGTACTTGCGTGCCACGTCGAGCAGCTGAGCCGAACGCTGGCGCTGCTGCCACAACGGCGCGCGTTTGCCCGGGTTTCGGCGGGGGAGAAGCAGTGCGCGCGCGGCACATTCGCGAAATCTCGATGCGAACAACGCCGACCCGCCGACCTGCTCTGTGACGATGTCGGCGATCTCGTCGCGCTCGAACACGAACAGTTCTGCGCCCGGCGGCTGGTCGTCGGTGTCGGGGAGCCGGACGATGATGCCGTCGTCGGATGCGGTGGGGGCGGCGTCGATGCCGTAGCGCTCGATGAGCCTCGCGCCGACTGCGAGGGCCCACGGCGCGTGTACCTGCTGGCCGTAGGTGGAATGCAGCACCAGCCGCCAGTCGCCCAGTTCGTCGCGGAACCGCTCGACGATCATCGTCTTGTCGGTGGGGAGCTGACCGGTGGCCTCGAGTTGCTCGTCGAGCAAGGCGATGAGGTTGTTGACGGCGTTGGCGTCGAGACCGTCGGAGCTCAGTCGCTCGGCGAGGTTGCTGCGATCGGTGGTGCTTCGCAGGAATTCGCCCAGCGCCTGGCCCAGTTCGGCCGGTCGACCGAGACCGTCGCCGTGCCAGAAGGGGAGCCGGCCGGGTTGGCCGTACGCCGGGCTCACGAGCACCCGATCGTGGGTGATCTCCTCGATGCGCCAGCTGGTGGCACCGAGTGCGAACACATCACCCACTCGCGATTCGTAGACCATCTCCTCGTCGAGTTCACCTACCCTGGACTGCTTTTCACCCACCATGTAGACGGTGAAGAGTCCGCGGTCCGGGATGGTGCCACCGGAGGTGACGGCCAGTCGCTGCGACCCGGGACGGCCGGTGAGAGTGTTGGCGTCGCGGTCCCACACCAACCGCGGGCGCAGTTCTGCGAACTCGTCGGAGGGGTAGCGGCCCGAGAGCAGGTCGAGAGTCGACTCGTAGGCAGATCGGGGCAGGGTGGCGAAACTGCCTGTGCGACGGACCGAATCGAACCAGTCCTCCGCGTCGATCGGTTCGAGAGCGCAGGCTGCCACGGTCTGCTGCGCCAGGACGTCGAGAGGGTTGGCGGGAACGAACAAC
The DNA here is from genome assembly GCF_002259075.1 of Rhodococcus sp. 15-725-2-2b. NCBI lineage: Bacteria > Bacillati > Actinomycetota > Actinomycetes > Mycobacteriales > Nocardiaceae > Rhodococcus > Rhodococcus sp. 15-725-2-2b. The sequence continues at coordinate 23,585 of NZ_NPFL01000002.1, read as the reverse complement.
GCCTCGATCTTGCCCGACGTCATGCGTTCGACCGTGACCGCGCAGTGGATCAGGTCGGTTCGATGCTTGGGGAACAACACGCCCTTGGAGATCTCGCCGACCTGGTGGCCTGCGCGTCCGACGCGCTGCAGACCGCTGGCCACCGATGGCGGTGCTTCGACCTGAACGACCAGATCGACTGCGCCCATGTCGATTCCGAGCTCGAGGCTGCTGGTGGCCACGACGCAGCGCAGCCTGCCGGTCTTGAGGTCGTCCTCGATCAGTGCGCGTTGGTCCTTGCTGACGCTGCCGTGGTGGGCCCGGGCCAGCAACGGATCGGCACCGTGGTTCACGTCGTTCGGAGTGCCGACCTGCGAGGGCGGCTTGTGTTGTGTCTCCACGCCGTCGCCGATCCGTTCGGCGTACACCTCGTTGAGCCGCGCGGTGAGCCGTTCGGCGAGGCGACGGGAATTGGCGAAGACGATGCACGATTTGTGCTCGAGGATGAGATCGACCATCTTCTCCTCGACGTGCGGCCAGATCGAGCCCTGCGCCGGGGGAGCGGCGGAGGTGTCGGCGTTCGGATCGGTGACGCCCAGTTCGGTCATGTTCTCCACCGGCACCTGGACCGTCAGATCGAAGGTTTTCGGAGCGGGTGGTGCGACGATCTCGATGGGGGCCGCACCGGCCAGGAAACGGCCCACCTCCTCGTGCGGTCGCACCGTCGCGGACAGGCCGATGCGCTGGGCGGGCTTGTCCAGCATCGCGTCGAGCCGTTCCAGGGACACCGCCAGATGCGCGCCGCGTTTGGTGCCTGCCACGGCGTGAACCTCGTCGACGATCACGGTGTCGACCTCGGCGAGGATGTCGCGGGCGGCCGAGGTGAGCATGAGGAACAGCGATTCCGGAGTGGTGATCAGAATGTCCGGCGGAGTCTTGATCATGTTTCTGCGGTCGGCGGCGCTGGTGTCGCCGGACCGCACACCGACCGAGATCTCGGGTGGGTTCAGGCCGAGGCGCTTGGCGGTCTGGGTGATGCCGACCAGTGGCGCACGCAGGTTGCGTTCGACGTCGACGGCAAGGGCCTTGAGTGGCGAGATGTAGAGGACCTTGGTCTTGCGAGTGCTGTCCGCACCCAGTTGCGCCAGCTCGTCCAAGGCCCACAGGAAGGCCGAGAGCGTCTTGCCCGAACCCGTCGGCGCCACCACGAGAGTGTGCGAACCACTCGAGATCGACGACCACGCGCCCAACTGCGCGGACGTGGGAGCAGGAAAAGCGCCGGAGAACCACTCCCGGGTCGGCCGCGACAACTTCTCCATCACCGACAGCTCGCCCGCTACGTCGGTGCCCGTACTGTGCCTGGCCATCCCATCATCATGCCCCCGGGCACCGACAGATAATCCTCACGCGGTTCCCCGATCGCGCAGCGGTGTCGATTCGAGCGATTCGGGTACACCCTTCCCATGACCGACGACCAAGAGATCATGCAGAAGATTTCCGCGAAACTCGACGCTCTGCTCGGCAGCAAGACCAACGGACTGCAGAACGAGGTGCCTCCGGGCGCAAGCATCCAATCCGACGAGGACGATGCCGAGCAGGGGCCGCTCGGTCGTGACTACCACCTGGCGAGCAAGTACGCGCAGGCGCTCGCGATCAACGAGCCACAGGTCATCGACCGTGACGAATTCGATCGATTGGTCGCCGAGTACGGCTGACCCGACACCGCCGCGACCCCGGCCCCGGCCCGCACAACGGTCCGGGGCTTCGTCGTGTTCCGATCTGGCGAACAGCGCAGCCACGGATCTACAGTCGGTGGGGTGACCGAGCGCAAGGAACCAGGAGTCACGTTCGAGTCCTGGGTGGACAAACAGATACGTCAGGCGCAGGAAAACGGCGCGTTCGAGAATCTGGAAGGGACCGGCAAGCCGATCCCGATGGGGGATCCCGGTGACGAGTTGTGGTGGGTGCGAGGCTTTCTCAAGAGGGAGAACCTGCCCGCCGACGCACTGCTGCCGACCGCATTGCAGCTCCGCAAGGAGATCGAGCGGCTGCCGTCGACGCTCATCGCCATCCGGCGCGAGGACTCGGCGCGAGATGTGCTGGACGAGTTGAATGCTCGCATCGTCGACTGGATTCGGTTCCCGACGCCGCCGGTCGTGCCGCTCGGCCCGGTGGACGTCGAGACCTGGATGCAGAGTTGGCGGATCAACCGCGCCGAGGTCGACCGACTCGCGCGCGAGCACGCCGCTCAGGCGGCCCGGACGTCCGGTGCCACGACGACGGGCGTCGGCCGACCGTCGTGGTGGACACGTATCGGCAGCAGGTTCATCCGGCGGCGCTGAGGCCCGGTGTCGTCGCGCACAGGGCCAGTGCATCGGCGGCGGTCGACACGAACGGAATGCTCGAGGTCCCGTCGACGCGAGTCCGGTCCGGCAGCAGGCCGTCGGATCGGCTGGGCTCGTCCATCGTCGTCCAGCCGGTCGCCCGCCGGACGATACCGCCGATCAGCGTGTCCGCTGCGTGGCGAACACCGCTGCGCACCGTGATCGGCGCGGTGTCGAGTTCCACCCGAGCGAACCGTGACGCCGCATCCACGGCGGCGGTGGTCTGCGCCGCCGACGATCGACCGCGCCGACCCGTACTCAAGCCGTGCCCGGGGAGATCGAGCACGACGGCATCGACCCCTCCGGCCGCGATGTCCGACGCCAACGTCGTCAGATACCGCCCGTGCGTACCGGTGTCCGCGAGAAGTACGACGGAACGATCGGATCCCGCGGACGACCGATGGATCTCGACGTGCACGCTTCCGTGACCGGTATCGAGATGTCGATGGTCGATCTGCAGGGCCGCGACGTCCGCGCGGCTCAGCTCCACCGCCTCGGAGGCCGGGCGTAGGGCGGCTTCGCAGGCGATGCCGCGCGCGAGGGCGTCACCGCGCCGAAGCAGCGGCTTGCCTTGTAGCAGAATCATCACCGCCGCGCTCTCGTGTGCCGTGAGGGTCGGTGCCCAGCCGGTGGCGCGGCCGAGGGCAGAGGAGTCGACGATCGGTTCGCCCGGTGTCACCCACTGCCCGGAGAAGGGCGTCAGGCCCAGCCGGAACGCCACGTTCGCGACGTGGGTCGCGGCTTTCTGGGGAACGTCGAACATCACCTGCCCCTGCATCGCGGCGAGTTCGCGTACACCGACCCAGTCCACCGGACCGAGGTTGTACGGGCCGACGAGGTCGGTCTTCGCGGCTCGGTGGAACGCGTCGGCCATGTCGTCCTGATACAGGAATTGATACGACGCGCGATCCGCGTCGGGAAAGGCTCCCACCGGGCCGGTGAACTGATCGATTCCGTCGTTGGAGAAGTCCGGTCCGACGATGTAGGTGCACCGCAGCATGGAGATGGCCATCTCCTCGGGGTGTCTGCGTAGCCACCACTCCGCGTAGTGCTCCACCTCGGCCTTGTCGTAGAAGTAGTAGCGGCCGGGGTCACCTGTGGGATAGGTGTTCTCGGTGAGCGGTTCCGGCGCGATGTCGGCACCGTACGCGTTGATGCTCGACGCGATCACCACCCGCGCGACGCCCGCTCGGTACGCCGAGTCGATCACGTTGCGTGAGCCGCGCAGGTTGATGTCGTGAGTTTCGGTCTTGTCCCTGAGCTCCTCGACGACGAACGCCAGATGCAGGACGGCATCGCAGCCGTCGAACAGCGTCTCGAGTTCCGGCGACCGGATGTCCGATCGGACGGAGGTGAACTTGGGGTGTTGTATTCGCGCAGGCCGACGGGCGATGCCGACGACCGTGTCCACCTCGGGGTCGTCGAACAATCTGGGCAGGATCGCGGCTGCGAAGTCGCTGGTGGCACCGGTGACCGCAATTCGGAGACCGCGGGCGTGCTCACTCATCCGGGTAGTCCGGCCACGGCCTCGACGATGTGGTCCGTTGCGGTCGACAGCTGTTGTTCGGTGTGTGTTGCCATCACACACAGGCGCAGTATCGCACCGGATTTCGGCACCGCGGGGTGCAAGGCGGCGCTGGTGAAGATGCCGCGGTCGTAGAGGTTCTTCCACAGACTCATGGCCACCAGATCGTCGCCGACGTGGAGTGAGACGATCGGTGAGGCCGTGTCTCCGTGCGGGGTCGCTGATCTACCGGCTACGTCCAGCCCGGCCGACTGCAATCCGCCGCGCAGCATCTCGGCGTTGTCGAGGACGCGCCGAGCCCGATCCTTGCCCTCGTCGCTGCGGATCAGCTTGACCGAAGCCAGCGCGGCTCCCACCGCAGCAGGCACGCCGGAAGTCGTGAACAGGAAGGCGCGGGCCTTGACTCGCAGGGTGTCGATCAGATCACTCGATCCGGTGACGAACCCGCCGGTGGAGCTGGGGCTCTTCGACAGTGACGCCATCGTGACGTCGACGTCCCTGGTGATGCCGAACAGCTCGGCGGCTCCGGTGAGTTGGGGCCCGTAGATGCCGAGGCTGTGGGCTTCGTCGACCATCAGTGCCGCGTGATAACGGATACACAGCTCGGAGACGGCATCGAGCGGTGCGAGGTCGCCCTCCATGGAGTAGAGGCCGTCGACGATGACCAGCACGGCCCCGTCGTCGACGACGGGCTGCTGGAGTCGGGCCTCGAGATCGGCCATGTCGTTGTGCTTGAACTTGACCACCGACGCTCCGGAGAGCGCGCTGCCGTCGCGGATCGAGGCGTGGGCTGCAGAATCGACGATCACCGTGTCACCGGGGCCGACGATCGCGCTGATCGTTCCGAGATTCGTCTGGTAGCCGGTGGTGAAGACGAGTGCGTCGTCGGTTCCGTGCCACTGGGCGATCTCGTGTTCGAGTTCGAGGTGGAGGTCCAGGGTGCCGTTGAGCAGGCGACTTCCGGTGACGGCACTGCCGAACGTGTCGAGCGCGTGCTGAGCACCCTCGACCACCTTCGGGTGGTCGGCGATGCCGAGGTAGTTGTTGGAACCGAGCATGATCTTGTCTTCGCCCTCGACGCGAACGACGGGAGCGACAGCCGATTCCATCTTGCGGAAGTAGGGGACCACATCGGCTTCTCGGACGGCCCGCAGCAAATCCACGCGTTCGTCGCCGCCGAGTCGTTTCATCAATCTGTTGACAACCATCGTGTACCAGAACTCCTCACAGAGTCGATTGTGGTTCGTCGCGAATTCATGAGTTGATTCGGAGCCGGCGGCGACATCGATCGGTATTCGACGAAAGAATATTCGATGTTTCGATAGACGCTTTCGCAACGGAAATCAGTCGGTAAAACGGCCCGAAAAAATGATCTCGGTATTTTTTGATCGCCAAGATTTTACGATATCTTTAGTTTATCTGTGCAGGTCACAGGGTATCGTCGATGGTCAGCGCGAATTCACCTGCTCCACCGCTGTGATTATGGATTACAACCGATTTGTCGCGATCAAGTGATGGCACAAAACGGCGTAGATGCAATCAATCAGTGGCACACAATCGATTAGTGACACAAGGAGAAGAACTGTGACTGGATTAATGGTGCGCGAAAGGGAAACCCTCGAGAAGTACATGCCGGGTTTGATGCACTATCTGGACACAACCCCGCTGGATCGACTCGAGTCGCGTGAGTCGGACGCGATCGACAAGTTTCGAGAATTCGGTGGCACCGGTTTGGTGGTTCCGACCGAACTCGGGGGTCTCGGTGCTCCGGCCATCGACGCGGTCCGGGCGCAGCGGGCCATCGGGTCGCGGTCGCCCTCTCTGGGTGCGGGAACCACGATGCACCATCTCTCGGTCGCCTCGCTGACGGAATTCGCTCGCGGTGCCACCGAGGACGACCGTGCCTTGATCAAGGGACTGGTCGAACAGAAGGCGATCGTCGCCTCCGGATTCTCGGAGGGCGTGACCGGCGGGAGTGTGTTCATCCCGACGATGACCGCGGTGAAGAAGGGCGAGACCTACATCGTCAACGGCAGCAAGAAGCCGTGCAGCCTGGCACGATCGATGGATCTGCTGACCTGCAGCGTGGAGATCGACTCCGGCGACCGTGCCGTCGCCCTGATCCCGGCAAGTCTCCCGGGAATGAGCGTGAAGCCGTTCTGGACCACCGACATCCTGGCCGGCGCGCAGAGCGAAGAGGTCCTGCTCGAGGACGTCGAAGTGCCTGCCAGTCTGGTTCTGCCGAACAAGGACGATGACCCCGACGGTGTGCACGAGATGACCGGATACCTCTGGTTCGGCATGCTGATCTCGGCCAACTACATCGGTGCAGCGACGTCTCTGCTCGAGCGCATGATCGAGCAGGACAAAGGCGACTACGAGGGATACGCTCGCGCGGCGGCCGAACTGGAGACGTCGATGGCGGCGATCGAGAACGTGGCCCGCGCCTTCGACGAAGGTGAACGCGGGCAGGACATCTCGGTGAGGTTGTTGTTCAACCGCATCGCCGTTCGCGACGCTCTGGTGCGGGGCAGTTCCGCTGCGGTCGAATCGTTGGGCGGGATCGGCTTCATCAAGTCACCCGAAATCGCTTATGTCGCAGCGGCATTGCACGCCTTTGCTTTTCATCCGCCGTCACGGCGATCGATCTCGGAGACCCTCGCCCGGTTCCACGCAGGCGAAGAGTTCGCCTTCGTCAAGTAGGGGTCAGTCCTCGAATCGCTCTTCGTCGGCCAGCTTGTCCTCGCCGCGGTTTCGGAAGAACTTGAATCCGGGGATTCCGATGACCGCGCGCCGGACGTCCTTGGTGACTCCGAGCAGCTCGTGAATCTCGGGGGACACCGTGTCGAGGGTGGCGAGGATGGGAAGCAGCGCTTCCATGTGAGCGAGGAGTCCAGGCAGCTGATCGACCATGGCGATCGCTGCGTCGACTTCCTCCTCCGAGAGGTTGTCGACGAACTTGCGGGCCATGGGTTCGGATTTCTTGGCGATGGGATCGAACAACTCGATCAGTTCGAGCGCGGTGTGCGAGGCGACCGATGCCGAGGCGACCACGTCGTCCGCGGCACCGGTTGTCCGCTGCACGCTGGCGACCACGGCGTCGGCGGAGTCGATCACGTGATCGATGCGTGTCATCAACATCTCAATACGCGTCAGCAGTGCTTCGATTCGGCCGGGGAGGGTAAGCGCGAAAGCGGTCGTGGTGAGCATCCAGCCCGCTCCGGCCCGCGCTACCGCGACTCCGCGCCGGAGCACCGTTTCGGTACCGAGGGGATCGGGGAGAACCACACCTGCCAAGACCAGAGCCATAGGAGCGACAATGCCACACCGACACCACGCCCCGAGTGCCGTTAGCCTCGACGCATGAGAGCTCTCGTCACCGGTGCCAGCGGATACATCGGGTCGCGGTTGGTGGCAGCGCTGCTGGCCGACGATGCCGACGTCGTCGTCGGCTCCCGAACGCCGGACAACCTGCGGACCTTCGACTTCTTCGACTCCGTCACCGCAGTCTCGCTCGACGTCACCGACGAACGGTCCTGCGCGGCCGCGTTCGCGGAATCCGGTGACATCGATGTCGCCTACTACCTCGTTCACGCCATCGGCGAGTCGGATTACCGCGCGCAGGACCGACGATCCGCCGAGCAGTTCGCAGCCGCGGCCGCCCGTGCGGGAGTGGGCCGAATCGTCTACCTCGGCGGTTTCGTACCCGACGACGACCATCTGTCGGAGCACCTCGCGAGCCGGGCGGACGTCGGCGAGGCACTGACGGTGGACGGCGTCGAGCTGGTCTGGCTCAGAGCGGCCATCGTCCTCGGTGCCGGCTCGACGTCGTACGAGATGTTGCGTTACCTCGCGGACCGCTTGCCGGTGCTGCCGCTGCCGAGTTGGCTGGCCGAGCCCGTGCAGCCCATCGCCGTCGACGACGTGCTGCACTACCTGGTGGCGTCCGCCGACGCCGAGACGGTCCCGGCGGGCTCCTACGACATCGGTGGGCCGGATGTGGTGCCGTATCGAGATCTGGTGTTCGCGTACGTCGAGGCTGCCGGTCTCCAGCGCATCGGCGTTCCGGTGCCGCTGGTGCCGACCTCGCTCGCAGGAAAGGTGATCGGAAAGATCATTCCGGTTCCCGCCGGACTCGCCGAGGATCTCGTCGGATCATTGCACAACACGATGACGACGTCCGAGAGTCGGATTCGCGAGCTCGTTCCCGACCCTCCCCGAGGTCTGACCACGATTGCCGACGCCATGGCCCGTAGTGTGCGGGGAATGGTCGGTGACCCTCCCGGTGTGTGCGCCCTGAAGGATCCGCTTCGGCTGGCGAACACCGACGCGGCGTGGAGCGGCGGTGACGCCCTGGGGATCAGGCGTCGCGGTGTCGCGGCGTCGTCGGACCGCACGTGGGGGTTGATCGAAGCCCTCGGTGGGCGTCGACTGCTGTACTCGAAGCCCGTTGCGGCGGCGGTGCGGACCAATCTCGACGTGATGGCCGACGTGAATCGACGCGCGAGGTCGGTCGTGCGCCGACTGACCGATACCGAGGAGGCGTGATGGGAACGTGGTCCACGACCGCGCTCAACGTGATGAAGTCAGCTCTGGTCGACCCGGTCGAGCGCGATCACAAGGAGTCCGACGCAGCGTTCCGCAAGCGGCGGATCATCGTGCTGATCACACTGGTGATCGGTGCGACGGTGCTCTATTTCTCGCTCAAGGTCGAGCCGGGCGATCCGGCGTTCTACGCACTGACCCTGGTGTTGGCTGCGGTGTGGACGGTAGGTGGATTCCTTTCGGGCCCATTGCATCTCGGACGCATTCAGGTCGGGGGATCGATCAGGCGACCGATCGTCACACCCATCCTGATCGGCCTCGCCGTCGGTGGGGTGTTCATGCTCGGCGGACTCGTCGTTCGGCAGATACCGCCGCTCGCCGACTTCACCGAGAACGTACTGGCGCACGCTCGGGTGGGTTCGCTGGTGCTCATCGTGTTCATCGCGCTGCTCAACGGCGTCGCCGAGGAGATCTTCTTCCGAGGAGCGTTGTACGCGGCCATCGGCGTCAGGCATCCGGTCATCATCTCGACGGTCGTCTACGCGATCGCCACCCTCGCCTCGGGCAACCCGATGCTCGGCTTCGCCGCGGTACTTCTGGGGTACGTGATGGGACTGCAGCGGCGTGCGTCCGGCGGAATTCTGGCGCCGATCCTGACGCACGTCAGTTGGTCGGCGGTCATGGTTCTCGCCCTACCGCCGCTCTTCGTGTGACCTCTGCCGGACGATCGAAAAGAGGCACAAGCACCGATTCGACCAGCGATAACGGATCTGGCCGCTGATTCGTTCGGGATCTGGGCTACATTGCGCAGGTGAGTGAAAATCTCGATCGCGTCGATCGTTTGATCATCGACGAGCTTGTCTCCGACGGACGCGCCACTCTGGCGACGTTGGCGGAGAAGGCTTCGCTGTCCGTCTCGGCCGTTCAATCCAGAGTCAGGCGGCTGGAGTCCCGACGCGTGATCCGTGGGTACACGGCGCAGGTCGACCCGGAGGCCCTCGGTCGGCCGCTGTCGGCGTTCGTGGCCATCACTCCGATCGATCCCGCGCAACCGGACGATGCCCCCGCCAGGTTGAAGCATCTGTCGGCCATCGAGTCGTGCCACTCGGTTGCCGGTGAGGAAAGCTACGTCCTGCTGGTACGCGTCGAGTCGCCGAGGGCGCTCGAGCGTCTGCTGCAGGAGATCCGAGCAACCGCCAACGTGCGGACACGCAGCACGATCATTCTGCAGACCTTCTACGACCGCTGACCGCACGCCACACCCGGTCCGACGACATGGGCAGGTCGTACAGTCGGGCACCGACGGCGTCACGGATCGCGTTGGCCAGAGCCGGTGCCACGGGGTTGTACGGAGACTCGCTCATCGACTTGGCACCGAACGGACCCAGACGGTCGTAGGTGTCGGCGAACAGAACCTCGGTGCGGGGAATGTCCGCGAACTGCGGAACGTGATAGCTGCGAATCGAATCGGTGGTGACCAGACCGGCACCGTCGGTACGAATCTCCTCGTACAGTGCGCTCCCGATCGCTTGGGCGACGCCACCCTCGACCTGTCCACGGCACTGCTGCGGGTTCATCACGGTTCCTGCGTCCGCGCTCTGCACCGACTGCAGTATTTTCACGGTACCGGTGTCCTCGTGCACCGCCACCCGGAACGCGTGCACGTTGAACGCGAGCGAACGCGGCAGCCCACCACTGTTGCCCGCGGTCACGAGGGTGCCTCCTGCCATCGTCAGAACGTCGTCGAGGGTGACGAAGCGATCTCCGCAGCGCACCCCCTCCGGTCCGAGTGTGCAGTCCGAATTCCGGTGTCCGGTCGCGGCGGCGGCCAACTCCAGGATCCGAGTCGACATCGCGCGAACCGCCGCGTACAGGGCCTTGCCCGCCACCACGGTGCCCGCCGAACCGAATGCGCCCGTGTCGTACGTGACCGAGTCGGTGTCGGATTGATCGACTCCGATGCGGTCGACGGACGTGCCCAGCTCACTCGCCGCGATCTGAGTGTGGACGGTGGTGGTGCCGTTGCCGAATTCTGCAGTCCCGACCCGTATCTCGTACCGACCCTCGGGCAGCAATGCCACCGAGGTCTCGGCGCGGTGACCGCGCGGCGGAATGGTCGCGATCATGGCCACCGCCATCCCTTCGCCGATCTTCCATCCCGCCGGTGCGTGCTCGCCGTTGCCGCGTCGCAGAGCGGCTTCGGCCAGATCGATGCACTGGTCGAGGCCGTAGCTGCCGAACTGCAGATCGTCCGCCTCGTGGTGTGCGGCGACGATGTCGTCGCCGGGGACGATCACGTTGCGCCTGCGGAACTCGAACGGATCGATGTCGATCTCTCGGGCGAGATCGTCCATCGCCGATTCGATCGCGAACATCACCTGCCCCAATCCGTAACCGCGGAAGGCTCCGGACGGAATGTTGTTGGTGTACACGGTTTTTGCGTCGACCCGCTTGTTGGCGCACCGGTAGATCGCCACCGACTCGCCGCAGCCGTGGAACATCACTCCGGCACTGTGGTTCCCGTAGGCACCGGCGTCGGTGAGGACGTCGATCGCCAGGGCCGTCAGGATACCGTCGGCGCTCGCGGCGGCGGTGACGTCGACACGGAACGGATGACGACACGGCGACACGGTGAACTCGTCCGTGCGCGTGAACTCGAACTGCACCGGTCTACCGGTACGCAGTACCGCCAGCGCCACCACGTCCTCGGTGAGCAACTCCTGCTTGCCGCCGAATCCGCCGCCGACGCGCGCGGTGAACACGCGGACGCGATCGCGTGCCAAGCCGAAGATCTCGCAGATCTCGTCTCGCACCAGAAACGGAACCTGAGTGCTGGTGCGCAGATTCAGCTTTCCGGTCTCGTCCAACCAGCCGATGGTGCCGTGGGTTTCCAAGTGCACGTGCTGAATCCGCTGAGTGGTCCAGCGGCCGGTGACCACCGCAGCTGCGTCGCGAACGCCCGCGTCGACGTCCCCGGTACTGCCGTGCAGCTCGGCCACCAGATTGCGCGACGGATCCGCGATCCGAGCCGTCGCGTCCTTGTCGCCGTGGATCTTCGGCGCATCGTGGGCGAGCGCGGACTCCGGATCGAACACTGCGGGCAGCACGTCGTACTCGACGACGAGAGCGCGGCACCCTTCCTCGGCTGCCGCGACCGATTCTGCTACCACGATCGCCACTCGCTGGCCGATGAAGCGCACGACGGTATCGAGAACGTGGGTGTCGTCCGGATCGTCGACGCGGCGGTCGTGTCGGGCCGTCGAGAACGCGGTTCTCGGACTGTCTTTCGCAGTCAGGATCAACTCGACGCCCGGCACCTGCTCGGCCGCGCTGGTATCGATGGACACGATCCGGGCATGTGCATGTGGACTTCCGAGAACACTGGCGTGCAGCAATCCGGGAGGGGTGTGGTCGAGTGTGTACGGCTCGGTTCCGGTGACGATGCGGGTACTTGCCGGTGCCGCGAGGGACCGTCCACACGCCGGACCGTCGACGGACTTCTCGGTGTTGACCACTCCGCAGACCGCGTCGGACACGGCGCGATACCCGGTGCAGCGACACAGGTTTCCCTTCAGCCGTTCGGGAAGCTCGTCCAGATCGCCCTCGGTCAGCGTCGAGGCCGTGACGATCATTCCCGCAGTGCAGAACCCACATTGGAATCCGGCGGCTTCGACGAACCGGCTCTGCATCGGATGGAGATCGTCCGGTGTACCGAGCCCCGCAACGGTGGTGACGGACCGGTTCGCTGCACGGAACGCGGGGAAGATGCACGAATGCACCGGTTCACCGTCGACGAGAACCGAACATGCGCCGCAGTCGCCCGCGTCGCACCCCTTCTTCACCTCGAAGTGGTCGTGTTCACGGAGCATGGTGCGCAGACACTGACCTGGCCGTGGAGTGACATCGGTCGGCACACCGTTGATGTCTACGATCATGACAACTCCTCGCGAATCTGCTGCGCTGCAGTGCAACTGATGTGACGCCGCCAGTCCGGAGCCCCGTGGGGGTCGTCGTACCAGTGCTGGGGACCGATGGTGGCGGCGAGCGCGTCGTCGAGCTCGCCCGCCGTCGGCAGGGCCGGGAAGCGCAGAACGAACGGACGGACGGTCGACGCGCTGACGGTCAGAACGAACTCGCCGCCCTCGTCGACCCGCCCGATCACCACGGCCGCCGATCGGCCGAGCGGTGACAGCGCGAGCTTGCGCATCGCCGTTCGCGACTGGAGAGCGTGCAGTGGAACATCGATACTGCGCAGCACGTCTCCCGGTCGGAGGGCATTGGCGTGCGGGCCCGTGACCAGGTCTGCGATCGCGATGCGATAGTCGTGATCGGGGCCATCGCCCGACCACACCTGCCCGACGCCGTCGAGGGCTGCGGTCAACGAGATCATCGCTCCGGCAGGAAGAGCCAGCGCGATGTTGCCGCCGACGGTGGCGGTCTTCCAGATCTTGAACGAGGCCAACAATGCTGCTGCGCAGCGGGGAAACAGCGCGGTGGCCGGCCACGGAGAGGTGTAGCGTGCCAGCGTCTCGATGGTGCACGTCGCGGCGATCGAGAGCCCGGTCTCGGTGACTGTCAACGGCTCCCAGCCCAAGGCGGTGATGTCGACGAGGGTGACCAGATGGTCCTGCTTCTCCGAGAACAGCCAGGTACCTCCCGCGAGGACCGCAGTGTCCACACGTCCTGGCGGAAGGTCCGCGCGGGAGCCGGGAAGCACGATGTCGTCGACAGTACCGAGATCCATGGTCGTCGTTCACCCCTCGTCCTCGCCGGCGGATCCTCCACGCCGGCAGATCCACCAGCCGATGTGTTCTCTCGAACTGTAGTGAGTATCTGTTACCGATCTTCGGTCGTTCGGCGATACGCCCGAAACCCGGTGGAAACAACCCACACATACTGTTTCTTCCTACGCGCTCGGCTGTTTCGGGCACGCTCAGCGAGGGCCGGGGGAGGAACCGCAGTGCAGGTCAAGGACTTGCTGGACGCCGCGCAGCTCGGCATTCGATTGCTCACCTCCGATACCGACGCACTGGGTCGGACGTTGCGATGGACGTACACGACGGATCTGCCCGACCCGTCGCGCTACATCGCGGGTGGTGAGCTGGTCATCACCGGTCTCGTATGGCATCGAACGCGCGCGGACAGTGAGATGTTCGTCCGGGCCGTCACCGAATCGGGAGCGTCGGCACTGGCCGCCGGTGAAGGGCTTCTCGGCCACGTCCCACCCGATCTGATCGAGGCCTGCGAGCGGCACGGTCTACCGCTGCTCGCAATACCCGAGGCCGTGTCGTTCGGGGAGGTGACCGAGTTCCTCGTCGGCCGTGTCACCGGAGACCGCATAGCCATGCTGAACACCTCGCTCGTCCGGCAACGTCAGCTGCTCACGGCGATCGCGGACGGCAGGGCGCTCGACGAGCTGGCGCTGTACACCTCCAGGGAGACCGGGATGGCGTGTCTGATCTTCACCGCGACCGGACGTCGGCTGGTCGCCGAGGTCTCGGCGTTCACCGATGCCGACGTGGACACGCTGACGCACGCCGCGCTGTCCTCCGAAAGGCTCCCCACGACAACCACTCTCGGTGACGGCGATGTGTACAGCATCTTCGGCATCGGACCGTCGCTCGTGCAGCGGACCACGCGATGGTTCCTCGCAGTGGCCGGAGACATGGCGACGTTCCCACCCGCCATCTCCGACGCGTTCGGTCAGCTCGCGGCGATCGCCGCGCTCGATCGTGCTCGACGCGAGGAGGGGCGGCTGGTCCGTCGTGAAATCGCCGACCAGGCAGTGGCGTTGATCGAAACCGACAGCACCAGACCCGAAGCCATGACGCGGCTGCGCCAGGCAGGAGTCGACCCGGACCGCTCGCTGGTCGTCGTCAGGGTCGTCCACAGCGGACGGATCGACCTGCGCGAGATGCTGCGTACGGTTCTCAGTGACACCCTGACCTCCTTCGGCGGCGGGTGCGTCGGATGCAGCACGCACGGCGACATCGTCGCCGTCGTGAACACCGACGATCCGAGCTTCACGCACACACTGCGAACCCGGTTGAGCCGCTTGGGCTCCGGCATCGGACACAGCCGTCTGCTGGTGGGCGTCAGTTCCGAAGCGACCGGGATCACCATCGACGGCGCGCTGCGATCGGCCCGCCACGCACTGGAAATGAGCAGGCAAGGGTCGAGCCCGGTGACCATCACCGCGGGTGCGCAGCCGACATCGGCGGTGACGATGCTCTCGGCTCTGCCCGACGACGTGCGTCGGTCGTTCGTCGAACACGTTCTGGCGCCGCTGCTTGACTACGACAGGCGAACCGATGCCGGTCTGACCGATACCCTCCGCGAGTTCCTGGCCTCCGGCGGATCGTGGAACCGAACGGCCGAATCGTTGCACGTACACCTGAACACCGTGCGGTACCGAATCAAGCGAGTCGAGGAGTTGCTGGGCCGCGATATGAGTTCCACCTCGGATCGGCTCGATGTCTATCTCGCGCTTCAATCCATCCCTCGTTCGTCGGCTACCGGGGCCGCATAGGATCGAACGATGACTGGCTTCACCGGAATACCCTTCGCGGCTCTGGACTTCTACGAGGACCTCGAAGCCGACAACAGCAAGCTCTGGTGGAACGAGCACAAGGATGTCTACGACAACGCGGTCAAGGGGCCGATGACGGCGTTGCTCGCGACACTCGAATCGGAGTTCGGTACCGCCAAGGTCTTCCGCCCCTACCGCGACGTTCGCTTCTCCAAGGACAAGACCCCGTACAAGACCCACCAGGGCGGCTTCGTCGCTCGCGGTGACAGTCTCGGCTTCTACGTGCAGATAGATCCCGCCGGATTGTTCGTTGCAGGCGGCTTCTACGACTCCTCGTCCGAGGGCGTTGCCCGCTACCGCCGCACCGTCGACGACGACGTCCGCGGAGCCGAACTCGAGCGGATACTGGCGACGCTGACCAAGGCCGGCTACGAGATCGGCGGCGACAAGCTCAAGACCAAGCCGCGGGGATACGAGCTCGACCACCCGCGCATCGACCTCTTGCGCCACAAGTCACTCACCGCGGGCAAGCATTTCGGCTCACCCGCGTGGCTCGAGACACCCAAGGCCGCGACGAAGGTGCGCGATGCCTGGCGAGCTCTCACCCCGTTGGTGGAATGGACCGCGGCGCTGCACACATGAGCGCGGCACCCTATCCGACGACAGAGTATGTCCGCCAGGCACTTCCGGCGTCCGGGGCATCCTCGCGTTCGACGGTTGCCTGAATCAGACCGTACGGCCGATCGTCCGCGTTGAACACCTCGAGATTGTTCTCGATGCCGAACTTGCCCAGGTCGTAGACGAAGTGATGCTTGTTCGGTGCGGACATGGTGATCTCGGCGATGAACGGATACTTCTCCAGCACCGCCTCGCCCATGGCGTAGAGGGTCTGCTGGAGGGCCAGTGACTGCAAATTGGCGAACCGTTCGATCATCGCCGCCTTCACGCCCGCGTAGACGGCATCCCACTCGACGTCGGTGGTGGTGTATCGCCACTGCGCTGTCAACGATGTCGCCATCACCCGGTCGGTCGTGGGCTCGAGAATCGTCAGGTCGTCCTCGAGAAATCCGTGGAACTCCGAACCCGTGGACTTGAGGATCACCATCTCCTTGAAGCCGCTGATCACCCACGTCTGCTGCGCGTCACCCTTGCCCTCGACGGTCACCGCCGACGTACGGATCTCCTCGCCCTTGCGGGTCCACGTGTGATCGTGCTCGACGCCGTCGATCACCGCGCGGGCCCACGCGTACTCCTCGAGTTCGATGCGCGCACCCTCCACCGGCTCCACATCGTCGACGAAGTGGCGGGCCAGATCGAGGCCGTAACTCTCCAGGTGGAGCAATCCCTTGGTCTTCGCGTACGCGTACGCGGTCTGCTTCTGAGTATCGGTGGGAAGGACATTGGACTGATCGCCCACCAGGTGAGCTGGGGAGAAGTCACCACGCAGAGCGCTCGAGACGTTGATGTCGTGGATCTCGTGCCGAGGCGAGTCCCGATAGATCCGCACCACGCGGTTCTCGGCCTTGCCGTACTGATTGGATCCGAGGACGATCTTGCCGGTCAGGTCGGTCATGTCAGCTCCCGCGATAGGTCGAATAAGCGAAGGGGGACAACAGCAATGGGACGTGGTAGTGGGCGTCGGGATCGGTGACGGTGAACGAGATGGACACCTCGGGATAGAAGCTCGGTGTTCTCGTCGCCTCGAAGTAGTCGCCGGTGTCGAACGACAGGCGGTACACGCCCGGATCGATCGGACCGGGCACGACCTCGCCGATGCGGCCGTCGCCATCGGTGGTGGCCGTGGAGATCTCGCCTTCCTCGGGATGGAACAACCGCACCCTCATCCCTACCGCAGGTGTCCCCGACGTCGCGTCGAGGACGTGCGTCGACAATCCCGTCACTGCTCGGGGCCCAGCATGCGGCCGAGGCGAATTCGATTGATCTTGGCCAGTTCCACGCGCAGCACCCGTCTTTCGGTTTCGGCATCGTTGTCGAGCCTCTCCTCGAGGATAGCGAGCAGTTCCTCCGCGGATCTGCCGGTGGCGCACACCAGGTAGACGTGACCGAACTTCTCCTCGTAGGAACGATTTCCCGCCGCCAACTTGTCGAGCACCTCGGTGCCCGCGCTCGTCACCGCGGCCTGCTCACGTTTCGACGACGGGTTGTCGGCCTTGCCTCCGATCCGAGGATGACCGTCGAGCGCATGGTCGATCTCCGCCTCGGGTAGTTCGGCCAACACCCGATCTGCTCTGTCCAACAGCATGTCTCGGCTGTCGAAGGGGCGACCGTGGGCGACTCGACGGGCCCAGATCGACGACGCGCAGCACTCGTAGAGCGCATGCATCGCCTGCCTGTCACTGAGCCGATTGAACCCGTCGAGCCCTATCCATTCGTGTAGCAACTCGCGCTCTCTATCTGAAATCGTTGATGCGACCGAACCGCGCGGCCGCGATCGGGTTGGCATCGGCCACGAGATCGTCGAACCGGTAGTTGGCGATCTTGGCAATCTCGATCATCGCGAACGACCGCTCGGCCGACGGTGCGTTCTCGACGCGAGACCAGCCGTTGGCCAGGACTCGATCGTAGCGTTCGGTCTCCCGCGCGCAGATCACCAGCGGGAAGCCGAAGTGTTCCCTGTACTCGGCGGCGAGTTGGACGATGTTGTTGTGTTCGTCCTCCTCGAGGTTGGACAGGCCGACGTGATCGGCCGCGTTGAGGGTGCCGGTGGCGTCCTCGCTGCCGAGATCGGGGTAGCTGTTGATCAGCTCGATCTGTTCCTCGGTGGTGCCGGCCAACAGTGCCTCCTGGAAGGCCTCGCGCAGACCGTGCGCATCGGCGAAAGGGCGCTGCTGGTAGGCGCGTTCGACCACCCACGGAGTGCCCTGCACCAGGCCGCCGAACGTGGCGGCGAAGTCCTCGGCGGACATCTCGTTGACCTTGTCGAGGGTGATGCCTTTACCCGGACCGCCTGCAACCGCCTGGCCGCGGTTGCCGATGTGGAAGAACAACACGTTGAGCACGATCGCGGACACCGCGCCGAGAACGATGCCGCTGCCGAACAACATCTCGAGCCAATCCGGCACGCCCTCGGAGACCGACGGTTGAATGGTCACCAGCATCGCCAGTCCGAGACTGGTGGCCACGATGATCAGGTTGCGATGATCGGTGAAGTCCACCTTCGACAGCGTCTGGATTCCGACCACGGCGACGGTCGCGAACAGCGCCAGCGCGGCACCACCGAGTACCGGTGGCGGGATGGACGCGACGACCGCCGCGGTCTTGGGCAGCAGGCCGAGCAGGATCATGATGCCGCCGGCCGCGGCGACGACCCACCGGCTGCGCACACCGGTCAGGCGCACCAGGCCCACATTCTCCGAGAACGCCGTATACGGGAACGAGTTGAACGTACCGCCGATGACGGTGGCCACTCCGTCCGCCCGCAGAGTCGCTGCGATGTCGTCCTTCTTGATGCGCTTGCCGACGATCTCACCCGTCGCATACACACTGCCGGTGGTTTCGACGGCGATGATGAGCATGACCACGATCATCGAAATGATCGCGATGACACTGAATTTGGGTACTCCGAACAGGAAGGGTTGGGTGAAGCCGACCCACGATGCATCCGAGGTGCCGTCGAAGTTCATGTCTCCCAGCACGAATGCCACGGCGCTTCCGATCACGAGGCCGAGCAGCACGGCGATGGTGGCCATGAAGCCCTTGAAGAAACGTTGGATCAGCACGATGATCAGCAGCGTGCCGATCGCGTACGCCATCCACCGGCCGTTCGTCGGATCCTGCTCGTGCGTAGCGGGATTGGTCACCGCATCGTTGACGGCCACCGGGAGCAGCGCGACACCGATGATCGTGATGACGGTACCGGTCACCACCGGCGGGAAGAACCGCAGCAGCTTGCTGAAGTACGGAGCCATGAAGAAGGTGACGAGTCCGGCGACGATGACGGCGCCGTAGACGTACAGCAACCCCTCGGTGCCGCCGCCGTTCGCCATCGCGATCGCGATCACCGGAGAGACACCGGCGAACGTCACACCCTGCAGCAGCGGGAGTCGAACGCCGACCTTCCAGAATCCGACCGATTGAATGATCGACGCGATGCCGCAGGTGAACAGATCCGCATTGATCAGGTGGATCAACTGTTCGTTGGTCAGTCCGATCGCGCTGCCGATGATGATCGGTACCAGGACAGCGCCTGCGTAGAACGCGACGACATGTTGGAACCCGTAGGCGGCAAGTTTCGGAACGGGAAGCACTTCGTCGACAGGATGGACACGTTTGCGTGTGGTGGGCTTGACGGACATGGGTGGGCACCTCGCGGAAGCAACAGGGCAGGATTCCTGCGACGCTGCAGGAGAAGTGCACTAAGAATCAGCCATCACGCCTATCCTCGCTAGTCGAGCGCGCACAAACTTCGGGGCGTACTCGACGTGGACGTTGTGCGAACATCCAAGACTCCACCGAACGGAGAAGGGAGCGATCGTGTCGGACCTGGCCGTCGGAGTGCTACTGGCCGCCGGTGCCGGAACGCGATACGGATCGCCCAAGGTTCTCGCCCACGACGGGCTGTGGTTGCGGACGGCGGTGCAGGCGCTGCGCGACGGTGGCTGTGATCGCGTGGTCGTGGTTCTCGGCGCAGCAGATGCGCCCATGCCCGACGGCGTGATCGCGGTGCACACGCCCCAGTGGAACCAGGGCATGAGCGCCTCCTTCACCGCCGGTTTGGCGGCGACGGCGGACGCGGAGTACGCGGTTGTGCACGTGGTCGACACCCCGGACGTCGGATCCGAGGTGGTTCGGGCAGTACTCGGTGCAGCGCGGGAAACCGGTCTCGCCAGGGCCGTGTTCGACGGCCGTCCCGGCCATCCTGTCGTTCTGGCGCGTCGACACGTGGACGCAGCCGTGGCATCGGCATCGGGAGACTCAGGTGCCCGAGACTTCCTGAGGGGAAGAGACGACGTCGTTGCCGTCGAATGTTCGCACTGGGCAACGGGAATCGATCACGACTATCGGTGAGCGCCCGGTCGGAGGATTCGAGCGGCAACGGCGTCGATCATGCCGTCGAACTGATGACCACCGGTCGGGAACTCGACCACCGTCGCCGACGGGAGAGCCTTCGAGTTCAGCGCCAGGTGAGAAATGGGAACCACGTCGTCGTCCCGGCAGTGGAGGAGTGTCAGGCCGGTCTCGGGCTCCTGGGTGGTGAACGCGTAGTCGGCGACGTCCCACCCACGCGGCGTCCAGTCCGGCATTGCCAACAGAGTGGCTCGCAGGGGTAGCTCCCGGCGATGTTCTGCCAAGACCCTGACGAGGATCGATGCGCCGAAAGAATGCGCAATCACCGCATCGTCGGGTCCGAGCCGGTCCAGGTGCTGCCGAACCGGTTCGGCCCAGTCCTCGAAACCCATCGCGGTGTCGGGCAGCTCCGGCATCCGAGGGTCGAGGCGCAGAGCCTGCGCAAGCCCGTTGGCCAGCGGTGCGTCGTCGACGAATCCGCCGGCACCGTGAACGAACAGAAGTCGGCCGACCATGCTGTGGTCCTTTCCTCGGCAATGCTGTCATCGGAGATGACCGAACTGCGGCCGTGAATTCACCGGTTGACTCGGATTCGGGGTCCGTGCGAGCATCGGCGGCAGCGTCGCGTGTCGATGACGGACTGCGTCAGGCATGGAGGCGTCGTACTGCCCAGGAGGCAGCGCATGTCCATTTCGTTCGATCACACCATCATCGTGGCGAAGAACAGTTCCGACTCTGCGGCGTTCTTTCGCACGCTGTTCGCTCTGCCGGAGGCACCGTCGTGGGGGCCGTTCGTCAACGTGCAACTCACCGACGGCACGCTCGTTCAATTCGCCGAGCCTCCCTTCGACGATATTCAGTTCCAGCACTACGCCTTTCGAGTCAGCGACGATCTGTTCGATGCGGCTTACGCCAGGCTTGTCGACCAGGGCATCGAGCACTGGGCCGATCCTCGGATGACCGAACCCGGCACCGTCAACACCGGGCACGGTGGCCGCGGAGTGTACTTCCGCGACCCGACCGGTCACTTCTTCGAGATGCTGACGCACTCGTACCTGCCGACGCCGGGTGAGCCGGTACCGTAGCCACCGTGGCCGAGCACCAGCATGTCTCGATGACGAGATCTGCCTACGACACCGTCGCCGAGAGCTACGCCGACCTCGTCCGCGACGAGCTCGACGGCCGACATCTCGAGCACGGATTGTTGACGACATTCGCGGCCCGGGTACCGAGCGGGTCCGTTCTGGAGGTGGGCTGCGGATCCGGCCGCATCACCGCGGAGCTGCACCGCCTCGGCCTCGACGTAGCGGGAATGGATCTGTCGCCCAACATGATCGAGGTCGCTCGGCGCGAACATCCGCACCTGCGATTCGGTGTCGGATCCATGGAGGCATTGGACGCGGGGGACAGCTCCGTCGCCGGGATCGTTGCCTGGTACTCGATCATCCACACCCCTCCGGCGCACCTGCCTGCCGTGTTCGCCGAACTGCATCGAGTGCTCATGCCCAACGGTCCACTGCTCTTGGCATTTCAGTCCGGCGACCAGCGAGTGCGGCTCGAACACGTCTACGGGCACTCGGTCTCCTTCGACGCCTATCGACTCGACCCCGACGCAGTCGCGGGCATGCTCGTCGACGCGGACTTCGAGGTGGACGTGCGCGTGCATCGAGCCCCGATGGGGCACGAACCCACGCCTCAGGCGTATCTGTTGGCCCGCACACGAGCGACGCGGTCGTGATTTTCGGACCGGATGCTGCGCTGCCACATCGCCCTGCGCGAATCGTCGTCGCGGGAACATCCGGTTCCGGCAAGACCACGCTGGCCGCGCGCCTCGGGTGCCTGCTCGGTATCGAACACATCGAGATCGACAGCCTGTTCCACGGACCGAACTGGACACCGCGTCCGACCTTCGAGCACGACGTCAACGAGTTCGTTGCACGTTCTTCGTGGGTCACCGAATGGCAGTACAGCATTGTTCGAGACCGTCTCGCCGACCGAGCCGAGCTGTTCCTGTGGCTCGACCTACTCCGTCGAACAGTCATGCGGCAGGTGACAATTCGGACGCTACGCCGCAGGTTCGGTAGGCGTGAGCTGTGGAACGGGAACATCGAGCCGCCACTGCACCGCATCTTCCTCGACCGTGAACACATCATTCGATGGGCGTGGAACACCGATCGGTCGACCACCGAGCGGGTGCGGCAACTGAGTGTGCGCCGCCCTGAGCTGACGATTGTCCGCTTCCGGTCGCATCGGGACGTGGACGCGTGGATTGCGCGCCAACTCATTCCTCTCGCGCGTCACTGAGCGGCAGGTGCGGTCAGCAGCCCAATTGTGTTGCCAGAGACTCGATCGAGTCGACGCTGTGGGTCCAGTCCGACTCCGCGGCGAGGTCGGCGGTCTGGCTCGGCCCGTGTTCGAGTGGACGGGCGACGAAGGCCGTAGCGAACCCGCAGTCGGCTGCTGCCATGAGATCACTGTTGTGGGCAGCGACCATCATGCATTCGCTCGGCTCCAGGCCCAGAATGTCCGCGGTGCGGAGATACGCGTCGGGCATGGGCTTGTACGCCTGGACCGGTTCTGCACCGAGGATCGCGTCCCACGGCAGTCCAGCGTTCTTGGCCATGTCGAGAAGCAACGAGATATTGCCGTTGGAGAGCGGGGCGATGATGAAATCGGTCCGCAGTCTCGTGAGACCGGGCACCGAGTCCGGCCACGGATCCAATCGGTGCCACACGTTGTTCAAGGATGCGACGTCGGCGTCGTCGAGCTGAACGTCGAACTCCGACAGTACGACTCGAAGAGACTCGAGATGAAGTACGTCGAGCCGGGTGAACGGTCGACTACCCGACCTGACCTGTTCCATCGCCGGTTGATACAGGCTGCGCCAGCGGTCGGCGAATGCATGACTGTCCACGTCGGAACCACACAGAGATTCGACCTCACGGGCCACACTGGTGCGCCAATCGACCACCGTGCCGAACACATCGAACAGAAGCGCCTTCAACGATCCCTCTTCTTCTTCCTTTTCTCGTTCTTGGAATGGCCACCTGCCGACAGCACCGCACCCGCCAACGGAATGAGAAGGAAGAAGAGCCAGTTCTGATCGAAGTCGGTGAGGAAGAACAATGCCAGGGAACCGAATATCACCACCGGCATCACCACTGCGCGCCAGTCGATACCGGTTCCGGCCGTTGCGGGAACGGGCGACGCCCCGGTCCGAGCAGGTGCCTGGGCCGTACCCGGCGTCGCGGGGAGATCGACGAAGACTGTGTCGAGCTCCCCACGCGTCGTGGCCGAAGCGATAGTGGCACTGCGCTCGTCGAACTCGGGAACCGTGAGGCGACCCTCGCTGAAGTGCAGGCTCAGCGCGTCGAGCGCCTTTTCCCGATCAGCTGTACCGATACGAATTTCCGGAAGCTCGGACATTGCTACAGGGTAACGCTATCCAAGGCCCGGATTCGAGCCAAAATTCGCATCGCTACCGATATGTCGTTATTTGATCTCTGCGAGGACGGTGCCTTGGGTGATGGCGTCGCCTGCGGTGACGGTCAGGCCGGTGATGGTGCCTGCTTTGTGGGCGTTGACGGGGTTTTCC